>JBOHYG010000059.1:0-11257 GCA_050737875.1 Arenimonas sp. | reverse complement strand
TATTGTCGTCTTCGAAAACTTTCGGACTCATCGCGATCTTGTTGCCCATCATCGGCACCATGCTCATGCTTTCGGTGCCACCGGCCAGCATCAGATCAGCCTCGCCGAGGCGAATGCGATCGGCTGCGAGCGCAACTGCTTGTACACCTGACGAACAGAAACGATTGATCGTTTGTGCGGCAATCACATTAGGCAAGCCTGCGAGTAACAAGCCGATGCGCGCCACGTTCATGCCTTGCTCGCCTTCCGGCATCGCGCAACCAATAATGGCATCTTCGATACGGCTAGAATCAATGCCGGGGCCCTGCGCAATGACGGCTTTCAGAACATGGGCCAGCATTTCATCCGGACGGGTGTTGCGGAACATGCCACGTGGCGCCTTGCCGACTGGTGTGCGGGTAGCGGCAACGATATAGGCTTCTTGAATTTGTTTGGACATTTTGATTCTCCTGATCTCGTGCGCTTAGTTGCGAAGTGGTTTGCCGTTTTGCAGCATATAAATGATGCGTTCCTGGGTTTTCGGCATCAAAGCCAGCGCGATGAAATGCTCGCGTTCCAGTTTCAGCAACCATTCCTCATCGACCAATGAACCGCGATCGACATTGCCACCGCACAGCACCGTCGCAATACGTGTTGAAACTTCCATGTCGTGCTCGGAGATAAAACGACCCTCAAGCATATTGACCAGCATCATCTTGAAGGTCGCGATGCCGACGTCACCCGCTACCGGAATTTGTCGTGCCGGCAGAGCAGGGCGATAGCCCGATTCCGATAATGCTTTTACCTGCTGTTTGGCGACATGCAGCAATTCGTAGGCATTGAAGATGACCACGTCATTCTCGCGAGCGAGTTTCAGTTCTTTCGCTTCAAGCGCCGAGGCGGAGACTTTGCCCATTGCGATGGCTTCGAAGTAAGGCTTCAAACCGGCGAATACATCGCCACCTTGACCAGCGGCCAGACCAACGCGGGTCGCGATTTCTTTCAAACCGCCACCGGCAGGCAGCAAGCCGACTCCGGCTTCAACCAGGCCGATATAGCTTTCCAGCGAAAACACTGTGCGAGTCGAATGCATCTGGAATTCACAACCGCCGCCCAACGCCAAACCACGTACTGCGGCAACGACTGGCACCAGTGAGTACTTGATCCGCTGGCTGGTGGCCTGGAAGTTGGCAACCATCGATTCAAATTCTTTCAGCTTTCCATCTTTCAGGCTTTGCATCGCACCAGACAAATCGGCACCGGCCGAGAAGGTGTCCTTGCTTTGCCAGATCACCATGCCGGTGAAATCTTTTTCGGCGATATCGATTGCTTGCAGGATTCCGGACAGTACACCATCACTAACGGTATTCATCTTGGTCTTGAAGCTCAGCACTGCAACGCCATCACCGTCATGCCACATGCGGACAGCATCGGTTTCAAATACGGTTTCGCCGGCCGAGAAGCTTTCGCCAAGTACGGGATCCGGGAAACGTTGACGTGCATAAACCGGATTGCTTGAACGTCCGACAATTTTGTTTTGTTCCGGACTGAAGCTGCCTGCTGCTTCATGCACGCCATCGCGAGCACTAACCCAGGCTGGCAAGGCTGCCGAGCTCATGGACTTGCCGGCGGCGATATCTTCCTGAATCCAGCCGATCACTTGTTTCCAGCCAGCCGACTGCCAGGACTCGAATGGACCTTGCGCCCAGCCGTAACCCCAGCGAATCGCCAAGTCCACGTCACGTGCAGTATCGGCGATATCGGCCAGGTTATAGGCGCTGTAATGGAATAAATCGCGGAAACAGGCCCACAGGAATTGCGCTTGTTTATGCTCGCTGGCGCGTAGTTTTGCAAACTTCTCGGCCGGGTTTTTGATCTTCAGAATTTCGACGATTTCCGGTGCCGCTTCGCCAGTAGCAGGGCGATAGTCTTGTGCTTTCAAATCCAGCACAACGATGTCCTTGCCGCGTTTTTGGAAGATGCCTGCGCCGGTTTTTTGGCCGAGCGCTCCTTTCGCAATCAAGGCCTGCAACCAATCTGGTGCCTTGAAATACTCTTTCCAGGGATCGTTTGGCAAAGTATCTGCCATGGTTTTGATCACATGCGACATGGTGTCCAGACCGACGACATCGGAAGTTCTGTATGTCGCAGACTTGGGACGACCAAGTAATGGACCTGTCAGCGCATCTACTTCATCGAAGCCCAGGCCGAAAGCAGCCGTGTGGTGCAAGGTCGAGAGAATCGAGAAAACACCAATCCGGTTCCCGATGAAGTTTGGTGTGTCTTTGGCGTAAACCACGCCTTTACCGAGCGTAGTGACAAGGAAGGATTCAAGACCTTCAAGCACAGCTTTATCGGTGTCTTTGCAGGGAATCAGCTCGGCGAGATGCATGTAGCGAGGCGGGTTGAAGAAGTGGACACCACAGAATCTGTGATGAAGTGATTCATCAAGAATATCTGCTAAAATATTGATTGATAAGCCGGAAGTATTCGAAGCCAGAATCGCATTCTTGTTTACGTATGGCAGGATTTTGGCGTATAGATCTTTCTTCCAGTCCAAGCGCTCGGCAATTGCTTCGATAATCAAATCGCAGCCTTGCAGCCATTCCAGATGCTCGTCGTAGTTAGCTGCAACAATGGCTGCCGCTTTGTCTTTTGAAGCCAATGGAGCCGGTGAGAGCTTACCTAAATTGGCGATGGCTTTATTCACGATGCCATTCTTTTCGCCGTCTTTACCAGGCAGATCGAAGAGGATGGTATCTACATTGGCATTGACCAAGTGGGCGGCAATTTGCGCGCCCATCACGCCAGCGCCGAGGACGGCGACTTTACGGATGCGAAGCTGTGACATGTAAAACTCCGGGTTGTGAATCAGAAAAAATCAGGCTGCCCGTAAACCGGCAGCTGCAAATCGAATAAGGCCCTGAGCCGCTTTATCGGCATGGGCACGGTCGGATACGCCTGCCGGACGCTTGATCAAGCCAAAATCAGCCATTGCGTAGGTCAGTGCACCTGCAGTGAAATCGAGCCTCAGATAGAGGTCTTCTTTAGCCAGGTTCGGAAGGCAGGCAGCCAGGGCCTTGGCAAACTCACGCAAAACCTGTCCGTAGTTATCGGAAAGAAATTTACGCAAACCATCATTTTTTTCAGCGTATGCACGAGCCAGGACACGTACGAACGCAGAACCATGACGATCATAGGTGAGCGCGAGAGCGGGCTGGATAAAGGCCGCCAATATGGCCTCCAGGTCACCTGGTTTTTCTTCCAGAGCCTCGCGCAACTGGTTCAAGCGACGTTCGCTCATCTCATCCATCCGGCGACGGAAGACTTCGTTGACGAGGTTTTCTTTCGAGCCGAAGTGATAGTTCACGGCTGCGATATTGACGTCTGCACGACTGGTCACTTGTCGTAGTGACGTGCCGGCAAATCCGAATTGGGCGAATAATTCTTCGGCAGCTCCGAGGATGCGATCTTTGGTATTGAAGTGGGTGGTCGGCATAAAGCACTCTATGTCCAGCGTTTGATTCAAACGAATGTTTCAAGCTTAAATTCGAACGCTTGTTGGGTCAAGTCGGCAGATGCTCATCTTGGTCGTCACCACAAGCTGACCAGGAACGTGACAGAACTTTCAGAATTCGCGCTAAGTGCGTGTTTAATTGGGCTTTTTATGGTAAATTTAGCGGCTCTCAAACCCTTAGACACTGGAGTTGCACCATGGCGCTGGAACGCACCATTTCAATTATCAAACCTGATGCCGTTGCGAAGAACGTAATTGGCCAAATTTATGCCCGTTTTGAAAATGCCGGCTTGAAAGTTGTCGCTGCAAAAATGAAGCACCTGTCTCGCAAAGAAGCCGAAGGTTTCTATGCAGTGCACAGCCAACGTCCTTTCTTCAACGCTCTCGTTGAATTCATGATTTCCGGTCCCGTGATGATCCAGGTTCTGGAAGGCGACAACGCCGTTCAGAAAAACCGTGACCTGATGGGCGCCACCAATCCAAAAGAAGCTGCTGCCGGAACCATCCGTGCAGATTTTGCCGAAAGCATCGATGCCAATGCCGTGCATGGTTCCGATAGCCTGGAAAATGCCGCGATTGAAACCGCGTATTTCTTTGCCGCTACCGAACTTTGCCCGCGCTGAGTTTTAAAGAGAAAACCGTGACCGAAGTTAAATCCAAAATCAATTTGCTCGATCTCGACCGCACAGGCATGGTGGAATTTTTCACCAGCCTGGGCGAAAAGCGTTTTCGTGCCGAGCAGGTGATGAAGTGGATTTACCATCGTCACGTCGACAACTTCGAGGAAATGACCGACCTTGGCAAAGCTCTGCGCGCCAAGTTGGTTGAACAAGCCGAAGTTCGTCCGCCGCAAACCATGTTCGACAAACCTTCGCTCGACGGCACCCAGAAATGGTTGCTCGGCATGGATACCGGCAATGCCGTCGAGACGGTTTTTATTCCCGACAAAGGCCGCGGTACGCTTTGCGTATCAAGCCAGGTCGGTTGTGGTTTGAACTGCCAGTTCTGTTCGACTGCAACGCAAGGTTTTAATCGCAATCTTTCCACCGCTGAAATCATCGGCCAGGTCTGGGTTGCTGCTAAAGCGCTCGGCAACCAGGTCCACCAGCAGCGCAAACTCACCAATGTCGTGATGATGGGGATGGGTGAGCCACTGTTGAATTTCGACAATGTCGTACGCGCGATGAGCATCATGCGCGACGACCTCGGATTCGGTCTTGCCAACAAGCGCGTCACATTATCGACTGCCGGTTTGGTGCCTATGATCGATCGTCTCTCGATTGAAAGCGACGTTTCGCTGGCAGTTTCATTGCACGCCGCGAACGACGAGCTGCGTACCGAACTGGTACCGCTCAACAAAAAATATCCGCTCGCCGAATTGATGGACGCCTGCATTCGCTATGCCGACCGCAAGCCACGCACTTCGATCACTTTCGAATACACGATGATGAAAGGCGTCAACGACACACCCGCATTGGCGCGACAGCTGGTCAAGTGGGTGCATGCACTTCACTCGAAAGCCCAGCGTAACGACATTGCTAAAATCAATCTGATACCGTTCAACCCGTTCCCTGGAACACGTTTCGAACGTTCTGCCGAAGAAGATATCCGCTCCTTCCAGAAAATCCTGCTCGACAACGACGTGCTGACCATGGTCCGTCGCACACGTGGCGACGATATCGATGCTGCTTGCGGCCAATTGAAAGGGCAGGTAATGGATAAAACCCGTCGCCAGTCCGAATTCAAGCGCAAACTTGAAGCGCAGGGATTGAATGATGCGGCGTAAGTTTGCCGTTCATTCGATACTTGTAACGCTCCTGCTGGCGGGGGGCTCTGTTTGTTTCGGACAAGCCCAGAATCAATCAGCTTCAGTGATAAGTGCCGAGCAGCCGCTTTCCTACGCAGGGCAAGTTGCGATTTCATTAGCCCAGGAACACATCGGCAAGAAGCAGTACAAAGAGGCGCTCAAATACGCCGAGACCGCAATTTCGTCCAATCCGAAATCCGGTGTTCCCCACATGGTGAAGGCCTTCATCCTAGAAAGCACAGGTGAGGCGAAGAAAGCGGCCAGCTCCTACAGCAAGGCTGTCGCTTTATCGCCAGATAACGGATACGTGCTGAACGCATATGCAATGCATTTATGCGGACTCAAGCAGTACGAACAAGCAGATGCAAGCTTCGCCCGCGCGGTGAGAGACAATAATTACCCATTTGGCTATCTGGCATTCGAAAACGCAGCTCGATGTTCTTATGAAAGCAAGAATATCGAATTGGCTGAAAAGCGCGCCAGGGCAGCACTGGCAATGAATCCTGCCAGCGTCACCGCATTGGCGATCATGGCGCATATCAAGTTCAATCAATCCGAGTTCATGGAAGCCCGCGCCTTTATTCAGCGCCTCGAATCATTGGGCCCCTTGCATCCTTCAATGCTACAACTCGCGCAACAAGTAGAAAAATCAGCCGGCGACGACCGGGCAGCAGCTCAGTACCAGAAAAAATTAGACATCGTGTTGCAATCTCAAATTCAACCGCCCAAGGGAGAGGGGCAGAAGAAGCCATGAACGATAACGCCTATCAAGAAACACTGTTCGCCGAACCAGTTGGATTACAACTCAAACACGCCCGCGAAAAGAGAGGCATGAAAGCGAGCGACGCTTCGGCGCGCTTGAAATTGCCGGCTGATGTAATCGAAGCCCTCGAGCGAGAGGACTGGAAAAAACTCGGCGCGCCGATTTATGCACGCAGTTATTTGACCAGCTATCTGAAGTTGCTCGATTTGCCCGTGAGCATGGTAAACGATGTCAGTTTCGATCCTGCGCCTGCTTCAACGATGAAATTATTAAGCGAAAAACCTGTGCGTCGCGATATCGATAAAACCTTGACCACGCTTGGATATTTTGCAATCACCATCGTGATCGTGGCTTCGATTGTCATGCTCATCATGCATTTCCAGGTGCCGGCAACGCGTAACGAATCATTGCCGTTGGATGTTCAAATGCAAACGCAGGCGGTGTCGCCATCAACCGATGTGCCTCAACAGTCGACCGCGGCTCAACAAGTTTCCGACAATGCCAATCAAGCCCCCGTCATGGCCAGTATTGCTCCAATGACTCCGGGCACGAATGCAGGTGGTTGGGAAATTCGCGTCAATGCCGACAGCTGGATCGAAATCGTCGGAACCGATGGTCGTCGCATCGAGAACGGCATAGTCAGTTCAGGCACTGTAAAACAATACAGCGCAGGTCAAATCGCGAGTGTTACCATTGGCAATGCCGACCAGGTGCAAATCCTTCGGAATGGCCAGCCAGTCGATTTCAGCATATTCAAGCAGGATAATGTCGCGCGGTTTAATATTATGGCCGACGGCAGCTTGGTCGCTAAATCCGCAGCGCAATAACCTGCAGAATCATTACTCAACAATTTTTTATTTTTACTGCCGTGGCAGATTAGAGAATTATGTCCAATCATCAAATTGACGAATACGAATTAGGCGAACGCGTAAGAACCTGGTTCAAGGAAAACAGTGGCTCATTGATCACGGGTGTGGCACTTGGTCTGGGTTGCATATTTGCCTACCAATGGTGGCAAGGTAACGGCGACAAACATCAAAACGAAGCCGCTATGCAATATCAAGCATTTACCGATGCGGCGGGAAAGAGCGACGTCACCAAGACGAAAATCGTTCTTGCCCTGCTTGAATCGAAGTATGCAGATACGCCTTACTTGAACTTTGCGGTATTGCGTCAAGCCGAACTTCTACAAGCGAGCGGAAAAAACGCCGACGCTTTGAAACTGCTTGAAGCCAATCTGGCGAAAACAGCCGAAGGACAGATCAAGGAGCTCTACCAATTGCGCATCGCGCGCTTGCATCTGATCGACGGTAAAGCCGAACTCGCGCTCAAACAACTCGAAAACGTCAAAGATAGTACGTATGCAGCATCGCTGGAAGAAATTCGCGGCGATGCGCAAATGGCTTTGGGTAAACGGGAACTTGCAAGCCAGTCCTATGTCAAAGCGCTCACTGCTTTAGATGAAGCAGCGCCCATTCGTAGTCTTGTCGAATTGAAACTTATTGATGCAGGTGGCACTGTGCCTGCTAAGCCGGGAGCTTGATCCATGTTGCAACGTATTGCTTTGATTTTCCTGATTGCATTCACGCTTAACGGCTGTTCGACCATCAAGGGATGGTTTGGCGGTAGTTCCAAAAATGCAGCATCCGAACCTGCCGAACTCAAGAAAATGGCAAACAGCATTGCCGTTAAACGCCTATGGTCGACCAGCGTTGGTGATGGCGAAGGCAAATTATGGCTGCGTCAAAAACCGGCACTCGATGGCAACAAGGTATTGGTCGTCGACGATAACGGCCGCGTTAGTGCACTCGATGCATCGACTGGCAAAACACTTTGGGAAACCAAAGCGCTGGAAATGAAATCAAGCGGCAGTCGCCTGTTGTTCTGGAAAAGCCGCTCGCTTGAAACCGGCTTGACCAGTAGCGTGGGTGTTGGCGGTGGACTGGCAGTAGTCGGCGGCCGTAACGGTGAAGTCGTCGCGCTGGATTCCGAAACCGGCGCCAAGAAATGGTCTGCAAAAATTACTTCCGAAGTCATCAGCGCGCCTTTGGTTGCCGATGAACGCGTGATCGTTCGCGGTAGTGATGGTCGCGTGTTCGGTTTCGACATCGCCGACGGCACTCGCAAATGGGTATTCGATCGTGCACTGCCTACCTTGAGCATTCGCGGTAACGGTACACCGGTCAAAGGCAATGGCGTTGCATACATCGGTTACGAAGACGGCACGGTTGTCATGCTGCGTATCGTCGATGGTCTGCAAGGTTGGGAACAATCGGTTGCCGATCCAGACGGCCGTACCGAACTGGATCGCACTGCCGACATCGACGGTGAAATCCAGGTAGGTGGAGAAGCGGTTTTCGCTACCAGTTTCCATGGTCAAAGCATGGCATTGTCCTTGAACAATGGCCGTCCAATGTGGACACGCGATATCGGCAGCTATGGCGGCTTGGCGATGAACGAGAATCTTGTAATCGTCTCCGACAAACAAGGTGTTGTGCATGGCATCAACCGTACCGATGGCTCCGGTGTCTGGAGACAGGAAGACCTGCAACGCCGCATGCTGACTACTCCAGTGATCCAGGGCAACTATGCCGTGGTCGGCGATCTGGATGGATATCTGCACTGGATGAAGCTCGAAAACGGCGAATTGGTTGCACGCGTCAGAGTTCAAAATGCCTTCTTGCGTGGCACTCCCGTCATTTCCGATGCGGGCGTGTTGTATGCATTAACTACTGAAGGCGAATTAGCAGCCTATAAATTGGATCAATAATGATATTGCCGATGGTAGCCTTGGTCGGACGGCCTAACGTCGGCAAGTCCACATTATTCAATGGGTTGACGCGTACGCGAGATGCCCTGGTTCATGACGAACCGGGCGTTACCCGTGATCGCAATTACGGCTTTTGCCGCTTGATAGAAAACCTGCCGTTTATCGTTTGCGATACCGGCGGTTTATCCGGTGACGAAGAAGGCCTGGCCGGTGCAACGGCGAAACAATCGCGCGCCGCAGTCGATGAGGCCGATCTGGTGCTATTCGTTGTGGATGGCCGTGAAGGCCCGAGCGCGATGGATCAAAATATTCTTCCCTGGCTTCGTCGCAGCGGAAAACCCATCGTATTGGTCGTCAACAAAACCGATGGCGTAGACGAAACCGCCGCAATAAATGAATTCTCGCGTTTTGGTATCGAAACCAAAATCGCAACTGCCACCGCGCATCAACGCGGCATTCCGCAACTACTCGAAGTCGTCAAGGCAAAATTGCCGAAACCGTCGGCGGACGATGTCGATACATCGACTGAAGCCGATCCTGACGAAATTCGCCTGGCGTTTATCGGCCGCCCGAATGTCGGTAAGTCCACGCTGGTCAATCGACTGCTTGGCGAGGAACGCGTTATCGCTTCCGACGTTCCTGGAACTACCCGCGATTCCATTTCGGTTGATTTGGTACGCGATGGCAAAAAATATAAATTGATCGATACCGCAGGTTTGCGCCGCCGTTCGAAAGTCGAAGAAGCGGTTGAAATCTTCAGCACGTTCAAGACTTTGCAATCGATCGACACCGCACAAGTATCCGTCGTGATGCTGGATGCCGGCGAAGGCGTCACCGAGCAGGATGCAACCGTGCTCGGACATGTTCTTGAAGCGGGCAGGGCTCTGGTTATTGCAGTCAATAAATGGGACGGCCAAAGCAGCTACCAACGCGATCAAACCATGGGCATGCTGGAACGGAAATTATCGTTCTGTACTTGGGCCGAGCGCGTCACTATTTCGGCAAAACACGGCACCGGCATGCTGGAATTGTTCAACGCGATCAATCGTGCCCATGCATCGGCGACGCGGGTATTCGGCACTTCCGAAACCAATAAAGCGCTGGAAATCGCGCTCGAGACCAATCCTCCACCAGTGCAGAACGGTCACGTTGCCAAGTTGCGTTTCGTGCATCCGGGCGGCACCAATCCGCCGACATTTATCGTGCATGGCACCCGCCTTAAAAAGCTGCCGGAAAGTTACAAGCGTTATCTTGAAAACTTCTTCCGCAAGCGTTTCAAACTCAGTGGTACGCCAGTGCAATTTATCTACAAGGAAGGCGTCAATCCGTTTGAAGGCAAGAAAAACGTGCTGACAGAGAAGCAGGTTAAATCACGTCAGCGCATGATGAGGCACGCTAAGCGCAAGTGAAGCATTACGACAGGATCAGCCTTGGCATACTGGCCGGAGGCCGTGCTTCCAGACTAGAAGGCATCGACAAGGCTTTTGCTCGATACGAAAACCAATATCTCAGCCAGCGAATATTGAATTTGCTCGGCGTAAGGTTTCGCGAAACGTATATCAGCGCAAGAGGTGTGGACGAACGTTTTGCCGAAATGAATTTGCAGCCGGTGTTCGATACTCGCAGTTCTTTTTCGGGTCCGCTGGCAGGCATTGAAGCGCTGCTCGATGCTACCGATTGCGAATACTTGTTGACGATGCCTGTCGATATAAAGTTTCTGCCGATGGATTTGATCGCCGACTGGCTCGATAATCCACAGTCCCCTGGCCATGTTTTACACGACATGAACGGACTGCAACCCTTGCTTGCACTTTGGCATGTTCACGGCGCTAGAATTGCCGTCAAGCAAGCGCTCGACATGCATGAAAAAGCCGTGCACTCCGTGGTTTCGCAGTTGAATTTCAAAGTCACCACTCGTACCGATATCGACATCGGCAACCTAAATACTCCCCGAGATTTCGAAGCTCCGTGAATCAAAATTACCCCCAAAGAATAAGCTTCTCCGACGCACAGACCATCATTGATGACGTAGCGGCGGCAAATCTGCTTGAAATCGAACGCGTACCGCTGGCTCGCTCACTCAATCGCGTCCTCGCAGAAGATATCGTCGCTGCCGTTGCATTGCCCAATTTCGACAATGCCGCAATGGATGGTTACGCGTTACGTGCAGAAGACATCAATGAATACGCAAAGTCCGGTTTCGAAATTATCGGCGAACAATTCGCCGGCGCACCGATGGGTTTTGTCATAGGGCAGGGGCAATGCGTGCGCATCACCACTGGTGCCATGCTTCCTGAAGGCACCGATACGGTTGCGATCAAGGAAGACAGCACCGAAGAGCAGGGCACAGTGAAATTTCATGCTCCGATCAAATTCGGCGCCAATATCCGTCGTGCCGGCGAAGATGTGACTATCGATGAC
>JBOHYG010000058.1:0-35120 GCA_050737875.1 Arenimonas sp. | reverse complement strand
GCTTTTGCATAACCTTCGGCAACTTCATCATCGGTCATTAAACGAATCGAAATACCGCGACCATGATTGCCGTTGTAGGGTTTTGTGACGACCGGAAAACCAATTCGGCGTGCGGCGCGAATGGCCTGCGATTCGGTTTGCACCAATTCCTGGCGTGGCACCGGCAAGCCGAGCGAACCGAGAATCTTGTTGGTTTCTTCCTTGTCGCTTGCCAATTCAACGGCGATATGCGGCGTCTTGCCGGTAATTGTTGCTTGAATGCGTTGCTGATATTTTCCGTGTCCCAACTGCACCAGGGATTGTTCGTTCAAACGCAACCACGGGATATTTCTTTCTTCGGCAGCCTTCACCAACGATGCCGTCGATGGACCAAGCGCACGGCGTTGTGCAAAGCGGATAAATTCATCGCGGGCACTCGGCCAGTTCCAGTCTGCCGGCAGCAAACCGCTGGTTTGCAGGGCTGCTGGCAATAACGATGTCAGTAATTTCAGCGCCAGCTCGCCGGCAGCGATACCTTCGTCTTTTTGTGCATATTCATAAACGACGCTGTAAACGCCCGGCTTGTCGGTACTGCGGGTTTTACCGAAGGTGACATCCTCGCCGGCCATGTTTTGCAGTTCGATCGCAACGTGTTCCAGCACGTGGCCGAGCCAGGTGCCTTCATCTTCTTTCATGCGCCGGATAAAGCCACCGGGTTCGCGGTACGAACAACCGTGTTCGTTCAAGCCAGGCAAGGCATTGACCAGACCATCGACAAAATCATGACCAAGCTTGGCGGTCGGCCACTTTTCCAATTCACCTAGATCCAGCTCCAGCTTTATGACTGGAAAATGCGCATACAAGGACGGTCCAACAAATACATTACGTTCGAGAATACGCATGGCAAAATCCTAGGTTAAAGGTGTAATCAAATTTCCGGCAGTCGCTTTTCTTGTATGCAAATTAAAGGTAGCACCGGCGACAAGTATGTGCACGGTCAGGCCCAACAGGCAAACCGGTTCGCCCTCATTTACCTGGTCCATTGACGAGAAACTCAGGTTGGCGGCATCGACTACAGTAATACCGCCGCTGCCCTCCACTTCAACCGTATTGTCGGGGCTGATAAACGCTGCGGTATCTTCGTCAAGCCCCAGGCCAATGGCGAACGGGTTGTACGCCAAGGCGGTAACCAAACGGCCTAGGCGATCACGCTGGCGGAAATGCTGGTCGATGATGAAACGGTTCGTCAATCCAAAACCCGGAGCCAGCCGGACTGAACCGGCGATCGGCGACGAACCCTCTTCGCCAAAGGCAATCATGTGTTCGCTGATCACGCTAGCACCGGCACTGGTACCGGCAACATGCACGCCTTCGGCATTTTTTGTACGAATCAGTTTTGCGACCGGTGTTCCGCCAATCAGGGTCGTCAAACGCAATTGATTGCCGCCGGTGATGAAAATACCGGTGGCTTTCTTGATGCGCTCCAACCGTTGCGGGTCGGAACAATCGTCACGGGTATCGAAATTGATCGACTCCACCTTTACAACCCCGAGATCGCCGAATATTTTTTCGTAGCGTTCGCCGGTGTCGGCCAATTTACTGGCGGTGGGAATCACCACGATATCTGCCGAGTTGCCGCCACAAAGCTTTACAAAACGTTCGAGAATTCGCGGATTATTTTCTTTTTCTTCCGCACCGCCGATTGGAATAATCCAACCGCGCTCTTCCCCATCCGGGGTTTTACTAGGGCACATCAACACGTCCTTGGTGTTACATCGCTATATGACGGTAATTTTACCCCGAGTGCACCCCAAAACCTAATTGCGATAAAGTACGCGGAACTTCAACGAGGTTTGGCAATGCAAACACGAATCTACTGCGGTTTCCTGTTCCTGATCCTGATCTGCTCCCAAATTGCGCTGGCCGCAGAGCCTGCCAAGCAGCAAATCCCTCGGCCAGACGAGGCTCAATTGCTGACATATAGCCCCGACAATGCCGCCATTGAAACCCGTCTCGATGCCGATGTTACCGGCGATGGACTGAACGACGTCGTGTTTGTTGCTGCATCGGAAGATGCCCGTGTACTGATTGTCATGATGGGATACGTCGACCAGTTCAACATGGGCCACGAACCGATAGGCCAGGCCGCGCTCGAACCTCACCCGCTGGGTGCGGCAAGCCTGACCGTCAAAAAAGGGGTACTGATCCTTGAAGACCTGACCGGTGGCACCACGGCAATCACGGCGTTGTACCGCTACCGCTTCGACAAAGCCGAGCACCGCATGCGTTTGATCGGCGACGATGTCAGCCAATACAGTCGCACAAATCAACATGATGCATTCGAGGTAAGCACCAATCGACTGACCGGCGTCAGCATTTCGAAAGTTAGTAAATTGACCGATGCCGGCGACTACGAAGATCAACCTGCAGTCACCAAAAAAGTGTCGGCAAAACCAATCTATATGGAAGACACGCCGAATCCGTGTATCGCGCTTGGCTGCATGGATCAGTAGTACCTAGATGTCGATCACCGTTGCAAAACCGGAAGCTTCCGCAACCACGGGGCTTTTGATTTCGAACGCGATGACACTGGCGGCTGCCTTTATTCTGGAATGGCCACTCGCCCTGGTCATCTGGCCATACTGGATACAAAGCGTGATCGTCGGCTGGTACGCCAGAAAAAGAATGCTGGCATTGAAAAAATTCAGTACCGAGGGTTTCACCAGCAACGACCAACCGGTTCCCGAAAACGAAAAAGGCAAACGTTCGACGGCTTCATTTTTCGCGTTCCACTACGGGCTTTTCCATCTTGCCTACTTGCTGTTTTTAGTGGGCATGGCAAAGCTGGACTCGGCCTGGGATATTTTCTGGATTGTTGTTTGCGGGTTTTCCTACGCATTCGCGCAAAAGAAAACCTATGAAAAACAAGTCGCCACCGATGCACTTGGAAAACCAAACCTGGGCAAACTGATGTTCCTGCCCTATCTGCGAATACTGCCGATGCACATCACGATTATTTTTGGCGCGATGGGAAATTATTCCACTTTCGCAATGCTTTTATTCATGTCGCTAAAAACCATCGCCGACGTTTTGCTGGACAAATTCGACCGCAGACCGGCAGGCAACCCCGCGACTACGTAATTGTCGCAAGACCGGATTAAAGACTATCTGGCTTGAAGTGCCTTATTGGATTTTTCCAGGCTGCTAATCCATTCCTGATTCAACTGGCGGGCCGAACTGGGCATACGTTTTACCAGCTTCAAACTTTCTTCCAGCAAAGGATGGGCACGGAATGGATCGTCCCACCGCAGAAGTGTTTCTACATATCTCGCCCTTGCTTCGAGTCCGACGTAATAGCCAACCAGCACTTCATATTCTTCCCGCGCCTGTTTGCGCTCGTCCAGACCGGACAAGGCTCTTGCATAAATCAAATGACCTTCCGGTGATTTGTAGTTCGGATTTTGCTTTATCACGAGATCCAGCAACTCTTTTGCTTCCCTGAAATTACCCGCTTCAAGAAATGCCCTCGCAAGGTAAGTCTGGATTTTCGGATCGTTCGCATAAATACCATTCAACACGCTTTGATATTGTGGAATGGCTTCGGACGCGCGCTTGGCATTGACCAATGCATGTGCCAACCGGATGCGATTGTCCGGTGTTGCGGCAATTTCAATGGCTTCCTGCGCCTGTCTTAACTCACGAGTCGGGTCGAGCGCATTAACGAGCGTGTTTTCGATTGTTCTTCCGTGGCGTGTGTTCCGCGCATCGGGCAACCAGATCATCAAGCCATAAATCAGACTTCCCAGACCAGGAAAAGCAAACAAAATCATGAACCAATATCTGTCTTGATTCGTACGCATGGCGTGAATCGCAAAAAAGATAGCGATGATGACGTGCAGTCCGATTCCCAGAATTGGCATATGGCAGTTCCCCGGTTACTTCAATCTATCCAAAACTTCTTTCAGATCATCTGCCAATGGCGCGTTGATCAGATAAGGTTTGGCACCGCCATCCAGTGCAAACTCCATCGAAGCGGCGTGCAGGAACAAGCGTTTTAATCCGGCTTGTTCGGACAAACGTTTATTCGCTTCACGATCGCCGTATTTTTCATCGCCGGCAACCGGGTGACCCAAATGTTTGGCATGTACGCGAATTTGGTGGGTACGACCGGTTTCGATCGTGACTTCGCAAAAACTGCAGCCGGCGCGGCGTTCAAGCAGTTTGAAATGGCTGACCGAGGCCTTTCCTTCAGGATGCACGCGGACCATCCGTTCACCACCCTGCAAGACCGATCGCTGCAAAGGAGCATCTACCGTCATCGTGCCAGACGGCATCTTGCCTACTAATAAGGTCAGATATTTTTTGTTTGGCGCTTCTTCATCCTCGCCTTCACGCATCAGGGCTTGCAGCTCGAGCAAGGCTGAACGCTTTTTGGCGATGATCAGCACGCCGCTGGTATCGCGATCCAGACGGTGGACCAGTTCAAACGGTTCATCTGGTCGCAGCGCACGCAGACCTTCGATTACACCGTGACTGACACCGCTGCCGCCATGGGCGGCAATGCCCGATGGCTTGTTCAGGGCCAGGAATAACTTATCTTCGTAAATGATGCTGTTCGACAAGCGTTCGAGCAAAGATTTTGGGGCTGGCCTGACTTCGCCCTCGACTTCCAGCCGAACCGGGGGTATCCGGACCTCATCCCCGACGAAGACGCGGGCGTCTGGTTTGGCACGTTTTCCGTTAATCCGTACCTGGCCGCTGCGCACTAGCTTGTAAATGAGACTCTTGGGCACCCCTTTGATCTGGCTCGACAGAAAGTTGTCCAGACGCTGGTTATCACGATCTTCGGGCACTTCTACCGATCTCACGGCCGTATTCGGGCCGGACTTTTGGGGCGGGGTCGTCATTGTCATATTCGTCTGCTACACTGGCTTTGCGAGATAACGTCCTGATTTCGCTGGAATGTCGGCCGAAAGCTGAGCACCAGTGATTCCTGAAAGACCGCTACCACACTCCAAGGGAGTGACCATGTTAGCCGGTTCGATGGTCGGATGGATATCGCTCGATGTGTTAAACATCGGTCAGACCGGAAAACGCTCGGCGATTTTCGGCCCCTTTATTGAAACAAATGTTTAAGCGCTCCCGTGGGTACGCCCAAGGTTTGAAGCGCTGGAAGTTCCAACCAGGCGAGCATGCGCGTGCGCGTGCCCCGGAATAGGTGAAGGACCCCCGGCGTTCCTCGCGGTAGAGCGTGTGAGGAATAACAATGAAAAGAATGTTGATTAACGCCACGCAGGCTGAAGAACTGCGCGTCGCGATTGTGGACGGCCAAACGCTTTACGATATTGATATCGAGCAACCGTCGAAAGAACAAAAAAAATCCAATATCTACAAAGGCCGCATCGTCCGCCTCGAGCCATCGCTCGAAGCTGCTTTCGTCGAATACGGCGGCGGCCGCCATGGCTTCCTGTCGCTGAAAGAAATCTCCCGCGACTACTTCGTCCCCGGCGTCGATCCGAACAAGGCCAGCATGAAGGAATTCCTGCGTGAAGGTCAGGAAATCGTCGTTCAGGTAGACAAGGAAGAGCGCGGCAACAAAGGCGCTGCCCTGACCACTTTCATCTCGCTCGCCGGTCGCTACATGGTGCTGATGCCGAACTCGCCGACTGCCGGTGGTGTTTCACGCCGCATCGAAGGCGATGACCGCCAGGCGCTGAAAGAAGCGATGGACGCACTGACCATTCCCGACGATATGGGTGTGATCATCCGTACCGCAGGCGTCGGCCGTGATGCCGAAGAACTGCAATGGGATCTGAATTACCTGCTGCAAGTCTGGAAATCGATTACCGAAGCCGCACTCTCGAAGCCAGCGCCATTCCTTATCTATCAAGAGTCGCGTTTAATCATTCGCGCACTTCGTGATTACCTGCGTTCGGATGTCGGTGAAATTCTGGTTGATACGCCAGCGATGTATGAAGAAGCCAAAGACTTCATGCAATCGGTGATGCCGCATTCGCTGAAAAAATTGAAGATGTACACGGATGATATTCCGCTGTTCAATCGCTTCCAGATCGAATCACAAATTGAAGCCGCCTACGAGCGCACCTTGCGTTTGCCATCCGGCGGCTCGATCGTGATGGATCAAACCGAAGCACTGACGGCTGTCGACGTGAACTCCTCGCGCGCCACCAAAGGCGGCGATATCGAAGAAACCGCATTCCAGACTAATATCGAAGCAGCCGAAGAAGTTGCGCGCCAATTGCGCTTGCGCGATCTCGGCGGCTTGGTCGTGATCGACTTTATCGACATGGGTTCGGGCAAGCATCAGCGCATGGTCGAAGACCGTCTGCAAGCGGCTTTGAAGCACGATCGCGCCCGCGTTCAAATCGGCAAGATTTCGCGTTTCGGCTTGCTGGAAATGAGCCGCCAGCGTTTGCGTCCAAGCTTGGGCGAATCAAGCCAGATTATCTGCCCGCGTTGCGATGGCCATGGCCGTATGCGCAGCGTTGAATCTTTATCGCTTTCGATCCTGCGTTTGGCAGAAGAACATGCGATGAAGGAAAACACCGGACAGGTGCTGGTACAGGCACCTTCGGAAATCGCCAACTATTTGTTGAACGAAAAACGCCGTGCCCTGGTTGAAATCGAAACCCGCCATGAATCACCGATTCTGATCGTTGCCGATGAACAACTGGAAACGCCGCATTTCAATGTTTCCCGTATTCGCGAAGGCGAACTGACGGAAGAAATCGCAAAACCAAGCTATCACCGCACTACGCCGAAGAAACTGGAAATCCATTCGCTGACCCGTTCGCAATTGAATATTCCGGTGACTCCGGCAGTAACGCATGTGAAGCCAACGCAACCAGCACCTGTGCGTGAAGTACGCGAAGAAGTCGCGGCACCCGTCGCGCAAGCCGCTGCCAAAAAGCCAGGCCTGTTTGCACGCATTGCATCGTTCTTTGCAGGCGGGGAAAGCAAGCCGGTTGTTGCCAAAACCAGCAACACCAACGAACGCAACGATCGTGGCAACAAGAACTTCAAGGATCGTAACGATCGCAATAATCGTAACCAGCGTGATGGCCGTGGCAATCAGCAACGTCCGCAGCAAGGCCGCAATCAGCCGCAGCCTCAGCAAGCCAAGCCACAACAGGCGCCGCAACAAAACAAGGGCCCTGCCCCGCAAACTGCAAAACAACCAGCGAAGCAGGAACAGCTTGAACAAGCACCAGTGCTTGACGAGGCAAAACAGCTTGAACTGCAGCAACGTGCGGAAGAACTGAAGCGTAAGGAAATGGAACGTCGCGAAGCTCAGCGTCAAGAGAGCTACCGTCGTGAAGCCGAGCGCAAAGCCAAGCGCGAAGCCGAACGCCTGGCGCAATTGGCAGCAGCGACAGCGACACCAGCAGCCGATGGCGAAGTACAAATCATCGTCGACCCTGAACAAGCTGATGCAGTGACCGCGAACGTTGCAGCGCCACAATCCGACGAAGAACAAGGTTCCGAAGGCGCGCGTCGTCGTCGTGGCCGTCGCGGTGGCCGTCGTCGTCGTCGTCCTGACCAGGGTCCGCAAGATCCAAATGCCTTACAGAACGAAAACACTTCGGCTGATTTCGATGACGAAGATGGTGATGAAGAAGAAATCAGTTCGGCAAACGAGTCTGCTCCGGAACAAAGCAAGCCATCACACGTGCCTGCGTTTGTCGCACCAGTGCTTGTTTCCTCATTGCCGGTGACGCGCGCGGAATCTGCATTCGATGATCTGGATGACCAGCTTTCTTCTGAAAGTATCGTTCCTGCTCCCATTTCAGCACCGGCCGTTCAAGTTGTCGCCGTGAAAGAACCTGAGCCTGCGGTTGTTCATGCAGAAGCAGAAGCGAAAGCGGAAGTTATCGCTGCACCGACTGCAGAAGTCGCTATGCAGGCAGCTGAAAAAATCGAAGCAACATTCAGTCCAAGTGTCGCAACTGAAGCAGTAGTTGCAACTCCTGTCAGTGCCGAAAAAATCACTGTTGAACTGCCTGTTGCGGCGGAATTATTGGCAACGACTTCGGTTGTCGTCGAGGAAGTGATACCTGAAGTTGTTTCCGTCAAACCGGTAGTTCCAACCGCTTACACGGCACCGGCGCCAACTGCACCGACTCCTTCGGTACCGGCAGCATTTTCTGCACCGGCTCCGGTGGTAACTCCGGCTCCGACACCTGTTTCAACGAGTGTGCCACCAGCATTTTCAGCGCCAGCTCCGGTCGTAACTCCTGCTGCAACGCCGGCTGCAACCAGCGTGCCGCCGGCTTACAAAGCTCCGGATCCTGCTGCTGTTAAACCTGTGGTCGTCGTACCGCCGGCATTTTCTGCGCCTGCTCCGGCTGCTTTCAATGCACCGAAGCCAGTCGAAACTTCCGAGTTGCCGCAAGTCGCCGCAGAAAACGACGGCGAAGATCAAAAGGAAGGCGATCAGCAAAAACTGATCTAATCCCCGAAGCTTCATATGTTCAATAAAAACGCCGGGCTGAAACCCGGCGTTTTTAATGCAGGATTTTCGGGAATTACAAACTCTTGGCCGGTTCGGTAATGCCGTGTTGTGCAGCTAGGCGCGCCATGCTCATCGTGTCGTTCACGCCGAGTTTGATCATCAAACGGGACTTGTGGGTCGCGATGGTTTTTCCGCTCAGGTTCAATTTTCTTGCGATGTCTTCGGCCCGCAATCCCTGGCAGAGCAACATGCTGATTTCCATTTCGCGCGGCGATAATTCAAAGAATGGCGATGTGGTTCCATTGCCACCGAATGCCAAACGCTGCGCCAGATCACTGCCGACGTAACGTTTTCCGCGTGCTGCTTCGCGTATCGCTTTCAGCAATTCCTTCGCATCGCAGGCTTTCCCCACATAGGCACTGGCACCTGCATCAAGCAAGCGTTTTGGCATCGGGCCTTCTTCTTGCACCGAAACCATGACGACCTTGGGACCGACCTGCCCCTTGATCAAGCGTTCGGTAATCTCCAAGCCGCTGATACCCGGCAGATGCAAATCGCATAACACGACATCCGGCAAACATTTTTTAATCATCGGCAAGCCTTCTTCGCCATTTGCCGCTTCCCCGATGACTTCGATATCCAGTTCATTTTGCAAAATCATGCGATAGCCCCCGCGTACCAACGCGTGGTCGTCCAGTAAAAATACGCGAATCATTGAATTCCCCCGATAGTGAGCACAGCTTACGGGGCCGGCAAAATCCCGACAACCCGAAAAAGCCTGAATTTTTTGTAGGAAAATTCCTACAAAGCATCCAAGTCGGTTAAAATACGCGCCTTGGAAAGATGGCCCATAAGTTTTAGCCAGCCTTGAAACAAAATTTGGAAGTGTGGCCGAGCGGTTTATGGCAGCAGTCTTGAAAACTGCCGTGGGTTTATAGCCCACCGTGAGTTCGAATCTCACCGCTTCCGCCAAAAACAAAAACCGCCTTTATGGCGGTTTTTTATTTCGAGTGAATTCACAGTTTGTCACTCCAAACCATTGAAGCATCGTAGAATAAGCCGCGACCCCCAGCGCATTTTCCGCTTCGAACCATAAATCCTGATGCCCGAACACTACGAGCTTCATCCCATAACGCCTCAAGAGCGCTTTCTGCAAAAAGCCGCCGATTCCCTGAAGAATGGCGGTCTGGCGCTCTGTCCCACCGATGCGGGTTATGCATTCGTCTGGAACCTGAACGCGGTCGAGGCAGAGAACCGGGTGATCAGGCTCAGGCAACTGGACAGCAAGCACCCTTTCACCTTACTCTGTCGCACATTGAGTGAGGCCGGCCGTTTGGCCCGGCTAGAGGATTCAGCCTTTCGGCTGATGCGTACACACTGCCCAGGGCCTGTGACGTTCATATTACCGGCCTCCCCAGAATTACCCCGTCGTTTAAAGCATAGTGGCCGCAGCAAGCGCCGCGAAATTGGCGTTCGTTTACCGCGACACTCGGTAATGAACTCTCTGCTCGAGCTGATGGGGGAACCGCTGCTCAGTACCAGCGTGGTGTTGCCGGAGGAGGACGATCTGGCCAGCCATGAAATTGAAGCTGTCATTGAGCGGTGTTTGCGTTGGGTAGACGTGCTGTTGGACGCAGGCGATTGCGATCCGGGCCCTACCACCGTTATTGATTGCACCAGCGAAACACCAGAAATCCTAAGACAGGGATTTCACGAAGTTTCACTTTGAGGGTTTCCAAAAAAGTAACTCTCGCTATCTAACTATAAGCATATTGATGAACAACGACCCCGCGCCGAACGCGACTGAAGAAACCAGCACTATTTTTCCGGTATTGCCGCAACAGCAGGAAATGCCGTTGGCGATGGTATTGGGTCAGCCCGTGCTGCAAATGCCGCAAGACCTGTATATCCCACCAGATGCTCTCGAAGTCATTCTCGAGGCATTCGAAGGTCCGTTGGATTTATTGCTGTATCTGATTCGCCGTCAAAACCTGAACATCCTCGATATTCCGGTTGCGGAAATTACCCGCCAATACGTCGAATATATCGGCGTGATGCAGGATCTTCGTTTCGACCTGGCTGCCGAATATTTGGTAATGGCTGCGATGCTTGCTGAAATCAAATCGCGCATGCTGTTGCCGCGGCCACCGACCGAAGACGGTCTGGAAGCCGACCCGCGTGCCGAGCTGGTTCGCCGCTTGCAGGAATACGAACGCTTCAAGAAAGCGGCAGAAGACATCGACCAACTGGATCGACTGGATCGCGATACCCATGTTGTCAGTGCCTATGTGCCTGAGCGTGCAACGGTACGAGTTCCGCCTCCGGTTGATCTGCGTGAAATGCTCATGGCATTGCGCGATGTGATCAAGCGTGCCGAATTGTTTACCCATCACGCAATCAAACGCGAAGCCCTGTCCGTGCGTCAACGCATGGGTGAAGTGCTGGGCCGGTTGAGCGACGGTAAGTTCCATGCTTTCGAAACCATGTTCACAGTCGAAGAAGGCAAGCTCGGCGTCGTCGTGACTTTCCTTTCGATTCTGGAATTGGCGAAAGAGCAATTGCTGGAAATCGTGCAGGAAGCGCCGATGGCACCAATTTACGTCAAATCCCTTGCCGCGTCCGATAGCGATGCTGCCAATGAACCCGTTATTCCCGAATCGGAGTTTGATACTCCTTCGGATTCCCCTACTTCCAACTGATGATGACTTTATTCATGGATCACGATTCAGAACACGCCTTGGATCAAAATTTAATTGGTCGCATCGTCGAAGCGGCCATCATGGCAGCACCGCAACCGCTCAGCATCACGCAAATTTATGCCTTGTTCCCGGATGACGAACCCGCACCGGTCGGTAGCGTGGAACGTGCGATCAGCGAACTGCAGCAAAGCTGTGATGAACGCGGCGTCGAGCTGATTGAAGTGGCTTCGGGTTTTCGCTTCCAGGTGAAAAACGAAGTGCATAACTGGGTTGCCCGTCTTTGGACCGAGCGTCAAAGCAAATACACCCGTGCAACCCTGGAAACACTGGCATTGATCGCCTACCGCCAGCCGATTACCCGCGGCGAAATCGAGCAAATCCGTGGCGTTGCCGTGAATGCACAAATGGTGAAAGCGCTGGAGGATCGCGAGTGGATCCGCGTCGTCGGCCATCGTGATGTTCCCGGCAAGCCTGCTTTATTTGGCACTACCAAGGGCTTTCTGGACTATTTCGGCTTGAAGAGCCTCGACGCCCTGCCTCCGTTGGCAGAACTGAAAGAAATTCCGGAACTCGATCCGCAGCTGCCATTCGATCGCGTGCCGCAAGTGGCCTCGGCAGCGATGATGAATGCGGATGAAAACTCCGAAGAAGAATCGAAAGAAATTTCGGATGAAAATTCCGATGAAGATACAAACGATACAAACGATACAAACGAAGAATTAAAGGCTGTCGAGATGACATCCGATGATGAGAATGAAACACACAATGAAGAGGCCGGCGAAATCGCCGAGCCGGAGTATAAAAATGAGTAAGGAAATCAGCGATAACAATCGCAAAACGCTATCGCTTAAACGTGAAGGCGAAGAAATCGCACCGAAAGCCGAAGAGCGTTTACATAAAGTATTGGCACAAGCCGGTTTGGGCTCGCGCCGTGCGCTGGAAGAGCGCATCGCCCAGGGCGTCGTCAAGGTCAACGGCGAAGTCGCCAAAGTAGGACAATCGGTTCACAGCGGCGATCGCATCGAGCTGGACGGCAAGACTTTTGTCGCCACCGCTTTGACCGAGCCTGCCAGCGTATTGATCTACAACAAGCCCGAAGGCCAGGTCACCACCAACGAAGATCCGGAAGGTCGCCCAACCGTGTTTGAATCGCTGCCCCGCTTGAAAGGCGCGCGCTGGATTGCCGTGGGTCGCCTCGACATCAACACCACCGGTCTGTTGTTGCTGACCACCGATGGCGAATTGGCAAATGCGCTGATGCATCCATCGAATTCGATTGAACGCGAGTATGTCGTCCGCATCCAGGGCGAAGTGCCAGACAACATCGTCGATCGATTGGCTCGCGGCGTCGCGCTCGAAGATGGTCCTGCCAAATTCGACAAAATCGAACGTATCGGATCGAGCGATTCGCACGCATGGTTCCAGGTTGTATTGAATGAAGGCCGTAATCGCGAAGTTCGCCGCTTGTGGGAATCGCAAGGCTATCAAGTCAGTCGTTTGAAACGCGTTCGCTACGGCAACATCACGCTGCCACGCTTATTGAAACGCGGTAATTGCAGCGAACTGGACCAGGCCGCAGTTGAAGCCATGCGTGCAGAATTCAAACTCGAACAAAATGCACCGGTTTTGACCTTGCAGTCCGTGATTGGGCAACGCAAATCGCGCCCGACCGAAATTCGTGTCGGTAAAGATCGCGTGCAAAATAATTACGTCAATGGCGCCGTGAATGACGAAGCGCGCGAGCTGCGTCGTTTCGACCACGTTCGCGAAGATCGTCCTCGTGGCGGCCGTGGCCGTCCTGGCGCTGGCGCTGGCCGTCCAAAACCGGGTGGTTTCAAGCCAAAAGGCAAGCCGTTCAGTGGCCCGATGGGAGCAGACGCGGCGCATCCGGGTACTCGCACTCCACGTGGCGCCCGCCCTGCGTTTGGCGAGAAGCGTCCGTACAGCGCCGGTCCTCGCGACGATAATTTCGGTAATCGAGTTGAAGGTGCCGATGGCAATCGTGGTCCGCGTCCGCCGCGCCCACAAGGTGATCGTCCGCCATATCAAAACCGTGGCCCGCGTCCTGCTGGAGATCGCCCGCAAGGTGATCGTCCGCCTTACCAAAACCGTGGACCACGCCCTCAAGGTGACCGCCCACAAGGCGACCGGCCGTATCAAAACCGCGGCCCACGTCCGCCTCGTGCGCCCGATGCCAATCCAGCTGAATTCCGTAGCTGGTATGTACCCGATGGGGTCGATACAGGCTCACGCGTAGCCCCGCCACGCGGTCCAAACCCGCAAGGCGAGCGTCCGTACCAGAACCGTGGTCCGCGCCCTCAGGGAGATCGTCCGCAAGGCGATCGCCCGTATCAAAACCGTGGTCCGCGTCCGCAGGGTGATCGCCCTCAAGGCGACCGCCCGCCATTCCAGAATCGCGGTCCGCGTCCACAAGGTGATCGCCCACAAGGTGAGCGCCCGCCATACCAAAATCGTGGCCCGCGTCCGCAAGGTGATCGTCCACAGGGCGACCGTCCGCCTTATCAGAATCGTGACCCAAACCGTGGTCCGCGTCCGCAAGGCGATCGTCCGAATCAGAATCGTGGTCCGCGCCCGCAAGGCGATCGACCACAAGGTGGCCCTCGTCCATCGTTCCGGAAACGTCCTGAAGGTCTTCCGTCAGACGATTGATAACGCAATCATTGATATCAAACGTCAAACCAAACAAACTCACGGCTTAAACGCCGTGAGTTTTTTTATACATGACTGATTTTCAAAACGCGTGTCTCGCCAAAGAATGGTTTTACCCATTTGTATTGCCGAATGGGCAAACGGTGCCGAGCACGCATCTGCATCAGCTCGATTTGATTCACGATACCCGCACTCGAATGATGAATGATTTTATTCATCGGCATTTTGGGTCACTCGACGGTAAAAGACTAGATGCGATTGATCTCGCCTGCCACCAGGGCTGGTTTAGCTCGCAACTGGTGAAAACCGGTTTCGACAATGTTCTGGCAACCGACGCTCGCGATAATCATATTGCCGATGCCCAATTGATTTTCAATGCACTCGGTCAAGCCGAAAAAATACGTACCCTGCAATCGGACGTGCATTCACTCGATACAAATTCACTGGGACAATTTGATTTGGTGCTTTGCTTCGGGCTTATCTACCATCTCGAGAACCCGATCGGCGCATTACGAAAGGCGTTTGAACTTTGCAAAAGCGCCTGCCTGATTGAAACCCAGGTCGCACCCGGTCAAAGCGGAGTCGTTGATTACGGCAGTTATCGTTTCGTAAAAAAAATCGAAGCCAGTTTCGTCGTGATAGACGAAACCCACGAGACTCATGGAACCGAAGCCTCGACGCAGGGAATTTGCCTGATTCCGAATCTCGAAGGCTTGATCTGGATTTTGCAAAAAATCGGATTTTCGCGCGTGGAAGTCTTGCCGGTTCCGGCCGATGGCTACGAACAATTGCTGTATAGCAAGAGAGCCATGCTGGCGGCTTACCGCTGACCAGACCGGACGACCAGCCTTGCAAATTTTGCTTGAGTACACGCTCTAAAAAAAACATGGAAGGTGAGGCTGTAACCCTTGTACGGAGCACCTCATGAATCTCGGCCATCGTTTAATATTTTCATCATTGTTGCTCATTGCGCTGCCATGCAGTGCTAAAAATTTCACCATTCCCAACGGTGATGTCACCGGTTTGTTGAAGGCCATCACAGAAGCCAATGCAAGCCCCGAAGCGGATACCATTACATTGGCCAAGCACGGGCTCTATGCGATTAGCACACCTGCTTCGCGCACCAGCCTGCTTCCAGCATTCAGCAACTCACTGGTAATCGAAGGAAACGGTGCGGAAATCCGCAGATATGTGAAAGGCTCGTTCGCGATAGTGAGTACCGAGAAACAATGCACGATTGTCCTGCGTAACCTGATCTTGGCAGAAGGCAGTAATGGCGCCTTGTTGAACAACGGCGACCTGTTGCTTGATCATGTGAAGATTGTGGATTCGAATCCGGGTGCTGCTCAGGCCATCATCACCAACTTTGGTCGCCTCAGCTTGAGCGACTCAGAGCTTGCCTACAATCACATGCCGGTCAGTGCCCATGATTCCGGTGTCATAATCAATCACGGCGAACTAAGCCTGTCCTTCTCGAAAATTCACAGCAACACCATTCGCCCGGGCAACAATCCGCTTACCTTCGCGCTGGCGGCATTGAATTTTGGCGACATCAAGATCAACGGACTCAGCATCGAAGGCAACGATATCGATCCCACCATGGATGCGACCCACCTGGCCAGCATAATCAATATCGGCAAAGCCAAAGTGCATGGCCGCATTCCGCAAAGTACCATCATCCAGAAGTCGACTTCGAGTCTTGGAACGATTGCGAATTATTGATCCGCAAAAAAAAGTAGAACCATAAAAAAGGCCGCTTTACGCGGCCTTTTTATTTCTATCGGAAACGCTTAATCGAGATTCAATGTGTCCGAGGTTTTTTTGCGGCGGCGTTTTTCCTGCTGTTCAAAACCTGCCTCGCAACCGTCTTTCAGCACCATCACGCATTCAAGATAATCGCTGACCATCACGATCGCGGCACGAATAGCCTTGCCGGCCGGTTTGTTTTCTTCATTCTGGAAACCGCCGCTGGCACCGAATTTCGAGAAATTGACGTTACTGCCGCCACTTTTCGAATTGCCTTCGATGGTGCGGACGAAAGCGATTTCGCCAGTGGTGGTGTCGACCACCCGGATATCCACGGCAACATAAGCCTGTGCCGACTTGCCACCCACCGAGATGCCGCCAAAACTCAAACCCGAACCGCTGGATTTGGCCGATTCTTCGTAAGAAGTCACGGTGCCCATCACAAGATATTGCGCACCGAATAACTTACCCATTTGTGCGGCGTTACTCAGCTTGGCACGACCCGAAGCCATCAGGTTTTGTTCCTGAATGATGGCGTCGATTTTCTGGCGCTCGACAACGCGGAATTCATTGGTCGCCGCCAATTCATTACTCAGCAAACCGGCAAGGTCCTTACCAACACTGCTGCTCCACCAATGGGCATTGGTCTCATTTTTGAACTCGGCAACGGCAATGACCGGCTTTTGCGTACCCGATGGTGCCGGAGTGGCTGTAGTCTTTTGCTTCGCATCAAGACTTCCGGAGGAAGCACAGACGAGCATGGCAATTAGGGTCAAGATTTTGATATTCATAAGAATTTTACTCATCTGGGATGACACAATAAACGCATAAACCGCATGGTACAGGACATTTAACCAGGGCGTACAACCACCCGATTTCTACCTGAATTTTTCGCTTCATATAATGCCCGATCCGCATCCGCTATCAAGCGCTCAAGACTGACGGCAGACGGGCAATCGCTCACACCGATGCTCATGCTGACCTTAAGATTGTTGTAGGCGACGCCAAAATCCAGCGATGCCACGTCTCGGCATAATCGTTCACAAATCTCCGCCGCGGCATGTGCCGACATACCCGGGAAGATCAATACGAATTCATCGCCACCGACGCGTGCAACCAGGTCGCGGCCCCGTGTCACCAGCTTGAGTTTCAGGGCAATCCTGCGGATGACGTCATCGCCGGCATGATGGCCCAATGTGTCATTGATCGATTTGAAGAAATCGATATCGGCGACGGCGACGCTAATAGGACGACCTTCCGAGCGCGTTTGTTCGAATAATTCCTTGTAACTGACATCCAGGCTGCGGCGATTCGCCAAACCCGTCAACGCATCTTCGCTGGCGAGCTTTGCCAAACCGTCGGTTTGCTTCTGCAACACTGCCAGCAAGTCTTCGCGCTCGCGACTAATATCTTCGAGATTATTTGCATAATTCTGAATTTCGGCAGTGCGCTCGCTGACTACTTTTTCCAATATTCTTTCCCGCGATCTCGCGCTATTTACCGCGTATCGATAGGCCGCTAAAAGCCCCAACGTAAACAGTGTTATCAATACCAGCCAAAATCCGGTCCGTTGCCAGACATAAGGCCTGACTTCGAAGCGGTATTGAGTCACGTTGCCCGACCATCTTCCGAAGCCATCATCGGCTTCGAGGTTCAGGATGTATTTCGCAGGCACAAGATTGGTGTAAGACACATGATTCAAGGTGCTGGCCGGCTGCCAGACATCGTCGAAACCATCCAGTCGGACACGATATTGCACCTGTTCCGGAGCAATGAAGGTCGGCGCCGCAAATGAAAAATCAATTCGGCGAACGCCAGGACCAAAAATGGGCTGACTTGCGTCGCTTACCGGAATGCCATCGATCGCGATCGATTCAATCAAGGTGCGCGGCTTTGTATTGATTTGCTGGCGTTTTTTCAAATCCATCAATGCAAGGCCGCTGGATGTCGAAAACCAGAGAAACTTGGCGTCGAGCAACATCACCGGGCTACCGCCGCCATTGCATTGCAGACGAGATAGCGGACCTTGTGACTGGTCTATTCCGCTGACCGACAATTCTTTTTCAGTACCGAGTGCGATACCGTCCAGTTGTTTCCGGTTGAGCCGGACTACGCCTTTGTTGGTACATATCCAGATGTCATCGCCCTGCCCGATGACGCCGAGAATCGGCACGTTGGGAATGCCGCGCGATATACCGATCGAAGTAACCTGCTCGTTTTCAAGTCGATACAAGCCGTCATCCGCGGCGACCCACAACACGCCACGCTCGTCCTCGTGGAAGGCGAAAGCATATTGCAAATTCACGCCGGGATTTTTCCAGGCCTTCAGCTGGTTTTTTTCGATATAGAAAATACCGGAAGTCGAACCAATCCAAAGGCGTTTTTTCGAATCCAGAAACAAGGCACGAACAGCAAGATCGTTGCCGAATAGTTTCGTGACGCGTTCGTTTTCTATCAGCGCAACACCACCACCGGCGCGCGCACCCATCCCGGCCCACACTCGGTCGCCATCGGCAACCAGGCCACGCACCTGGTTTGATGGCAATCCCTTGTCACGACCAATGCTGCGGAACTTTCCTGCATGCAAAATACTGATACCGGCATCGGCGGTACCGATCCAGAGTTCATCCGGTTTTCGCAACATCAGGGAATAAATACTGTCGCTGGCCAAACCCTGACTGCGATTCCACTGCGTGATTTCATCATTCTTGATGTGGTTCAGGCCGTCACTCGTTCCAACCCAGGTGCTGCCGTCGACATCTTTCAAAACCGCGCGAACGTAATCGTCACTCAATCCATTATGTCGGGCGTAGCGGGTAATCTGCCCAGTCCTGATGCGTGTTACACCGAGATTGGTGCCGATCCACAGACTTTTTTCCTGATCAAGAAACAAGGTCGCAATACGGTTATTTACCAGCCCGTTCTTGGTGTCGAAATGCTCGATCTTGCCGTTGCACAAGCAATACAAACCCTCGCTTTGAGTACCGAACATGATGCGATCGGATGATTCGACCAGAATCGATTCAACTTGATGGCGACTGCCGAGATCTTCAGCGCCGGGAACCGGTAAAAATCGCTCGCCGTCTTGTTTGAACAAACCCTGGTCGGTTACCGATAGCAGCTTTCCGTCGAGATCTTTCGCGAGTGCGGTGACCGATTTAATCAGAACCGAAAAAACCGGCATCAACTCGAAATGATCCTTGTTTAATTTGGCCAAGCCAACGCGCGTTGCCAACCAAATGTTTCCGTCGGGGTCCTGTTCAAAAGCCAGCGCGCTGTTTGTGGCATCGGGCAACTGCAACGGATAGCGTTTCAGGCTGCCGTCTGGCTCGAGTGACATGATCGTTTTCGATGCCGCCGCGATCCAGATTCTTCCATCCTTGTCTTCGAACAGAGCAGTGATTTGAGATTGTCCCGGTTCGTTCTCGTAGGGAATCGCGGTCCATTGACCATTGAAATAACTGAATAGCCCGTCGCGTGCCGACCCAACCCATAGGCGGCCATCTTTTGTAACCAGCAGTGCGCGAATGCCATTGTCGGACAGGCCGGGAATGGCTTCGCGATCAAACACCTTCCATTCGCGACCGTTAAAACGTGCCAGCCCTTCCCAGGTAGCCACCCAAATATAGCCATTTGGCGTCTGTGCGATCGATTGGGCTGTGTTGTGAGGCAGACCATTGCTGCTATCCCAAACCCGGGTCGACCTGAGGTACACCGGCAAATCATCTGCCCAAGCCATTTGACTCAAGAGCACCAGCAATAAAATGCAAACTGTGCGAATTAGCGACAAGCCGTGCTCCGAGTGTTTGAGATGGCTCTATTCAATGATTTCAAATTTATCCGCATCCAGATAGGCAGGAAATCTCGAACGGAATGCCTGCAATTCACTGGCTGACAACGAGCAGGATAGAACTTCTTCCCGATTACCACCACTGACAATCGCCTGGCCGATGAAATCCAATGCAACGCTGTCGCCGGCATATTCGATGGAATTGCCATCGGTTCCAACCCGATTTACCCCAGCCACATAGCAAAGATTTTCGATGGCGCGCGCCGGCAGCAAACTGTTCCAGGCATGACGCCGGGCGGCAGGCCAATTGGCGACATACAACAATACATCGTAATCGAAACGATTCTCCGCATCGTGATTGAAACGATTGCGTGAATACACCGGGAATCGCAGGTCGTAGCAAACCAGCGGGCAGATTCGCCAGCCTTTGTATTCAATCACCAGACGTTCATTTCCGGAGGCATAACGCTGGTGTTCATTGGCCATGCGAAACAAGTGGCGCTTGTCGTAATGTTTGTACTGACCATCGGGCTGCGCCCAAATCAGTCGATTGAACACTAGTCCGTTTTCACGAATCTGCACGCTGCCTGTCACGACGGCATTGTGCTGTTTGGCCTTTTCAAGCATCCAGGCCAAAGTCGGCCCCTGCATTGTTTCGGCATCGGCGATCGCTTCGTTGCTGAATCCGGAAGTGAATGTTTCCGGCAGAATAAAAATATCCGTGTCGTTGCCGGCTTGCTTCAACAAGGCGCCGTAGTAATCGCGATTAGCCTGCGGATCATGCCAACGTGTATCGCCTTGGATCAGACTGATATTCAGATTCGCTTCCATCAGACTTTCACCAGTCGCTCAATCGCTGCATCGAGTGTGTTGGAATTTTTTGCGAAACACAGGCGAATCAATCGTTGTCCTTCCGGCGGTTTTTCGTAGAACGGCGAAAGCGGGATCGCGGTAACGCCTTTTTCAATCGTCAACCAACGGCAGAATTCCAGATCAGGCAGATCGCTGATTTCCGAATAATCCACCAATTGGAAATATCCGCCAGGCACTGCGAGTGGCTGAAAACGCGTACTGAGCAATTGCGTTTTAAAGGCATCGCGCTTGGCTTGATAAAACTCGCCCAATTCCTCGTAATGTTCCGGCTCCTGTTGGATCATTTCGGCAAACGCCCACTGTGCCGGCGTGAAACTGCAGAAAGTATTGTATTGATGGACCTTGCGGAATTCTTTCGTTAGCGCAGGCGGCGCGATGCAATAGCCGATTTTCCATCCTGTGCAGTGATAGGTTTTGCCGAAACTCGAAATAACGAAACTGCGTTCGGCCAATTCCGGATAACGCAGAACACTTTCGTGTCGACGATCATCGAAAATAATATGTTCGTACACTTCGTCGGACAGAATCAGGATTTCGGTGTCTCTGACGATATCGGACAATGCCTGCATATCGTCGGATGACAACATCGCACCTGATGGATTGTGCGGCGTGTTGATGAAGATCATTCGGGTACGCGGGGTAACGGCTGCTTTCACCTTGTTCCAATCAACCGCAAAGGTTGCCGGTTCCAGGGCTACGTGCACCGCCTTGGCACCTGCCAAATCAATGGCGGGCTCGTAGCAGTCATAGCAGGGATCCAGCACGATGACTTCGTCACCGGAATGCACAACCGCCAGCACGGCATCGAAAATCGCTTCGCTGGCGCCGCTGGTAACGGTGATTTCGCTATCGACATTCACTTGCTTGCCGTAGCAACGCAAGGTTTTATCGGCAATCGCCTGCCGGAGTGCGGGAATGCCATGCATTGGCGCGTACTGGTTTTTGCCCTGCTGCATCGCAGCGACCAGAGCGTCCATCAAACGTTTCGGTGCATCGAAATCCGGAAAGCCCTGCCCCAAATTTACCGCCTGATGCTCCATCGCCAACTGCGACATCACGGTGAAAATGGTGGTCTCTACTTTGGGTAATTTGGTATTTAAGTTCATGGCGTGAATTTAACCTGGTCGCATTACATTATGCGGGTTTGAACAGCGCAGTAAAGAAAAAGGCGCGAACCTTGCGATTCGCGCCTCGGTCTTCACATCATGCGGAAATTACGGGTTGCAACCTTGTGTCAAGGTCAGCGCATCGACGTTCGATGTGACGTTCCAGCTACCTGGAACACCATTGGCGTAAGTCGCATTGGTTCCGATGCTGACGATGTCATTGGTCGCAAACGTACGGCTGTAAGTACCTACCGTCGTTCTTGTTGTCGTAACAGCGGCGCACAGCGGGCAGAAACCGCCGATTTGTTCGAGGTTGAATGTTTCGCTCGCGTTCGTGTAAGTACCAGCACGCTCGGCAACCAGGAAGCGGGACACGCCCATGCCGTCGTACAGGAAGCTTGCAGCGAATTCATAGGTCGGATTCACCTGAATGCTGTAGCCGAAGCCGGACGCGGCTGGGTTGTACCAGTGCGTACTGACATCCAGGTTATTGCCGTTAAATTGCGGGCAACCGGTGACATAGGCAGACATCGGCTCGGAACCTTGCTGACCGTCCAGGTTGTAATGGAAGTCGAACGTGTTCGCACTGGTGATCGTCATCTGGGCTTCACCGATAACGGTGTGGCTCTTGGTGGTTCCATTCCAGGCAGCACGATAGATAGTGCCTTTCCAGATGCCATCTGCACCAGGCGCAGGACCTTGCATGTAGTACCAGGTTGGCGTCGTATCTTGCAGATAGGTGTACCAGATCACAGCCCAGTCTGGGCCACCCGGATAAACAAACAGACCGTGACCACTACGGTTCGGGTTGTAGTAGGAACCAACCTTGAAAGTCGCACCGACATTTTGCGTGTTGATGACTGCTTTCACTGCAACAGTGGCGGTGGCGCCGCCGGCATTGGTCGGTTTCACGTACCAGCGACCCGGCAGCAAACTACCACCGGAAATGGTGATGGTTTGATTCGCACCAGCAACACTTGAAGTGAAGGTATTGCCAGCAGGAGCCGCTTCGATCACCGGAGCCGTCGGGCTAGCAAGGCGAACAGCACCCAGCGTGACCGTACCGGTACCGGTGGTCGTGAGCGTTACCGATGTCGCATTTGGCGGTACGTCGAAGTAGAGCTTGTTGTGCGTCGAACCAGCCGGCAAGGTGACCGAACGGGCGACGTTGTTCGCCAATGCGAATGGTTCAAAGGTCGCGCCAGTACGGGTCAGTGTTACCGGGATTTGAATCGCATCGGTGCCGGCTGCGGCTTGGACCATCAGGAAACCGATACGTTTTTGACCAGCAAGGAAAGTTGGATCGTCCCAGGCGAGTCGGGTTTTGAACGTGGCACCGGAAACCAGATTACCAGGACCGGTTGCGATGAAATTACCGGTGGTACCCTGCTGAATTGGTGCTTGATACGAGTCAACTTGAACCGTATCGGGGCCAGTACCGCCATCGTCAAAGTTTTGTACCAGGATCCAATAGGTTTGTGGAACGCTTTCTGTCGTTACCGTGAACTCGCAGAGCTCGGTCGCATTTGGACCAGCGGAAACGCACAACTGTTCATCGTCATTCGGCAAATTATCCGGAGCGGTTGCGCCGATACCGTCGAGACCGACGTACAGATCGCTATCCGCCGATTGCGCCGATGAAGTAGCGACCGACACTTTGTATGTGACTGGGCCACCGACTGGACTTGCCGGAATCGTGAATGTGTCGGTGAAGATACCAGTGGTGAATCCATTGTAAGGATCGCTAGGGCTGGGGTCTTCAGCCAATGAAGGCGTACTGACTTTCGGTGCAACCAAATCACCTGCAATGAAGCGTGCATCAGGCAGTGCTGCGAGACTGGTGGTACCAGAGAAAGTCACGTCGATGAAGCCGCGTTCAGTGGCAACTGTTTGTGCAATCGACGTGATTGCATTGGCTGCATTGGAATACGGGCTCGAGAAAATCGCGACTGGCAGGGTCAGGTCTGGACGACCGTTACCCGAAGTGTTTTGCAGAGTAACCGAACCGTAAACCCAATGGCCCAGCAAGCTTGGCGCATTGGTCACATTGAATGTGAAATTGACCGCTTGTGATTGTCCGTTGGTGAAACTCAAGCTACCTGAGCTTGGTGTCATCGTAACGCCGGCAGGCAAGTTGCTGACAATCGTGTAATTGCCACCACCGACCATATCGGTGAAGGTACGTGGTAATACGCAGGTTTCGAAGCAGCTGGCATTACCAAGCGACGGAAGGTTCAGCGTGTTTGCCGTGTTGACATTGGTGCCTTTGAACTGGGCATCGGTCACAGGCAAATACAAGCCGGCTCGAACCGCTTTATTGACGTCGGTTTGACCGGCACCAATTTCATGCGGATTACCGACCACGCCATTAACCGTTACGGTTGGGCGGGCCGTCAGCACCAGAGCCGAAATGATTTGGCTTGGCGTCCAGGTCGGGTTGACTGCTTTCACCAAGGCCATGGCACCTGAAACATGCGGCGTAGCCATCGAAGTACCACTGTTCGACGCAATGGTTAAGGCAGTCGAAACGCAGTTTGCGCCCGATGTTGGATTACAGGACGCGCCCGGTGCTGCTGCATAAATATCTACACCTGGTGCAGCAATATCAGGTTTCACGATACCCAACGGCACGACCGGTCCACGACCACTGAACGAAGCCAGCTTGTCGCCGGCCGTTGCCAAAACGCTCCAGCTTGCTGCCTGGATTTGGCCGGTGTGACCGGAGCCGACATTCAACCAGCTCAACAAAGACTGACCATCAGTGTAGGACAGATGCACAGTCGGAATGTTGTAGTTACTGGAGACCAGGCTATCGCCTTCGGACGCCTGGTTATAAAGGATCATGCCGGTGCCGCCAGCGATCTCGACGTTGGTGGATTTCGCAAGACGTGCGTAATAACCGCGTTCGCAAGCGACCAATTTGCTGGCGAAAAATGTCGAAGCGGTCCATGTTGGCGGACGGCTGACGCCGGTTGCGTCATTATCGGGATCAGCGCCGGTGGCGCATAAAGGATAGGCAGGATCTTTGGCGATCGGAGTTGCGATCAACGTGCCGGAAGTGCTACCGGCACCATACAAGGTACCGCCACCTGGGCGAGGAACATTACCGCCGGTCAACACCAGTGGACGCACCAAAGCGCGGTCGTGAGTCGTCGCAGCAACCGACATGACCCAAGGCGCATTCGATGGACTGCCCAGCGTACCGGCGGAAGGACCATCATTACCGGCAGCTACCGAAGACACAATGTTTGCGTTACGGGCAGCCAAGAATGCTTCTTCGCTATCGTCCGGGGTCGGATCAGGCGAGCCGTCAATGGCAAGATATGGATCGCTAGGGCCACCACCGATCGAGTAACTGATTACATGCACGCCGTCGATAACGGCCTGATTGATAGCAGCCAAAGTCGCCGAACCAGGGCAGCCGGTATCTCCGCAAGCTTTGTAGGCAATGATGTTGGCTCTTGGTGCAACGCCGGAAATGGTCGGCGTGTAGGCAACCGAACCACCTGGAATGGTTACTTTTACCGCATTACCCGAGGTCGTACTCGCTGTATGCGTACCGTGACCGTCTTTATCGACGGCATCGGCAGAAGTACCGCTTGCGCCACCGTCAATGAAATCCCACAGGCCGATCAGCTTGTTATTACACTTGCTCGATTGACCGGCAACCGTGCAACGTCCGACAAAAGAACCTTTCGGATTTGTAATCGTGAAGGTTTCGGCGAAGGTAGCACCGGCTGTACCACTTGCTGCAAACGAAGGGTGCGAACGGTTAATACCGGTATCGATCACGCCGATGATGCTGCTGGCGCCTTTATTACCGGTAATGCTCGGTGTACCGCCGCCTGCCCAGACTTGATCAGCCTTGATCCAGGTTGGACCGCGATCAGTCATCGGCTTGTAAATGACCTCTTGTTGAACACGTTTGACGCCTGGAAGTGTGCGCAGGATTGCCGCTTCACCTTCGGTCATTTGCGCTGCGAAACCATGGGTAACGACGTCGTACTCGAAGGTAGGCGTCAGTGTACGGCCGATCTTGCTCGAGGCCATATCGATTCGGCTTCTGCGTGCAGTCGCAAGAAAGCGGCGATAGTTCTGCGAAGCAGCCGAATTGATATTGAATTTGAATTCACCAGTTGCACTTGGGCTGGTAGCTGCCATTTTTGGCATACCTGCTTTACGTCCATCCGAGCCGCGGAAGCTGGCAAGCGGTACTTCATCAAAAGTCACAATGTAGGTTTTGAAACTGGTGCTTTTTGCTTCGACTGTTTTCGATGCAGCATTCGCCGCTTCATTCACGGGAAGCCCTAAACCTAAACCAATTGCAACGGCTAAAACTAATGGAGACGCTCGCATTCTGTCTTTCCTGTGGCTGGTGTAATGGATAAAACTGTCCGATTCTACAAGGAAACGAGGAGGTTTTGGCTACCCCATCATTAAGTAAAGTGACGAATCAAAACGAGAATAGCGTCACATAAAGCTCTGACCGACCTTCACAGGTACTGGCTACCCTGTTCTTGGAACGCTCAAGAGCATTATTCGTGGACTGAAATCCCCATAAAAGTTAATATTTGCGCATAAATGAATGATTTTTCTGCCAATTCCATCGTCCTTGAAGTCAAGGATCTAAGCTATTTCAGGAATGAAGAGAAAATCTTCGGCCCGATCAACTTTCAATTGGCGAGTAGTAGCGCGCTGCTGGTGACGGGTGATAACGGTTCAGGAAAAACAACTCTGTTGCGTGTACTTAGTGGATTGCTGAAAGCGCAATCAGGCGAAATTCTGGTGCATAAATCGGAAGGTGATCACACCGACTTGTCACATGCTTGCGCGTATCTTGCGCACAAACCCGGACACAAAGCTGAACTGAGCTGTCTCGAGAATCTTGAATATCTACAAGCCGTTTTCCATCGAGTACAACCCGAACTGATCGAAGCTGCGCTTGCCAAGGTCGGACTTGTCGGTTACGAAGATACCCAGGCCAGACAGTTGTCGGCCGGGCAAAACAAACGCCTCGGGCTTGCGCGATTATTGCTGTGTCACAGCCCTTGCTGGTTACTGGATGAGCCGTACGCCAATCTCGATTTACAGGGAATTGAGTTGGTGAATCAATTGATTACCGAACAAACTGCACGTGGCGGCGCAGTTTTGTTAACAACGCATGGTGCCTATGCGGCTCCGCCGGTGCCTTGCCAAAGTTTGGTCTTGGCGAATAACGGAAACCGCCAATGAGCATCCACCAGGCGGCGCTGCCATTGTTCGCCGCACAATTCCGCCGCGACTTGAGACTATGCCTGCGTCGACGCGGCGATATCGCTCAACCAATCTTGTTCGCCATCATGGTGATAACGCTTTTCACCCTGGCCACCAGTGCCGACCCCCAAAAACTGGCCGAGATTGCGCCCGGAATAATCTGGGTCGCCATTCTATTGTCCAGCTTGTTATCCCTGGATTCGATTTATCGAAGCGATTTTGACGACGGCAGCCTCGAACAGATGTTGATGTCGCCCGCCCCGCTAGGCTTGTTAATCGGCGCAAGAATTCTGGTGCATTGGTTAAGCACTTCGTTGCCGCTGGTGATATTGACGCCACTTTTTGCACACATGCTATTCCTGCCTTCGGATTTGTTAACACCGCTGATGGTTTCGTTATTCGTGGGCACGCCATTAATCAGTTTGGTGAGTGCCGTGATAGCTGCCTTGACGGTCGGAATTCGTCATTCTGGTATGCTATTGGCTCTGTTGGCACTTCCACTTTATGTACCCGTGCTGGTGTTTGGGGCGGGCTCTGTCGTGGCTGCATCACAAGGTCTGTCTTGGCTGGGAGCAATTAGCCTGATGGGCGCCGGCTTGGTGATTGCCATCGTACTAGCCCCCATCGCTGCAGCTGCCGCCATAAAAACCTCCCTGACCTGAAATGAAAGCTTTAATACTTTGGTTCAACACAACCGGCTCGCCGCCGAACTTCGAGCGCTTCGCAGCGCGATGGATTCCGGTGTGGTTCGGCTTGGCGTTTGCATGCTTGCTGATTGGCGCCATCGGTGGATTGTTCCTGGTGCCTGCAGATTCGAAGCAGGGTGAAATCTTCCGGATCATCTACATTCACGTCCCGGCTGCATGGATGAGTTTATTTGTCTTTGTCGCCATGGCTATCCAGGCATTTATCGCGCTGGTTTGGCGAATCAAGATTTGCGAACTGCTCACGATTTCCAGTGCGCATATCGGCCTGATGTTTACCGCCATCACGCTGATCACCGGCTCGATCTGGGGCAAACCGACCTGGGGAACCTGGTGGACCTGGGATCCGCGGCTAACGTCGGAACTCGTCCTGCTGTTTATCTATCTGGGGATCATCGGTTTGTATAACGCGATTGAAGATCGACGCTCCGCAGCCAGAGCAGCTGCGTTCCTGGTCTTGATCGGCATCATCAATGTGCCGATCGTGCACTTTTCGGTGAATTGGTGGAACACACTGCATCAAGGCGAAACCGTCCGCATCGTGGGTGAATCTAAGATGGCAGCCGAACTCATGTGGCCGCTGATCGTGATGACGCTAGCGACAAAATTCTGGTTCATCGGTTCCGTCCTGAAACGGACACGCGCAATGAATCTGGAACATGAAGCCAACAAGGATTGGGCCAAGAAACTGGCGGGGGTGGAACAATGATCCATCTGCATCGGGAATTCGTGATTGCCGCCTACGTTATTTTTGCGATCGCCTTGCTTTGGGATTTTCTGGCCCCGCAATTCAGTTACAAGAAAACGCTCCGCAATATCCGTTTGCGAGCCCGCCGCAATAAAACACCACACTGAATTACCCGAGATTATTTTTGATGAATCCCACCCGCGTTCGCCGAATCTGGTTCATTGTCCTGTTGCTGGTTGTCGCTGCCGTTGCCGGCACACTGATAACTTTTGCAATGCAGGAAAACATGACCTACCTGTTCACGCCGACCCAGGTCAAGAACAAGGAAGTGCCAGCGAATGCCACCTTCCGTCTTGGAGGCGTGGTTTGCGAAGGCAGCGTCAAACGCACCGAAGGCACGCTGGCCGTTTCATTCTCGGTTACCGACCGCGTCAATCAAGTCATCGTGCAACATGAAGGCATATTGCCGGACATGTTCAAGGAAGGCACCAGCATAATTGCCACAGGCAAGCTGCAAGGCAAGCAATTCCTGGCCAATCAAGTGCTCGCCAAACACGATGAAACCTACACGCCAAAAGAAGTGCAGGACGCAATGAAGAAAGCGAAGGAACTGCATACCAAATCCTGCGGCGCGCTTTGATCATGATTCCGGAACTCGGCCAGATCAGTTTAATCCTGTCTTTGCTTATCGCATTGATGCTGGCTTGCATTCCGCTTTGGGGCGCATACAGAAACGATGCAGCCTTGATGAATACGGCGCGGCCGCTGGCATATGCGCAATTGTTTTTTATCGCACTGGCTTTCGGGTTGTTGGCCTACAGCTTTACAGTGCACGACTTCTCGGTTGCGTATGTGTACCGAAATTCAAATTCTTTGCTGCCATTCGCCTATCAACTTTCGGCCGTCTGGGGTGCTCATGAAGGTTCGTTATTGCTGTGGATCTTGATCCTCGCGATCTGGACGAGCGCCGTTGCGATTTTTTCCAGACAGTTGCCTGCTGCGGTAATCGCCCGCGTCCTTGCGGTAATGGGAATGATCAGCGTCGGTTTCATTTCATTCACGCTGCTCACGTCCGATCCATTCACGCGCGCGTTCCCGATACCGCCCGAAGGCGTGGATTTAAATCCATTGTTGCAAGATCCAGGACTTATTTTCCATCCCCCACTGCTCTATACCGGCTACGTGGGGTTTGCCGTTGCGTTTGCATTTGCGATCGCCGCACTGATTGACGGCAAACTGGATGCTCAGTGGATTCGTTGGTCACGTCCCTGGACGAATATCGCCTGGGCATTTCTGACGCTCGGTATCGCACTCGGAAGTTTCTGGGCTTATTACGAACTGGGCTGGGGCGGCTGGTGGTTCTGGGACCCGGTGGAGAACGCGAGCTTCATGCCATGGTTGGTCGGTGCGGCACTTATCCACTCGCAAGCGGTCACCGAAAAACGCGGCAGTTTCAAAAGCTGGACGCTGCTGCTCGCGATTGCCGCATTTTCATTGTCGCTGCTCGGTACTTTCCTGGTGCGTTCCGGCGTGCTGACTTCGGTACACGCGTTCGCATCCGATCCGGAGCGCGGCCTGTTTATCCTGACGTTTCTTATCATCGTGATTGGCGGATCACTGGTGCTATTCGCATTGCGTGCGCCCAACAAAGATGCAGGACAGCCGTTCACGGCCTATTCCCGCGAAACCTTGTTGCTGTTCAATAATTTGTTGCTGACCGCCGCCGCATTCATGGTGTTGATCGGCACGCTCTATCCTTTGCTTGCCGATGCATTGAAACTCGGAAAAATTTCGGTCGGCTCACCCTACTTCGGATTCCTGTTTTCATTATTGATGCTGCCGTTGGTCATGTTATTGCCGTTCGGACCAATCACACGCTGGCAAAGCGAACAGGCCTCCAAACCCGTCAAGTTGTTATTGCCTTGGGCGGTTTTGGCATTGCTTGCGGGGGCTATCGGTTTCTTCTACTGGCCTGAAAGCAGCATTAAAACCATCGGCGGCGTAATTGCAGCTTTCTGGATTTTGTTCGGCACGTTGGTTTTTGCCCGTTCCCGTTTCAAGAATTCCGGCAGTCGCTTCACGGCGGAAATGATCGGCATGTCATTCGCACATATCGGGGTTGGAATATTTTTCTTCGGCGTCCTGATGACGGAAAGCATGAGCATTGAAAAAGATGTCGCCGCAAAACCAGGTTCGACATTTTCATTGCGCGGCTATGATTTCGCCTTCGAAGGCGCGAAAAAAATCGAAGGCCCGAATTACATCGCCGACCGCGGCACGATCGTCATAAAAAAAGGCGGCAAATCCGTCGCTACTTTACATCCTGAAAAGCGCATGTATGCCAGCGGCGGCAACAGCATGACCGAAGCAGCCATCGACTCTAGTCTGCATCGCGATTTGTACGTGGCACTTGGCGAGCCTCTGGATGACAAGGGCAGCTGGGCGCTGCGACTCTACGTAAAACCATTCATCCGTTTTATCTGGCTCGGCGCCTTGTTGATGGCCATTGGCGGCTTCGTCGTCAGCTTTGACAAACGCTTCAAGCGACGCAATGCCAGCGAGGCAAATCCATGAGCACGCGTTTCATTCCGCTGATTGCATTCATCGCCCTGGCCCTGTTGTTGTTCATCGGCGTGCGCATGAATTCCGGCAAGGACAACAGCGCGATCCCGTCCCCGCTGATCGGAAAATCCGCTCCACAATTCGCACTACCCGTACTGAATACCTCCGGGAAAATAGTCAAGACGGATGACTTGAAAGGCCAGGCCTATTTGTTGAATGTCTGGGGCAGCTGGTGTCCCGAATGCCAGGTGGAACATCCTGTCATCACGAAATTGGCGGCCACCGGAAAAATTCGCGTCATCGGTTACAACTACAAGGATGAAACCGACGCCGCGAATGCCTGGTTAAAACAATTCGGCAATCCCTACGATCTGATTTTGGTCGATGAGCCGGGACGTGCCGCACTGGACTGGGGAATTTATGGTGCACCCGAAACGTTTCTGGTCGATGCGGATGGCATCGTGCGCTGGAAGCATGTGGGTCCGATTACTCCCGAAGTGATCGAGCAGGAAATCCTGCCCGCACTGGAGTCGGCCCGATGAAAAAAATCGTGTTTTTATTCTTGATGGTTTTTAGCCATGCATTGCTTGCGATGGATCCGGTTGAATATCGCAGCGCTGAAGAAGAACAACGTTTTCGTTCATTGGCGGCGGAACTACGCTGCGTAATGTGCCAGAACCAGAGCCTTGCCGACTCCAATGCAATGATCGCGAAAGATTTACGGCTCGAATTATTGAATTTGATCCGCGAGGGCAAATCCGACGAAGAAATAAAACAGTTCATGGTGACCCGCTACACCGACTTCGTGTTGTACGAGCCACCCGTTCGGCCAAGCACCTGGTTACTTTGGTTCGGACCTTTCCTGATCCTTGGCATCGGAGCTGCAAGTGTTTTCCTGATCATCAAGAAACGCAGCGCCGCGATGCCGGCCGCGGATGACAGCACAAAAGAAGATAACGGACAGGAATGGTAATGAGTCCTTTCTATTTCATCGCCGTTTTATTGATACTCGTCGCCCTGCTTTTCGCGACCTATCCAATCGCAAAAACGCATCGCAAGTTTGCGCTGGGATTATTTATCGGCCTGCCGGTAGTGACGTTTTCGCTCTATCACTTCATCGGAACGCCCAAGGCGCTGGATGCCGCGTTTATAGCTAAAAACCAACCAACACAGGACATCAACACGGCCATTGCCGAACTGGAAGCCGAATTGGCTTCAAGCCCCGACAATCTTGAGGGCTGGTTGTTACTCGCCCGTACCCGGATGGCAATGGATGAATTCGATGCGGCCGGCAAGGCTTTTGCGAAGGCCATATTGTTGGAACCGAATAATCCCGATTTAAAAACGGAATATGCCGAAGTCATGATGCGTGCTTCCAGCAATCGCACGTTCCCGGCCGAGGCAGTAAAACTTCTGGAACAAGCCTTGCAGGAAAACCCGGAACATCAACGTGCCTTGTTTTTCCTGGGCATGCACTATTTGCAGCAGGACGCTTCTGACCAGGCGGAAATTTACCTTAATAAATTGATCCCGTTATTGGATGCGAAAGCGGGCAATACCTTGCGCACGCAAATCAATATTGCGCGTGCGAAACAGAACAAACCGCCTATCGAAATGGCTGCAGTGCCGGAAACCGCAACGCTAAAAGTACGTGTATCGCTTGATAAATCGCTGGTAGGTTCGCTGAAACCCGGCGCGGTATTATTCGTTTTTGCCAAAGCCATCGACAATGCCGGACCGCCGGTTGCAGCAAAGAAAATCGATGCAAGCCAATTGCCGCTTGAGCTTGAATTGAGCGATGCCGATAGTTTGATGCCGACGGCAAAATTGTCATCGCAGGAAAAAGTCTCATTGTCTGCACGCATTTCGATACAAGGTATCGCTAATGCCGAGGCAGGCGATATTGAAGCCGACGCCGTGATCGTTGAAACTAAAAACACCCAACCCATCGAAATCAAATTATCGCGAGTGAGAAAATGACCGAATTTATCCCGCAGAATTCGTTGTTTGTTTCACTCCCCTCGCCTTTCAGGATGAAACGCGGCGGCGAACTGATCGACGCACGCATGGCTTACGAGACTTGGGGCAAGCTCAACGACGATGCCAGCAACGCCGCACTGATCCTCACCGGCTTGTCACCCAATGCCCATGCCGCGGCGAATGCCGGCAATCCCGAAGCTGGCTGGTGGGAAGCCATGCTCGGACCGGGCAAGGCAATCGATACGGATCGCTGGTTCGTCATCTGCGTCAACACACTGGGCAGCTGCAAAGGTTCGACCGGTCCGGCGTCGATCAATCCGCTGACGAATAAAACCTATTGTCTCGAGTTCCCGGAACTGTCGATCGAAGACGGCGCCAACGCGGCGTTCGAAGTGGTCAAGGCATTGGGCATTGCCGAACTCGCCTGCGTTATCGGCAACTCGATGGGCGGCATGACGGCGCTTGCCTATTTGTTATTGCATCCCGGCAGCGCCAGGACGCATATCAATGTTTCCGGCAGTGCCCGTGCCCTGCCTTTCTCAATCGCGATTCGTTCCCTGCAGCGCGAAGCGATCAGACTTGATCCGAACTGGAATCAAGGCCAGTACACCGAAGAACAGTATCCGGAAAACGGCATGCGCATGGCGCGCAAACTTGGCGTTGTGACGTATCGCTCGGCGATGGAATGGGATGGCCGTTTCGGTCGTGTCCGCTTCGACAGCGAATGTTTCGACGACGATCCGTTTGGCCTTGAGTTCGAGGTTGAACGTTATCTGGAAGGCCATGCCCGTCGTTTCGTCCACCATTTCGATCCGAATTGTTATTTGTATTTGAGCCGTTCGATGGACTGGTTTGATGCCGACGAATATGGCCAGGGCGATGTAATGCGGGCATTGGCATCGATCAAGCTGCAAAAGGCCCTTTCGATTGGCGTTCATACCGATATCCTGTTTCCGCTCCAGCAACAGGAGCAAATTGCCGAAGGTCTGCGGGCCGGTGGCTGTGAAACCGAATTCGCCCCGTTGCCATCACCACAGGGGCATGACGCGTTTTTGGTCGACATTGAACGCTTCAGCCCGACTATCGCGGGTTTCCTAGCAAAGTTATAGACTATCGCCATGAACGAATACCCTACTTTTACCGGTCGTGATGAATTGCTGGCCATGATCGAAACGGCCCTGGCCCTCGGTGACCACAAAGCCGTCACGATCTCGTTGCGCGATGGATTGTGCCGCCTGATTCACGACAAGACCGTGTTTCTGCCCGAATGTGTATTCGAACCGGTTGAAGGCCACTACGCGCGTCGTGAGCTCTATGCCTGCCCTAAAACCGGTATCAGCGTGGTGGCAATGACTTGGGCACCCGGACAAGGCACTCCCATTCACGATCACTGCGGACTTTGGTGCGTCGAAGGCGTTTGGCAAGGCCACCTCGAAATCGTTCGATACGAGCTCGAAGAGGTGAACGGTGATCTGCATCGGTTCTCGATGCATGAAACCCTGACCGCCGGAACCGGCACTGCCGGCAGCCTGCTGCCACCGCATGAGTACCACACCATTCGCAACCCGAATGAAAAGCAAATCGCCATTTCCATGCATATTTACCAGGCGGCGATGAATGATTGCGCCACCTTCGAGCCACAAGGTAACGATTGGTATCTGCGCAAAAAGAAAACTCTTTGCCTCGATACGGTCGAATGTCGCTGACATTTGCGGAAATTTTGCTATAATTCGCGCTCACTTCGGGCCGAAGTGGCGGAACGGTAGACGCAGCGGATTCAAAATCCGCCGAGGTAACCCCTTGTGAGAGTTCGAGTCTCTCCTTCGGCACCAACATAGTGATACGGAAATTGCAGCTTCTTGCTGTCAAACAGAAAGGCGCCATCTTCGATAGGCGCTTTTTTATTGCCTGAAATCCAGGCCGATGAATATCTGGGGCGTGCGTTGCGCTACGAATGGGTTGGCTTATAAACTTCATAGCTCGTACCTGACATTTCACGGAACCTAGCTATGGAATTACCTGAAGTCACCATCAATATGCAAAACACGCATTGTCCAAAATGCGGCAATGAACTGCCAATGCTTCGCAAACCCGACGGTATCGGTCAGGCATTACTTGGTGGCTGGACGTGTGGGCAATGCCACAGTCGCATCGATAGACTCGGAAAGTTGATAGAAGTGCGTGAAGACTAAGGTCAGCGATAGCTTGTCGTGCGCAGAAAATAAATCACGATATCCGTGAATGCCGGGTAATACCCAATGCACCCAATCGCCTTGCTGTTCCCTCTACTGGGCATTATCCTGATTCGATGGAGCGCTCATGAAATTTCTTTTCTCACTCTTGGCCGGCAGCGTATTTGCCGTACTGACGGTAATATTGGTCGGCATCTACTGGTTGATCGGCCTGCTGGCCAGAATTGTCAGCTTGATCGTTATGCCGTTTCATCGGCTTTTTTCAAACCGTTGAATCAGGACCCCAGGGCCACCAGCCTTTGCCGGTCAGAGCATAACGATCTGCAGCACGTTCCATGGGGTTTTTTACGCTGATGCCGCCGCATAAAAAATACACCGGCAGGAAAAACATCCCCAACACCATGT
>JBOHYG010000057.1:0-28028 GCA_050737875.1 Arenimonas sp. | reverse complement strand
GAAAAACCGAGATCCAATGCTAGCTTCGATAAATCCTTCTGTTCGGGCAAGCGTGCCAATGCATGTGCCAACCGAAAACGCAGGTGATAACGATAAAGCGGAAGACCTTCGAGCTCACTGAACGCCTGCGTGAGGTACACCGGTGAGGCGCCTACTTTCTCGCCGATTTCGGCAAGACTTATTCTTCTTGTCGTCGACTCGGCCAGCAGTAATTTGACGCGATCAATCAGTACACGTTTCGAACGGGTCGGCCGATGCGGTGCGACCGGCAATTTTGCGAATGCCAACCTTGCCAGGGCCAGACTGATCGATTCGGCTTCCAGTGTCGTTGATGTGTTCGTCGCCAATCGATTCAGCAACGCGTTACGCAGCGCCTGCGCTGCGGGTTCCAGGCTGCGTGAGCGAACGCGAAAACGCCTCGTGGCAGCATCGTAAATATCCGCAGTCGCCAATTCGGACAAAACCGATTGCGGAAACGTCATAACGACACAGCTATCGCCACCGGTAACGGGGTGGCTTACCTGGTGCACTTCATCAACGTCAAAGAATAAAACCTGGTTTGCATCTGCCACCGCTGCATCGTTACCGAGGTGGCGAACGAACAAACCGCGATATGGAAATATCAACTGGGCATCGGTCGTATGTTCTTCCGCACTTTTATGTCGGCATTCGCCACGGCAGCGAACATCAGCCAGACAAGCGGTATCAGAAGAAAACAGCGAGGTTCTCGTGAATTCCGGCGGTGGTGCAACTTCATGGCGATGTTCGGATCGATTCATTTTCCGGTTCAAGCAACAGTCGCAGACTTTGTATGCCCATCCTACGCCTGTATCTATGTTGCTTGAATAGCCTGCAAGTCACTGCCCGCCAGTTGCTTTCTGGCCTGCTTCTTTTTCCAGCGGTTCCAGAGCAGAGCCGCCAGCACAAGATTGACCGCCAAACCCCAAAGGCCCGACTCGGGGCTATATATCGCGGGCTGTTTGACGCCAAGAACACCTACCGTCGTACCAAAACCAAACAACACGTACACACAAGCATTCCAGACTGCATGGCACAAGCTCGTTACGATAATCGACCCTGAAATTGACCTAAGCATTGCCCATGTCGCACCGATCAACACGGCGTTGATCAACAAGACCGGAATCTGTGCCAATGGCAGCGCATCTTCGGTATTCATGGAAACTGCAGGAATATGCCAAAGCGAGAATGCGACACCTGTCCAAATCATGACCTGCAGTTCGCTCAGCCCGGCGCGCTGCAACGAGGCATATAACCAACCCCGAAAAAAACCTTCTTCGGTCACTATTGCAAGTGGAAAACTTATGGCGATGGTGAATAAAAAATCGCTTCTGGCCTGCAGCCAGTTGGCGTGGGAAATATCGACGACGCCCGACATCACGCAAATCAGCGAAATCAACCCAATCACGACAGTTGGCTGCAGGAGTGCCAGACCGTAATGGCGAAACCCACCCAACTTGAAGCCGATGCTTTTCCAGGACAAGCGCTGAACACCCCAGAAGATCAGCATCAATGGAAACAGGGATGCAAAACTCAAGTTTGCCAAACCTGTTGCGTCCATGGCGGCTGTAATTGCGATCGCAACAAACACGCCCATCGCAGGGCCTAATACTGCCTTATTCATTATCATTCCCTTGATTTAATGCTGGCGCCATTGCTCATATCCATGAAGCAAGACTTATGCCATCGCCAACGCGCTGATTTTATACCAAATAAAATTCCGGCAACACACTTGAAAAAATATCGGACGTCCGTGCGGACAGAAAATCCACCTATCACTGCATCTATGGTTTCGAGAGTAGAATCAAATATTCGACAACATGAGGAGTATTCGATGTCTACGATAAAAGCCTGGGCTGCACAATGCGCCGGCGGCAAATTGGAACCGTTCGAATACGATCCTGGCCCGCTCGGCGATGAAGAAGTCGAGATCGCAGTCGAACATTGCGGTATTTGCCATTCGGATTTGTCGTTACTCAACAACGATTGGGGAATGACGCAATATCCTTTCGTCCCTGGACATGAAGCTACCGGAAGAGTCGTTGCAATGGGTCCGCAAGCCAAAGGTGTGAGCGTTGGACAACGCGTGGGCCTGGGATGGAATTCGCACAGTTGCATGCACTGCAAACAATGCTTGATGGGACATCACAATCTTTGTGAACGCCTGCAACCGACACTCATTGGTCGCCATGGTGCGTTTGCCGATAAAGTGCGTGCACATTGGGTCTGGACCATGCCTTTGCCAGAAGGACTCGATTCCCGCGAGTGCGGACCTTTGCTCTGCGGTGGTATCACTGTTTTCGCGCCGTTACGAGAACTCAATATTTCGCCGACGTCACGCGTAGGCGTGATCGGTATTGGTGGCCTGGGACATATGGCGCTGAAATTCTGCAAGGCCTGGGGTTGCGAAGTGACTGCGTTTACTTCGAGTGATTCCAAGATGGAAGAGGCACGTGCATTTGGTGCGCATCATGTGGTTTCCACCGGTGATTCCAAAGCGATCGCAAAACTCGCAGGCACGCTTGATTTAATCATCGACACCGTTAATGCAACTCTCGATTGGGATGGATTGCTCAATGCACTCGCTCCCAACGGCCGACTACATGTAGTCGGCGCCGTACCAGAACCGATTCCGGTACCTGTCTTCACTTTGCTGATGGGACAAAAATCCATTTCCGGTTCACCCACCGGCTCACGTGGCGCGATTGATTCCATGCTGAACTTCGCTGCACGGCATCAGGTAACTCCACAGACCGAGCATTTCCCGATGAGCAAGGTCAACGAAGCTTTGCATCATCTGCGAGACGGCAAGGCACGCTATCGCATCGTGCTGGACGCGGATTTCTAGTAAATCATCAAGATTCCGGAGCGGAGGTTGACCCTCTGCTCCGTTCTGCACTCATTTCATCCGCGTATTTCTGATTTTGTCGCATTTGGGCTGACTTTTTTGCGCAGACTGATAATCTGCCTGCATTCCAGCTACCGAGCGCTTGCCTCAGCCATGAAAACCCGTATTTATTTTTTCGCTCGGATAGTGCTTGCCTGGTTCCTGGTATCTATCGCAATCAACGTATTTTTGAATGCCACCGGTCTCGATTACCTGCTCTGGCTGTTCAATCTAATATCCTGGGTGACCCTGGTTTTGCTGATGATTGCCGGTGCCGTGCACTTGAACCGCGTTCGACTGATCACCGACGATGTCGATGCCGGCAAATTGCGCAACCGCCATCACCGGCAAATCGAAATTCCATTCGAAGCAGAAACTGCACTGCCCATGCTTGAAGCCAGCATCCGCGAACTGCCATGCAACGAAGACATCAAAATTACCCGCGATGGCCAGCGCATGCGGGTCAAGGTTCAACCTATCGACCTGGAAAATGAAGGTACATCTCTTTGGAAAAAGCTTTATCTCAATTTTGGCGCCGCCAAATATAACCAGGTAATCGCCGATATCGCATCCAGTAACGGGACCGTCAGCGTGAACTTGATGTGCGAGCCGGAAGGCGCGGAATGGGCGGATTGGCTTTTTCTCGATGAAGGCACCAACCTGCAAAATGCCGAAACAGTGACGCGAGCCATTTCCCGCCGAATCTCGGAACATCGCCGTGGTGAACAAGCGTCCACCAAGGAAACCGTCACGGAAAAAGAGCTTGCCGTCGCCAAACTGAACTTGCTGCATGCACAAGTTGAACCGCACTTTCTTTACAACACGCTCGGCAGCGCCAAATACCTGATCAGCAGTGACCCGGTTCGCGCCGAAGCCATGCTCGACAATTTGATTTTGTATCTACGCCACTCCCTGCCGCGCGGCGAAGACGCCCCTTCGACACTGGGCGAAGAAGTCGAACGGACGCGCGCCTACCTCGATATCCTGAAAATCCGCATGGGTGAGCGCCTGCAAGTCAGTGTCGAAGTGCCACAGGAACTTCTAGCCGTGCCATTTCCGACCATGATGTTGCAGACGCTGGTAGAAAATTCGATCAACCACGGGCTTGAGCCAAAATCCGGCGGCGGCACCATCTGGATCAGCGCACGTGCAGACAATACATCGAAGGATAATTTGATTACGGTAACCGTGGCAGACGATGGCAATGGTTTTGGCAGCGGAACATCCGGTACCGGCATCGGTTTGAAAAATGTTCGCGAACGTCTCAAACTTGCCTATGGCAATGTTGCAGCATTTTCAATCGTGACCAATTTCCCTAATGGCGTTGCCGCCAGTATCACCGTTCCGGCCAGTGGCCCGCAGGGTGCAGCATGAACAAGCGCATGTGCTGTGTGGTCGCCGAGGACGAACAAATCTTTCGGGATGCATTGATCAAATTGTTGGCCGATCAATGGCCGGAACTTGAGATATTGGCTGCCTGTGAAGACGGCGCCGAAGCACTGGAAGTAATTGCCGAACACCAACCCGCTGTCGCGTTTCTCGATATTCGCATGCCAGGCTTGAGCGGCATGGATGTTGCGGCTGCAGCGGCTTCCGTAAGCCCTTCGACGCAGGTGGTGTTTGTGACCGCCTACAACCAATACGCCATTGATGCTTTCGAAAAAGGCGCCGTCGATTATTTGCTCAAGCCGATCGAACCGAAGCGTCTGGCCAGTACGATCGAGCGCTTGCAAACGCGTCATGCAGGTGGTGGACCGGATCCGGCGGCATTAGCCTCGCTCGTTGCCCAGCTCACCAAAGCCTTGCCACAGCGTGCAGTAGCGGAACCCCTGGTGTGGCTGACCGCCAGCACCGGCAAAGAATCGCGCCTGATCATGATTGAGGATGTCCTGTATTTTCAATCCGACAGCAAATACACCACGGTGATGACTGCCGAAGGTGAAGCATTGCTGCGTACACCATTACGCGACTTGATGAATAAGCTGGATTCAAATCAGTTCAAGCAGGTTCACCGCGCCACCATCGTGAACATGAAAGCCATAGCCTCGATTGTTCGCGATGAATCCGGGCGGGGAACCATCAAATTGAAAGGACGCCCGGAAACGCTGACGGTGAGTGTGACCTATATGCCTTTGTTCAAAAACATGTAACCAACCCCGCATAACCACGACAAAAACCCGGTACCAACAGGCACCGGCATTGGCAGACGCTTGCCATTTTTTGGACTACCGCACTACTTCCTACACGGAGAAGCATCATGAAAAAGCCACTCGTCTTGACATTCGTTTTATTACTTAGCAGCTTGCAAACGGCACACGCGCAAGTAACCGAAAATTCCAGTTTGTTCCGGCAGATCATGGAATTGGACAGCCGGATTTTCGAACAGGGTTTCAACGAATGCAAACCCGGTATTTTCGAAAAATACACGGCGGATGATCTCGAGTTTTTCCACGACAAGGGCGGCACCCAAAACCGTACTGAATTTCTGCAGGCTACAAAACAAAACATTTGTGCCAATTCGAACGGAAAACCCATCCGCACCCTGATTGCAGGAAACTCCAAGGTATTTCCGCTGGAAAACAATGGCGTGCTTTACGGAGCAATCCAGCAAGGCGTGCATAAATTCCATACCAAAGGCAGTAATCCCGCACTTGACGGATATACCGTTGCCAAATTCACCCATGTCTGGTTATTACGCAATGGCCAATGGAAACTGAAGACCGCGCTCAGTTTTGACCACCAGCATATCGATGGAAAAACCGCGAATACCATCCCGATAAAGAAAGCCGTGAAGCAACCGGTAAAACTGTTTCAGCTGACTATCACGTCATTGTCATGGAGTCTTTATTTTCAGGACCAGAGAAATTAGTTGCGTAGAACATATATCGTGAAGCAGCCGGCTAATGGCTGCTTCCATGCTTCGCGCACATTCGCATTTCTAGGAAAATGCACCCAGGAAAGTTTCATCGATAGTCAGATGCTCGCAAGCCTTATCGAGCCCGGCGTATCCGTCGGAAAAGTCAGTCTTGAATCTCAGATAGTCTGCTTCGCTGCGCCAACGATCTATCGTCAGATAACGCATCTCGTTTGCATTGTCATGTAAAAGCAATGTTTCGATATAGCCATCGCCGCAGCGAAAAAGTTTGACCCAGGTTCCGTCGACGCCGTAATGCTGTTCGAATTCGGCACGATATTCCGGAGCAACAAGAAATTCCCAAACATAGGTGTAAGGCATTTAACTAAACCCATCAACGCAATTGACTATCTTTGCTACCACGCCGGTTGTAGCCGCTCGCTGCTCCCTCTTCCTGATCTTTTGCTTCCTGGCAGGACACGCATAAACGCACGCCGGGCACGGCTTTGCGCCTTGCCTCCGGAATTTTGGCATCGCACTCTTCACAGCGCTTCAAACTGTCACCTTTGGGCAGCTTGCTTCGCACACGATTAATTCCGTCTTTGACGGTAGCGTCGATCTGGTCCTGAACCGCACCATCGCCCGCCCAACCTGTCGCCATCTCAATCTCCAAACTTTCCAAATATCAACAAAACGATTTCAAACACTGCCTTCTGCTTCAATGACAAGGATACGCGCCTCACCAAGGGGGTGTGCAACATGTTCGGTACCTACGGAAGCATAAAACACGTCACCGGTCTCCAGAATTGTCGAATGTTCGTCACCACTGTCGCGATAGCGCATCTCGACTCGCCCATCGAGCACCGCGAAAACCTCCTGACCATCGTTGACATGCCAGATATAGGGCTGATCGGTCCAGTGCAGCCGCGTTGTTATGCCGCCCATATTGGCGATATCCAATGCACCCCAGGGACGACTCGCTGTGAATTCTCTGCTACGGATGATCTTCATTGCTACTGCCCCGAACGTCAGACTCGTGAATTATAGTTTTTTCCGAATACAACTTCATAAACCGCCACCATCCCGAGAGTTCCATCCGTTCGTCCACTAAGCTTGACGCGCATAGCTGACGGTCAGCATTTCCCACTGGTGACCATCGGGTTCGTTCCAGTAAACAATGTTTCCGCCATGTTGGGTGTCGATCTGAAAATCGACCGGCCCTCGAACATTACTGCGGTACTTGATTCGAGCTGCCATGATTCGCCCCAGAATGGCATCAAATTCGTCTTGATCGACGCGGAAACAATAATGAATCAGTGGAAACGGATCCGTCCATTCATCGAAATCAATCGTCAGCCCATCATTCACGTAAACCGGAGCGAACGGTCCGACACCTGTTTCCGACCATGGAACACCAAGCAGCTCGGCAAGTAATTTGGCAGAAGCGATTTTATCGCGGGCCGGCACCATAAGATGATCGAGATAAATGCTCATCGCTCACTCCTGCTTTGAGAAGCCTGGCAAGAATATAAGTGTTCAGTAAAGCCAAATCAAACCCAAACGTCGCGAGACCTTGAACATCGTCCTCTGCATACGTATAGACCGGGATTTTTTCCGCCTGTCTTCCATCAGCCGCTCACGCATTTCCAGCCACTCGGGAGAGCCCCACAAATAGGATTTTTCTTTCAGCTTTTCGAACTCGGCGTTCAGCTCGGAATTGATTTCGTCGCTTTCGATGAAATATCCGAATTCATTATTGTAAAGTCGCGAGCGATGATCGTAATTATTGGTTCCGATAAAACTGAAATCATCGGCAATCAGAAATTTGCCGTGCAGCTTTCCATATTTCCGATCTCCACCGAACTCGGTCGCATCGAGTTTGCCAGTTTGATAAATTCGCAAGCGGCCCTGGTAAATCATGCGGCTCCATTCCTCGCTATTTACCAGCGTTGAACTCCGTTCCTTGCGCGGGTCGATGCTGCGCCATTCGGCCATTTTTTCCGGACTTAGCAACAAGCGAGGCGCGGTATCCATGTCGACTACGGCCTGAACCGGCAAATTTTCGGCGGTCATGACCGAATTTGTGATGAGTTCAATCGTGCAATCGGGGTTCTCCCGAAGCATCTTGAGGATGTTTTCCTCGCTATCAAAACTGCCGTTGCCATCTTCGGTACTGTAATGCGAGACAAAGAAATATGGCGACACAATTCGCAGCTTTTTTGGCATGGGAGTTGACCCATGCTGCAACAAGATTGTCTGAATCGAATTGACGTTGTTACCGATATTGGCATCTGCTTTGCGGATGACGTTTTTGTTATCGAGATTGCCCAACTCATGTGCCAGTCGCACTTTTGAAACATGGTATCCGCTGGCGACGTATTCAGGTATTTCCTCCAACTGTGCTTTCATGATTGGCAAGTTCCGAACCATCGTCAAACTTGCTCTGGCCTTGGCCAATTCTTTCGCGTCACGTTTTTCGCTGGAGCCGATTCGCAAGAATTTGTTTTCTTCGTTCAAGAACAGCAGCGTGAAGTAGTACGTAGAAATGTCTCCGATTGAACTCACTCCATCGCTTGCCCCTTCGACGGGCCGCAGCAGCAACTCCATATCCTGAAAAGTCGTCGGATCTACCGTGCCATCATCGAGAAAGCCATAATACGAGGACGAAATATTACGACCACCGGTCATCAGTATTGCTCGTTCGCGGTCATGGCCATCAACGACAATCAGCTTGTCATGGGCTCTGCGATTGATGTGGACGAATACCTTGGACAATGCATTGACGATGACCACCTGTACGCGCGCGCGAATTTGCGTCGGCCGGCCATTTCTATCAAGAATAAATCCAGCTTCACTTTCGCAGGACTGAAGGGCATGCAATTCCTTGCGGGTCATGTGTATGGAACCCAGGGAATCAATCATCAAACGTACGTCGACGCCGCGCTTGATGGCATCGCAAAGCGAACCCAGTACCGCGTAGCCCACCGTGTCGCGTTCGAAGATGTAATACACCATGTCGATGGTGTAGCGGGCGTTATCGATCATCCATAATTTGACCGCCAGCGAACGCACCGCATCGTCATGGGAGAGCCCAAGGATTTTTGCCCGCGCCATTTTGGTCGGCATCGGCAGGTTTTCACCCACTTCAATCGGGTCAAAAGGAATTTCGCCTGGCGGATACCAACTGCGGTGCTCGTAATTCTGCTTGACGAACACATCGTCGATGACAGGCTTGCCAACCAAGGGTTCTTCATTACCAGCGTTGGCCATGCTGCTCAGCAGCAGAAGTACGGGTAATACGAAATTAAGTGCGCGGCCCGGTTTCATGCAGGATTCCTACAGTAGCAAGCTACGTCGGTTTTACCATATCACTGAAGGAATACTTGTTATGTACGTTACCGCACAGCCGTTCAATCGCGATATCATTTGTACATGACTTCACCTATCCCATTACGCCGCCGCATTTTGCGTATTCTCCTCCGTATTCTCGCCATCCTGACAATTGGCTACCTGCTACTCATTGTTGTCGTGCGCCCTTCGAACAATCGCGATTGGACGCCGGACACGCAACGCACGGCGTCTGCAATTTTTTCCGGCGATTCGGTGCAGGTAAAAAATGTTCGCAACGCTCATTACCGTTCGAAATCCGACTATGACGTGCATTGGGAAGATCGAAGCTACGATTTGAACAAACTCGAATCGGTCTGGTTCATGGTCGAACCGTTTTCGGATTGGCGTGGCCCGGCACATACTCTGCTCAGCTTCGGTTTCGCTAATGGTGAATACGTTGCCATTTCGGTCGAGATCCGCAAGGAAAACGGCGAATCGTTCTCACCGGTTGGCGGCTTGTTGCGACAATATGAGTTGATTTACATCGTCGGCGACGAACACGATCTTATCGGCTTGCGAGCCAATCACCGGCATGATGATGTCTATCTCTACAAGATGCGTGCCACGCCGCAGCAAGCGCGCGGGCTATTCACGTCGATGTTGAAGCGTGCCAATGAAGTGGCGCAACACCCCGAGTTTTACAACACCCTCGCCAGCACCTGCACTACCAATATCGTCGAACATATCAACGTGATGGGGCCGGGACGCATTCCTTTTAGCTACAAAACATTGCTGCCGGCTTACTCGGACGAACTCGCTTTTGATTTAGGTCTGATCGACACCACCCTGCCCCGTGAAAAATTCCGGGCTGTGCACCAGATCAACGAAATGGCCAAGTTGCATGCTGAAAGCTCCGATTTTTCAATCGCCATTCGATCGCACCGTTAATACCACTTGACATGGACATACCTATTAATTTGGCTATCTGGACGATTTTTTTCGCTGGCATTCGTTAGATACTCTGTACAAGTAGCATTCTCGTTAGGTATTCTGCACATGAGGTGGCTATGAGCAATGACGGAATGTTAGCCAACGAGTCAAATCTTGCAGCAAGAGTCTTCGTCGGGAAAGGCGAAATGGCTGCACTGATGCGCGGCCAGGATTGGGCAAATACCCCCCTGGGCCCAGTTGAACCCTGGCCGCAAAGTTTACGAACCGCCATCAGCATTTGCCTCGGCTCACGGCATCCAATCGTGCTCTGGTGGGGCCCGCAACGCTGGATGTTTTACAACGACGCCTACCGTCCGATGCTTGGCGAGCTGAAACATCCACAATTCCTCGGTGCTTCCGGTCAAGAATGCTGGGCGGAAATATGGGATGTCATCGGGCCAATGATGGATCAAGTCATTGAAACCGGCGAACCCACGTGGTCGGAAGACCTGTTCCTGCTGATGCAGCGTCATGGCTATCTGGAGGAGACTTATTTCACTTTCTCGTATAGCCCGATCCGGGATGAAACCGGTCGTCCAATAGGCATTTTCAATGCCTGTACCGAAAGCACGGCACGTGTGTTGAGCGAACGCCGCATGAAAGCGCTGCGTGAAATGGCCATTGAAGCACGCAGCGTCGCAGAAGCCGCCAAGCTTTGTGCCGAAGTGCTCGATAGAAATACCCGCGACGTTTCTTTCGCGCTTATCTATTTGTTGGATCGCAGCGGAAAGCTACTCGTACTGGCTGGACATGCTGGATTGAACGCAGGCACTCGTGCGAGTCCGTCTCGCGTGGCATTAACCTGGTCCGATAACCACGGGTGGCCTTTGGCGGACGTCATGCGTGATGGCCAATCGGTACTGGTCACAAACCCGGCCGAACGTTTCGACTGCCTTCCGACAGCGCCCTGGGGCGATCCATCCCATCAGGCAATGCTGGTACCGATACCACGCCCGGGTTCGGATAGCCCGGCGGGCGTTCTCGTACTCGGAATCAGCCCTAGACGGGCTTTCGACGATGCGTACCGCGGTTTTTTCGAGTTGATCGGCAATCATGTTGCTACAGCAGTATCGAACGCACGGGCTTATGAAGAACAACTCGATCGTGCGGAAAAGCTCTCCGAACTTGATCATGCAAAGACCACGTTTTTCAATAACGTCAGCCACGAATTTCGTACTCCGCTGACGCTTATTCTTGGTCCAATCGAAGACGCTCTCGGCAATCCGGCACCGAAACTGCAAGGCGAGCCGCTCAAATCCGTGCACAGAAATGCATTGCGGTTATTGCGACTGGTCAACAATCTCCTGGATTTTTCGCGAATCGAAGCCGGTCGCGAGAAGTCATTGTTCGAACCGACGGATTTGTCGATGCTCACTGCCGGGCTCGCCGGTTCATTCCAATCGCTTGTGGAATCTGTCGGCATCAAAATGATCGTCGACTGCCAGCCTTTGCCAGAACCTGTATTCGTTGATCGATCGCATTGGGAAAAGATTGTGCTCAATCTGATTTCGAATGCATTCAAGTTTACTTTTACGGGCGAGATCGCCATACGCTTATTTGCGAGTGGCAATGATATCAACCTGACAGTCTCGGACACCGGCAGCGGAATTCCGGCCGATGAGCTGCCGAAGATTTTCGACCGGTTCCACCGCGTTGAAGGTGCACAGGGACGCAGCTTCGAAGGCACCGGAATTGGCTTGGCATTAGTGCAAGAATTGGTCAATCAGCACAGCGGCGTCATGAAGGTGCAGAGTGAATTCGGCAAGGGCAGCGTATTTACTGTCTCGATTCCCAGAGGAGCAGCACATCTGCCGACGGATCAGGTCACCACGGGCGACCACCTCACCGCCAATCGTTCCGCAACGAGTGAAGTACCAAAAGAATCGCAAAGAGTTTCAGAAATATTACCGGTAGAAATACCTCAAATACCAATAGATGACGGCAAGAAGAAACCGGTTAGCCCGCACCCGGAACGCGCTCGATTACTAGTCGCCGATGATAATGCCGACATGCGTGAATACCTGGTTCGTCTGCTGTCGCCGTTATGGGAAGTCGAAGCGGTCGCCGATGGTGAAGACGCATTGGCGAGCGCGCTGCGGCAGCCACCGGACTTGGTACTGAGTGACGTCATGATGCCGCGCATGAATGGCGTTGAACTACTGACTGCACTGCGCGAAGACCCTAGAACTGCAACGATTCCATTTGTGTTGTTGTCCGCGCGTGCCGGCGAAGAAGCCATTGTCGCCGGCCTGGAAACCGGTGCGGACGATTATCTGATCAAGCCTTTTTCGGCGCGTGAGCTGATCAGCCGGGTAGGAAACCATCTTGAGCTGGCTCGAATGCGAAGAGCAGCGGCAGAAGCAGCAAGGATATTGGCTGAAACACGGGCGGCTCTCTTGCTGGATCTGGAACAGAAGAATCGCGAACTCGAAGCTTTTAGCTATTCGGTTTCACACGATTTGCGCGCACCACTGCGTGCAATCGATGGCTTCAGCAAAATTCTCATGTCCGATTACGCAGGGGTACTGCCACCGGATGCCCAGCAATGCCTGCAACATGTCAGCGACGCGGCACGCAGGATGAATGAACTCATCAACGACCTGCTCACCTTGTCGCGTATCTCGCGTTTGCAGTTGTCACAAGACACCGTGGACATGACGGAACTCGCCTGCAAGGTAATGTCCGGGCTTCGCAAATTCGACTCGCAGCGATTGGTCAACGTGAGTATTTCCGAAGGACTCGTGGCTCAGGGTGATGTTCGTCTGCTGGAAATTGCCTGGGAGAACCTGATCGGCAATGCCTTGAAATTCACGTCCGGACGCAATGAACCGAAAATCGAAATCGGAATGCTGCAGCAAGGTTCCGAAAACGTGTTTTTTATCCGCGATAACGGAGCAGGTTTTGATATGGCGCATGCAAAAAAACTGTTCGCTCCATTTCAACGCCTGCATTCCGAAGAGCAATTCCAGGGCACGGGAATTGGCCTGGCTACCGTCCATAGAATTATTATGCGGCACGGAGGCCGCATCTGGGTCGCGTCAGAAGTCAATCAGGGTGCGACCATCTACTTTACCATCGGCAACCGCGAGCACATGTTTAGCGAACAGCAAACGACGGCGAACGTTGACTACAACCCTGTAAGCATGTGATTGAAGCGCTTGAGCGTTTCAACCCGCGATTTTACGATCCGCACTCAAAAGCTTTTCGACGCGCATAAAACGTTCCAGCATTTCAACGTGGATTTGATCGGTTTTTTCGTGCAAATGGGCGACTTCTAGTTCTGCCTTGATATTGATTTCGTATTCAATATCAGACCGCACATGGTCTTTTTCAGCTTGCCGATTCTGGCTGATCAAGACAAAACACGAGAGGAAGATCGCTTCCAGCGAAACAATCATGGTTAACAGGCCAAACGGATATGGATCAAAAGCGGGAATTCCCAATGGCAACGTATTGATGCCTATCCAGACCACAAACCAGGTTAGGTTGATGAATAAAAACGGCATGCTGCCACTGAACCAGGCGATCCAGTCGGCGACATGCTGCAATGGACTCAGATTTTCTTCGACTTCTTCATTGACGTTGCGTGAAACCCGCGTTTTCAAAAGATCATCGGCCTTGCGCGTCATATGCCCCATCGATGCGAGCAAGCCCAATGCCGCTTCGGGTGTACGCTGAAAAAGCAGCAATAAATCATCCCGGTCCAACTCGAGTAATTTGGTGTCATCCAGTGCGAGTGCCGTGGCAGTACGCGGGCCACATCCCAGCAAGGCGAGTTCCCCGAACATTTCACCGACACCGGCGACCGTGAGTACGATCTTCTGACCGGTAGTATCTCGAATATACAACTCGATATCGCCGGAGACCACGACGTACAAAGATTCCCCCGGCTCGCCAGTTTTGAACAAGGTCGCTCCGGCTTCCACGTCAACTACATCAATGACTCCGGATACCCGTATGCGATCCTCGTCTTCGAGGTATTTAAACAGTTCAACCGCTTTCAGCAACTCGACATCGCAAGGCATATTGCTACTCCCGGAATTCGGCCTGCCCAAAGTCTATCAGGCACGCCCTGGCCAACGTCGCCTTTGACGACTGTTCTGTCGTAATCTACCCGCTCCTAAATGTTGCATCGGTCGAACATGAGCAATCTCTTCAAGAAACTTTTCTGGTTCGCTGTGGCGACACTGGCCGCTTCCTGTCTGGCTGTACTCGCCCTGCACCGTGGTGAAACCATCAATGCTGCCTGGGTAATAGGCGCGACCGTCGCCATACAAATGATCGGCTACCGTTTCTATAGCCGCTACATTGCCGACAAAGTGCTTGGGCTCGATGGCAGCCGTGCAACACCCTCGATGCGACGCAACGACGGGCTTGATTATGTACCGACTGATCGCTGGGTCGTGTTTGGCCACCATTTTGCCGCGATTGCCGGTGCCGGCCCCTTGGTCGGTCCCGTACTTGCCGCACAGATGGGTTACCTGCCCGGATTGTTGTGGTTATTGTTCGGCGTTGTTTTGGCCGGTGCGGTACAAGACTTCATGCTGCTGTTTTTTTCTCTGCGCCGCGATGGCAGTTCGCTCGGTGAAATGATCCGTAATGAAATTGGCCCGGCCGCCGGCGTTATCACCATGATCGGCATCCTGATGATCATGATGATTCTGCTGGCCGTGTTGGCTTTGGTGGTGGTGAAAGCACTGGCGATTAGCCCATGGGGAACATTCACAGTGGCGATGACGATTCCAATCGCTTTGCTGATGGGAATCTATATGCGTTATCTAAGGCCAGGACGCGTACTGGAAGTTTCCATATTGGGCTTGGTGTTATTGCTGTTATCGATTCACTTCGGCGGCATCGTGGCCAATGATCCGAATTGGGCGCCACTGTTTACTTTCGATGGCAAGGCACTGGCATGGATGCTCATCGGCTACGGATTCCTTGCCTCCGTACTGCCAGTCTGGTTGTTGCTGGCGCCGCGCGATTATCTGAGCACCTTCCTGAAACTCGGCACCGTGCTGCTTTTGGCCGTCGCCGTCGTGATTGCGATGCCGCAACTACAGATGCCAGCCATCACGAAATTTATCGACGGTAGCGGTCCTGTTTTCGCCGGCAATTTGTTTCCGTTCCTGTTCATCACGATTGCCTGCGGTGCGGTATCCGGCTGGCATTCGCTAGTCTCTTCCGGCACCACGCCGAAATTACTGGCGAACGAAAGCGATGCCCGCATGGTCGGATACGGCGCGATGTTGATGGAATGTTTCGTCGCAGTCACCGCACTGATCGCCGCCTGCGCGTTGCAACCCGGCGTGTATTTTGCGATGAATTCACCAGCAGCGATGATTGGCTCCGACGTGCAACAGGCCGCAGCCGCCATCAGCCAATGGGGCTTCGTAGTCACGCCCGAAATGCTGACACAGACGGCGGAACAAATCGGCGAAACCACGATTCTTTCGCGCACCGGTGGTGCACCGACCCTGGCAGTCGGCATGGCGCAAATTCTGAATCAGATATTCGCAGGCCCGGGCATGTTGGCCTTCTGGTATCACTACGCGATTTTGTTTGAAGCCTTGTTTATCCTTACCACCGTCGATGCCGGCACGCGGATCGGACGTTTCCTGATTCAGGATCTTGCTGGCATGGCATGGGCGCCGTTGAAACGTACCGATTCCTGGTTGGCCAATATTTTCGCGACGGCTTTGTGCGTATCGGCCTGGGGTTATTTCCTGTATCAGGGCGTGATCGATCCACTCGGCGGCATCAATACGCTATGGCCATTGTTTGGCATGGCCAATCAAATGTTGGCCGCGATTGCGCTGACTTTCGCGACGGTCTGCCTGGTCAAGATGAAACGCGAGCGCTACATCTGGATTACCCTGCTGCCGACTGCATGGCTGGTCATTTGCACGCTGACTACCGGCTGGATGAAGTTGTTCGATGAAGATGTTCGCATCGGATTTCTTGCACATGCACACAAGTTCTCCGATGCCATCGACAGCGGCACGGTGCTGGCACCGGCGAAGTCGATCGAAGAAATGCATCGCATACTTCAAAACGACTACGTGAATTCAACTCTCACGGTCGTCTTGATGGCTTTGGTCGTCGCATTAGTCACACTGGGTTTGCGTGCGGCTTTGAAAGCACGGAAATCGCAGTCGGTGACGGCGCAGGAGACACCCTATGTGGCTGCCTGAATATGCATCATTGCTTTGGAAGCGCGCCAAACAATCGGCGCGCAGCGTGATTGGCGTACCCGATTACGAAACCTATCTGCGTCACTGCCGCGAGCATCATCCAGAACGCATACCGATGAGCTACAGCGAATTTTTCACGGAACGCCAAACTGCACGTTACAAAGGCACCGGGGGTCGCTGCTGCTGAGTTCCGGCTCGACAATCCACTCTTGATGACGAACCCTTTCGCTCTCAAGATACCTCTGGAAGACATGCATTCACCGAAGGTTCGCCATGCGACTAGCACATGCCTATTTGGTCATTCTCGATATCAGCGGCTATACAAACTTCATTACGCAGCGCACGGTGAGTTTGCTGCATGCCGAGCAAATCATTTCGACCTTGATGGAAACGGTGATCGACCTTGCCGAACATCCATTGCAAGTAAACAAACTCGAAGGCGATGCCGCCCTGCTCTACCGCGAATGCGAACAAGGTGACAGCGTCGTCGCAAAAAATGTTTTCGCACAAATAAAAGCCTTCTTCCCGGCCTTTTACCATTGCCTCGCGCAGCAACGTGAAAGCCGGGCCAATTGCAGCTGCGAGGCTTGTACGAACATCGACAATCTCGCGTTGAAAGCATTCGTGCATTCGGGCGAAATCGCGATCAAGCAGGTCCGGCAGTTTGAAGAACTGGCTGGCGAGGACGTGATCCTGATCCATCGCATGCTCAAGAATCACGTGCCGACCCGTGATTACATACTGATAAGCGAGATTGCACGCGCTGGTGCCGACTTGCACGCTGCGCATTTGCAAAGCCATAACGAGGAATTGGAAGGGATAGGCCCGACGGAGTTGTGGCTGACCGACTGGAAGCAAATACAGGCCTGAATTGTGCCCGGCCATACAGTATCGTTTATGATCGACGGCACTATGCGAACGACACTCTTCTTCTTGCTTGCCATTTATCTGGCTCCCGCCCATGCGATCGAGCCGTATTCGTGCCGAAACGGCTTTTTTCCAAAGCACACGGGAAATTTCGAGTTTTCGACCGTTGTCGCGAAGGAAAGAGAAAAAATCCATTTCCGCGACGACGTTGAAGCTTGTCCGGACAAAGCTTCCTGCATGCAAAAAGCCTATCTGGTCAACGGCGATAAATTACTGATTGCCCAAAAACATGAGAACTGGGTCTGTGGCTGGTATTTCGGCAAGACGCGTGAATTCGTCGGATGGTTACCGGCCAAAAACATCAAAGCCATCACACCCGTAAAACTTCCTTCGCAGCAAGACTGGCTAGGAACCTGGAAGCCAATCGCCGGCGAAAATGAAATTCGAATCCGCCGCGCGACAACAAAGGGCACGCTTGCAGTAGACGGCGATGCCACTTGGCTTGGCGGCGAAACGGCATCGGGTGATCGCGTTATCCATGTTGGCGAATTCGAAGGAACCGCAACACCATCAGGCGCAGGCCTGACCATCGGCAATCCGAAGGAAGAATACGATTGCGTCGTAAACATGCGCCTCGTATCAGGCAACCTGATTGTGAGCGACAACAACCAGTGTGGCGGAATGAATGTAAGCTTCAGCGACGTTTACCGCAGGAAATAATTTTTATTGTTCGCTGCTGCGCCGACTGGATTTACGCCCCCGGGGAAACGGTTGTGTCGCCGATAAATCTTTCAAGGATTTCCAGCGATAAAGAATGATGATCGTCACGACGACGCAGACCAAACCGGGCACACTGGCTTCCAGTCCAAATTGCCCACCAGTTAACCAGTCCGGACCACCATTGAATGCCGGTATGAAAAAACCGGAACTGTCGTTGCCGCTGACGCCAAAGCCCAGGACGCTGCCTTGCATCCAGTTCGCCATGAAATGCAGGCCGATCGGCATGGCAAGACTCTTCGTGCGCAGAAACGCCAGGCCAAACATGATCGATGCAAGAAAAATATTCAGGCCTGCCAGGAATTTGATGCTGCCCGTCATACCCGGATTATTCAAATGCGTCAGAAGGAACCAACCCGCCAATACCAATTGCGCCGGCCATTGGCCGAGTCCATCGATAAAGCGTTGAAATATAAAGCCACGGAACAACAATTCCTCGGCCAAAGCCACGCTGATGCACATTGACAACCCCGACAGCAAGGTCGATTGCGCATCCGGATTCCAACTCCAATTCACCATGCCACAAGCTGCCAATAGCGTGGCAGGCACCAGCATAAGCGCAGCACCGGCGGCATTACCGAGCGCGAATTCCTTTAGCCATTGCAGGTTGAATTTGCCGGTTATTTCGCTGATCGGCTGATCGCGCAGGATCTGGCATATCCATGTCGCTGAAAGGACGATCACGACCTGCATGGGCATCGTCACATCGAATTGGAACTTCGAAGCAGCAAACAAGGTAGCGCCGAGAATGGCGGCCATCAACATGAAAAATATTAAAAACCACCAGCCATTGCGGAGCCGGCCGAATGGGTCGAACAAGATTTTTTTGATCATTGAATATTCCCCGGAAGCACATTATGGTCAAGCAGGTTGGGAATTCACATAGGCCAAAAGCCCATGTGACCAACGAAACATGATGACTCATGGCGCATTTCGTTTAGCCATGGTTTCATTTTGCTTTGCTAAGGTCGCGCACATGCCCAAGTCCTTCAGTGCCCGAGCGTGGCCTATCGCATTCACCGTTTTCACCCTCGCATTGCTTGCCGGCTGCGAAAAAGACGAACCGACCCCCGCTGAAATACGTGCACAACTCGAGCACTTGATTCCGGTCACAGTGAGGGATCGCGATGGCTGGGCGGCCGACATCCAATACGCAATGGCCTCCCTGGAGATCAAGCCTTCGATGCAAAACATGTGCTCGATCTTGGCCGTAACCGAACAAGAATCCACCTATAACGCCAACCCGCCAGTCCCGGGCCTGGGCAAGATTGCATTGAAGGAAATCGAAGCGCGTGCGGCGCGTTTTCATGTACCGGCATTCGTGGTGTATGGCGCCCTGCAATTCAAATCACCGAATGACGAAACCTGGGAAACCCGCATTGGTGCAGTACGTACCGAAAAAGAATTAAGCGATATCTTCGAAGAAATGATCGCGTCCGTGCCAATGGGTAAACGTTTATTGAGCCGCCTGAACCCGGTGCATACCGGCGGACCGATGCAAGTCAGCATCGCTTATGCTGAGGCCCACGCAAAACAGCGGCCCTACCCTTATGCCGTTGAAGACACCTCGATTCGCCATGAAGTGTTTACTCGCCGCGGCGGCATGTATTTCGGCATTGCCCATCTGCTCGACTATCCAAGCTCTTACGACAAGCCGTTATTCCGCTTCGCCGATTTCAACGCCGGTCATTACGCCAGTCGCAATGCGGCATTCCAGAATGCGGTCGCAGTCGCCACCGGCATCGGCCTGGATCTGGACGGCGACTTGATTCGCTACAAGAAAGACAAGAGCAACCCGAACAAGAACGGCGACGTCAGCGCCACCGAATCGGCCGTACAAAGTATGGCGGCGGATCTCGGCATGACGTACGAACAAATCCACAGCGCTTTGCAGAAATCGAGCGAGCACCGTTTTGAACGCAGCGAAGTTTATATACGGGTATTCGAGATCGCCGAACATCGCAATGGCAAGCCATTGCCACGCGCCACGCTTCCACGCATTCGACTGCAAAGCCCGAAGATCACCCGCAAACTCACCACCGAGTGGTTCGCTACCCGCGTCAACAAACGCTACCGAAACTGCATGGCACGTGCGGAAAAAACTGACTGAATAGAGACACCGGGTGCGCTCGAGCACACCCGTGAATCATCGGGCTACTCGAAATCGGCGCCCGCCGAAAAGAATTCCACGCTTCCCAAATGTCGCAAGTTTGGAATTCCCGTACCATCGATAATTTCCGAATCGAAATTCGCGTTAACCGAAACACTGAGACCCTGACGGATTTCAACCGGCATTTCAAGCGTAAACATCGTCATTTTTTCCAGAAATTCAGCTGGAAAATGATCAGCAGCTGGTTGCATGACGCCACTGACCGCGCGCACCAATGTCGGATTATCAACGTCGAATTCGGCAATGCGGTTACGGCCATCGAATAGATGTACCTTTTTAATATTGCTGAATTTTAACCGGTAGTGCACAAAGACCTTGGTCAGTTTCAACCGTTTGTCATCGACGATGACCGGGGTCGTAATTGGAAAATGAAACCAGTTCTTGGTTCGATCGGCACCGCCGAACAATCCCGAACCCGCCATCCTTCGCTGGGAAAAAGGATAATTTTCATACTGGGCTCCATTACCGTGCAACCACATCGCCATTTTAATACTCATCAACACACTCCTTCGTTCGAGAAAGCAATTCTCGTGAATTCAAGACAAACAACTCCAACGCCAGAATGCTGAATTGCACAGGCGTTCCTTATTTTTTGCGCATGCCAATTAGTTGACGTGTTGTCGTGTTGGAACCGGACAGTGCATTCCATGTCCTCCCGCTCGCCCAAATCCCGTGTTTCATGCTAGAAACAACTACCACTGGCTGATATGACACGTATGCACACCATTTCCGGCAATAAAACTTCCCGATATTCCTTGCTCTCGTTTGTTTTTCTGGCCTTGATGGTCTTCGGTGACGCGGCACAAGCTGCCTGCACAACTAACCCCGATGTGGTGAAGATGCATCCGACGCTTGCCAATTCCGAATGTAAATTGGTCGACACCAAGACATTCGGTAATGTGGCGATCCACACCTTTCAGGACACGCAAATGCCGGAGGCATCGGCAAAGATTTTTCGCTCTGCGATTGCTGAAGCCGCTGTCAAGTCGATGGCGGCTTTCAGCAATCTCAGGCCAGGCATTGAATATCATGCAGTGCAATTCATTATTACACCGAAGGTTGAAGTCGGCGGCCTGACGGGTGTTCCAAATGTGGTGGGCCTTTCCAACAGCGATACCTGCATCATTACCCTCAATGGCGATATTAATACCTTGAAAATGGAAGGCGGTGGCAACGCAAGCGACTTCCCCGCACTGTTTGGCGAGACTTTTAAAAACACTGTTGCCCACGAAATCGTGCACTGTTTCCAGAATTGGAATTTCCCTGCACAAATGAAATCGGGCTCCGGACACTGGTGGGATGAAGGCACTGCCATGTATCTCGCCGGCACCTTGTACCCATATGCGACTCCAGGTCAGGCAAAAATGGTGAAGCAATTCGACAAGCTCTCCGCAACCACGCCATTGACAAAAATGGATTACCACACCTATGTTTTCTTTGCGTGGCTTGGTCAGAAACGCGGCGCAAAAGCGATGTTTGATTTCATTGCGGCGATGCCCAAGGCCGGCGGTGAAATGGAGCAACGCAAAGCCTTGCTGACTTACCTTTCACCGGAAGACCTGCAGCAATTTGCCTACGATTACGTCGACGGCAGAATCAAGGGCCCGAAAATGGACGTGATAGGCAAACCCGATCTCGGCCAGATGCAATCGATCAGCGGCAACACGCAGAAAAAATTCGTCGGCAAACCTTTTACCATCATGCGTGGCCAGTTCACGATCACGGACGGCGACTACGACGTCAAAACCACTTCAAGTGGCAAGCCCCCGGCCGGTTATAGCCATACCGCTTTCAGCTGGGGTGATATGGATGATCACGTCGAAGCATCCTGTTCATCGCCACCGGTCTATCAATACGCAGCCTTCGTCACCGGCAACAAGGACCTGACCGAAAGCATGTCTACCAAATTGCTGAAATCCAACAAGGATTGCAAGGCCTGCACGGACCTGGGCCAGAAGGACAAATGCCTGATCGGCCGCTGGGTCATGGATGACGAATCGCTAGCCTCGTTTTTACAAATCGCACTGGACAAGGATGCTCACCCGGACGTCAGCGGCGATGCAATATTCGAATTCCTCGATAACGGCCAGATGAAAATCACCTTCCAACAATTGAAAATCGTCGCAACCAATACGGAATCGAAATCAACGGTGATTGGCAACGGAATCCAGACCGGCACCTGGTCAAGCAGCCCGGGCACCTTGCGTTCCTGTCCGGTGACCAACACGGTGATGCTCGATACCACCGTACAAATCCTGAAGCCGATTAAATTCAGCACCCATGTCAAAATACCGGGCCAGGCCGAAACCACGGATTTCCAATTCCAGTGCAAAGGCAGCACCATGACATTGTCGCATCCCGATGCGAAAATAAAAGGCAAGTTGGTGATCTGGCATTTGTCGAGACAGAAATAATTTTATGCAGCCAGCAGGGTGCGCATAACGCGCACCTTGTCGCAATCAAAAAATCTTCGAGAAGATTCGCTTGATAAAGTTGATACCGATCCCGAAAAAATGCGGGGATTCGCTTTCCGGCGCGATAATGACCAAACCCTTTGCACGCCCGGGCGTGGATTCGCGAACAATCGTGTATGGGTTTATCAAAGTCTTCCACGGCTGGCGATGGCTATCAGCGCTGAATTGCGCATGGCGATTCCACGCAACCAGGCGAGTCGGCTTTATCGACGACATACTGTCCCTGCTTGTGTTGTGCACTCTCGCTTCCAGAAGCAATCGGCCTTCGCCGCCGACACAGCGGGCATAGTGAAAGAAAATTTTCCCCAGCAACAAGGTTGAAAGCTTCAGGCTAACATCGGTTTTCAGCTGTACGTTGGCGCTCGCACCGTAGAAATCCTTGTAGTCGAAAATAACTTCTTCACCAGGCTGCATTCGCCACTCGACGATTGAGAACCCGCTTCTTGCAGAAGCCTCCATGCCCTTCACCTGCTCGGCATGCTCTGTCTGGTTGGGTGGACTAAACACGCTCCAGTTAAACAGGAAATAGCGCCCGTGCAAAATGCGGGTGATCGGCGCCGACCATCGCCAGGGCGCAAATTTAATATCGGCCAGGGTATTGGTCAGGCTGCCTCTATTGATTATCGGAACCGGAAAATCACGATCGATCGTGATTTCGGGACCCGTGAAGATTGTGCCTTCAATTGCGCTTTCAACATCGAATGAAATCCGCAATTCATCATCACGATCAAATACTTCCAAAGCGAACACATATAGAAAACTTCTGAAAGCGACTAGGAACAGGGCTATCGCACCCAGCACATGCAGAAAACCGCTCCACCAGAATATGGATTCGGCAGCCTGGTAACCGGCATCATGCATCTGTACTACTTCGGCATCGGCAGACGTGCGTGCATGGTCGATTCTTTGCTGGATCGTCATGGCAGACAAATCGACATAAGCATTCGTCTGTTCGACGTATTGTTTCTCCAATTCGTTTCGGGAACGCGTATATGCAGCTTCCGCCGAAGCTGCCAGGCCATTAATTACGCAATTGACAGGCTGGAACAGGCCACAGTCTTGCCGACCGAGCGGAATGACGTCCGGCACTACATTCGCCAATTCCTGCCTGGCAGTTTTGGCATCCATGGCACTTCTTGCTGCATTTCGTTCGAGTGACGCCAGTTTTTTGAACGCATCCAATGCTGCTTCATCGCGCAAGCGGTCAATCGAAAGCAGTACGCTCTCGCGAAAGCCGACCGATACCAATCGCAGGCCATCCTTCGCATCATGCTTTCCAAAACAGGGGAAACTGCCACTGTTGTTCGTAGTTAAAGCAACTGGATCAACGTCGCTGTACTTCTGCAAGAAATCGCTTGAGTTCAACCGCACGTCGGCATTTTCCGTAGCAACAGTACATTCCGGCGCAATGTGCAGCAGGTCATAAACGACAGCGGCGTTGGCCGGCGTATCAATCTCGTGCGATAAGATTTCTAAAGCATCGCGTTCGCTATGGGCCAGCGAGCGGACAAGCCCTTGCCTGACCAAATCGGCGCTGTCATCCGTTGGTGACGACAAGGCTGCCTGCACAGCGGGATCGAGACCTACATTCACCCGTTGCATAAGTAGCAAAACCCGGTTTTTCTGTTGACGCAGCAATCGCTGTTCCTGCGTCAAGCCGCCGTATTCTTCAATGTACAAAACTTTTTTTCGGGCTTCGATTCTCGCATCCAGATCGCGGAGAAAACGGTTTCGTGTTTCTACAGATTGTCGGTAACTCAAGACTTCGGCGATATCTTTCGGGATCGGAATCGGGCTTTGCAGCAGCCTGCGTTTTTCGGTAAGCAAACCAGATAGTACCGAGTCGCCGTCACTGCCCTGTGGTAGCCCAAGCACGGCTGCGGGCAGCAGGGTCTTCAGGAACAACGGACGGTTTTTCGCTTGCAGCCTTAGTTCATGCAGAGGCGTATTCAACAACTGCGTTCTGACTTTTCGGTATCGCAGAAATAACTGCCGTTCTATTTCTTCGCGCGGCTCCAGCTGTCTGATTTTGCCCGCAGGTAATTCGTTACCCATTCCCGTGCACGCGATGTACACGGGCGGCTCCAGACCCTGCAATTCACAGAATTCGTCGAGCGTGGTGTAGCGATACACAAGCTCGGTGGTACCCCAGGATATTAAATAAGCCGCGCCCAGCAATACTGCAATCACGACGGCGACCGGGCTCCACACGATGAACGCATGCCCGAGCATGGATTTAATGTCTCGATTGCCGGCACGCAAAGCCTGAAAAAGCGGACGGTTCTGTTTATACGCTTCCAGTCCAACGGCTAACACGCCGATGCCGATAAGTAACGCGAATACGAGTGTACTGATCGATAGCGACATCCATTGCCCTCAAGCTTCTTTGCGTATCAGATTACTCCCGAATCCTTTCCGATGCGAAATACGCGTCAATGCGCGACATCAATCACCAGCCGCGATGGGGCGGCAAGTACGCGCGGCGTGTACTCTTTCTCGCCAATAACGCCAACCACCCAGGTCACCTGCCCTTCGAAGTCACAGGTACGCACGAGTTCGCGCAAGACAGGTTGGTTCAACTCGCGTCGGCGGGGATCACTGGTCGGCTCGCCCGCTTCCGTGTGTGCTTGTGCACCCCGGAAAGTGATTTGCAGCCAGGCATTGCCGGCAACCAATACCGCATCACCACTTCCACAATCGATTAGCAGTGGTTGTTCGACGTATTTCACTTCCCATTCGGGTAATCCGGTTTCGTTGAACTCGAACACGATCCGATCCATACCCGGCTGATTACCGGTACGTACAGCCCGCAGAATTTGCGGAGCGGTGGCAGCACTCGTCTTTCCGACAACGGACGCGCCGGTGGTTTGAGTGGCAGATAAAGTCTCGAATGTTTTTGTTTCACCCGGTTTTGCTGATTGCGCCGTTTCTTCGTGCCTGCTACAACCAACGCAAAAGATGGCCACAAATAACGTGTATGGAATCAGGTTCATGTAACAGCCTTGGTTATATTTTCATTCAGAAAATCATCAGGACTTTTCAACGTATGCCTTAAGTCCTTCGAGCATGGCGCTCCAGTTTTTCTCGGACTCCAAACGCGACTGTTCGTCGTCGTTATTTTCCTGGGTCAGTGACACCTCGGTTCTGTCGGCACCGTCTGCAAGCATGATCGTGACGACATGATAATTATCGGGTTCGTCGGGCTTGCCGGACAGGGGACTGAAATGGCTGTATCTCAGCATTTTTTCGGTTTCCAGCTTCAGAATGACGCCTTTATCTTCATACCGCTTGCCGTTGAATTCGCCCTTCCAGGTAATATCGCTGCCTTCGTGCCATGTTGACTCGACATCCGCACCGAACATGTATTGCTTGATCGCGGAAGGTGTAATCAACGCATCCCAAACCTCTTTCCTGCTAGCTGTAATTGCGATGGCGGCATTCGCCGTAAAATCATCAGTGCTCATAAAATTGTCCTTTTCCGTCTGACACTCTCTGATCATTTATGGCTTACCGCTGATTCGATGTCAGTGCGTCAACGCACAAAGGCACCTCGTGTGCGAGCTGTCGTGCGGCTTCAAAACAGGTGTCGTAGGATGAGGGCAGCATCGGCTTGCAGTCGTTCCGATGTACAGGCCATCCTGGTAGCGCCTTGCCAAGACGCGCATGAGGCAAATCCCACAACGAATTACAACGAAGTTTCAGGCCGGACCCCGGCCACATTTATCTGCTCGACTAGCCATGTCCCCGTGTTTGCCTCGGTAGTAACAAAATGTTGCAGGAATAGATTGCAATACATGCAGGACAATGTGGATACTGTGTGAGTCCTTGTTTAGTCGTCCCTGTTTCTCTGTTTTCTCTAGAGGAGCACTAATGATCGAGATCCCCGGCTACACCATCCTGCGTCCGCTCGGGCAAGGCGGGATGGCTACGGTCTATTTAGCCGTACAGCAGTCGTTGGGACGCGAAGTCGCGCTGAAGGTTCTGTCCCCTTCACTCGCCCTGGACGCCACCGCCACCGAGCGCTTCCTGCGCGAAGCGCGAATCGCGGCCAAACTGCACCACCCGCACATCGTCGCCATTCACGACGTCGGTGTGTATGCGGGCACGCCCTACATGTCGATCGCGTACGAACCCGGTGGCACAGTGGCACAACTGGCGCGCACGCACCTGGATCCGAAGGCAGTGTTTCGCATCATCCGTGATATCGCCGGTGCGCTTGATTACGCGCACCGCCAAGGCGTGGCCCACCGCGACGTCAAACCGGAAAATATCCTGCTACGCGCCGATGGTGATTGTGTGCTTTCCGATTTCGGCATCGCACGTGCCGCCGAAGCGCAAGTCGGCCTGACCCGCGAAGGCACCAGCGTCGGTACGCCGCACTATATGAGCCCGGAACAACTGCGTGGCGAACGCAGTGACGGCCGCAGCGATTTGTACAGCCTTGGCGTGGTGTTCTACCAATTGCTGGTAGGTGATTTGCCCTATCGTGGTTCGGATGCCTGGGCGATCGGCTTGCAACACCTGATGGAACCCATCCCGCGGTTCCCGCCTTCACTAGCCTATCTGCAGGAATTTCTGGATGGGCTGTTGGCGAAGGATCCGGCCGCACGTTTGCAGACCGGCGCAGAAGTAGTGCGCTGGATTGACTCGCACGTCACCTTGACCCCGGCAATGACCGTGGCGATGGCTACGCCACGTGGCATTTCGGGGTCCGGATCATCCGTGACTGCTGCATCCATTGCGGTGTTGCCGTTTGCCGACATGAGCCAGGCCAAGGATCAGGAATATTTCGCCGATGGATTGTCCGAAGAAGTACTCAACATGCTGGCCAAAGTGCCGAAACTGCATGTTGCTGGTCGCACTTCATCTTTCAGCTTCAAGAACAAACACGCAACTCTCGCCGAAATCGGTCGTGAACTAAAAGTCGCGACCGTACTTGAAGGCAGCGTTCGCAAATTGGGCGAACGCATTCGTGTTTCGGTACAGTTGCTCAAGGTCGTCGATGGTTTTCATCTATGGTCGGAAACCTACGACCGACAATTGACCGATGTGTTTGCAATCCAGGACGAAATTGCGATTGCCGTGGTGATCGGGATAAAGGCAGCACTACTGCCTGAAACAGCTCCACCACTAGTGGAGCCGGTAAGTCTCGTCCAACCAGTAAAGACGCCAGCACCCACAAACGAATCACCGATCGAAGTCGCGAGTATTCCGGATGCTCCAATAGTTCCAGCCTTCCAGAACTTGATCGAGCCGTTACCAGAACCAGAACCCATACCAGAGCCTGCACCAATTCCCGAACCAGAGCCAATTCCAGAACCTGAACCTGAGCCTGAGCCGGAACCTGAGCCAGAACCGGAGCCTGAGCCTGAGCCTGAGCCTGAGCCTGAGCCTGAGCCTGAGCCTGAGCCTGAGCCTGAGCCTGAGCCTGAGCCTGAGCCTGAGCCTGAGCCTGAGCCTGAGCCTGAGC
>JBOHYG010000056.1:0-35259 GCA_050737875.1 Arenimonas sp. | reverse complement strand
ACAAGGAACGACAGCCAGGCCAACATCGATCCAATCACGGTCGCGGCAATAACATCGCTCGGATAATGCAATCCCAAAATAACTCGAGAAAGGGCAATGCTGATTGCCAACGGAATCAGCACCGGCGCGAGTATCGGATAGTAGGCCAGCGCAACCAAAGTAAATGACACGGCATGCAGCGTATGCCCGGAAGGAAAACTGAATTCATCAAGCGGTGCCGTCCAGACGTGAATGCGGTTGTCGTCAGCAAACGGGCGTGGACGCTTGGTCCATTTTTTGAGAACGCGATATAGCGAGGCGGTAGTCACGGCCATCACCGCCATATGCAGGAATACCGGGGTGCCGCGTGCGCCTTCCACCAGCATGATCACGGCCATCAACAGATACCAGACCAGACCGTCGCCAAGCCGGCTGACTGTTTGGAAATAGCGCCGTACCCAGGTTTGTTCGGCCCAGGTATTGGCCTGCACGCACCATTGTTTTTCCTGTTGCAGAAAATGCTTCACCCGAATGTTCATGCCACGCTCCTTAAGTCGGAAAGTTCATGTAATAAACGTGAGAATGCTTTTGCCACCGTTTCCGGATGCAGGTGTTGAACGGATTCTTTTGCTTGCTCACCCATTTTCTTCAGTTGTGAATCCGAGGCGAGCTCGACGAATGCCTTGATGAAGGACGGTTCATCACCAAAGCATACCGTTCTGCCATGAACGCCATCTTGGCAATGTTCTTTTGCGGCACCATAGTCGAATGCGCAGACGGCAAGTCCGGAAGCCATCGCTTCCAGCGTTACGTTGCCGAATGTTTCGGACAGACTGGGAAAGCAGAAGACATCGGCGCTGGCGTAATGCTGTGCAAGGTCATCGCCGCGACGCATACCGGCAAAAATGAAATCCGGATTTTCCGATTGCACGCTGGCGCGATGCGGGCCATCGCCGACCAGGATGAATTTTGCGTCAGGTCGTCTTTCCTTCAATGCGCGGAATGCCTTGATTGCGAGCGGCATATTTTTTTCCGGTGCAATCCGGCCAACATGGACAACGGCGAGATCGTCCGGCTTCAACCCCCAACTGGTCCGTAATTCTTCGTTACGCCAATTTGCATTGAACTGCCGCGTATCGACCGCTCGCCCCAAATGCTGCACATGATGAAAACCTTGCTGTGTCAATGATTCTGCAAGTTCGGTGGTAGGTACCAGAGTCGCATCGCCGCGATTATGAAAACGACGCAACCAGGCCAAGACCCAAGGCGATAAAAAGCCAGCGCCATAACGGCCGACATAATCGTCAAAGCGGGTATGGAAGCCTGTCGCTATCGGAATGTTCAATTTGCGTGCGGCGCGCATCGCGGACCAACCGAGCGGGCCTTCGGTTGCTATATAAATCGCATCTGGGCGTTGTGCAGTCCAGCGCGCGATCAAACGTTTGCGTGCCGGAAGTCCAAAACGCAAACCGGGATAGCGTGGAATCGGCGCACCTTCGACCAGCATCAAATCCTGATGATGGCGTGGCGATTCATCGTGTTGTTCCGGCCTCACCAAACCGACGCGATGGCCAAGATTTCGCAGGCCGTATTCCAAAGCCTGAACCGTCAACGCCACCCCGTTGATTTCGGGTGGATAGGTTTCGGTAATCAATTCGATGTGCTGATAGTTTTTCATGCGCGCAGTGTGCGCAGCCAGTATGCAAGCCTTGTGTCATTGGCGTGACAGAATGATGACTTATTCTCAGGTGGTTCAGCTGCGGTCGATGAACAGGAATATTCAGTGTTTTTCCTACAGTCAGCATGGAAAATCTCCTACATCGGCACCATGCTGGTTTTGTTACCATCACTCCAACAACTAAAAAGTCGATAAAAGCCATACATGTCCATCACAAACGCCCTGGAAATTCTCAAGAACCAATTCGGTTACGACGATTTCCGCATGAATCAACAAGCGGCCGTGGAATGTGTGCTAGCGAATAGAGACTGCCTGGTGTTGATGCCGACAGGCGGCGGGAAATCCCTGTGTTATCAAATTCCAGCATTGATGCTGGATGGCTTGACCGTGGTGGTTTCGCCTTTGATCGCCTTGATGAAAGATCAGGTCGATGCCTTGCGATTGAATGGCGTGAAAGCTGCATTCCTGAACTCGAGCCAGGAAAATTCCGCGCAGCAGGAAGTGATTGCGGCGGTGCGTAGTGGTGAGGTCAGGATTCTCTACATCGCACCGGAAAGATTGCTTCAAAGCAGCGGCCAGTTTATCGACTTCCTTAAAAGCATTCGTGTTTCACTGTTTGCGATCGACGAAGCGCATTGCATTTCGAGTTGGGGTCACGACTTTCGTCCCGAGTACATACAACTTGGGCGGTTGAAAAGCTGGTTTCCGGAGGTGCCCGTCATCGCACTGACGGCAACGGCGGATAGATTGGTTCGGCAGGACATCCTCGAAAAACTGCATATCGAACATGCCGAAGTATTTGCATCGAGCTTCAACCGTGCCAATATTTTTTATCGGGTCGAACCCAAGCGCGATACCTACACGCAATTATTCGATTACCTGGACAAGCGTCGCAACGAAAGCGGGATCATCTATTGTCTGAGCCGAAATTCGGTGGATGCCTTGGCGGAGGACCTGCGTAATGACGGTTTCAGTGCGCTCGCTTACCACGCCGGCCACGACAAGACCAAGCGCGAAAAGCACCAGGAATTGTTTCTCAGGGACGAAGTGAAAATAATGGTCGCGACCATTGCATTCGGGATGGGGGTCGACAAGTCGAATGTACGTTTCGTCGTGCATCACGATTTGCCGAAAAACATCGAGAGCTATTACCAGGAAACCGGCCGTGCCGGCCGTGACGGGCTTGAAAGCGAAGCCTTGCTGTTTTTCAGCCATGGTGATGTGCAAAAACTTAAGGCCTTTGCCGAAGTGGAAGGTAACGCCGAACAAACCGACATCATGCTCGGCAAGCTTAATGTGATGGCGCAGTTTGGTGACCTGAAAACCTGCCGAAGGAAATTCCTGCTGCAGTATTTTTCGGAAGACAGTACCGACAAATGCGGTCACTGTGACAACTGTCTGAAAACTTTCGAACGATTTGACGGAACCGTCATTGCCCAGAAAGCCTTGAGCGCCGTCTATCGCACCGAACAACGCATGGGTTTGACCTATCTGGTTGATTTCCTGCGCGGAGCGAAATCGCAAAAAATGCGGGATCAACACAAGCTATTACCGACTTACGGTATTGGCGCCGACATTCCAAAAACCAGTTGGTTGGCCTATTTTCGCGAGTTGATCGAACAAGGTTATCTGGATCAAACCAGTGGCCAGTACCCGACTCTTGTGCTCACCGATAAAAGTCGTGATGTGCTCAAAGGAAAAACCATCGTTGAATTGGTCAAAGTCGTTGATGAAGTCGAGAGAGCTGAAAAGCGCGGGCAACAAGAAGCCAACTATTATTTCCGGGATCTATTCGAAAGGCTGAAGAGCGTGCGAACTGAATTTGCCCGGGCCGAGAATGTTCCTCCGTACGTGATTTTTTCCGATGTCACCCTGATTGAAATGGCCACCTATCTGCCGCAGGATTCGGAGCAGATGCTGAAAATATCCGGTGTGGGTGATGTGAAATTCGAAAAATATGGTGTTGAATGCCTTGACGTCATCAAGGGGTATTGTGAAGAAAACCAGCTCGAATCACGTATCGATTTCAAAATTCCGAAGCGTGAACGAAAAGCCGGTGCACGCCGCAACAGCGATACTTTTGAAATGACGCTTTCGATGTTTCAGCAAGGTACATCCATTTCTGAGATCGCCATTGAACGCAAGTTGAGTCAAGGAACGATCGAAGGTCATCTGATGCGATATCTGGCTACCGGTGAAGTCGCTTTGAACGATCTTGTTACTGCCGACAAGGTGGATCCAATCATGCAGGCAATTCTGCAATTTGGCGATAGTTCTGCCGTTGGGCCGATTAAACAGTTCCTGGGTGAAGATTACAGTTACGGCGAGATTAAAGCGGTGCTGGCGACGATGGAGGTGGTGCGCTGATCAAACGCACCTGCTGATCATCAGGCAATCGTCAATTTGTAATTGATCTCGTCCAGATATTCCTGCTCGGCATCCAGGTCCGATTTCGTCAATGGATGCGCTTTCAACCAGGCTTTTTCAAGCGTCAGTTTCAGGGTGTTGCCGGTGACCTGCAGCTTCGGATCAGGAACGGCATTGCGGACGTGGCTGCGATGCAGTAGCACGGCGAGTCTGAGCAAGATGGCACAGCGCTGTGCCGATTTTGCCAAACGGTCTGGCAGGGCCTGGATGCTTTTATTATTGAAGCCGCGGCGTTGATTGCGAATCAGGGCTGCAAGGAATTGCTGCTCGGTTTTCGAGAAGCCGGCAACGTCGGAATATTCGATCAGATAAGCGCCATGCGTGTGGTATTGGCTATGGGCAATCGCCAGGCCCATTTCATGCAAGCGTGCGGCCCAGCCGAGCAAGCGGAGTTCTTCGCCATCAAGTAGCCAGTCTTCTGCAACGTCGTCGAATAATTTCAGGGCGGTTTTTTCGACCCGGCTCGCTTGCGGCATATCGACGGCGTAGCGTTCACACAAGGCCAGGATCGATGCTTCTCGCGGATCGCGTTCGCTGCGGCGTCCGATCATGTCGTACAGCACGCCTTCGCGCAGCGCATCGTCGCTGATATGCATGCGTTTGATTTCGAGTTCGGCAAAAGCCGCATCGAGAATCAGCAAGCCACCGGCGATCACCGGGCGGCGATCCGCAGGAAGTCCGGGTAATTTGATGTCTTCGATCTTGTCGAATTGCAGAAGTTGTTCCCGCACTTTTTTGAGTGCGGCTTCAGTAATGATGTTCTGCGTCAATTTCATTTCGGTGCAAATTTCGCCGACGGCCTTGATCGTGCCAGAGGACCCGTACACTTCCTGCCAGCCGCGATCTCGATAAACTGTGGAAAATTGCTGGAACTCGGCGGTAATTTCAGTCAGTGCATCTTTCCAGCGCTTTTTGGTTAATTCGCCATCCGGGAAAAAACGCTTGGTGGTGGCAACGCAACCCATCTGCAGACTTTCGCGTTCCAGTGACTCAAAGCCTTCACCAATAATGAATTCGGTCGAACCGCCACCGATGTCCATCACCAGGCGGCGCTTTTCCCGGGGCGGTTGTCCGTTGGCAACGCCGAGATAAATCAAGCGTGCTTCTTCGCGGCCGGCGACGACTTCGATGCCGTGGCCCAGAGCTTTTTCGGCCGGCAGCAAAAATATTTGCGGGCTTTTCAGTGCGCGTACGGTATTGGTTGCAATCGCCCGCACATGTTGTGGCGGAATGGTGCGAATGCGTTGACCAAAGCGCGACAGGCATTCCAGTGCCCGTTCGATAGCTTCGCGTTGTAAGCCGCCCTTGCCATCCAGACCTTCGGCCAGACGCACGGTTTCCTTGATGCGATCAACGATGCGTAATTGGCCCAGCACGTATCGTGCTACCACCATATGAAAACTGTTCGAGCCAATATCGATAGCGGCAAGTAAATCGCCGTCTTTCAATGGGCTGGATTGCTCTAGTGGCATGAATTACCCGCAAATTTTCGCTAACAGTGAGCCCTGTGCCGAGTAGGGCATTTCATCCTCTTTCGGCGCGACTTTGATATAGCTGCCGTCGGATTGTAAATGCCAGGCCTGCGAATTATCCATCAGATAGTTGCCAAGCTCTTCCTCGTACACACGGGTTGCAAGTTTTGCGTCGATAATTGGAAAGCAGGTTTCGATGCGGCGAAGCAAATTGCGTTCCATCCAGTCGGCACTGGAACAATAGGTTTCGATATCGCCATCGTTGAGAAACCAATACACGCGACTATGCTCGAGAAAGCGTCCAACCAGCGAGCGCACATTGATGTTCTCCGACAAGCCAGGTACGCCCGGGCGCAAACAACAGGCGCCTCGAACGATCAGGTCGATTTTGACGCCCGCCTGTGAAGCTGCATAGAGCGCATTGATCACGCCGGGTTCGTTGATCGCATTCATTTTCGCAACAATATGCGCCCGCCGTCCGGCTCTGGCATGTTTCGCTTCGCGATCGATTTTTTTCAGCAAACTTTTGTGCAGGGTAAACGGAGATTGCAGCAAGCGTTTCAATTTGATGGTCGGCGCCAAGCCGGACATTTGCTGGAATAAGCCATGCACATCATTGGTGATGTCCGGATCGGCCGTCATCAGGCCAATGTCGGTATAAGCCCGTGCAGTACCTGCATGATAATTGCCGGTACCCAAATGCACGTAGCGACGCAATTTTTTACCTTCTCGCCGAACGATCAACATCATCTTCGCATGGGTCTTGTAGCCGACCACGCCATACATCACTTGCACACCGGCTTCCTGCAGACGGTCGGCAAGATTCAAATTCGCTTCTTCATCGAAACGCGCCCGCAGTTCAACCACGACGGTAACATCCTTGCCGTTGCGTGCCGCGTTGATCAGGTATTCGATGATCTTTGAATCTTTACCGGTGCGATACAGGGTCTGCTTGATCGCCAATACATGTGGATCATTGCTGGCGTACTGCAGCAAATCCAGCACATGGCTGAAGCTGTCGTAGGGGTGATGCAGCAACACATCGCCTTCGCTGATGGTGTTGAATGGATTGTCTTCGTCCAGCAAGCCATGGCGCGATTTGAAAACCGGAAATTTCAACTCGGGACGATTGACCAGATCGTAAACCTGAGTCACGCGATTCAGGTTGACCGGGCCGTTGATTCGATAGACGGCATTTTCCGGAAGTTTGAAATTCTCGAGCAGGATCTTGACGATCGATTTCGGGCAGGTTTCGGCAATTTCCAGCCGGACGGCCGGTCGGAACCCGCGGCCAATCAATTCGTCTTTCAGTGCGCTGGCAAGATTTTCGACTTCTTCCTCGTCGACGAATAATTCCGAATTGCGCGTTACCCGGAATTGATACGCGCCTTTTACCGTCAAGCCGGTAAACAGATCATCGATAAACGCCGACAATACGGCCGACAGCAAAACGAAATCGTGTTTGCCACCGGAGACTTCCGGCGGAATCTGGATAATGCGCGATAACGATCTTGGCGCACGCACGATCGCCATGCCGCCGTTGCGGCCAAAAGCATCCTTGCCTTCCAGTACGACCACGACATTCAAACTTTTATTCAGGATGCGCGGAAATGGGTGAGCCGGGTCCAAACCAATTGGCGACAACACCGGCAATACTTCTTCCTTGAAATATTCATGCAGCCAGCGGCGCTCCTTGGCATTCCACTGGTCTCTCGGCATCACGCGAATGCCGGCATCGGTCAGAGCGGGGCGCATGACCTCGTTCCAGAACTGATATTGCGCCTGCACCAGTTCGCCGGCTTTTTCGTGGATCAGTTTCAACGCATCGCTGGGATGGATGCCGTCGGGTTGCAGCGGTGTTCCGAATTGCAAGGCCGTTCGTACGGTGGCAGCACGGATTTCAAAGAATTCATCGAGGTTCGTGCAGGCGATGCAGAGATAGCGAAGCCGTTCCAACAGCGGAATCTTGTCATCTTGTGCCTGTGCCAGCACGCGGAAATTGAATTCCAGCTGCGATAACTCGCGATTGATAAACAGTTCGCTACTAGGTCTATCTGTACTCACGGGATTTATCTTTTTTTACGAGGGTATAAGGATAGCCGACACCGATACCGATTGGTGGGAAAATCTTATCTTGTACGGGTGCGCGCGCGCTCACCGCTGAATATGCAGGTAAACCGGCTGCCTTTTCCGACTTCGCTTTCGATTTCCAGGCGGGCCTGATGCAGGCTGAGTACGTGTTTGGCAATGGAAAGCCCCAGGCCGGTTCCGCCGCTCTCGCGGGAACGGCTGGTCGAAACGCGGTAAAAACGCTCAGTAATCCGTGGGATATGCTGCGCCGGAATGCCGTATCCGCTGTCTTTCACACTAAGTCGCAATGACTTATCGGCGGCTTGTTCAAAACGGATCGTGATCTCGCCGTTGTGCGGCGTGTAACGTACCGCATTGCTGACCAGATTCGAGAAAGCGCTGTGCAGTTCTTTGTGTGCGCCATAGATATCGCATTGCGCGATATCTTCGATGGTAATTTTGTGATGCCCCTGGCTTAAAGCATCGGCTTCCCGACGAAGCGTGGTCAGCATCATCTGCATCGGTATGACTTCTTCCCGCAGCGAATCTTCTGCATCGAGGCGTGACAAGGTCAGCAAGTCTTCGACCAGTTGTGCCATGCGCGCCGATTGTTTGCGCATTTCTTCGATCATTGGCGCAAATTGCGGATTGTCTTCCGGTTCCATCATGTCCAGATAGCCGTGCACGACGGTAAGCGGCGTACGAAGCTCGTGCGATACATTCGCGACAAAGTCACGACGCATGTGTTCGAGCTGCATCAACTTGGTTACGTCACGCACGACGACCAGGAACTGTTCATTCGAGTAAGGCAGCAAACGCAGACTCAAGCGAATGTTTTCGTCGTTCGGGCAAGCCAGGTCCATCAGTGGTTCGTCGACATCGCCGGCCAGAAACCATTCATGCACACGTGGGCTATCGAGGTGCATCAACAAGTTCGTGCCAATGCTGCGTGGGTAATTCAAGCCAAGGAATCGCTTTGCCGATTTGTTGAACCAGACAATCTGGCTGCTATTGCGTTGCACAATCAATCCACCGTCATGCAAGGCCGCACCGGCCTGACGATAGGCGCGTAGCAGGCTCAGCAAGCGGCGTGCACGGTGTCTGGCCGATAGTTCGCGGTGTGCAAGCTGATTCTCGAGTTGCTGATAGATATCTTTCGATACCGTATTGTTGAATGTTTCGTTGGCTCGTGTTCGCATGAGTAGATGATTCACTCGCCAGTATTGCCAGATGATGACAAGCAAGGCAGCAATGAGAATTGCGGGTATTAAAAAACCGCTGGCCAAGCCAATAAACGCAGCAACAATTAGAAATAGCAGGATGCGCCTGAGCGTTTGATGTTTACTGATATTGCTGATGAAGTTGGGCATGCCGCAGTTTAACGCAAGGCAGAGAAGCGATAGCCAGCACCGCGCACGGTTTGTACCATGTCTTCAAGCTTGAATGGTTCCAGTGCTTTGCGCAGGCGACGAATATGGACATCGACCGTGCGTTCTTCGACATAAACACTGCCGCCCCAGACATAATCCAATAACTGGCTGCGGGTATAAACGCGGTCGGCGTGGGTCATGAAAAAATGCAGCAAGCGGTATTCGGTCGGACCGACATGCACGCTTTGCTCGCCGGCATAAACCCGGTGCGCTGCGCCATCAATGCGTAGATCACCAATTTTGACCGAGCCATCGTCTTCGTCATCACGCGAGCGACGCAACACCGCCTTGATGCGTGCCAATAATTCACGGGCGGAAAACGGCTTGATCACGTAATCATCAACGCCAGATTCCAAACCGCTGACGCGATCGTTTTCTTCGCCGCGCGCGGTCAACATGATGATCGGCACGCCGCGGGTGAGTTCATCGCGACGCCAGCGACGGGCAAGTTCCAGGCCACTAGTGCCTGGTAACATCCAGTCCAGCAAAATCAGGTCGGGTACCTTCAGGGCGATGGCTTCCTGTGCTTCGCGGGCATCACCGGCATGAACGGGCTCGTAGCTGTCTTTTCGCACAGCAAAAGCCACCATATCGCGAATGGCAGGTTCATCATCGACAATCAGAATTCGTTTAAGCACATTGATACCGTGACAGAGGCCGGGGGTAGGTGCATTAGATATCACTTTTATGACAGGGATGTGACTTGGGTAGGTCGGGCTTAGGCCCGACATTCGAATATTATCGCAATTTGTTTGTCGGGCCAGGGCCCGGCCTACGGTTAATATGTCACTTAGATTGCAGCCGGAATGCACCAATTATCCGGGGTTACCGGTAACTAATTCTTCGAAATATCGGGCGGCAAAACGATCCTTGGCGGCAGGTAATGAAGCAGACGCACCACTACGGCGTAACATTCACAGCTCATCTGCTCAAGTTTGAGTCGGTCGATGACCGTGATCAGGCCGCGCTTGTATTCGATTATGCCAAGCTTCTGCAGCCGTCCGGCCGATTGTGTGACACCTTCACGGCGTACACCAAGCATGCTCGCAATGAATTACAGCGTCATGGTTAACCTGTTGCTGGGAAGCCTGTCGAGTGACAGTAAGAGCCAGCGGCATAACTGCTGGTCGACGGAATGATGCCGGTTGCATACCGCTGTTTGCGCCATTTGTGTTATCAGGGCCTGCGTGTAACGCAACATGAGATTCAGCAAGGTGCCGTGACGATTAAATTCGGCTTTCAGCACATGTCCTGGTAAACGATAGGCTGTGCCTGCACTTTGAACCATTGAGATACTGGGTGTGCTTTCGCCGCACATGAATAGTGAAACGCCCATGAGGCCTTCGTTACCTACCACTAAAATGGCGGCTGATGCCCCATCTTCCATTATGTACTGCATGGAGATGATGGCATCTGCCGGAAAATACACGTGTCCCATCGGGTCGCCCGACCCATACAGGATTTTGCGAAGCGGCAACTTCACCAATTCAAGATGTGGGAATATGCGCTCCTGAACTTCCGGCGGCAAAGCTGCAAGAAGGTGGTTTAATTTCGGAGATAAGGCCACTGCCATTTTTGGTTGAACCTTTTCAGAAAAGCACCACAGTAAAGGCCTTGCAGACTTGTTGGCTACGGGCGCTAGCGTACATAGCGCATTGCTTTTTATTGAACGGTTGACTTGGTTTGCAGGCAGGGCGAGGTTTTATGGGTGTAATCCGGCCCCCAGCTACGGAAGCCGAGCGTGTCCAAATGAATTTTAGTGGTCGTATTAGTGGTCGTGTAAAAGCCGAGCCCTAGATTCAATTCGGGCCCCGATGTTTTCCAGGCATTGCAAAGGGTTGCCAGCGAAGTCGGTGTAGCCTCGATATCGAAGTCGATCGCATTCAATTGCAGATGTTTGCTTTTCAGACTGCCGCCGGCGCAGACATTCAACACCGGATCGCGATATGCCGAAGCGGCGACTGGATTGACCAACACGCCATCGGCTTTGAGTTTTTTTACGACCTGCAAGGTCGGCACGATATTGGGCCACAGTTCTTTCGGCGGTACCGAGAACGGATCCGCATTGCATCTTTTCCAGTCGCGCGCCGATTTCAATAATTGCGACAAAGGCACGATGTCACCAACGGCTTGCTCATCGAGAAACGCTTGATACGCGATTATTTCTTTCCGGTGATTTGCAGCCCAGGCAAAGTATTCGTCCATGGTTGGCGCTTCAACTGGAGCAAACTCAGGTATCGCTATCGGTATCCGGGATACGCAACCCTGCAAAAAAAACGCAACGACTATCGACAGGAATACCAGTACAGCAATAACACGGCGTTTCTTGTACATCAGACGATAAAACCGGCCACGACCTTGCGTCCTTCGGTTGCCAGCACGTTGAAAGTGCGTGCGGCGGCGGCATTATTCATTACTTCGATGCCGATGCCGCGTGTCAGGCATGCAGCCATCACTGCGGCCGACGGAAATTGCTGATTGGTGCCGGTGCCGAGAATGACCAGGACCGGATTCAAATCGAGAATGGCCTGGATATCTTCCGGGAGCAGATCCTGGCTGGAAGTCGGGCGCCAGTTTTCCACCAGCTCGTGCGGCGTAAGAATAAAACTGTGGTTCAGGGTTTTATCGTTGACGAGCACCCCGTCTGCGTTGACGCCACGCAACAAATAACGGAAATCGGGATTTTCCAGCGTCAACTGCATGGTTCTTACGCTTTAGGCAGAATCACGAATGGCTTGTTCTTGCTGCGACGAAATAACACGGCGACATGACCGATGCGCGCAACCAGGCCTGATTGACTGGCTTTCACCAATTCATCGATCCAGCTATCGCGGGTTTCGCGGTCTTCAGCCGAGATTTTTACCTTGATCAGCTCGTGTTGTTCCAAAACTGCGTCCAATTCCGTTAAAAGAGACGGGGTAACGCCTTTTGCGCCAACCAGGATGGTGGGGCGTAAATCATGCGCTAAGCCTTTCAAATAGCGTTTTTGGGGATTGGATAAGGAAGTAGACATAAACATCTGAAGGGTTTTCAAGGGCGTACAGGTTATCATGGTGGCGTTGAGAAGGTTTTTGTATAGTTTTGGTTGAGTATCCATGGCCCGCAGTAAAAGTAGCCAGCAATGGCTTAAAGAACATTTCGCCGACCCTTTCGTGAAGAAAGCGCAGGCCGAAGGCATGCGTTCGCGGGCGGCTTACAAGCTCGAGGAGCTGATCGAGCGCGACAAATTGCTCAGGCCGGGCATGATCGTGGTCGACTTGGGCGCTGCACCGGGCGGCTGGTCGCAAGTTGTCAGGCGCGATTTGGGCTCAAAAGGCCGGGTAATAGCGATGGATATCCTGGATATGCCGGGTATCGCCGGGGTGGACTTCATTCACGGCGATTTCAGAGAAGATGAGGCAGTCTCACGTCTGGAAGCCTTGATAGACGGCGCTGCCGTGGACCTTGTGCTTTCCGATATGGCCCCCAATATGAGTGGTGTGGACTCCGTTGACCAGGCCCGGGCTATGTACCTGTCGGAACTGGCGGTGGAATTCGCGGATAAGCACCTGAAGAAAGGCGGTAACTTTTTGATCAAGTTATTCATGGGCGAAGGATTCGACGCCTACATGAAGGATCTGAAAACCCGCTATACCAAAGTGATTACCCGTAAACCGGCGGCATCGCGCCGTCGCTCTAATGAAGTTTATGCGTTGGCCACCGGCAAACGTTAAGGAAAAAGAATGAATGATCTCGTGAAAAATTTATTACTCGCACTGGTTATCGGCTTGGTGATGATGACCGTGTACCAAAGCTTCTCCGGCAAGATGGGCATTGGTGCATCCACCAAGGAAGTCGAGTATTCAAAATTCATCGATGATGTTTACGACAGAAATGTAAAAAGTGTCGAGTTCTCCGGCGAAAGCACCGGTGCTGCGACCATCCTTAGATTCACCCGCAACGACGGCACCGTGTTGACCACCACCGGCCCTTACGACCGTGAATTGGTCAATGACCTGGTTGATAAGCACGTCGAAATCATTCAACAAAAACCATCGGGCGGCCCTTCGCTGTTCTGGTCCGCTGTTATCAATTTCCTCCCGATTATTTTATTCGTCGGCATCTTCATTTATTTCATGCGCCAGATGCAGGGCGGTGGTAAAGGCGGTGCGATGAGCTTCGGCCGTTCGCGCGCAAAAATGCAGGGCGAAGATCAAGTCAAAGTCACGTTTGAAGATGTCGCCGGTTGCGACGAAGCGAAAGAAGAAGTCGGAGAACTGGTCGAATTCTTGCGTGATCCGGGCCGCTTCCAGAAACTCGGCGGTCGCATTCCGCGCGGCGTGTTGATGGTAGGCAATCCCGGTACCGGTAAAACCCTGTTGGCACGCGCCATTGCTGGCGAAGCCAAGGTTCCTTTTTTCACCATTTCCGGTTCCGACTTCGTTGAAATGTTCGTCGGTGTTGGCGCAAGCCGCGTACGCGACATGTTCGATCAAGCGAAGAAGCATGCACCTTGCATCATCTTCATCGACGAAATCGATGCGGTCGGCCGTCACCGCGGTGCCGGTTTGGGCGGTGGTCACGACGAACGCGAGCAAACCTTGAATGCCTTGCTGGTCGAAATGGATGGCTTTGAGGGCGGCGAAGGCGTGATTGTTATTGCCGCTACCAATCGTCCAGACGTATTGGATCCAGCTTTGTTGCGTCCGGGTCGTTTCGATCGGCAAGTCGTTGTCGGCTTGCCGGATGTCCGTGGTCGCGAACAAATCCTGAAAGTGCATATGCGCAAAGTGCCGCTGGATGCCGATGTCGACCCAATGACCATTGCACGCGGTACGCCGGGTTTCAGCGGTGCAGACCTGGCCAACCTGGTCAATGAAGCTGCATTGTTTGCTGCCCGCGAAAACGCGAAAGATGTACGCATGGAGCATTTCGACAAGGCACGCGACAAGATTTTGATGGGTGCCGAACGTCGTTCGATGGTCATGAGCGAAGAAGAAAAGCGCAACACGGCTTATCACGAAGCCGGTCATGCGATTGTCGGTCGTTGCGTTCCAGAACATGATCCGGTTTACAAAGTCACCATCATTCCTCGTGGTCGCGCACTTGGCGTCACGATGTATTTGCCGGAAGGCGACAAATACAGTTTGAACCGTGCCGCAATCCAGTCGCAGCTTTGCTCGCTTTACGGCGGCCGTGTTGCCGAAGAATTGATTTTCGGTGCCGACAAAGTCACCACCGGTGCTTCGAACGATATCGAGCGTGCCACGAAAATGGCCCGCAATATGGTGACCAAATGGGGCTTGTCCGAAGAGCTGGGTCCGATTGCCTATGCCGAAGAAGACAACGAAGTTTTCCTGGGCCGCTCGGTAACGCAAACGAAAAATGTTTCAGACGATACCGCGAAAAAAATCGACGAAGTTGTCCGCACCATTCTTGATACCGCTTATGCGCGCACCAAGAAAATCCTGACCGAAAATATCGACAAGCTGCATGTGATGGCCGAAGCGTTGCTCACCTACGAAACCATCGACGTCAGCCAGATCGATGCCGTGATGGAAGGCCGTATTCCCGGCCCACCGCTGGATTGGGTGAAGTCGGGCAAGACATCGAAGGATGATATCGGGCCGGTTGCCGGGAATTTTGGCGGCGCCGCACCGCAGACCTGAGTTTGACTTGTAGCGAAGTATTGAAAAGGCCAGAATGCGTTCTGGCCTTTTTTGTGGGCTAATGCATATCAGCCATTTTAAAAATTACAGCCGCCTTCAACCCGATAAAATAAGAGGATAAACGATGAAAAAATTGATACTGGCATTTGGCATTTTCTGCTCAGGTACCGTATTTGCAGGCGAGCCGATCACCATGCAGCGTCCTGTCCCTTATGCCGAAAATTCTGCAGTGGCCAGCAAAATCCAGAAAGAATGCAAGGTACCGGAGCAACTGGCTGATTTTCTGAAAAAGGCAGCGCAAGACAAAGGCATGATGCTGAATTTCACCGATTCTGCCGTAGATACTTCGAAGGGACGCGTACTGAAACTCGAAATTTTGGATGCAATGAGCATGGGTAATGCCTTCATGGGGCATGCGAAATCCACCATTGTGCGTGGCGAGTTTTTTGAAAACGGCGAGAGTGTTGGCAGTTTCATGGCGCGACGCAATTCCATGGGCGGCATGTGGGGCGGCTACAAGAGCTCCTGCTCGGTGCTGGCCAGAACGGCCAAGACGCTAAGCAGCGATATTGCTGCCTGGCTCGAAAAACCTACCAAAGATGCAAAGCTGGGTGATCTATAGCAGCTTGTGACCAGGTATCGAAAAGGCCAGAATGCGTTCTGGCTTTTTTGTGGGTAATTTAATCCGATGTTCGATACAACTCCCCAGCTAAACTGCGCTGGAAAAATTCTCAGTTTCGATATTGCCCGCGTGATGGGTATCGTCAATGTCACGCCGGATTCCTTTTCGGATGGCGGACAGCACGGTACAACCGACGCGGCTATCGCACGCGGCTTGCGCCTGGTCGCCGAAGGCGCGGATGTGCTGGATATTGGTGGTGAATCAACGCGTCCCGGTGCGGAAGAAATTTCCGAAGCGGAAGAATTACAGCGCGTAATTCCGGTCATAGAAGCGCTGGCAAAAAAAATCGATGTTCCGATTGCGATCGACACTTCGAAACCTGGCGTGATGCGCGCAGCCGTGAAGGCCGGCGCGAGCATCATCAATGACGTATTTGCGTTGCGGCGGGATGATGCCCTCGATGTCGCTGCCGAACTCAAAGTGCCGGTCATCCTAATGCATATGCAGGGCGAGCCGGGGTCGATGCAAGCCGCACCGCATTACGACGATGTCGTCGCCGAAGTGCACAGCTTTTTGACGCAGCGAATTTTCGCCTGCGAGATGGCTGGCATTTCGAAGAAGAATATCGTGATCGATCCGGGTTTCGGCTTCGGCAAATCACTCGAACACAATCTTGCCTTGCTCGCGCAATTGCAGAAATTCGTCGAACTTGGCGTACCAGTGCTGGCGGGGCTGTCGAGAAAATCGATGATTGGCGCGTTGACCGGCCGCGATGTGAATGATCGCGTTCATGGCTCGGTCGCCGCCGCACTGATCGCCGCACAAAACGGCGCAAAGATAATCCGCGTGCACGATGTGGCTGCGACCGTCGATGCATTGAAAATATGGAATGCAGTCTCGAAACAAAACAAGCCGAAATTGAAATCGAATAAGCCAGCCGGAATCGTGTGGCCGGAAGACGATTGATGATGCCGCCTAACAGAAGATATTTTTTGATGGGCTTATTTGGCAAAGCCCTGGTGTTTTCTTGCTTGCTGCTTGTACCGCTGTCGGCTTTTGCATCCGGCACGCCGGAAACCGCGCAAGCGCTGTATGTCGATCCCGACCCCGCAGCCTATGCCATTAATCCCGCTGCCGAGAAAAGAGATTTGTTCCTCGTCGAGGTCGATCAGCAAATAGCCAAAGAGCCGGATAATGCATATTTCATTGCAGTGCGAGCCTACCAGTATTGCCTGGATGGTGAGGTTTCAACATGCGATGAATACTACGCACGGGCGCTGAATTCGAAATCCGTTTCACCAGAAGACATGCGCTATGTGCTTTGGTCGAAAGGCTGGAGCATGTTTATTTTGAAGCGCTACCGGCAAGCCATTGCCGATTGGAAAGAAGCCGAACATCTGCATGGTGGCAAGCCATTCTGGATTGCCTATACGCTGAGCATTGCCTATTGGTGTGCAGAAGACAAAGAACAGGCGCTGAATTATTTCGAACTGGCCGTAAAAAGTAATAAGGCCTGGGGTGATGACGACATGCGAGCTGAACTTACATCACACTGGAAACCGGCGGAAAAGAAGGCAATGAAGGAAGTGGCCCGCTATTGGAAGATACATGGGAAACAAAGAAAGTAGTGCCGATTCAGCGAGCCTGCCGGAATGATGGCTATCTCCAGCGCGAATCGATTATGCGAATATACTTTTCTTCAAGCCCGGATTTGTGCACTGCTGTAACCAAGGACATTGCATCTTGATAACTGGCGTCGGGATCCACATCAATTTCAATAACAAGCTGATGGACACTGTGTTTTGGTGCGGAGCCGATGATGTCGGTAATCTCATCGTTGGTATAGGTGACGTTATCAAGAGTGGCATTACCGCTCGCATCGACATGAATTCCCACATTATGATTATGCGGCTTGTCGGACATGCGGCAACCACCGCGCCAATAATCTGAATATCGCGAGGTTTTCGACGGAAACCCAAGCATGATCACAACCAATAATGCCGCAAATACACCCACCAGCGGCACGATGTTGATGCTCGATAACAGACCGGGCTTGGCTTCGACATAATCATTTCGCATTTCATTTGCTCTCGTAAGTTAAGCCAGTTGCTGTTTGAATTTTTGCACCCGAGGGTCCATCACGCGATGCCACAGCGGAGAACAAAGAGCGAGCACGAACATGGCGGCATAACCGCCCGGTAATTGGGGAGAATCATCGTGGTGCCGCAAAATAGCGTAGCGGCGTTTCGGGAAGGCATGATGATCGGAGTGACGTTGCAACTGGAACAGCAATAAATTAGACAAGGCGTAATCGGAATTCCAGGAATGCAGGTGTGTGGTGCGTTCGTAACGACCGTCAGCCAGCATTCTGCGTTCCAGGCCGTAATGCTCGATGTAATTGATGATTTCCAGCGAACAGGCGGCAAAGAAACCCTGTGCAATAAAAAACACCAGGCCGATCCAGCCCAGCATCAAGTAAAACGTCGTGCAGAAAGCCATCCAGAGCAAAGTCCAGCCCAGCATTTCGTTGCGCCAATGAAAAGATGGCATTCCCAGTTTTTGCAGACGCTCGGCTTCCAGTTTCCAGGCGTTTTTCGTGTTGCGATAAAGCGCTTCCGGCATGAAGGCCCAAACGCTTTGGCCGAAGCGGGCACTGGAGGCATCTTCCGGTGTCGAGACATGCACATGATGGCCACGCAGATGTTCGACCTTGAATCCGAAATAGCCGACCGTTGTCAGCAGGATTCCGCCGAATGCCTTTTCCAGCTTTTCATCCTTGTGGATCAATTCGTGCGCGGTATTGATCGCAAGAATGCCGCCAACGATACCCTGCGAAAACAGCCAGCCGATAATGCCGGCCGTGCTCAAGTCATGTTGTGAAAACCAGAATGCCGACCACACCAATGTGGCGCATTGAACCGGCAGGGCAAGCAAGGTAAGAAACTTGAACCAGACTTGCCGGCTGACTTTGCTTTCATCGGCTTGCGCAATATTGACCGGGTCATGTCCCAGTACAAAGTCGGTCATCGGCAACATCACGAATAAAAAGAATAGCGGATACCAGGCCATCAAATTGAACCAGCCGGTCTGCGCACCAAGCCAGGCCGCCGTCGGCAGCGTAGCTGGCACCAGAAAAACGAAAAGGAAGCCGAGTTCTTTGAATCTGTTCATGGCCGAATGATAGCGCGGAGCGGGTACCGTGGAAGTGAAGTCGGCGCTGAATCTGTAAAATGCCGGAATGATCGATACACGACCACTTGCCATTGCCTTGATGGGCCCGACCGCCTCCGGGAAAACCGCCTTGGCGATTGAGTGGGCGCAACGCCTGCGAACCGAAATCATCAGTGTGGATTCGGCCTTGGTCTATCGCGGGATGGATATTGGTTCTGCAAAACCAGGCAAGGACGAGCAGCAGGACATTCCGCATCACCTGATCGATATTCGCGATCCTTCACAGACATATAACGCTGCCGATTTTGCGAAAGAAGCTTTCCCCTTGATGGAGCAATTAAGCCGGCAAAATAAAATTCCGCTGCTGGTGGGTGGTACAGGTTTGTATTTCCGGGCATTGTTGGATGGTTTGTCGGATATGCCGGCCGCCGATGAAGACATTCGCGCGGAGATCCAGGCGCAAGCGCTTGTACACGGCTGGCCCGCGATGCACGAAAAATTGAAACTCGTCGACGAGGCGGCCGGTATTCGCATCAAAGCCAATGACGTGCAACGTATTACCCGTGCGCTGGAAGTGTTTCAACAGACCGGAAAGCCGATCAGCGAATGGCAGCAAGGCAGTTCAAGAATAAAATTCCCGTTCCGGGTCCTGCGTGTTTGTATCGCTCCAAAAGATCGTGCCGTTTTGCATGAGCGTATCGCGCGGCGTTTTGACATGATGCTTGAACATGGATTCCTGACGGAAATGCGAAGCCTGATGGCCAATGCCGAATTACATGCGGATTTACCCTCTATGCGAGCGGTTGGCTACCGGCAAGCGTGGCGGCATTTGATTGGCGAAACCAATGCTGAACAGTTCCGCGAGGAAGCCGTTGCCGCAACCCGGCAATTGGCCAAGCGACAACTGACCTGGTTTCGTGGAGAGCTTGATTTACGCTGGTTTGACCCCCAATTAGAGAAAAGGGAACTTGACGCTGCGCTGTCACTTTTCATCACTCGCTGATAACGGAATTAACAGTTAAACTAGAACATCGCGACCCAGGACTGATGGTCGCAAACCACGCAAATGTGCGTGATCACAATAAGAAAGGAGTCCTATATGACCAAGTCACAATCACTGCAAGACCCATTTTTGAATGCGCTGCGCCGCGAACGCGTGCCGGTGGCGATCTATCTGGTGAACGGCATCAAGTTGCAGGGCACTATCGAAAGTTTCGACCAATTCGTGGTGTTGCTGCGCAATACCGTCAGCCAAATGGTTTACAAACATGCGATCTCTACCGTCGTGCCGGCACGTAATGTGCGCATTGGCCCCGGTGGCGGCGAAGTCGTCGACGACGAACCGCAGGATTCCGTTGCTAGTTAATTCAAGGTCTGGCAGCACATATGTTTGATAGAACCCGAAAGGGTGAAAATGCTTTGCTGATTCAACCCTATCGTCCGGGCATGCAAGACCCGACCATACTGGAAGAATTCACCGAGCTTGCCCGCTCGGCCGGTGCTACCGTTGTTGCGACCGTTTTGGCACGCGTTGATCGCGCCAGCCCGTCGCACTACATCGGCAGCGGAAAATTAATCGAAGTCAAAGATGCCTGCGAAGCCAGCGGTGCCGATTTGGTACTGGTAAATCATGCGCTGACACCGGGCCAGGAACGCAATCTCGAAAAAGATCTGGGTCGTCGCGTCGTTGATCGTAGTGGTTTGATTCTGGATATCTTTGCACAACGTGCGGCCTCGCATGAGGGCAAGCTTCAGGTCGAGCTTGCGCAGCTGAAACATATGGCGACGCGATTGATCCGTGGCTGGACCCATCTTGAGCGCCAACGCGGTGGTTCGATCGGTTTGCGCGGCCCAGGTGAAACCCAATTGGAAACCGACCGTCGCTTGCTGCAAAAACGCGTCGAGATACTGCAAGCGCGGCTGGAAAAAGTCGAAGTGCAACGCACGCAAATGAGACGCGCGCGTTTGCGTAATGCCATTCCACGCGTGGCCTTGGTTGGCTATACCAACGCCGGTAAATCGACCCTGTTCAATACATTGTCGGGCTCCGGCGTGTATGTCGCCGATAAATTATTCGCGACGCTGGACCCAACCGTTCGGCGTCTGGATATCCCAGGCGGCGCGAGCCTGGTATTGTCGGATACGGTCGGCTTCGTCCGCGACCTGCCGCATGACCTGATTGCTGCGTTCCGTTCGACTTTGTCCGAAGCCCGCGATGCCGATCTCTTGCTGCATGTGGTCGATGCCGCCGATCCCTTGCGTGACGAGCGCATCGAGCAAGTGGATTCGGTACTGGGTGAAATCGGTGCCGGCGATATTCCGCAAATACTCATTTACAACAAGATTGATCGTCTCGAAGACACCACGGCCCGTCACGATATACCTGGACAGGGTCATGAACGTTTCTGGTTGTCGGCCAAGACCGATGATGGTGTCGATCTGCTTCGCCAAGCCCTGGGCACCCGTTTCGCGCAGCAGCGCTTCCAGACCATGCTGCAGTTGCCGCCGGATCAGGGGCGCCTGTACTCGCGTTTGTACGCCGCAGGCGCGATTGTGTCCGAGCAGAGCGACGAACACGGTTGGCAGCTTGAAATCGACATGCCACTGGCTCAGGCAGAGCGCATGGCTGTCGAGCAGGGCGGACATTTTTTGCAAGAGGCCTTGCTTGTTGGCCTGGTAGACCCCAATTACAATCCTTAATCACATAGAAATGCGGATAAGACCGCAGCGAACGGAGTAGGCATGGCCTGGAATACGCCCGGTAAAGGCAGCGGTAGCCCCAAGAACACCGGTAACCCGGTAGAAGATCTTTTGAACCGCGTCAAAGACGGTTTCAATGGTCGCGGTGGTTCGTCAGGCATGGGACCGATGCCGATTATTATCGGTTTGCTGGCAGTACTGCTTTTATTCAACATGTTCAAACTGATTGACGAAAGGCAACGCGGCGTCGTGCTGCGTTTCGGCGCTTACGATCGCATCATGCAGCCGGGCGCGAACTGGAAATTACCTTGGCCGATTGAAACGGCTTATGTGGTCGATGCCACCAAAATCGAAAAACTCGAAGACTCCGTCAGTGTGCTGACCAAAGACGAGAATATCGTCGAAATCGGATTCAATGTTCAGTACCAAATCAGCAATCCGCGCTTGTACCTGTTTGGTTTCCGCGACAGCGTGGATGCCAATAATCAGCAAGGCGTGGAAACCCTGCGCCATTCTGCCGAAAGTGCCGTGCGTGAAGTGGTCGGTAACAACACCATGGACAAGGTCTTGTTCGAACGCAGCCAGTTGGCGATCGAAGCGCAAAAGCATCTGCAGGAAACGCTGAATTTATATAAAACCGGTTTGACGGTGTCGCAATTCACCTTGCCGAGCGCGCGTCCGCCGGAAGAAGTGAAACAGGCTTTCGACGATGCGATCAGCGCACGCGAAAACAAGAACCAGCTCGAAAGTGAAGCCAAGGCTTATGCCAGTAAAACCGTGCCGGAAGCGAAAGGTGTTGCGGCTCGCATCAAGGCGGAATCCGAAGGTTACAAGGCATCGGTAGTGGCCAAGGCACAAGGTGACGCCAAACGTTTCAGCCTGTTGGTCGAGCAATATCGCAAGGCGCCCGAAGTCACCCGCAAGCGTTTGTATCTGGAAACCATGCAAGAAGTGCTCGCCAAGAATCAGAAGGTACTTTCCGGTCGCGACAATAATGTTTTCTACCTGCCGTTGAACGGCACCGGTATGCCGAGCCCTGAAAATGCCGCAACCCGCATGGCGCCGGTACAGGCCGTGATCGGCAACGATATTGAAGATAATAAAGTCGAGCGTTCGCCGCGTCGCGAAGGCAGAGAAGGAAGCCGATAATGCGCAATCTCACAAACGTTTTAATCATGGTGGCGCTGGTGCTGTTGGCGATGTTCAGCAGTGTTTACATCGTCAATGAAAATCAGACCGCCATCGTTTTGAACCTGGGCAAGATCGTGCGTAGCAATATCAAGCCCGGTCTGCATTTCAAATGGCCGATGGTCGAAGAAGTCCGCAAGTTCGATCGCCGTATTTTGAATATGGAAGACAAACCCGAACGTTATCTGACTTCGGAGAAGAAAGACGTAGAAATCGATTTCTTCGTGAAATGGCAAATCAAAAACGTCACCACGTTCTATACCGCTTCCAGCGGCGGTGATGAAGAAGCGGCCAAGCAACGTTTGTTGCCTATCGTCAAAAGCGCCTTGAATAACGAGATTAACCAGCTGACTTTGTCGCAAGTGGTTTCGAGCGGACGTTCCAACCTGACCGGTCGCTTGTTGAAAGACATCAACGTCGGTGCCAGTACGTTGGGTGTCGAAGTGCTCGATGTCCGCATCAAGCGAATCAATTTGCCGCAGGAAGGCGACATCCTGAAATCGGTATTCAACCGTATGCGTGCCGAACGTACCCAGGTCGCATCGCGTTTGCGCGCTGAAGGTGCGCAGGGTGCCAATGCCATTCGTGCCGGTGCTGACCGCGATAGCCAGGTGATTCTGGCCAATGCGGAGCGCGAAGCACAAACCTTGCGAGGCGAGGGCGATGCGCTCGCAGCCGAGATTTCGGCCGGTGCCTATAACCAGGATGCCGAGTTTTACGGTTTTTACCGCAGCCTGGAGGCCTATCGCGCCACCATGGCGGACGGCAAGACTGTGATGGTGCTCGATCCGGATTCCGAATTCCTGAAATACTTCGGCAACCAACGCAAATAAGATGCAGTGGGCCGATTTACTGGCCGCACTGGCCTTGGTACTGATCTTGGAGGGGCTGTTCCTGTTTGCAGCCCCGAAAGCCTGGAAGCGCATGGTGGCGCAATTATTGCCCCAGCCAGATAGGCAGCTCAGTGCCGTAGGCGGATTTATGGTGATAGCGGGCTTGATAGCACTGTATTTCATCCGGGGCGGCTGATTTAGGCAAAATAAAACCTGCAAAAGCCGACAAATTAAAGGATAATTTCACAAAGCCGGGGGCCATCCACCGGCTTTTTCTGTGTCTGGGTTTCAGTTTTGGAGATTTTTATGGGTCAGTCAGTAGTGGTATTGGGCGCTCAATGGGGCGATGAAGGCAAAGGCAAAATCGTCGATTTGCTCACCGAGAAAATTGGCGCAGTCGTGCGCTTTCAAGGTGGCCATAATGCCGGTCATACCCTGGTGATTGGCGGCAAGAAGACCGTCCTGCACCTGATTCCGTCCGGCATCTTGCGTGCCGATACGCTTTGCCTGATCGGCAACGGCGTGGTGTTGTCGCCTGCTGCATTGAAAAAAGAAATCGCCGAACTCGAAGCCACCGGCGTCGACGTGCGTTCGCGTTTGAAAATCAGCCCGGCTACGCCATTGATCATGCCGTACCACATTGCCCTCGACCAGGCTCGCGAAAAAGCGGCTGGCGGCAAGGCAATCGGCACCACTGGCCGTGGTATCGGTCCAGCTTATGAAGATAAAGTCGCGCGTCGCGGCATCCGCGTAGCCGATCTGAAATATCCGGTAGAACTCGCCGAAAAATTGCATGCTGCACTCGATTACCACAACTTCGTGCTGACGAAATATCTCGGCGTCGATGCGGTCGATTTCCAGCAGACCTACGACGAAGCACTGGCCTTCGGTGAATATGTCGAACCGATGAAAACCGACATCGCCGGTCTTCTGCATGATCTGCGCAAGCAGGGCAAGAAAGTAATGTTCGAAGGCGCGCAAGGTTCGCTGCTCGATATCGACCACGGCACCTATCCATACGTAACTTCTTCGAACACCACCGTCGGTGGCGCGCTCGCAGGTACCGGTGTCGGCGCCGATTCAATCGATTACGTGCTCGGTATCGCCAAGGCCTACGCTACCCGCGTCGGTGGCGGTCCATTCCCGACCGAACTGCACGATGAAACCGGCGAAGACATTCGCAAGCGTGGCCAGGAATTCGGTGCCACCACCGGCCGTCCACGCCGCTGCGGCTGGATCGATATCGTGGCGCTGAAACGCGCAGTCGCGATCAACGGCATTTCCGGCTTGTGCATCACCAAGCTCGACATTCTCGATGGCATGCCGTCGCTGAAAATGTGTATTGCCTACAAGTACCACGGCAAGCAAAGCGAATACGCACCGCTGGATGCACAGGGTTGGGATCAATGCGAACCGGTTTATCTGGAATTTCCGGGTTGGAGCGAAACCACCGCCGGGATCACCGAATGGGAAAAACTCCCGCCTGCAGCACGCGCGTATCTGCGTGCGCTGGAAGAATTGTCGGGTTGCCCGCTGGCAATCGTGTCCACCGGTCCGGACCGCGATGCCACCATTATCCTGCGTGATCCGTTCGCTTAAGCGATTGCATTATTAAAAAAGAAAAACCAGCACCCGCGTGCTGGTTTTTTTTGCGTTTTTTTTCAGTGGTTGCGCCTTTGCGATTCGTGCTTTTTATGTTCGACTTCGGTAAGCACCTTGAACTGGTTCAGGCGTTTCATCCAGAGCTCGTTTTTGCCGCTTTCCTCTTCCAGTGCGACATCGGGTATCTGGTTGAACGAAATCCGCATCGGCGCAGAATCCAGGGCGTGTTGCATGCTGCCGAAATACATCTTGTTATTGCCGTATTTCTTGTTGATGTTGTCCAGCAATGTATTCAAGGCCGGGTTCTCTTTCATTTCCGAGAACAGCGGAATGCAAGTACCTTCGCGTTCCATCAGGCCGGTCAAATTTACCGATACCGCCAAGGGTTTGTGATTGTCTTTGCGTTGATCAAGCAAACGAATCAGGCGATGCAGCAGGATTTTCGAATCATCGGTCGGATCCATTTTCTCGGCTGCTTCCCAGGCATCATTGCCAAGATATTTCACGCGGACATGCAAACGGCCGGCCAGTAATTCATAACTTCGCAGCCGCATGGCGGCCTTCATCAACAGTTTTTTCAGGACGGCATTAACACCAGGTGTATTCCTGAATTCCGGTGCCAGCACATGTGAATGCCCGACCGTGCCGCGTTGGCTTTCGGCCTGCTCAACGACTTCGCCATGCAGGCGGTCGTAAAAACGTTCGCCTTCGATACCGCCCCAGACTTCCTTGAGTTTTGTGCGCGAGGCGAAACAAAGTTGCTCGACGCTATGAATGCCGGAATGGCGAAGACGTTTTTCCATGTTGTAGCCAACGCCGCATAAATCACTGATCTTCAGACCGAACAAGGCATCGGGAAGATCTTTTTCTTCCAGCACGACCAGGCCATCGGGTTTCTGCATGTCACTGGCTGTCTTCGCCAGAAAACCATTCGGTGCGATGCCTACCGAACAGCGCAACCAGTCGCCGGTTTCCCTGATGCTTTGCTTGATGCGATGCGCAATCTCGATAGCGCGCCCGGGTTCGCGTTCGCGACCCATCAAGCGGCATTCGGCCTCATCGATCGATCCCACTTTATAAATCGGGATACAGCTATCGATCGCCTTCAATAAACGATGGTGATAGTGAACATAGAGTGCGGGATGTGCCAGCACGAGGGTTAAGTCGGGGCAGCGTCCTTTTGCTTCGGCAACCAGGGTGCCGGTTTTTACACCGTATTTTTTTGCTTCGATACTGGCGGCAATGCAGCAACTCGAATTCGCCATGACCGGCACGACGGCGATCGGCCGGCCGCGCAAGACAGGATTTTCCTGTTGCTCGACCGAAGCGAAATAGGAATTAAAGTCTACAAACAGGCTGCGTAGCGTCACGATGTTTTTCCTCGACGCGGGCGATCTATTTTACTCGCCGCATCAAAAATAAGCGGAATTCATCGTGATTTTTAATCTGTATTCGTCTCAATTGCTGCGACGACATTTCTCATGAAACATTTATTCGTGAAACTATTTCTGAATAAAAAAACGCGGGGACGGCTGGAGAGTGAAAGCGCGTCCCCACGTCTAGACGACTGGGAAAATTACAGGACCCGGAACAGGCGGGTGTTAATCGGTGAAACGTAGCTATGCTCGCGTTGCAGATCGGCTTTACGTCTCCAGGCTGCTTCGCAGGCATTATGGTTTTGCCAGGCGGTCAGTGGAGAGTCGCTGGGATTGTCTTCGCGATAGGCGGTGAATTCACGGTATTCGTCGACGGCATTCTTGAAACTCGGCCAACTCAGTTCGATCATCAAGGCATCGTCGAGGTGGCCAAATAATTCATTTCCGTCGGGAATCAGGTCTTCGTGTTTATCAAGGTAAGCAAGCAACAAGCGTGCACGTACCCGCAATTTGGAATCGACGATCCAATCCTTGTCGACGGTCATGCGGCGCAATGTCTCTGCGCGCGAGATGCGTTCTGCAATCATGTCGGTGACTTGTTCGGCCGGCAGTTTTTGCAGGTCACGTGCAAGACTGACCAGCGAGTCGGGATTGACGGATTCTGCTCTGCGATACAGTGTGCGCAACAGTGCATTGAAATGGACGATGGCATCGGCCTTCAAAGGTTTGCCATTAAGTTCATTCCGGCGTGCGGCGCCATACGACACCGGCAGGCGCAAGCTTGCGACATTGTCAGCGTATGCGTAGGCGTTCATGAATTTATCTCCTCGATAGGTTGGGTATAGGCTTTGATGCACGATCAGTTTGTATGGTTGCAAAGTTTTTTACGCGTGGCCTAAGTCCTAATGACCAAAGACACGGCAGAACAATTGATTGCCATGCCGGAAGTCATGCAGTATTGCTCGGTAAGTCACACTGAAGTCACGGCGAAATCACAGGGAGCCTGTTTTAATCACCCCATGCAAGCCCGTAAATATCTAGCGCTTATCGTTTTATTGATCGCCCACTCTGCGACGGCCTTCGCCTGGCAGGGAACAGGCGTGGACAGCCAGCTTGTATTTAACAATTCGCGTTACATGCTGGTTGACGACGTCCGTTTGCATGTTCGCGATTGGGGCGACAAAAACTCGACGTCTTGCCCTGTCTTGTTGCTGCATGACTTTGCCGGTTCGACATTCTCGTTTCGTGAATTGGCGCCCGCATTGGCAAATGCCGGCCATCCGGTATTGGCGATTGATTTGCCGGGATTTGGATATAGTCAGCGCAGCGCGTTTAGTGGAACTGCGCCGAGTGCGATATGGCAGTTGCTGGAACAGGAAAGGCCAGGTCAATCCTGGTGTCTGCTGGGGCATTCGATGGGCGCAAAACTAGTCGGACAAATGGCCGCGCTGAAGCCCGATAGGGTTCAGGCAATTGTGTACTCCAGCGGTTCGCCATTGGAGTCTTCGGAGCGCCGGAAAAAATGGTTGTCAGGTTCCAGCATCGTCCGTAAAGCTGCGATCAATTGGGTTGAGAAGTTTTATTTGAACGAGAAGAAAACCCATGAGTTCCTGAGTCGTGCTTACGGCCGTTCTGCAAGCAGTGCCGAGGTTCAAGGGTATTTGCAACCGCTGTTAATGCCCGGTAGCGTAAAGGCCGCGTTTTCCGGTTATTCAAAAGTATGGTCGAACGATACAAAAGCCACCCAGATCAGCACCGTTCCGAGCCTGGTTATCTGGGGTGATAAAGACGTCTGGAACAAGGTGGAAATCGGTAAAACGCTGGCAAAAAGCATTCCGGGGTCGAGGTTTTTATTGATTGCCGGAGCCGGGCATTGTCCGATCGAGACACATTTTGAAAAAGTGCTGCCTTCGATACTGGAAAGATTTTCGGAAGACTCTAAAACAGCGAAAGCCCAATAAGCTCGCGTACCGGCGCGAAACTGCGGCGATGTTCGGGGCAGGGGCCGTGCAGCTTGAGCGCTTCGAAATGCGCTGCAGTCGGATAGCCTTTGTGCTGCGCGAATTCATAGTGAGGAAATTGTTCGTGCAGTCTCAGCATGTAGGCGTCGCGCGCCACCTTGGCCAGGATGGAGGCGGCCATGATGCAGGTTTCCCTGGCATCGCCTTTCACCAGCGCTTCTGCAGAGCAGGGCAGCCCTGGCGGAATTTTATTGCCGTCGATGAGTGCATGGTGGGGTTTGATTTCCAAGCCGCTCACGGCGCGTTTCATGCCTTCCATGGTGGCCTTGAAAATATTCATGCGGTCGATATCGGCGGCTTCGATAAAAATGATTTTCCAGGCCAGCGAATGTTGCTGGATCAGGGGAAATAGCTGCTCGCGTTTTTTTTCGGAGAGCGCTTTTGAATCACCAAGCCCGGCGATTGGTTTTTCCGGATTCAGGATGACGGCCGCACAGACGACCGGCCCGGCCAGCGGACCACGCCCCGCCTCGTCAACACCCGCGATTAGCCGGATGGTTTTGCTCATGGTTTGTGGGCAAGTTCGAGCACGACATTTGCCGAAAGCTGGCTCGCATTGCGCCGTAATTCCTGGTGGATCGACGTGAATTTCTGCATCAATGCCGCATAGTTTTCCGGCGAGTCCAACATCGGTTTGATCGCGTCCGCGATATTTCCGGCGGTGCAATCGTCCTGCATCAATTCCGGTATGACGACTTCGTTCGCCAACACATTCGGCAGGCTGTAATGGGTAATTTTCATCAGGCCGAAAGTTTTCACGATGAAATACGTCAACGATGAAATACGATACGCCACCACCATCGGTCGTTTTGCCAACAGGCCTTCCAACGCCGCTGTGCCAGAAGCAAGCAGGATGGCGTCGGCGGCTATCATCACTTCGTGAGCCCTGCCATCGCTTATTTTCAGATTCGAAATATTCCTGTTTTCCAGCAATGCCTCGATGCCATCGCGGCAGGTTTTATTGGCCGCCGGAATTACGAAGTGGAGTTCCGGATCGCTTGCTTGCAATAAAGACACTGCATCAAGGAAAACCGGCAGCAAACGCTGGATTTCGCTCAAGCGACTACCGGGCAGTACTGCCAAAATTTTTTTATTCGATGGAAGTTCCAACTGTTCGCGAGCTGACGGCTGACTCGGATTGATTTCAAAACGATCGGCAATCGGATGACCAACGAAATCCGCAGCGACTTGATAGCGTGCGTAGATCGGTGGTTCCATCGGGAACAGGCACAGGACGCGATCGGCCGAAGCACCTATTTTTTTCGCCCGCGATTCGCGCCAGGCCCAAACAGACGGACTGACGTAATGCACGGTCTTGATGCCTTTGCGCTTTAGTTTCTTTTCGAGCCCGAGATTGAAATCCGGTGCGTCGATACCGATGAAAACATCCGGTTGCCAGGCAAGAATGCGCTCAAAAATGCTGTATCTCAGCCGCAACAAACGTGGCAAATGTTTCAAGACTTCGGCCAGGCCCATCACTGCCAATTCCTGGCTGTCGTGCCAGGCTTTCATGCCCGCGCCACGCATAAGGTTGCCACCGATACCGACAAATTCCGCATCGGGATGTCGCGATTTTATTTCTGCAATAAGGCCGGCGCCGAGTTGGTCGCCGGAGGCTTCGCCCGCTATCAAGGCAAATCTTAGTGGCTTGCTTGAAACGATTTCCGCGTTCACAGCCTAGCGAAGAATGCCGCGTTCGCTGCGATTGATGAAGTCCAGCATCATTGCGACATCGGCGGAAGTCGCCGCGCCCTGTGCGAGTTCTTCTTTCACTTCGGCCAGCGGTTTGCCCGACATGAACATCGTGCGATAAGCCTTCTTGATCGCACTGATGCGTTCGGCATCGAAGCCGCGGCGTTTCAAACCTTCGGAATTAATGCCGCGCGCTTCGGCGTATTTGTCGGCGACCATCACGAATGGCGGTACATCGGCATTGATCAGGCTGCCCATGCCGACGAAAGCATGCGCGCCGATTTTACAGAATTGGTGCACTCCGACGAAACCGCCAAGGATTACCCAGTCTTCGACGATTGCATGGCCGGCGAGCGTGGCGTTATTGGCGAAAATCGTGTTGTTGCCGACCTGGCAGTCGTGTGCGATATGCACATAAGCCATGATCCAGTTGTCATTGCCGATGCGGGTGGTACCGCCGCCGTCGGCGGTGCCGCGACTGAACGTGGTGAACTCGCGGATGGTATTGCGATCGCCGATGATCAGATCAGCGTCTTCACCGAAAAACTTCTTGTCCTGTGGATCGCCACCGATAATCGCGTGCGAATAGATTTTGTTCTCGCGGCCGATTTTAGTCGGGCCTTGAATGACGCAATGCGAACCGATACTGGTGTCATCGCCGATTTCAACACGCGCGCCGATTATCGAATACGCACCGATGCTTACATTGGCACCGATTTTCGCACTGGGGTCGATCAGGGCAGTCGCATGAATCATCAAGGCTTACCTTCCGCACAAAGAATTTCCGCGCTAGCCGCGACTTTGCCATCCACGCTCGCGGTGCATTCATACATCGCCATGTTGCGGATGGTGCGTTTCAGGACAACTTCGATATCCAGTTGATCACCCGGCACGACCATTTTCGAGAAGCGGGCGTTGTCGACCTTGACCAGATAAAACAGTTTTTCGGATTTCTCAGGTGCATTTTCGAGTGACAGCTGGGTCAGCAATCCACCGACTTGCGCCATCGCTTCAACGACCAGTACGCCCGGCATGACAGGATGGCCCGGGAAATGGCCCTGGAAAAAAGGTTCATTGATGGTGACGTTCTTGATCGCGCGAATACGCTTGTGCGGATCCAGCTCAATCACGCGGTCTACCAGCAAGAACGGGTAACGGTGTGGCAACAGTGACTGGATCTTGATGACGTCGACGGGCAGGGTGATGCTCATGATTAATCTTCTTTTTGAGTGCTTTGCTTAATTTTACGCGCCAATTCATCAAGTTGCTTAAACCGGGCGGCATTTTTTCGCCATTCGCGGCTTTCTTGAAGAGGTGTGCCTGAGGTGTATTCGCCAGGTTCGGTAATCGAGTGCGTTACCAGACTGAAGGCATTGATGCGGACCTTATCGCAGATTTCGATGTGTCCGACGATGCCGGCAGCCCCGCCGATCAGGCAATAACGGCCGATCTTTGCCGACCCTGCAACGGCGACAGCGCCGGCGATTGCCGTATGCGCGCCAATCTGCACGTTGTGGCCAATTTGAATCTGGTTATCCAGGCGCACATCTTCTGCCAACACGGTATCGCCCAATGCTCCGCGGTCAATGGTGGTATTGGCACCGATTTCACAGTCATCGCCGATGACGACACCACCAAGTTGCGGCACTTTCAACCAGCGTCCCGCTTCCATGGCAAGACCGAATCCTTCGGCGCCAAGAACTGCACCGGGATGGATCAAGACGCGTTGTCCGACTTTCACTCGTGTTACCAGGGTGACGCGGGCGACCAGCTCGCTTTGTGCGCCGATGTGGCAATGCTCACCAACAACGCAGCCCGCGCCGATCACGACATGGGCATCAACCGTGGTATGTGCACCGATGCTGACAAAAGGGCCGATGCTGGCAGTCGAATCGACCTGCGCGGTCGCATCGATGGCGGCGCTTGGATGAATTCCCGGTTTTGCCTGTGTTTTGATTTCAAACAAGGCGGAAATTTTCGCGAACGCAACGTACGGATCGTTCGCGATCAAGCAGGGAACCGTTGCCAGCGCGGAATCGGCTTCCCGCAAAATCACGGCAGCGGCCTGAGTTTGCGACAACTGTTTCCGGTACAGCGAATTGGCCAGGAAACTGATGTGGTTTTTATCGGCGCTTGCCAATGGAGCAACGCCGATAATTTTAGTATCGGCGTTTCCAACAACTTTCAAGTCGAACTTTTGTGCAAGTTCGGCCAGCGTAAAGTGAGTGCCTGACATGACAGGCACCCGCTTAGAACGACTGTCCGAAGCTGAATTGCAGGCGTTCGACTTTATCGCCTTCTTCGCTACGCAAAGGCAGGGAGTAGCTAATCGAAATCGGACCGACTGGTGCTTGCCATTGCAGCGAGAGACCAGCGGATGCCCTCAATTCGCCCGCATCAAAATCACTTGGTGTCTTGAATACGTTACCGAAATCCACGAAAGCCGAAAGACGCGTGCCGCGTGATTTGCTGAACAATTTCGGGAACAGCACTTCAACGCTACCGACTGTTTTCAGGCCGCCACCGAGTGGCTGTTCGTAAGTACCGCTTTGGAAAGTTGGGCCCAGGCTGCTCTGTTCAAAACCGCGAACCGAGTTCGGACCACCGGCGTAGAAATGCTGGAAGAATGGAAGTCCGCATTTGCGTTCCGTGCCAGGCACCACTAGTCCGAGATTTGTGTAATCCGCGCACTGGAATTGCGAAGTCTTGCCGTAGCTGTCGCCATAGCCCAGGTCGGCGCTGAGTTTCAGGACCAGCCATGAGTTGAGTGGCTTGAAGTGTTCGTACTGGTATTGCAGTTTGTAGTATTCCAGGTCGCTGCCCGGCAGTACTATTTCTGCACCTAAACGATGGTAAGTACCTCGTGTAGGCAACAGGTAATCGTTACGGGTATCACGTGCCCAGGCGGCGCGCGCACGCCACGCATTGATATTCCAGACGCGATTCAAGCCGCAGAGCGGAGTGTCAGTCGTCAACGGGTCACCGTCGTCATTCTCGATTGGCGTAGCATCATTGCTGTCGTCGTCGAAATGGAAGCACGGGCCGCGTTCGCGATCACCCAATGTGCTGACAAGATAATTGATCAGCGTAAACGGTGTGACGAAATCGGTCGTGGTAACTTGGTTGCGGTCGATACCGATCGCAAATTGCACGGTATCGTTTTCCGTAATTGGCACACCGAAAGTGGCTTCACCGGAAGCGATTTTACCGTTGTAGCGGCTAAGGCCGGTGTCCTCGTTGTTATCGTTGCTATTACCGGCCTGGTTATTGTCGGAGTAATTGATGTTATAGCCGACACTGATGCCATCGTCGGTGAAGTACGGATCGAAATAGGAAAAGCTGAGACGATTGGAATAGCTGTTCGTTTGCAGGGTCACGCCAAGGCGATTGCCGGTACCTAGGAAGTTGTTTTCATTGAGCTGGATATTTGTCGTCAAGCCGTAAATCGCCTGATAACCCAGGCCAAAAACGAAGCTGCCGGAATTGCGTTCTTTTACGTTGATGACAACGTCGACCTGGTCGGGGCTGCCTGCCACTTCCGGTGTTTCGATATCGACCGATTCAAAAAAGCCCAAACGTTGCAGGCGGATTTTCGAGCGGTCCAGAGCCGCCTGGGAATACCAGGAGCCTTCGAATTGACGCATTTCACGACGCAACACTTCATCGGCGGTTCGTGTGTTGCCCGAATAACGGATGCGGCGAACCTGGACGCGAGGGCCCGGTTCGACAACGAAATTAATGCCGATGGTTTTGTTTTCGCGGTTGATTTCCGGTACCGGATTTACCTTCGCGAAGGCATAGCCGATATTGCCCAGGGTCGAGGTGATGCTGTCCGAGGTGAACTCGAGACGTGAACGCGAGAAAGTATCGCCTTCCTTGACCAATAGCAGCTTGTTGAGCTCTTCTACCGGCAATACGGTGTCGCCCGAAATGCGAACGCTCGATACCTTGTAGATATCGCCTTCGGTCATGTTGGCCGAAAGGAAAATATCATTGCGGTCAGGTGAAATGGCGACCTGGGTGGATTCGATGTTGAAATCCGCATAACCGCGGTCTAGGTAGAAGTTGGAAAGTTTTTCCAGGTCACCCGACAATTTTTCGCGGGAGTATTGGTCGTCGCGGCGGTACCAGGACAACCAGTTGCTGGTGCCCGATTCCCAGCTTTCACGCAGCTCGGCATCGCTAAACTTTTCGTTGCCGACCAGATTGATGTCGCGGATGCGGGTTGCCTTGCCTTCGCTGATTTTCAGGATGACATTGACGCGATTGCGGTCGAGCTCGCTAACTTCAGGTGTAACCGTTGCGTTGTACTTGCCGCGGTTGTTGTATTGACGACTGAGTTCCTGGGTCACTCGGTCGAGATTGACCGGGTTATAGGTCTCACCTTCGGCGATACCGACATTTTTAAGGCCTTTTTCCAACTCTTCGGTCTTGATGTCTTTATTGCCGAGGATCGTGACGGCATTGATTGCCGGACGTTCCTTGACGGTAATCACCAGGATGTCGCCCTGACGTTCCAGTTTCACGTCGGTAAAGAAGCCGGTCTTGTAGAGGGCACGAATGGCGGCAGCCGATTGGCTGGCGCTCATCGTTTCGCCTTTTTCTACCGGCAAGTAGCTATACACCGTACCGGCGGAAATACGCTGCAGGCCTTCGACCCGAATATCACTGACCGTAAAAGCATCAATCGTTTGTGCGCTAACGGGGCCAGCAAGGGCGGCAGCGAGAGCGAGGCTGAGGAGATGGCGGCGGGCGATAATAGGTCGCTTCATTGATTAATCCAAAATGGAGGCGAGGTGATCGCCAAAGTTAACGGGTAAATTCATTGTTCTAAAAAACGTCAATTTGAAAACAGACGCGCAAAATCATTGTAATGTGCAAGCAGCATCAAGCCAGCCAGCAGGACCAGCCCGATGAATTGGCCAGCCATCTGTACTCGCTCCGCAACAGGGTGTCCCGTGACGAGCTCGACCAAGTAATACAGCAGGTGTCCGCCGTCCAATACCGGAATCGGCAGGAGATTCATAATGCATAGGCTCAGCGAAAAGAACGCCAGAAACCCCAAAAATGAACCGACACTCGTGCTGGCTTCCTGATTAGCCACCTGTGCGACCGTTATTGTACCAGAGACGTTTTTAACTGAGGCTTCCCCGCTGAGAAGCCGTTTCAACATGGAAAAGGTCGTTTTCGTCATATCCCAGGTCTGCTGAAAGGACTTGCCGATGGACTCGATCGGGCCATAGCGCAGCAGGGTTTGCTTGGGTTGAATACGTGCCGGGCTGATGCCGAGCTGCCAGTCGCCCTGGGCTTTTTGGGTTTCGAAGCCAAGAAATGCCTTGGCCTGGTCCCA
>JBOHYG010000055.1:0-2249 GCA_050737875.1 Arenimonas sp. | reverse complement strand
TGGCCGTTTTCTATTGCGAACAGCAAAGTAAAATTTACGCCATCTGTGCGGCGACAAATTCCCAGTTCACGATGTTCCAGAAAGACTCGACGTATTTCGCGCGTGCATTGCGATAATCAATGTAATAAGCGTGTTCCCAGACATCGCAGGTCAACAGCGCTTTGTCCGATCCGGTCAAAGGCGTTGCTGCATTCGGTGTGCTGACCAGGCCGAGTGAACCATCAGGACGTTGTACCAACCAGGCCCAGCCGGAACCGAAAGTGGTCAGGGCGGTTTGGGTGAATTGTTCCTTGAATGCCGCGAACGAGCCAAAAGCTTTGTTGATGCCGTCGAGGAGCGCGCCGGTTGGCTCGCCGCCACCGTTTGGCGACAGGCAGTTCCAGTAGAACGTGTGGTTCCAGATTTGCGCCGCGTTATTGAACATGCCGCCTTGCGACTTGCGAATAATGCTTTCCAGATCGGCATCTTCAAACTCGGTGCCCTTGATTTGGTTATTCAAGTTGGTGACATAGGTTTGATGATGCTTGCCGTAATGGAAATCGATGGTTTCGCCGGAAATCGTCGGTTCCAGGGCAGTGCGGTCATAGGGAAGGGCGGGTAATTCGATGGCCATTTCAATCTCCGGAAATGTGGTTAACAACCTTAGGGGGTTATAATTCTACCTAATGCGACCGACATCTGTGTCTGCAACCTGTTATGGAGAAACCCAATGAACGAAATCAACGAGCGAATCAAGGCCACGGTTGAAGGCCATCCCATTGTTTTGTTTATGAAAGGCACGCCGCAATTTCCGATGTGCGGATTTTCAAGCAAAGCCAGCCAGGCCTTGAAGCAGGCCGGCGCGACCAACTACTTCACGGTCAACGTGCTGGAAGATCCGGAGATCCGCGCCAATCTGCCGCGTTATTCCGATTGGCCGACCTTCCCGCAATTATTCGTCAATGGCGAGTTGATTGGTGGCTGCGATATCACGATGGAATTGCTTGAAAGCGGCGAATTGGCGAAATTGGTTGTCGAGGCACAGAAAAACGCATGATGTCTGCTTCAACGCCAGCAGTGCCGACTCCGGCTGCCGATGCCTTGAAAAACCGCGTCATCCTGATCACCGGTGCACACGGTGGTCTGGGCGAGGCGAGCGCGAAAGCATGCGCGGCTGCCGGTGCCAGTGTGGTCCTGCTTGGACGCAAAGTGCCGAAATTGAATCGGGTTTACGATGCCGTCAAAAAGCTTGGTCCGGAACCGGCGATGTATCCGCTCGATATGTCGGGTGCTCATCCGGCCGATTTCGAAAACATGGCCGACAAGATTGCGTCCGAACTTGGCGGCTTGCACGGCGTGCTTCACTGCGCCGTTGAATTCAAGGGGCTGGCATCGTTGGAAGCGATCGAGCCGGATGATTTCGTGAAGCAATTGCACGTTGGCTTGACTTCGCAATGGCTGCTCACACAGGCCTGCCTGCCGCATCTGAAACAGCAAGACAGTGCGGTTGTGTTCATCGGCGATGAATTGCATCGCGTGAACAAAGCTTATTGGGGTGCTTACGGAATCGCCAAAGCAGGTTTGCAGGGTTTGATGACGATGCTGCACGATGAAACCGAAAACGGCCCGATACGCGTTTCGATGCTGCAGCCCGGACCGATGCGCACTTCGATTCGCAGCCGGGCGTTCGTGGAAGAAGCCGCAACGCAATGTCCGTCGCCGGAAAAATACGCACCGGCCTGCGTCCATTTGTTATCGGAAGCTGGGCGCGAATATCGCGGCCAGGTTTTTGCACCAAGGGTTTAATCGATGACCACTGTTTCCGCCGCCTTGCTGCTGTTCCTGATTCTCGACCCACTGGGAAATATTCCGGTGTTCCTGAGTTTGCTGAAGCCGCTGCCGGCGAAACGCCAGCGGGTCGTGTTGATTCGCGAGTTGTTGATTGCACTGGCAGTCCTGTTCATTTTCCTCTGGGCAGGCCGTTATGTGCTCGAGGCAATGCACCTGCGTCAGGAGTCGGTCAGCATCGCCGGCGGCATCGTCTTGTTCTTGATCGGCCTCAAAATGATTTTCCCGAGTCCCGAGGGGATGTTCGGTGAAACGCCCGGCGGCGAACCCTTTATCGTGCCGATGGCAATTCCCCTGGTTGCCGGTCCATCGGGCATGGCGGCCGTGATGTTATTCAGCACCCAATATCCCGACCGTATGCTGGACTGGAGTCTGGCACTGTTCGTGGCCTGGTTGGCCACCGCGCTGATTCTGTTGTCGGC
>JBOHYG010000054.1:0-1019 GCA_050737875.1 Arenimonas sp. | reverse complement strand
TTGGTCGCGCAGTGGCGATTCACTTTGCACGCGAAGGCGCCGACGTTGCAATCCTCTATTTAAACGAAGATGCAGATGCAATGGAAACGTCCGGCTTGATAGAAGCCGAAGGCCGCAGATGCCTCCGAATCAAAGGCGACGCGAAATCGCTGCCACGTTGCCGCAGTGCAATTGAAAGAACGGTTCGCACGCTGGGCCGGCTGGATATTCTGGTGAATAATCTAGGCGACCACGTCCCGCAAAACAAACTTGAAGATATTACTGCCCGGCAATTGAGGCAGACCTTCGAGAACAACGTATATCCGTTTTTCAACTTGACCCGCTTTGCACTGGCTCACATGAAACGTGGAAGTTGCATCATCAATACAGGATCGGTCACTTCTTTTCGAGGCAGCGATCACCTGATCGACTATGCCGCTACAAAAGGCGCGATCGAGAGTTTTACCTATTCGCTCGCGAAATCACTTGTCGAACGGGGAATTCGAGTCAATGGCGTGGCGCCAGGGCCTATCTGGACGCCGCTGATCGCATCACGTATGAGCAAAAAAGAACAACGGGAGTTCGGCAAGAACACGCCGATGAAACGTGCAGGCCAACCCAGTGAAGTCGCACCGGCATTCGTTTATCTTGCATGTAAGGATTCAAGCTATGTCACCGGCCAGTTCATTCACGTCAATGGCGGCGGCTTTATCGGCTAAGGCCACCGATTGCAGCCTCTTTTTCAGCGAGTGAGTCGCAAGTCGTATTCCAGCGGGGTCAAATTTTCAACGAATACATTCTGGAAACCCGAATGTGTCGTATTGATTAATACATTGTATTCATATGGGCAAACCGCACTTGGAACCCGAAGCGCAAGCGATTCTTGCTCGCTTGCCCATTGATCGCCGAAAGCGCGCACCTCCGACCGATAGGGTCTTTCTTTCCATGTCTCGACCGGCGCATCGAGACGCAGCAAAGCGTTCGCTGGAAATCGCAATGCTGCCATGACCCACTGACCCGGATCATTGGCAATATCATTC
>JBOHYG010000053.1:0-9049 GCA_050737875.1 Arenimonas sp. | reverse complement strand
ACCGGGCGAAAGCATCAGCATGAAAGATTTGAAATCCTGCCTGCGCAGCAATGAATTAATCGTCGAGCCGCAGAATATCTGGCAACAGGCATTGGCGAGCAGCGCCAAACAATTGCTCGGGCGCAACGAAACGAATATCCATGCGCAGCTGCGCGAAAAGTTCGATAAAATATTGCTGGAAACCGCGCTCGAATTCACCGACGGCCATCGCCAGCAAGCAGCGGAAAAATTGGGGCTCGGAAGAAATACTCTGACCCGGAAACTGGGCACAAGGCGCAAAAATAAACATCCCGACCTAGATGGCTAAACGGGGCATCTGTCCCGCCCAAGGAGATATTGTGAAAGAAAGATACTGGCTGTATTTAATCGTTCTACTTGCCTTGTTAGGGGGTGGGGGGAAATTGATGTATGACTCCTACAGGCAACATCAGCTCGAATCTGAAATGGCCCAGTATGAAAAAGACAAAATAAATGCTGTCTCAAAAGAGCTTGCAGCCAGACGATTACATGCAAAAAAGCGACCCATCATTCCGGAGCTTCCGTATTGCGTCAACTATGCCGTTTCCGATGTGAATGCATTGACGGAAGAGTCTTTGAAAGCGTTTATACAAAACTGCGCTTACAATTTGATAAAGACGAAAGACTACGAAAAGTTTGATTCGACGATTTCCGATTTGCGCGACAAGCAGTTACGAAGCCCGAGTGGCCTGTGGCTGCAAAGTTTTTTCTATCAGGGCGCCAAGCGATATCTTGAAGGCGCAAAAAGCGAACAGGAGATGGGTCGAGTCGAATCCGAGCTAAACGACTGGATCAGACGATATGAGAAATCCGATGCGGCACGCCTGCTATTGTGCGATCTCATCATAAGCAGGGCATGGCTGAACAGGGGCGACGGTTTTGCGAGCGCGGTTCCGAAAGAGAATTTCGCGAAATTCCATGCAGGAATCAGCCAGGCCAAGAAATATTTACTCGAGAACAAGGATATTTCGAGCCGGGATCCAAAATGGTATTCCTTGATGCTGAGTGTCATTACTTATGAGGAAAACACCAGCGCCGCAAACCATAAAAATTATTTTGACGAAGCCGTTAAATTGTATCCAGACTATTATCCGATCTATAACGCTGCCGCGACTTTTTATTACTCAAAATGGCATGGAAACGGAGAGGTTTTCGATCGATTTGCCGTTTACGCGAACGCAAAACAATCAGATACTCAGGCCAAGACAATTTATGCACGTATGTATTGGAATAGCGTGTGCAGTGAGTGCGGCAATGATGGTGAGAGAAACTGGGTGGAGCACTGGAAGCAGATATCGGAAGGTATGGATCAGATAGTGACCGATTATCCTGACATGCATAATTTCAACAGTTATGCCTGGATGGCATGCTCCGCCGGAGATATGAATACGCTAACGAAGATGCTGGGCACTATCAAGTCCAGTGTCGACTTCAGTGTGTGGGTCGAGCCGTTCTCATATCGGTACTGCTCGCAGGTCGCTAGAGCATCTGTGGTTCATTAATCTAAGGGTGTGGCACATGGCAACGCACGAAATAACCATATGCATGGCTACCGCTAACGACGCAAAACTGCTCGCCTCTTGGGCGCAGGCAATGGCACTCGAAACCGAGCACAAACATCTCGATGACGCGACCATTTTGCAGGGCGTGCAAGTCGGCATTGCCGATCCGAAGCGCGCGCGTTATTTCATCGCGATGGCCGGCGAAACACCGGCCGGCACCTTGATGCTGACTACCGAATGGAGTGATTGGCGCAATGGCGACTGGTGGTGGATTCAAAGCGTATACGTGCATCCGGATTTTCGCCGGCAAGGTGTTTTCCAGAGCCTGTATGGCCATGTGAAAGCGATGGCCGAACAAGCGTCCGATGTTTGCGGCCTTCGTTTATATGTCGAGCACGAAAATCTCAATGCCCAGAAAACCTATGAAAAACTCGGCATGGAAGATGCCGGTTACCGGATGATGGAAGCGCTTTTGTAAAGCCTCACACTGATCAACTTTCAAGCGGATTGCATTGCCGCATTTCAGGAACGGTTAAACAATTTTTCGAACTCGGGGCCGGTGCCGGTAACGACCTGGCGCGGGCTTTTCCCATAGATGTTTTGATGGTCCGGATCGGAGCCGGCCGCAAGCAAGAGTTCGACGATCTCAATTTTCCGTTCCTTGGTGGTGATCGACACTGCGGTCCACAAAGGTCCGTTGCCATGTTTATCGGCGACGTTGACATTGTTCGAAACCGAAATCAGATGCTTGATGACTTCGAGATGCCCGTGGTGAACGGCTGCGTGCAATGGCGTGTACCCGGCATCATCGGCTTGATTCGGGTCTGCGCCTGCCGATAAAGCCGTCAGCACGCCAACCAGGTCACCATGTTCGGCAAAATGCCAAAGTGGCGTGCGGCCATTTTCATCCGCGCCATGACGGGCATTTTTTGTCGGCCAGAACGGCATCTAACAATCCCTTTTCATCGCAGCTTCAAAAGACAGTATAAGGCGGTGATCATTTTGAATATCGGATCAATTGAAAACAAACAATCAGCGTGTCGAATTAAACAACCACGTTTCCATAAACATGATGTTCGCAAACCGAGGTCAGGCTGGCGGGTCTGGCGAACAAATAGCCCTGGCCAAGTGTGAGGCCGAGCAGGCGAAGTTGCTGGCGCTGGTCTTCGGTTTCGATGCCTTCGGCGATTACGTCCAGTCCGAGTGAATCGGCCATCAGGCGGATGGCGCGGACAATCGCGGTACTGCCGCCGGCTTCGCCTTCACGTAAGGCACTGACGAAAGAGCGGTCGATTTTCAGGCCGGCCAACGGGAAGCGGTGCAGATACGAAAGCGATGAATAGCCGGTGCCGAAATCATCGAGCACGGTGTTGACGCCCAATTGTTTCAGGACCAACAAGCAGCTGGCCACTTGCTCGGGATCTTCCAGCAAGGCGCCTTCGGTGACTTCCAGCCGGATGTTCTGCGGCTTCACGTGGTGGCGATCCATCAAGGCAAGGAAACGTTCCGCAAAAGTCTTGTCTCTTAAATGCACTGGCGAGACATTCAAGGTGACATAAGCGCCACCAACCACAAGTGCGCCGAGGTCGATGCATACCTGTTCGTAAATCTGCCAATCCATCGCTTCCAGATTGCCGGTTTCTTCGGCGACATCCAGAAATTCGCCAGGTGCCAGCAGGCCGCGTTCCGGATGGTTCCATCGCATCAAGGCTTCGAAGCCGATCACTTTGCCGTCGATCAATTGTGCAATCGGTTGGTAGAACGGCTGGAATTCGTGACGATGCAGGGCGCGCCGCAAATCGTTTTCAAGATCCAGGGTTTTCAACGCGATTTCGTGCAGGCCTTCGTCGAACAGCGCGTGACGTTTGCGGCCGCTGGCCTTGGCGCGATACATCGCAACGTCGGCGTCTCGCAATAATTCTTCCGGATTGCGGTAGCGGGCATCGACAATCGCAATGCCGATACTGGCCGTGGTAAACAATTCCTTGCCGGCGATCCGCATTGGCGTACCGAGGGTGCGGATGATGCGGTCGGCGACCATGATCACATCGTCCTGGCCCTGGATGTTTTCCAGCACGACCGCGAATTCATCGCCGCCGAGGCGGGCGACCAAATCGGGTTCGCGAACGCAGGTGCCGATCCGCTTGGCGGCTTCTTTCAACAATTCGTCGCCGACCAGATGGCCGACCGAATCATTGACGATCTTGAAGCGGTCCAGATCCAGGAACAACACCGCGAACAAGCGGCTGGCATCGTTGTGGTAATGCGCCAACGCACGTCCGAGACGGCTGAGCAAATGGCTGCGATTCGGCAAACCGGTCAACGCGTCGTGCAGGGTTTCGTGTTTCAGTTTCAATTCAACGCGTTCGCGTACCAGAATCTGGTCGCGCAATTCGGTGTTCGCGTTGGCCAGTTCGTAGGTGCGTTCGGAAACCCGGCGCTCCAATTCGGCATAGGCATTACGCAGGTTTTCATTGGTCAACCTGCGTTCGAGTGCGTTGGCGATATGCACGCCGACGAAACTCACCAGCTCCTTGTCGAGTTCGGCGTAGTGGTAATCCTCGCTATAACTTTGCAATGCGATCACGCCTTTGACCACACCACTCAGGAACAGCGGAACGCCCATCCAGCTGACCGATTTCGTGCCGAGCACGCTGACTTCACCCTGGCGTTCGAGTTCATCGATGTCGCGGCGATTCAACAATGCCGGTTTTGCGGTGCGCATGACGTATTCGGTCAAGCCCTTCGCGAGCGGCCGTGTATGGCGTGCGATATCCCGTTCGTCGGCGGTGTAGGGGAACTCGAGATTTTTTCCGTCTTCGGAAACGAAGGCGATGTAAAAGTTCTTCGCATGCAACAACTCGCCGACGATTTTATGCACCGAAGAGTAGAACGAGTCCATGCTGGCACTGCTCTGGCTGACTTCGGCAATCCGGAACAACGCTTGTTGCAGTCGTTCGCCGCGCTGGCGCACGGCGACTTCCTGCTGCAATTCGGATGTGCGTTCGCTGACGCGTTTTTCCAGTTCTTCCTGCGCTTCGCGTCTTTGCAGAACGGTCAGGATGTGTTGCGCGACGTAGGCCAGCAAGGCCTGGTCTTCATTGGTATAGCAATGTTCGGCGTCATAACTTTGCACGACCACGCCGCCGACCACTTCACCGTGGTCGAGCATCGGCACGCCGAGCCAATCCAGGCTTTCCGGCCCAAGCCGGTCATCGCGCTTTACGTCGAGCGAACCGATGATTTCGTTGGATGGGCCATGAATCGGTTTGCCGTGCCGCAACATCGCCATCGTCACGCTGTTGGGGATATCGCTGGCATGGATTTTTTCGTCGGGATCGGGAATCAGCACGTCGACGCTGTCGACGAAATAAATGAAACGCATGGTTTCTTGGTGCTGGTCGTAACGCACGATGAAAAAGTTTTCGGCATACATCAGGCGACCGACGATCTGGTGAAGATCGTGCAGCACTTCCTGGGTTTCCTTGTCCGATGTCGCCAAGTCGCTGATTGCGAACAGCGAGCGTTGCAAACGTTCGGCGCGTGCAAGTCGATCAACATCCACCCGCAGCCGTTCGGTTTGCAATACCGATTGGCTACGCAGTGCCAACCTGCTGAGAGAGTCCTGCCATTCCTGCTGTGTCCTGGCATCCTGCACTTTGGTGTCCAGCTCGACATACAAACAGGCCCAGAGATGTTGCTGGCCGGTCAACAAGATGGCGACGTGCAAAACCTCGCCTTTCATCTGCTCGGCATAGCTGCCATCTTGGCGCGCTTGTCGTACCAACAGGATTTCTTCGTCGCTCAATTCGACGTCCGGAGCCGACTTCCAATTATTGGGTTCGGACAAGGCAGTATGCCAGACGAGTTTCGCGTTGCTGGCACCCAGACTTTCGAAATGTCGCAGGGTCGCGTTGGCAAGCGACGCCATGTCCTGCGCCCAAAGCAGTGTTTGGTCGAAAGAGTCTGGTTTATTCAGTTGCAGATTTCTAAATGCCATTGTTGCCACGTTGCCACAGAGCGAAGTATTCGTCTAGCAATCACAGACTTAACAACGTTGGGGTCCGGGCCTGGCGGCCAACAGGGCACGCGTTACAGGATGTTTCGGACTGCGCCAGAGTGCATCAGCCGGGCCTTGTTCGAGCACGCGGCCTTTGTCCATGATGAGGACTTGATCGGCGAGTGCTTTGGCGCACGCCAGATCATGGGTAATAAATACCAGGGCCAATCCACGTTTCTGAATAATTTCGCTCAATAAGCCGATAATTTCCGAACGGTGGTGCGCATCCAGTGCCGAGACTGCCTCGTCACAAATCAGGATATCCGGCGACATTGCCAGTGCCCGGGCAATCGCAATCCGTTGTTGCTGGCCACCGGAAAACTGGTGTCGGTAACGTTCGAGCGCGGTATCGTCCATGCCGACTTGCAGTAATAATTCGCTGGCTCTAGCGCGGCATTGTTTTGCATCCATGTCGGTTTGCACACGCAGCGGCTCGCTGACGATATCGACAATTTTCATCCGCGGATTCAACGAAGCGGCCGGATCCTGAAACACCACGCCGATTCGACGACGCAATGCACGCAGGCGTTGGCGAGATGCCAGCAGCATGTCTTCGCCGTCCAGACGAACGCTGCCGGTGACACCGTGATTGATCAAACGCAAACAGGCGCGACCAAGACTGCTTTTGCCGCTGCCGCTTTCGCCCAGCACGACCAGGCATTCGCCGCGTCTCAAATCAAACTGCACCTGATCGACCGCGTTCTTATCGGCACGCGGATAGCGAATATCAAGTTGATTCACTTGCAGGATGGATTCGCCAATTGCATGCGCTTGCAAGGCAGGCAAATGTTCGGCCGCCAGCAATTCCCGCGTGTAGGGATGTTCGGCATTCTCAAAAATTTGTTTGACGTTGCCCGATTCCACCACCTTGCCACGTTGCAGCACCATCACACGCTGGGCGTAAGCGCCGAGCAAAGGCAAATCGTGACTGATCAGCAAAATCGCAAGTTGCAATTTTTGTCGCAACGAATCAAGCAGCTCGAGTGCTTCGCGCGCGAGACGTGGATCCAATGCCGAGGTAGGTTCGTCGGCAATCAGGATTTTCGGATTACCGGCCAATGCAATCGCCAATAACACGCGTTGTCTTTGTCCGCCTGATAGCTGGTGTGGATAGCGGTGTTGCAGATTTTCGGGTTCGGGTAATTCCAGTTGTTCGAACAGGCGCAGTGCGGCTTTTTGCGAATCGCGGGCATTGAGTTTTTGCAAAACACAAATCGCTTCGGAAAGTTGATCGCCGACCGTGCGCAATGGATGCAGGGCGGCGGAAGCATCCTGCGGCATCCAGGCAATGGCGCGTCCCAGCAACGCCAAATGCTGTGATGAATTGAACGTGATTTCCTCGCCGAATAATTGCAGACGGCCGCTGGCACGCAAACCGGGTGGCAGTAAACCGAGCAAAGAAAGTGCAGTCAAACTTTTGCCACTACCGGATTCGCCGACCAGGCCAAGACATTCCGATTCGGCGCATTGCAAAGACAAGGGGCCGAGCAGCGGGTCGTGTTGTTTCGCCAAATGCACTTGCAGATTTTCGACACTGAAAACCGGCGTCATCGGGAATCTTCCTTGCGCACATCGAGCCAGTCGCGCAGGCCATCACCGAGGAACTGGAAGCTGGCCAAGGTCGCGACTAAAAATGTCGCCGGGAAAATCAGTGACCAGGGCGCACTGTCCATTTCCTGCGCACCTTCGTACAGCAGACTGCCCCAGCTGGCCGATGGCTCGTCGACGCTTAAACCGAGAAAGCCGAGAAAACTTTCGACCAAAATCGCCTGCGGCAAAATCAGGCCGAGATATACCCAGGCAATCGGCATCAGATTTGGCAATAAATGCCAGCGCAGCACCTGGTCAAAACGCGCGCCGGCGGCTATCGATGCCAGCACGAACGGCGCTTGCCGCAAACGTGCGGCTTCGCTGCGCATCACGCGCGCCAGATCAATCCAGACATAGGCCCCGATGGCGGCCAGCAGTAAAAACATCGAACGGCCGAACAGGCTTAATAACAAGATCACAATCAATAAAAACGGCAATGCCGACATCACGTCCAGCAGGCGTACGATCACGCGTTCGGTCCAGCCGCCGGCATAGCCGGCAATCGCGCCGATGCCGACGCCCAGCGCAAGCGCCAAAATGCTCGATAGCACGCCGATACTGAGCGACAAGCGGCCGCCGGCCAGTGTGCGCGACAAGATGTCGCGGCCAATCGCATCGGTGCCAAACCAGTGGCCGTTGAGAAACGAGGGTGCGGCTGATAAAAAATCCCAATCGGGCCGATGCGGATCGAAGCGAATCAACCAGGGCCCGACGACGCAGCACAGCGATAAAACGGCCAGGAAAATCAGGCAGACGCGCACGCTGGCCGGGAATGATTTAAAAAATCGCATCCCTCTATCCTATCCGGCGTTATCATGTTCGCAAAGGAGCAATGTATGACTTTCCCAATGAAGCGGCCACGCCGCATGCGCCGCGATGATTTTTCCCGTCGCCTGATGCGCGAAAACAGTTTGTCCGCGAGCGATTTTATTCTTCCGGTATTCGTGCACGAATTGAGTGGCCGTGCCACCGTCAGTTCGATGCCTGGTGTCGAGCGGCTATCGATCGACGAATGCCTGAAAGTCGCCGAGCAAGCGGTGGCGCTGAAAATTCCGGCGATGGTGCTGTTTCCGGTCACCGCACCGGAAGCCAAATCGCTCGATGGTGCCGCGGCCTGGGATGAAAACGGACTTGCCCAGCGCACGATCCGCGCATTGAAAAAAGAATTTCCGGATCTCGGGGTGATCACCGATGTCGCGCTTGATCCCTACACCACGCATGGCCAGGACGGCCTGATTGATGACAGCGGTTACGTGGTCAATGATGAAACCGTCGCCGCCTTGGTGGCACAGGCCTTGTCACACGCCTATGCCGGTGCCGACGTGGTCGCACCGAGCGACATGATGGACGGCCGTATTGGCGCGATCCGCGAAGCGCTCGAGGAAGAGGGTTTCATCAATACACGAATTCTCGCGTATTCGGCGAAATATGCGTCGAGTTTTTACGGACCGTTTCGCGACGCGGTCGGCAGTGCCGGTGCTTTGGGCAAGGGCAATAAATACACCTACCAAATGGATCCGGCCAATAGCGACGAAGCCCTGCGTGAAGTCGCGCTCGACCTGGAAGAAGGGGCCGACATGGTGATGATCAAGCCGGGCATGCCGTATCTGGATATCGTGCGCCGGGTGAAGGACCATTTTGGCGTGCCGACCTTCGTGTATCAGGTCAGCGGCGAATACGCGATGCTCAAAGCGGCTGCACAAAACGGGTGGCTTGACGAAAAAGCCTGCGTGCTGGAATCTTTAATGGCGATGAAACGTGCCGGTGCCGATGGCGTGTTGACCTATTTTGCATTGGATGCCGCGCGTTATTTGAAAGAGTTGTAGGGCCGAGTAGCACCGACGTAGGACCGACGGAAGTCGGGAGATGTCTCGCAAAA
>JBOHYG010000052.1:0-25097 GCA_050737875.1 Arenimonas sp. | reverse complement strand
TCGGTTCTAGCTCGTTTTGAGAAGGAGCACGTTTTGCACTGTGGAGTTCCGAAACCTTACCGCCCAGAAGCATTGCGTGAGCATGAGGCTGTTGCACATTATTATTAACAATAAAAGGGGTCAGGTTCATTTAATTCTGTTTAAATGAACCTGACCCCTTTTTTAGTTTTTAATCTCTTTTTTTCTTTCGTTTTAAATTTAGCTTTCAAATTCACCTTTAACTTCAAATTCATATTTAAAGCCACTATCGTTGTCGTCAAGCATTAACTCAATGCTATATATACCCAATTCCTTCATGGGAAATGGCGAAAACCGAATGTTAATACAACAAGGCTGACCCGCCACCATCTCGGCATCCTCGACCAAGTCCCTAAGCTGAGCCTTTCCATTTGGTTCAATGAATTTTGCACCGATCTTAAACTGCCCCACGCCGCCTTTAAGAATAATGAAAATACAAATTCTATCAACAGCAAACTCTGAACCTTTTGGAATTTTTTCTACTAGTGAAATATTATCGCCGGCAAATAGCCCTAAGATACTATGCTTTCCGTTCTGCTCGGCTCGAGCGTCTTCACACAATAGAAAGCGCGACCAACTTGGATAGGTTTTGTTCGGCATTTAGAATCCTGGATGTATTGCTGGGTTATTGTGTAGCTGCAATCTGATTAGTGCCTTGCCCGTAAGCGACAACAGAATAAGACCTATCTACAAAGCCTGAGGTTTTATCATTTTTTTCAAAAAAGAGACCATCAGGTTTAATAGTAGCGATAAACAATCTGCGCCTCGGTGACAATTTTATTGTGCACTCAATAGCATCGTTAGTTCTTCCAATCGAACCCGAAGACATGCTGCGTTTATTTTGTCCAAAAATCCAAGTGTAAGAATTAACTCTAACAATCGAATTACCCTGCCTAACTAATCCCGATGGATTTTTCGCTAAATTTTCAATGCGTGCCTTCTTAAATATTTTATCAACTGTAATTGTGAAACCCACAAATGCACCAGCCCATAGCATCACCAATACAGGCGCCAAATTCGCCACAAAAAGAGGGTAGCTTGCGTATAAAAATACCAACAAGAAATACCCAGAAAGAACCATAAAAATGGCCAACAGCACATTAATAAAAGCCGGCAAATTAAATTTATATCTACTCATACCGAATCCAGAAAAATATTTTTTGTTCAACATTCCCACGGAATAATTCAACGAAGAATGCTAGTAAACATATGGAGCAAAATATTCCACTTAGCAGCACATATCCATCTCTAAAAAGTTGAAATATCAAAAACCAAGAAACAAACATTAAAATGATCTTAAACCTCACATTAGGCTCGCGATCCAGCGTCATATCGATCGTACCGCCACCATGAATTTCTTTTCTCTGGGAAAGAGCAGTAAAAAGGGACCAAAATACAATCGATGTAAACACACTAATCACTTTTGCAACTATAAATTTTGGATCAGCAGAACTCTCAGTGAGGTAAGTAGTTACAATTGCTGCAAACGTAATCCCAAAAAATGGACCGTAAGCTACAATTGGTGAAACAGCCTTCGGTTGATATGACATCTCGAAGCTCAAAATTCAAGTCGTATGCACTTTAACTGAGTCAATTTAAGCTAGCAACTATTGATAATATTCAATGTGTTAGACGTACGAGATTGGCGCAGATAATTCCAAATTTGATAACTGCGTACCTGCCAATGGTTATCACCCCCAATCTCACCCCCTGAGACACCCCTCCTCTACAACGGTGCTTTCCCACGAGCCCGGCCATGAACTCTCAATCCGCCCTAGCCTTTCAAAACCAGCTTCCGGCCTTACCGCAAACCGAACGTAACACGCCTGCTCTATCGCACCGCCTGAAGCACAAATACGCCGACCGCATCACCGGGTCGATCTTCCTGCCCGGCCAGGAAGGCCAATACGCCGAGCTGCCAAAAGATTTACCCGAAGCATTAGCCAACGCCCTGAAAACACACGGCATCCATCAACTGTATTCGCATCAGGCCGAGGCCTGGCGTGCGGTGCAAAACGGTGAGCATGTGGTGGTGGTTACGCCGACGGCATCGGGCAAGAGTCTTTGCTACACGCTGCCGGTGGTGGCCGGGGCGATGAAGAAACAATCGAAGGCTTTGTATTTGTTCCCGACCAAGGCGCTGGCGCAGGACCAGGTGGCGGATTTACTGGAATTGAATCGTGCCGGGCCATTGGGCGTGAAAGCGTTCACCTTCGATGGTGATACGCCGGGCGATGCACGGGCGGCGGTGCGGCTGCATGGCGATATTGTGGTGAGCAACCCGGACATGTTGCATCAGGCGATTTTGCCGCACCACACGAAGTGGGCACAGTTTTTCGAGAACCTGCAGTATGTGGTGATTGATGAAATACACACGTATCGCGGCGTGTTCGGTTCGCATGTGGCCAATGTGCTGCGGCGGCTGAAACGCGTGTGTGCGTTTTATGGGGCGAACCCGCAATTCATTCTGTGCTCGGCCACCATCGGCAACCCGAAAGCGCATGCCGAAGCTTTGATCGAACATGAGGTGACGGCGATTACCGAAAGCGGCGCACCGACCGGCGACAAACAGGTGTTGTTGTGGAACCCGCCGGTAGTGAATCCGGATTTGGGTTTGCGGGCATCGGCACGTTCGCAAAGCAATCGCATTGCGCGTTTGTCGATACGCGCCGGATTGAAAACGCTGGTGTTCGCACAATCGCGCACGATGGTGGAAGTGCTGACTAAATATCTGAAAGACGTGTTCGACAACGACCCGCGCAAACCGGCACGCATTCGTGCGTATCGCGGCGGTTATCTGCCGACCGAACGCCGTGAAGCCGAGAAGGCCATGCGCGATGGCCGCATCGACGGCATTGTGAGTACCTCGGCATTGGAACTGGGCGTGGATATCGGCAGCCTGGACGTGGTGGTGTTGAATGGCTATCCCGGCTCGGTGGCCGCGACCTGGCAACGCATTGGGCGTGCGGGCCGCCGACAACAGGCATCGCTCGGTGTTTTGGTGGCGAGTAGCGATCCCCTGGATCAATACCTGATTCGGCATCCGGAATTTTTTTCCGATGCCTCGCCGGAACATGCGCGTATTCATTCCGATCAGGCGCTGATTCTTCTCGATCATATTCGTTGTGCGGCTTTCGAGTTGCCGTTTTTATCCGGCGAAATGTTTGGCCCCGTTGATGCCGCGCCTTATCTGGAAGTATTGGGCGAAAGCGGCGTGCTGCATCAGGAAGGCGAACGCTGGGAATGGATTGCCGATTCGTACCCGGCCAATGCGGTGAGTTTGCGTTCGGTGGCCGATGGCAATTTTGTGGTGGTGAACCGCACCGATGGCCGGCAACAGATTATTGCCGAAGTGGATTTTTCCGCCGCCCCACTCACCTTGTACGAAGGCGCGATCCACATGATTCAATCGACGCCCTATCAAGTGGAAAAACTCGACTGGGAAGGCCGCAAGGCGTATGTGACGCGCACGCATGTGGATTACTACACTGATGCGATTGATTACACCAAGCTCAAGGTACTGGAACGCTTCGATGGCGTGATTGCCGGTGCGGGCAATGCCAACCACGGCGAAGTGCATGTGGTGCGGCGCGTGTCGGGCTACAAGAAAATCCGCTACTACACGCATGAAAATATTGGCTACGGGCCGGTGAATTTGCCAGATCAGGAATTGCATACCACCGCTGCATGGTGGCAGTTGCCGCAATCGGCCTTGGACAAAGCGTTTGATTCACGACAGGCGGCACTGGATGGTTTTCTGGGTGCGGCGTATGCCTTGCATGTGGTCGCCACGGTTGCCGTGATGGCCGAAGCCCGCGATTTGCAGAAAGCCGTGGGCAGTGGCGATGGCACCTGGTTTGCGGTGAGTGATGGACGTGGTCGCGGACAATTGCGGGGCGATGATGGCAGTGTTTCGGATATCAACAAAGCCGAGCGATTTATTCCGACCGTGTATTTGTACGACAACTATCCCGGCGGTATCGGGCTCAGCGAACCATTGTGGAAACGCCAAAGTGAATTGTTGAAACGTGCGGTGGAACTGGTGAGTGAATGCGATTGTTTGTGTGGTTGCCCGGCGTGTGTGGGGCCGGTGCTGGCAGCAGATGAAAGCCTGATTGAATCACCGAAGATGCTGGCGGCGAAAGTGTTGAATCTGCTGGTGAATGCATGAGTGCATTGCTGGATCAGTTAAGAACCTTGCGAAAACAGGCCGGTGTTGCGGCTGCGCCTGTCGAGCGGCCTGTGGTGCCGGATGATTTGCGGAAATTACTCGGCATGCGGATGGCGTTGCAGAAGCGTTCGTATTCGCACGATAGATTGCTGCCGGGCGTGGAGATTGCGCCCGGTGTTTTGTATCTCGAAAAATTTTTCGCTTTCGATAATGCACCGGAGGTGATCAATGCGGAATTCGCGAGAATGGGCCGTATCGAACATCAGCATTGCCTGTATTTCGATACCGAAACCACCGGGCTTTCCGGCGGCACCGGCACACGGGCTTTCATGATTGGTGCGGCCGATTGGCTGAACGGACAACTGCGGGTTCGACAATTGTATTTGACGACGATGGGCGGCGAAGCAGCGATGCTGCGGGAGTTTGCGACGTGGCTGAACGCTGACACGGTGTTGGTGAGTTACAACGGTCGTTGTTATGACTCGCCGCTGCTGAAGACCCGTTATCGATTGGCGCGATTGCCTGATCCGATTTCGGGATTACGCCATCTGGATTTGCTGTTCCCTACCCGGCGGTTTTATCGCGGGGTGTACGAGAACTGCAAACTGTCCACCATCGAACATAAAGTCTTGGGCATTGTTCGTGAAGATGATTTGCCGGGATCGGAAGCACCGCGAGCGTGGCGGGATTATTTGCGTGGGGAATCAGCGAGGGATTTCCGCCGCGTTATTCAACACAACTCGCAGGACATGAAAAGCCTGCATGGTTTGCTGATGCATTTGGCGGAGGTTTGATTGTTCGAGCTTTTGTGGGAGCTTTTGTGGGAGCTGCTTTAGCAGCGATTGAATCTTTCAGTTTGCGAAAATCGTCAACATCTCATCGCTGCTAAAGCAGCTCCCACAGAAGCGCTCCTACGGCGATGCTTCCTACTTCATGATGGTGGCTAAAACAAGAAGACCGGTAAAAATGCCGCCCATCACGATACCGAAGATGGCGCGCCCCATGCCGTGTTTTTCCGGATTCTTTTTAATATCCAGAACCGCAAGAATACCCGTGACCAATGCGAAGGGCGCCGGAAGTACGAGAATCGAAACGAGTCCCAGATAACCGGCAGCGATTGCCCAAAACGAACGGCCCACTGGTAGCAACAGGCGCATGGTCGGGTCGGCACCGATTGGTTTTGCAGGCACTGCCATTCGCGGAAACAGGCCAGGAACAGCTTGTGCGATACGCCATGTATTCCAGCCCTCGGCCCAAACCAGGTCGTTTGGGTCAATCGCACCCGAACGTGCTTCGGCGACAAGCGCCTCTAGCGGTACCGGTCCGAATTGTTGTTCGCCGCGACGATAGTGGTATTGCATGGAAAGCTCCCGCTTATTTTCGATGGCTGGATTGTACGATTTTTTATTCGTAAATCACCCCTTGCCAACACAAAACCGCAACAGTGTGGCCGTACGCTAACAATAAATTCGTTAGTGGTACTAACCCCCGGTATTTTCGGATCAACTAAGGAGTTGCATATGCGCCGTTTGGTAAAGAATGCACAGGACGATTTTCGCGTTAAGGCCTATGCCGGCACGAACGGCGTGTTATTGGCGTTTGACCTGGCAAAGGCGCGAAAGAAAAACTTTCTGGGCTTTGCAATCGAGCAAAAAGAAGGCAGCAAGAAATGGGAATGGCTGCTCAATAGCCTGACCTTTCCAGACACCCCGCATACCATTCCAGAATGGAATGCGACCGAGACAAATCTGGCGCCAATCCAGAAATTCCGTTGGGCCGATTACAGCATCGGCAGCAACACGACCTGCAAATATCGGGTGCATCTCGCCTATGCAGGAGCCGACGGCCCGGAGCTTGGCGAATCGCTCGAAGTGACGGTCAAGACCGATGATGGCAAACCCGAAGACCATCGCGTGATATTCAATCGCGCGGTTGCGGCAAGCCAATCGTTCGGTCGCAAATTTCCCGAGGTTGACGAACTTCTCACCAAGAAAAAGAAACTGCCGATTGAAGACTGGCCCAAGAAAGCCAGCGACTGGTTGCAAAATGGATTGCTGGACCAGATTACCGATTTCATCAAACGTGCAAAAAACGACAAATGGGCGCTGGATGTCGCGATCTACGAATACGAATTGAAGGCGATCGTCGATGCAGTGAATGCCGCGCACCTACGCGATGTGGATGTGCGGGTGATTTATCACGCGAAGAACAAGGACGAACAGACCAAACAAAACGTGCACAGCCTGAAGAAAATTCCGGCCGCGAAAAAACGCGGGCGTGTTACGTCGAAAATTTTCCATGACAAATTCATCGTCCTCAGCAAAATCAACGCACAAGGCGAACGCGTACCGCAGGCAGCACTCTGCGGGAGCACCAACTTCACCGAAAACGGCCTGTATCGACAGGCCAATGTCGTACATGTCGCCAATGACAAGGCCATAGCCGATGTTTATGAAGAACTGTTCAACGTGATTTGGAATGACCCGGAAGACGTCGGCGTGACGCGCACATGGATCAACCAGAACAACCCGATGGACCCTGCGTCGAGCATGTATGTCGGTTTTTCGCCGCGTACCGGCGGCGGCGATTTGGCTGAATTCATCAACGTCATGCTGGCGGCCGACAAGGACTTGTTGTTTGCAACCGCGTTCAAACTTCCCGAAGATATTCTTGATGCATTGCTTGGTGGTGAAAACGACGATGTCTTGCGTTACGGAATCCAGAACACGACCAGCCGCATTACCGGCTTCCATGCCGATCGCACGGCAGAATTCGTCGCTCCCGCATTACTGAGCAAAGGACTGGAAGGCTGGGTGAAAGAAGGCCTGCGCGGCCAGCGCGGCACTCTACTGGTGCATACCAAAGCCGTGGTTGCGAACTTCACGACCGACAACCCGACCATCATCAGTGGCAGCCACAATCTGAGCAACCCGGCGAGCAACGGTAATGACGAAAACTATCTGATCATTCGCGGCGATACCGATCTGGCGGATCGCTATGGTCTTGAAATATTGCGGTTTTATGAACATTACCGCTTCCGTTATTACGCCAAGAAATTGAAGCTCAAGGAAGCCAGGCCTTTGGCCATTGATGACAGCTGGGCAGATAATTACTACGTAAAAGGCAATTTGAAGTGTGTTTCACGGCTACGCTTTTCGGGGCGATGATGATTTTTGGCAATTACGGTAGACTTTGATTTCGCCCTCATTTGTCTACCCCCATGAAAAATGTTTGTATCACGCTCGCATTGGTAGTTTCTTCATTTGCAGCAATGGTCCTGGCCCAGGCACCGGCCGCTGAAAAAAAATCCTACTCCATGGTGGTGTGGGCCGACTTGAGTTTCGATGAAAACTCGCAACTGACCCAGGTGCTTATTCCGGAAAGGGAAAAACTTCCGAAACCTTTCGTTACTTACTTGATGACGACTATCGCAACATCAACTTTCGCGACCCCCGACAAAGCCAACACCATTAAGCAACTCGAAACCGGCCTGAAAATCACGCTCGAGATCGACCCCGCAACATCGCAGGCAAAAGTGTTGTCGAAGGAAATGATGCCCCGCCCGGCCCGCAGCGAGCAGCAGTCCGAGCCAATCATCCGCGTGCGGGGCGAATGGTCCGGCCGGATTCACGTGACATGCTCGATTTCCAAAAATGGCCGCTGCACAAAACCAAGAATCGACCCCTCTGCCAATGCGCCAGAAGAAATTTCCAAAGTCATGGAGGCGACACTGGGTTCGTGGCGCTATCTACCGCAGAAACGCGCTGGCGAAGCCATCGATGGCGAATTCGCTACCTGGGTCACCATTGAAGCGGATATCAACCAACCGCCAACTACGTTTGATAAGAGAATCTGATTTTCTTATCCATTTTACTAAAACAAAAAAGCCACCCGAAGGTGGCTTTTTTGTTTTTGGTGCAACGAAGTCGTGTGTTATTTCTTGACGCAGGTAGCCATTCGCATACTGCCGTCTTTCGCAATAAGCACACTACCCCCACGATTGGTGTTCACGAGAATCTCTCCCGATTCAACGCGCCCCGATGTTCTTGGCGCGCCGGGAAGCGCTCGCCAGGGTCGTGCCGACCAATGATCCGACTTATCCGGTATCAGTTCATACAGCATTCCATTGTTCATGCCTAAATGCGCCAGTCCGGTAACGGCAATGTAGCGGTCGCCATGCAAATAGATATCCTCGAGATTAGTATCGAGAATTTTTTGTGCAACGCCTCCGTCCTTGATGAAAACCAGTTCACCACCCCATTCACCACGACTACTGCCTGCAAGCCAGCCGCCCTCTGCTCTCAAGGCAATAGTCGGCACCTGCTCGATCACTTCCACATTCCTAACCATATTGCCCGGCGTGACCACGATGATGTCTTTGCCCGCCGCCTTTTGCTTTTTTTCTTCTTCGTCGCTGACGCCATAGCCAATGATCTCTGACTTGTAGCTCAGGGATTCAAGTTTCTTTTTTGACTTGTCGCTATAAATCCATTTCTCTGGCGTCGTCTCATTCACGAAAGCAAGTGTGGTGATCTCGCATGTTTCAGTGTCCATGTCTTCGAAGCTAAAAAAATGCACGGCAAAATTTCCATTCAGCCTTTTTTCGGAATCTGGATCGGCGTAAAGTTGAACCAAGGCATCCGCTGCCATTTTCCTGACGGCCGGGTGCCAGTGGTTTTCAGCAGTAGTGGTCAACGCGGTTTTTGCGGATTTATCCCTGATTCGCCCCAAAGCCATGGCCGCTGCCTTATTGAGCCGAACATCAGTTGGATCACTCAACATGGCAATCAATTTGGGCACCGACTTTTCGTATCGAATGAAACCGAGCGTGGTGACTGCGCCGATTCGTATCTGGAAATCAGCATGCTGCAACAACTTTTCGACACTGGGCCCGGCATCGTGACCGGCAATGCCGATTCCAGAAAGATCACGCAGCATCACGATATTCGGCTCATCGGCCAAAAGATCGATAAACACCTTGGCAGCATGTTTCGACTCAATGCCGATAAATGTCCGACTGATGACGCCATTCAAATCCGGTCGCTGCTCTCTCAATTTCAGCAATTCTTGTTCGACTACCAAACCGGACCTGCCTAATTGTCCAATCATCAATAGGACACTTTTTGCAACATCCGGTTTCTCGGTTTCCCTGACGATTTTCATCAGAGCTTTGGCGGCTTCCACACGCTCGGGTTCGTCCATCTCACTCAATGCATAACCCAGCAGGTAATGATCGCTTTCACCGCAAGCCTTTTTGCAGCTTGCCGCTTCAAGAATAAAGGGAATTGCCCGTCTACCGGAAAGCCTTACCGCAAGCGCCTCCTGATTGTGCGGAGCGCTTTCGGATACCAGATATCGCTTTACGGCTTCGTGCGCAGCCTCAGGGCTGTCAATGAGACCAAGTGCGCCCGGCAACCAATTCAATTTCCTGTCCATGCCGGCCAGGATTTGCGGCAGGTATTTTTTATCGATCCTTTCGACATCGCGCAAGACTTCGCCAGCAAGCGACGCCACTTTTCTTTCCTTGTCGGCGAGTAACGGGACCAGCTTGTCGACCGCTTCATCTTCGAAGCTGATTAATTTTTTCACCAATGCTTGTCGTGCGCCCCAATCGACATGCCCGTCTTGTTGCGCAGTCAATACATAAATACGCGCAATGCATTTATCGATGGTGGGACAGTTCTCACGTTCAACTAGCGATGCACTTGTGCAGTAAAGCAGAATCAAACACAGCGCCGCGAATCGAGCCAACTTTTTAATTGCATGAAGTCGCACGGCGTTATCCCCGGAACAAGCGATAGCCGATTAAAACAAAAAAGCCACCCGTAGGTGGCTTTTTCAGAATCTGGTGGGCGGTACAGGGTTTGAACCTGTGACCCCTGCCGTGTGAAAGCAGTGCTCTACCGCTGAGCTAACCGCCCGGTGAGGGTGCGAATTTTACGGTTAAGTGCCTGTTTGGTCAATAAAAACGGGCTTATTGCGTCTTGCTGCCGCGCAAGGCCCTGACTTTGGCAGGTGGCAGGAAGGCATCTGAACTGGCTTCATGCCAAAAAGCCCGGAATGCAGGATGGTCGGGTAATTCATCGCCGAGCAAGTCGCCCTGCTTCAAGAACCGGTGCAATACCGCCAAGGCACGTACTTCGGTCGAGGAAACACGACGAATGATGTGTTCTGGACCCACTTCATCCGGATGTGACAGCCCAGCCGCAGCGATGAGTTCCTTGAGCGCTTTGACGGTATTTTCGTGGAAATGGTAAACACGCGTGGCCTTGTCTTCAGGTACCAATGCTTTTTGCCGCGATTGATCCTGCGTGGCAACACCAGTCGGACAACGGTCGGTATGGCAACTCTGCGACTGAATGCAACCGAGAGCGAACATATAGCCGCGTGCGGCGTTACACCAATCGGCACCGAGTGCGAGAGCGCGCACTATATCGAAAGCTGTAACGACTTTACCGGCCGCACCAATGCGAATTTGTTGCCGCAGATTCAAACCCACCAAAGTGTTATGCACGAGCAATAATGCTTCGCGTAATGGAGCACCGACGTGATCGGTAAATTCCAGGGGTGCAGCGCCGGTACCACCTTCCCCACCATCGACGACGATGAAGTCAGGAAGAATATTGGTTTCATGCATGGCTTTGGCGATACCGAACCATTCCCATGGATGGCCCACGGCCAATTTGAAACCGACCGGTTTGCCGCCGGAAAGATTTCGCAAACGATCGACGAACTGCAGCAATTCTTTCGGCGTTGAAAATGCCGAATGCTGCGCCGGTGAGATGCAGTCCTCGCCCATTGGGACACCGCGTGCTGCAGAAATTTCCTCGGACACTTTTGCTGCCGGCAGTACGCCGCCATGGCCTGGTTTGGCGCCCTGGGAAAGTTTTACCTCGATCATCTTGACCTGATCGCTGGCGGCATTCTTGGTGAAGTTTTCTTCGCTGAAGTTTCCCTTGCTGTCGCGACATCCGAAATAGCCGGAGCCGATTTCCCAAACAAGATCACCGCCACGTTCGCGGTGATACTGCGAAATCGAACCTTCACCGGTGTCGTGATAGAAACCGCCGCGTTTGGCACCCTCATTCAAGGCACGAATTGCGTTTGCCGACAACGAACCGAAACTCATCGCGGAAATATTGAACACGCTGGCCGAATACGGCTTGGCGCGATTGGGACCGATCACGATGCGGAAATCATGCGAGTCGATTTTCGCTGGCGACATTGAATGGTTGATCCATTCGTAGTCGTCGGCGTAGACATCCATCTGTGTGCCGAATGGACGTTTGTCCATTACGTTCTTCGAACGCTGGTAAACGATTGCGCGTTGTTGCCTGGAAAATGGATTTTCCTGGGTGTCGGATTCAATAAAGTATTGGCGGATTTCCGGACCGATCGATTCAAGCGCGTATCGGAAATGCGCGAGCACCGGATAATTCCGTCGTACCGCCTGCTTTTTCTGCAACAAATCCCAGGTACCGAGCAAACTCAAGTAGCTAAAAAGAATGGCCGGAATATAAAGCCAGCTGTACGCGGGAGCCAAAAAAAGCGTTGCGATCGAAACCGCCGCGGCGAACAGGCAAAACACGTAGAACCAGTAGCGGGATGGCAGCATCGTCGTTCTCCCCAGAACATGGAGAACAATATAACGATGTGCAGGGAAAAAGTATCAAAGTTGGTGCCTGGGGAGGGACTCGAACCCTCATGTCCTTGCGGACGAGGGATTTTAAGTCCCTTGCGTATACCATTTCGCCACCCAGGCAGCGTATCCATATTGCCGCAATCTGCCGGGCGAATAAAGACGTTTTTTACGTTCCACAAGTTCAAAAAAAAGCCCCTGACGGGGCTGAATTTTGGAGGCCGAGGTCGGAATCGAACCGGCGTACGCGGCTTTGCAGGCCGCTACATGACCACTCTGCCACCCGGCCAAGGGTGAAACATCAGTGCCTAGTTTAACCTAACCAATATTTATTGGTAAATAAAAAACCAGACTCTGAAAAAACAAAACCTCGGCGTACCGAGGCTTTTTGAAACTGGAGCGGGAAAAGAGACTCGAACTCTCGACCCCGACCTTGGCAAGGTCGTGCTCTACCAACTGAGCTATTCCCGCGGAGAAACGATATTTTCAAGGATTGACGCTTTTGTGTCAACACCTTTTTTCAAAAAAAGCGTCAAGAGCGCGTCAAACAAGGCTTTCAGCCCTTCCGCATTGTCGGCCAGGCGGCGCGAATATAATCAAAACCCGACCAAAGTGTGAGTGCGGCGGCAATTGCAAGCAGCCATTCGCCTATTCTGAAAATCGGAATGCCAAAAAGATCTTCATAAAATAAAACAAAACTAATTGCGATCATTTGCACGATGGTTTTTATCTTGCCAAGAGCGGCAACTTTGACCAAACCATGGGCACCCATTTGTGCCATCCATTCACGCAATGCAGAGATGGTGATTTCACGGCCGACGATAATCGCGCTCAATAACGCCATCCATGCCGTCGGGTGACGCTGGGTAACCAGGAACAAGGCAAAAGTAACTGCCAATTTATCGGCAACCGGGTCAAGAAACGCGCCGAATGCGGAATACATGTTGTAGCGGCGCGCAATCCAGCCATCGAGCCAATCGGTCAAGGCGCCGAGTACGAATACCGCGCAGGCCAGGACATTACTCCATGGATTCTTCCAGTAAAAAACCAGGACCAATACCGGCACCAAGACGATACGAAACAAGGTCAGTATGGTGGGTATGGTTAGATTCACTAGGGTTCCTGTGGTGTCTCGGGCAAATTCGACTTCGATTCTAACCCATGTAGCGAGGCATAAATACGCGCTGCCAGTGCATCGTTGACGCCCTCAACGCGAGCTATTTGCTCGCTTCCCGCCTCTTTCAGTGCTGCCAGTCCGCCGAAGTGTTTCAACAATGCTGCGCGACGTCGTGGGCCGATACCGGGAATGTCTTCGAGCTTGGACACATCGCGTTTTTTCTGGCGACGTCCTCGGTGTCCCGTGATGGCGAAGCGATGTGCCTCATCGCGAATTTGCTGTATCCACTGCAGTGCTGCCGAATGTGCACCCGGGCGCAGCACGCGACCATCGGGAAGGATGATTTGCTCATCACCGGCCCTGCGTTCGACACCTTTGGCCACACCGACCAGCATGACTTGATTGACGCCCAATTCATTGAGCACATCGCGTGCTTGCGTGAGTTGGCCTTCACCGCCATCGATGAACAAAACATCCGGCAATACCCCCTCTTCCACTGCACGTTTGAACCGGCGCGTCAGCGCCTGATGCATCGCGGCGTAATCGTCACCGGGTGTGATGCCATCGATATTGAAACGCCGATATTGATTGCGTAATGCACCTTCCTGATTGAACACGACACAGGAAGCTACCGTGGCTTCGCCCTGCGTGTGACTGATATCAAAACATTCCATGCGCTGCGGCAGATGATCCATGCCAAGCATTTCCTGCAAGGCTTCCAGGCGTTTGCGCTGCGCGACATTGCTGGTGATTTCGGTGCTTAAAGCCAATGTCGCATTACTGACTGCCATTTCAAGATAGCGGGCTCGATCGGCGCGCACCGAGGTTTTTATTTCGACTTTCCGGCCAGCTTGGGAAGTCAAAACCTTTTCCAATAATTCGGCATCTTCAATCACGTGGCTCAAAATGATTTCGCGCGGCGGGTGCTGTTCGAAATAATATTGACTGACGAAGGCACCCAGCACTTCGCTCGCACTATCGGCACCATTGGTCTTCGGAAAGAATGAACGCGTACCGAGATTCATGCCGTTGCGAAACGCGAGCAATAGCACGCAGGCGGTGCCCTGTTCCATGGCGCAGGCCAGCACGTCCATATCGGCCTGTTCACCTTCGACGTATTGCTTGGCCTGAATGCGGCGAATCCCGGTGACCTGGTCGCGCAGGTACGCCGCCAATTCGAATTGCAGACTGGCACTGGCGGCTTCCATCGAACGGGTTAAATCATCCACCAGTTCATTACTGCGGCCATCGAGAAATAAAATTGCACGTTTCGTGTCGGCGTCGTAATCGCGCGGCGTAATCAAGCCTACACATGGCGCGGTGCATCGGCCGATTTGATGCTGCAAACACGGCCTGGAACGATTGCGAAACACGCTGTCTTCGCAATTACGCAATTTGAAAATCTTGTGCATCAAATCGAGCGTGCTGTTTACCGCGGAAACGCTTGGATAAGGCCCGAAATAACGGCCTGGAACCGCTCGCGGTCCGCGATGAAAAGCCAGTCGCGGCCAGGTTTCATCAGTGACCAGGATATATGGATAACTCTTGTCGTCGCGCAGCAATACGTTGTAACGGGGCCGTAATGACTTGATCAATTGGTTTTCGAGAATCAAGGCTTCGCTTTCGCTTCGGGTAACGGTAATTTCCATTCGAGAAATTTGTTTGATCATCAAGGCGATGCGCGTCGATGAGACATTACTCAGGAAGTAGCTGGAAACACGTTTTTTCAGCGACAAGGCTTTGCCGACATACAGAATGCTGTCGTCGGCGGCATACATGCGATAAACACCCGGTGCGGTCGTCAAATCCTTGACGAAGGCTTTGCCATCAAAGGGGGCTTGCGAAGGCGCGTCATTACTCATGCAGCCATTTTCGCACTATTTGACTTATTCCCCAATCGGCAGGCGGACAACCAATTCAGTATTCAAGTCGTAGCGCAAGATTTCATGCGCGCCACCGTCGGCAATCCACAATGCACCCGATCCAACAGCAAGCGCCGTCGGTTGATTCAGACTATGCGGCAATTGTTGGGTAGCCATGCCACCTCCACCGAGCCGCAACTTTCGCAGACTGCCGTTATAGGTATCGGCAATCCACAACACTGGCGAGTTTGGATCGAGTGCGATTGCTTGCGGATACTGCAAGCGTGCTTCGCGACGTTCGCCGTCTTGGTCGCCAAATTCATACAGGCCATGACCAACCAGTGTTTGCACCATATTCTGTTGCAACTGGATGGCCCGCACGGACGACGTTGCCGAATCCACCACATACAGCGATTGCTGAACGAGCGACACATTGGTGGGTTGTGCAAACAATGCATTTCGACCGGGTCCGTCGGCAATTCCCAAATCACCGGTACCTGCGATGAAGCGCATGCGCGCATTGCCCAATTCATATTCCCAAATTTGATTGCTACCAGCCAACGCCATATAAAGTTTGTCGTTGCTGCCACTCAAACCCCAGGGCATATTCAAATTGTTCTCGGAAGAATGCTTGCTGATGCCCTCTTTCGGTTGACCGGGTTTACCCGAGCCCAAAAGCGTAACGACTTCACCGCTGATCAAATTGACGCGACGAAGGGCATGATTGCCGGTATCGGCAACGTATAAAGTTTCCCGCACCAGACACAATCCACGCGGTGAATTGAAAGCAGCCTCATTGGCGGGACCATCATTCAAATCCGGATGGCCATTGCCGAATTCCCGCAAGATGCGGCCTTGATGCGTGCATTCGAGAACACGGTGATGTGCAGTATCGGAAATATATAAATGGGTATCGGTCACGGCCAACCCGGATGGAAACGACAAGGCAGTTTTTTCCTCGACATTCCTCGGACGGAATGGATGCTCCACCAAAGAATGACTGCTCGCCGCTTCGTCGATCAGGCTGGCGATCTTTCTTTCCAGTATCTCGCCGTTATCGTCACCGGAGATGATGTCGCGGACAACGCCTTCACCGTCGATCAACGCAACGGAGGGCCAACGGGTAATACCGAAATGCTGCCAGGTAATCCAGTTGCGATCATTCGCGACCGGGAAATAAACACGTTGCCGGTTCAGGGCTTTCAGGACGACGCGATCATCAATTTCCGCATCGAACTTCGGTAAATGAATACCGAGAATACTCAGGCCAACCGGATGCTTCGCCCGGATCCGCGCCAAATCGTCGATCAAGTTTTGGCAGTATGCAGAGCTGGCATTCCAGAACACCAATGCCAGGATGCGGCCGCGTTGACCAGCGATGTTTTGCGTATCGGAATTAAGCCAATGCAGGTTTTCGTTAAGTTCAGGGGCAAGCATTGCTGACATGTTGGACTCCGTACTGGCTATTGAGCATAACGAATTTTCAGCTCGAAGTGGGACGTGTGAGCCCGCTCAGGCTTCCATTCTGTCTTTCCAACCGTCTTTTGCCTGCAGCCACCAATAAGTGAGCTGGGCACCGACAAAACCGGCCGGCTTCAAGGCAGATACCAAACCATATGAAGACAGACTCTGCCAACGTTTGTCGCCTTCTGCGATTGCGGAAGCGAGTACTTCGCCTGCAAATGTCGTCGGGGCAACGCCATGGCCTCCGAAGGCTTGTCCGCACCAAAGGCCTTTCTCGATTTCAGCTATTTGCGGCATTTCGTGGCGGGCATAACTCATCAAACCCGACCAGGCAAAATCGATTTTGACATCGCCAAGTTGGGGGAAGACTTTCAGCAAGTCACGGTGCAGTAATTTTTTTACCGCTTCAGGCGAACGGTCCAGCACTGAAATTCGACCGCCCCAAAGTAATCTTGAATCAGGTAACGGTCGGTAATAATCAAATGCAAATCGCGTGTCGTAAATGGCGGCCCGGGTGTGCAGAATTTCCTGCATCCGGTCGCCAAGCGGTTCAGTCACCATCACGTATGTCGCAATCGGCAATACCGAGGCATCGATTTTCGGATACAGGTTCGCCAGATAGCCACCACAAGCCAACACTACCTGCTCGGCTTCGATTTCGGCATCCGGGGTTTTGACCAGCCAGCCGTTTCCGGACTTTTGCAGATGGATGGCAGGCGTGTTTTCGTAAATTTCGACTCCCATTGATTCGGCCGCCTTGGCAATGCCAAGCGCGTAGTTCAATGGGTGGAAGTGCAATGAGTTCTTTTCGTACAGCGCGTCCTTATAACGATCCGTGTGGATCAGTTTTTTCAATTCCGACTGCGGTACGAATTCCAATTCGGTGTCGAACTTTTCAGACAATAATTTCTGCAGATCTTTCAGGACCGATTGATCGCGAAACCAGTTCGCCCAATAGACGCCGGCATCGGTGTGCTGACAATCGATTTTATATTGATGAATGCGTTGCCTGATCATGTCAACCGAACCGACCGTTCCCTTGTAAAGCTGTTTGGCTACTTGCGGCCCGAGATCTTTTAACAGACTTTCCGGTCCGCGCGAAAAACCGGCAAATACAAAACCGCCATTGCGACCTGAAGCACCAAAGGCCAGATTCTTCGCTTCGCAAAGAACAACATCTTTCATGCCACGCTCAGCCAAGCCAAGTGCCGTGTTGATTCCGGCAAAGCCGCCACCGATGATGCAGACTTTCGCGGATTTTTTTGCAGACAGCGCCGGACGGACAGCCGACGAGTTTGCGGTAGCGGAGTAGTAGCTTTGCGATGCAATTTTTTTCATGCTTTTTTACTTTTGCCCTATTTTTCGCATACCGACGATCTTGTCAGCGTTAGTTGCATGGTTCAACAGACAAGTGACATATAGCCTTCGCTTTATTTAAATCTTTTTCTATTAACATCAGATCAACAGAATACGACAGCTCACAAGCGGATTTCATCGAGCCCGATTCGTTTTTGCATGACTCCTGCTTTCCAGTTTCAAGAAAAGAGCAATACTTTTCACGAAATTCCTGGACTTTCAGTGGGCAATTAGCCTCGGTCAACGTGTCGGGGCCAAGCGGCATTGGCCTATCCCCAATGACTTTTACCGAGGTGAGAAAGCGCAAAAAATCCGCGAATAACGGACTATCTGTGGCATTCGATTCCGACATTGCGGTGACACGATATGGTCCCGCTCTGAATTGTCCTACCGACCCTTTGCGAAACCGTACTGGATGATCGACATCCGGTTCGCGGTAGTCGGGATCAACAAGCTTGGTGTAACGCCCCTCAAGAGTACCGGGCAAGTCCTGGAATACCGGAGCTTCCTTCAGACAACTTGCGGCGTTCTGCGTGCACATCTTTGCAAGCAGCTGTGTCATATAGACATCGAATGTTTCCGACTGGTTTTCCCACGGTCGAAAAATCAGGGAAAACCGGAAATCCTCGACCCCATTGACATCAAGATGTTTGAAATTCAACTCATTACGAGAAACAAGGGCATCATCGGCACGGGAAAAAGTAAATGCACCCGTTCTCTCGAACGAGACAACTTCATTAGCGGTAATCCTTGCTTCTTCGGCAAAGGCAGTTATCGGAAATAACAAGAAAAAGCAGAGGAAAAAACGATTCAGCATTTCTATACTTCCCCATTAGACCGAAGCACCAGTTTTAATATTTTCAATACGTACGCATTGGTAACACAACAAGAACTATGAGTTCTTCAAAGCCTGCGTCATATATTCGCGCGCGGCATCGGCCAAATCATCATGATCGAGCGCGTATTGAATAGTGGCTTCGATCAAGCCAATGCGACTACCGCAATCGAAGCGGCGGCCTTCAAAGCGATACGCCAAGGCTTTTTCTTCCTTCAATAAAGCCGCGATGGCATCGGTCAATTGGATTTCGCCACCGGCGCCGGGCTTGGTTTTTTCCAGCAAATCGAATATTCGACCACTCAGAACGTAACGTCCGACCACAGCAAGATTGCTTGGCGCTACTTCGGGTTTTGGTTTTTCGACGATGGCGGAAATGACACCGTGGCTATTTTCGAAATTCTCGGTTGCCACGATTCCGTAACTACCGGTTTGTTCGCGCGGGACGTCTTGCACGGCGATTACGCTTGCGTTTTCACGCTCGGCGCAATCGGCCATCTGTCTAAGTGCACCATGGCCCTTGTTGAAGATCAGATCGTCGGCCAGTAAAACCGCGAATGGTTCATTGCCGACAACAGGCTTCGCGCATAAAACCGCATGTCCTAGACCCAAGGCTTCGGCCTGGGTGACAAACACCGCACGTACATTGCGCGGCAATACATCGCGAATCAGGGCGAGCAATTCCGATTTGCCGGCTTTTTCGAGTTTCTGCTCGAGTTCGTAGGCCTTGTCGAAATAATCGGCAACCGCATGCTTGTATCGATTGGTGACAAACACCATCGTATCGCAACCGGCATCGATGGCTTCATCGACGGCGTATTGAATCAGAGGCTTGTCGACTACCGGCAACATTTCTTTCGGAACGGTCTTGGTCGCCGGAAGAAAACGCGTGCCTAGACCCGCAACGGGGAAAACCGCTTTACGAATACGTTGTGTCATAAATTCAGTATGTATTTGATTAGCTAACAGTGTACTCAGGAACCGCTTCCCGTAACAGTGCGAGCAGCTGATCATCGTGATCGCCATGTCGCAATGCTTGCGCCAATAGTTTGGCCTGTTCGAGCACTTTACTTACTTCAATCTCGCGCGGTTTTGCTTCCAGCACACGCGGATTGTCGGTGTGCGTGTAGGTTTCATCCGGATGAAACAAACTTTCATGCAATTTTTCGCCGGGGCGTAGCCCCGTGTATTGAATCTGGATATCGATACCGGGCCGCTTGCCGGCGAGACGAATCATTTGCTCCGCCAATTCCTTGATCGCCACCGGCTTGCCCATATCGAGGGTATAGATCACCGAATACGGCTCGGGCATGCTGAGTGCCTGTAGAATCAGCTGGCAAGCTTCAGGTATGGTCATGAAGTAACGACTGACTTCTTCATGCGTCACGGTCACCGGGCCGCCAGAGGCAATTTGCTTTCGAAACATCGGCACCACACTGCCGGATGAATCCAGCACATTACCGAAACGCACAATACTCAATTGCGTCGCACTATCATCGAAAACCGCCTGGCAAACGCGTTCGGCCATCAGCTTGGTAGCGCCGAGAATGTTGACCGGCTGGATTGCCTTGTCGGTGGAAATCAATACGAAATGCAAGGCTCCATGGTCCCGGCAGACTTCGGCAAGAGTCGCTGTTGCATGAACGTTATTGCGCAAACCTTCGCGCAACTGCGATTGCAGCAAGGGCACATGCTTGTTCGCGGCGGCATGATAAACGTAATCGGGAATACCGTGCTGCATTGCCCGGAGGCAGGCGATCTTGTCGCCGCAGTCGCCGAGAATCGACACCACTTCCAGGCCCGGATCGAGCACAGCCAATTCATCGCAAATTTCCAGCAGTGGCAATTCGGCTCGCTCGAGTAGAATTATTTTCTTCACGCGTGCCTGCGCACATTGCCTGGCCAATTCCGATCCGATGGAGCCGCCGGCACCGGTAATCAAAATGCATCTACCGCCCAATTGCCGGCCAATACTTTGCCAATCGAATTTAATCGGTTCGCGGCCTAGCAAATCATCGATTGCCACTTCATTGAGCTGGATCGGATCGTGCGCATTCAGCCAATCGGTATAGCGGCCGAGCTTTCTGAAGGGCATGCCGACGTCATCGCAAATCGTAACGACACGCTGCAAGGCCTGTGTCTGTGCAGTGGGCAATGCAATCACGCAAAGATCGGCAGCCGTTTCACGTGCGATTTCCGCCAACTGGTCCAGACGACCAAGCACTTTCACGCCGTGGATTTTCCTGCCTTTCAGCTGCGGATCATCATCCAGCAACCCGACTGCCTCATAGCGGCCGTCACTTCGAATATCACGCAGAAATATTTCTGCCGAACGCCCTGCTCCGGCAACGATGACGCGTGCGGCATCGTTATGCTTGGAGGCCAGACGCTGATCTTTCCAGACGCGGTAAATCAAACGTGGCGCGCCGAGGAAAACAGCCAGACCGGGCACGTAAAGCACCATCGTCTGCAACGGCAGTTTTGAAAAATTACCCGTAAGAAGAAATGCCAATACGATGGCGCATAACCCGAATAAGGCAGCACGGGAGATATTGATCAAGTCAGGCAGGCTGGCGAAACGCCATACGCCGCGGTACAAACCGCTCCACCACAACATCAGCCCCTGCAATGCAAGCACCACCATTAATTCATTGTAAAACGCGGCATTGATGGCATCGCTGCTACCATTCATGTAAAGCCACCGCAAACTTCCCCACAGCAATGCCGTCATCACGAAGTCGTGCAAGACGATCAATGCGCGCGGCAATAAGTAGGAAATGCGATAAGACTTCGGCATCAGGCGTTCGAATTCTGAATTTTCGGGTTACGACTTGATTTTAATACAAAAAGCCGCAGTCCCTGGTGTAATGCGCAGCCTATTGCAATAACTCCGAATAGCAGGATTGGTTGACTCGAGGCAGGCAAAAGCCGATTAATGCCAATCACCGTGATAACAGCGATTGTCCATGCCGAATAATAGGCGCAGATCGCAGCATGAGTTGTGCCGCAACGGATTGCATATTGGTACAGATGACTGCGATGTGGTTGGGTAACTTTGAAACCACGCAGACTGCGTCGAACGAACGTCAGCAGTGCATCAATCCACAGCACCGAGAACAGGCACAGTATTTCCAACGGTTTCCACTGGTTTTCGAAGTAGGCCAATAACGCAAGCCCGACCACAGCAGCACCAAGAACATGACTGCCAACATCACCCAGAAAAACACGCGCGAACGGAAAATTGAAAGGCAGGAATCCAAGACAGCAAGCGGCCAATGCCAGTGCGTAGTAATAACTGTCATAGGTAAAATCACTAAGCGCAAGAAAGCCAATCACGTACAACAGACTTTGAAACGCAATCATGCCATTGCTGCCATCCATGAAATTCCAGATATTCACGAACAGCAGATACGCCAGAGAGATAAACAAGCTAGCAGTAAAGCCCAGCGAAACGGAAAACCGGCAGACAAGGAAAATCAAACCGACTACTGACAAATGAAGCAACAGTTTCCTGCGTGAACGCAATGGTTTCAGATCATCCCAAAAACCCAGTGCAGCGAATAACGCAATCGCCACGACAATCAGAAGCCAATAGGCATGCGGGTTATTCGATCCAAGATAGATCAGCACGCTTACCAGCAGCATCATCAATGCAATGCTGATACCACCGGCTCTCGGAGTAAAAGTTTGATGCAGGCGCCGGCGTTCTGGTTGATCGTGAATTTGTTTGGCCTGCGCTAGCTTTATCCAGCCCCAGGTGATTAGAGCGGTCAATAGCCAGAATGTGATAGCCAAACCGAGGCTGACTGGCATTTTTTTAGCTAGCCGAAGTCAGCAGTGGTTTGATCGTGCCCCAATTCTTGCAGCTTGGGCATTGCCAATGATGCGCGCGCGCACTGAAGCCGCAGCGCTGGCAACGATAACCAGGCGTATGAACCACCAACAGGTCGGTGATATTTTTAACGGTACGCAATGCTTCCTGCGGATCACCATGGCCATCAGTGAGGCTCAAATCGATCAAGGCAGCTTCACCGCGAACCGAGGGTCGTTGCTGCAACTGTTTCGCCAGGAAAGTGTAAGCGGCGATCACGCCCTCTTCTTTCTGGATCAATTCGGATAACGCCAGCAAGGGTGAAACACCGGCGTAATGCTCGGTCATTTCCAGCAGGAAACTGCGCGCGCGGGTAGTTTCGCCTTTCCGCTCATAGGCGGCCAACAGCGCTGGCAATACTTCCGGCAAGTATTCGTAATCGTGTCGTACGACGCGTTCAAACGCACGGATGGCGCCGGCATCGTCGTTCTCGGACAACTCGATTTGCGCTTCCAGCATGCCGGCTCGCACCGATTGGTTATCTGCGGTGTAAGCATCTGCGATAAGCTTGCGAGCTTCCTTGTTGTCGCCTTTCGAGCGCGCCTGATCAGCCAACTCGCAATAAAAATGCGAGATGATTTTCGTCATCGACTCGCCGCCGACTTCTTCGTATTTCTGTGCATATTCGATTGCCTTGTACCAATCGCGTTCGGCTTGGGTAATCGAAATTAAATGGCGTAATGCTTGCGGCTTGAATACGCCCATTTCGACCAGATCGTTTAACAGGGTTTCGGCGCGATCCAGCAAACCGGCACGCATATAGTCCTCACCCAGCGCCAGTACGGCGCGGGTCTTCTGGTCCTCGCTCAAGCCATGTTTGGCGACCAAGCTTTGGTGCATACGAATCGCGCGATCGACTTCGCCGCGGCGCCGGAATAAATGCCCGAGTGCGAATTGGGTTTCGATGGTGTCTTTGTCGACTTCGGCAATTTGAAGGAAGATTTCAATCGCCTTGTCCTGTTGTTCGTTGAGCAAATAATTCAGGCCACGGAAATAAGTGTTGGACAATCGCATCACCTGATTGCCGCTTTTGATCTCACCGCCTCTGCGTCCCAACAGCCAGCCGGCAGCGGCAGCCGCCGGAATCATCAACAGCCAGGCTGCATTGGTCATCATGGTGAACTGGTTCCTTCCGTGGCAATTTTCGCCGCCGCTTTTTCAGCCTTGGTCAAATTTGCCCGCATTGGCCAAACGACCGTTGCAAGCACGACCAAACCGCCGAGCAGGCAGCCCAAAAGCAAAACCAGCAAAACGGTTAAACCGATGCTGGCCTGTAAAGTCGTAAAAAATAAATCAATGCGCATGACATCGCGATTCAAGGCACCGAAAACGATACCCATGATGATGAAAGCGAGCGCAATTAATGTTTTAAGTAATGGCATCTGTCATTCCACCGCAGGTGACAACAGCTTACCCGAAATGATCAGCTTTTAACGGCAATCAAAGAGGCATTTACGCGGTCGCGTAATTCTTTACCTGGCTTGAAATGCGGAACGTGTTTACCTGGCAATGCGACGGAATCGCCGGTCTTTGGGTTACGACCCAGACGTGGTGGACGGAAATGCAGGGAGAAACTGCCAAAGCCGCGAATTTCAATGCGATCGCCATCGGCCAATGCATTGCTCATCATTTCCAGAATGGTTTTCACCGCCATATCGACATCATCTGCTTTCAGATGCATCTGGCGCTTCGAAAGAATTTCGATGAGTTCTGACTTCGTCATTTTATAAACTCGACTCCGTGAAGGAACGATGGCCCGGAGACCGGGCCATCGCAGGTACTACTTATTCGCTTTTGTTCAGCTGTTCGCGCAGCAATGCGCCCAGCTTGGTGGTGCCCGAAGATGCTTCTGTCGCCATTTTGTTGACTTCAGCCATCGACTCGGCAACATCGGCTTCGTCTTTCGCACGAATCGAGAGCTGCATGGTGCGGCCCTTGCGATCCATACCGATGAACTTGGCTTCGACCTTGTCGCCCACTTTCAGATGCTGCGAAGCATCTTCAATGCGCTCTTTGGCGATGTCGTTGGCTTTGATATAACCTTCAAGGCCATCGGACAATTCGATGGTGGCGCCTTTAGCGTCCACTTCTTTAACGATACCGGTAACGATCGCACCCTTCTGGGTCGTCGCTGCAAAGGTACCCATCGGGTCTTGTTCCATTTGCTTGACGCCGAGCGAGATGCGTTCGCGTTCTGGATCAACGGCCAACACGACTGCTTCCAGGTTGTCGCCTTTCTTGTAGTTGCGAGCGGCTTCTTCACCGGTCGAGCTCCAGGAAATGTCGGACAAGTGGACCAGACCGTCGATGCCGCCATCCAAACCGATGAAGATACCGAAATCGGTGATCGATTTGATTTGACCGGAGACTTTGTCGCCTTTCTTGAAGATGGCAGCGAAAGCTTCCCATGGATTAGGAACGCATTGTTTGATACCGAGCGAGATGCGGCGACGCTCTGCATCGACGTCCAGCACCATCACTTCAACATCGTCGCCCAACTGGACAACTTTCGATGGGTTGACATTCTTGTTGGTCCAATCCATTTCGGAAACGTGGACCAGACCTTCAACGCCTGGTTCGATTTCAACGAATGCGCCGTAATCGGTCACGTTCGAAACTTTACCGAACATGCGGGCGTTGGCTGGGTAACGACGAGCGATGTTATCCCATGGATCTTCGCCCAATTGTTTCAGGCCAAGGCTGACGCGGTTACGTTCGCGGTCATACTTGAGAACGCGGACTTGCAGTTCTTCGCCAACGTTGA
>JBOHYG010000051.1:0-9885 GCA_050737875.1 Arenimonas sp. | reverse complement strand
GCCGGTGTGCTGCAACCAGCGAGCTACTTGATTCAGCTCGATCTGCAGCGGCTCCATCGCTTTATCGTAATCTTTGGTCTTCATGGCGTTTCCTCGTGTGTGCTGGTGTAGGGGCGACGGAAGTCGCGATAAATCCCGTCATATCTGTCGCGACTTCCGTCGCTCCTACAAGAGTCATTCCCGCAAGCGTGGCCTTAAATTCGCCAGGTTGCAGGGTTTCGTGCGTGAATCCAGTTGCGCGCGGATCAGTTTTTCCCAGGCAGTTTTACAGGCCGAAGTCGAGCCGGGCAGGCAAAACACGAAGGTATTGTTCGCCAGTCCCGCAAAGGCGCGCGACTGCAATGTCGAAGTGCCGATCTCGTCGTAACTCAATACCCGAAACATTTCGCCGAAGCCCGGCATTTCCTTGTCGAGCAGGGGCAAGATCGCTTCCGGTGTCGAATCACGGCCGGTGAAGCCGGTGCCGCCATTGATCAGGATGCCGTCGACTGCTTCTTCGGCAATCCAGTTGGAGACGGTAGCGCGCAGAAAATATTTATTGTCCGGCAGCAGCGCGCGATCGAATAAATGATGTCCCTGGTTTTGCAAAGCTTCGCAGAGAAAATCGCCGGAGCTGTCGTTCTCGCGGTTACGCGTGTCCGATACCGTCAATACGCAAAGATTCAAAGCGGCAAATTCCGTTGCGGCACTCATGCGGCCTCCGTCAGGATCTTCAGTTCGTCGACCTGGCTTTCGCGGGTAAGCGTATTGACCAATTCGTCCAGGTCGCCAGTCATGATTTGCGGCAGCGCATACAGGGTCAAGCCTTCCACGCGATGATCGGTGATCCGACCCTGCGGAAAATTATAGGTACGGATGCGCTGGCTACGGTCGCCGCTGCCAACTTGCAGGCGACGTGCTTGCGCTTGTGTCGCCTGCTGCTTGCTTACTTCGGCTTCGTACAATTTCGATTTCAATAAAGACAATGCCTGCGCACGGTTTTTATGCTGGCTGCGTTGATCCTGGCATTCAACGATCAAACCGGTCGGCAGATGGGTAATACGAATCGCCGAATCGGTTTTGTTGACGTGCTGTCCACCGGCGCCGGAAGCGCGGAAAGTGTCGACTTTCAAATCGTTTGGGCGAATTTCGATTTCGTCGATTTCATCCAGTTCCGGCAATATCGCAACCGTGGCTGCAGAGGTGTGAATGCGCCCCTGGGTTTCGGTATCAGGAACGCGTTGCACGCGATGGGTACCGGATTCGAATTTGAATTTCGAATAGGCACCCTTGCCTTCGATACGGGCAATGATTTCCTTGTAGCCGCCATGTTCACCTTCGCTGGCCGAGACAATTTCGACAAGCCAGCGCTTCTTTTCGGCATAGCGGGTGTACATGCGAAATAAATCGCCGGCGAAAATCGCGGCTTCATCGCCGCCGGTACCGGCGCGGACTTCCAAAAACAGATTGGCGTCGTCGCGCGGGTCTTTCGGGATCAGCAACAAGGATAATTGTTCGTCGAGTTCGGCTATGCGTGCCTGGGCAGCTGGAATTTCCTCTTCCGCCAACTCACGCATTTCCGGATCGCTGCGCATTTGCTCGGCCGAAGCCAGGTCTTTTTGCGCCTGGCGATAAAGCGAAAGATTATTCGCGACCGGTTCGAGCTGCGAGTACTCTTTTGAAAGCGCGCGAAACTTCTGGTTGTCGTTGATGACGGATGCATCGGAAAGCAGATGCCCGACTTCTTCATAACGCTCGGCCAGAATTTCCAGTTTTCGCAAAAGGCTAGGGCTCATGGGCGGCTGTCGTTGTCTTGGCTATCGGTGGAATACAGTTTTTCGGCAGCACGCAATAAATCAGCATCACCACGCAACGCAGCTTGTCGCAGGGCTGCGCTGGGAGTGTGCAGTAATTTGTTGGTGAGTTGGTGCGCCAATAATTCCAGCACGGTCGCGGGATCCTGGCCGTTGGCCAGTTGTTCGCGCGCCTGTTCAAGCAGGGCATCGCGCGTTTGTTCGCCGCTGGAGCGCAATTTTTTCAATGCATTTTGGTTGCCTTGTGCCTGAGACCATGCCCAAAAATGCTGTACCTGCAGATCGATGATGACTTCGGCTTCGTTGGCTGCTTCGCGTCTTGATGCACGGTTGTCTTCGATCACCTGTTCCAGATCGTCGACCGTATACAGATAGACATCGGGAAGTTGTGCGACATCGGCGGCTATATCGCGCGGCACGGCCAGATCCAGCAAGAACATCGGCTTGTGCTTGCGCGCCTTCAGCGCGGTTTGCAGCATGGCCTTGGTCAAAATCGGTTCGCGGCTTGCGGTTGCACTGATCACGATGTCGGCTTCGAACAAATGCCGGTCGATATCGTGCAAGGGCAGGGCTACGCCACCGTGTTGTGAAGCCAGTGGTTGCGCGTGTTCCAGTGTGCGATTGGCAATCAATAATCGCTTCACCTTGGCATCGCTTAAATGACGCGCTGATAATTCGATCGTGTCGCCGGCGCCAATCAACATGACGGTCGCGCGATCCAGCGCGGTGAATAAACGCTGCGCCATGCGTACCGCGGCAAACGCGACCGACACCGGATGTGCGCCAATGCGGGTATCGGTGCGGACCCGTTTAGCTACCGAAAAAGTTTGCTGGAAGAGCCGGTCGAGTCCGCCATTGACACTATGAGCATCGCGGGCGGCCTGCCAGGCGGTTTTCACCTGCCCCAGGATTTGCGGCTCCCCCAGGATCAGCGAGTCGAGTCCCGCCGCGACCCGGAACAGATGACGGATAGCGTCGGCATCGTTGTGTTGATACAGGTAGGTTTTCAGGGAATCGAGCGAAAGCCCATGTTGCTGTGAAAGCCATTGCATCAGCCGGCTTTCCGCTCCTTCATCGATTTGCGCATAAATTTCGGTGCGATTGCAGGTTGAAAGCAAGGCCGCTTCATGAACGCCATCGAGCGATTGCAGCGACTTCAGCGCCTCCGGTAATTGTCCAGTCTCTACCGCTACCGTTTCGCGCAGGGCGATCGGTGCCGTTTGGTGGTTGAGGCCGAGTGCAATAAAGGGCATGAGAGGGCGATGCTGGGTTATGCTATTGGAAGGTGCCGCATATTCTAACGTATTGGTGTTCCAATGATTTTTCGAGTGTTAGTACTTGGACTTTTCCTGTTGTCCGAGTCCCTGCTGGCTGAACCTCTCAGCGATGAGAAAAGCCAGACGGTCGCCGCCGTGATGGCGGCCGAATATGCCCTGCAAAACAACGACATCAAGACTGCAGCTCGCGAGTACACCAAAGCGGCCCAGCTGAGTAATGACGTAAACATCGCCGAACAGGCCGCCCGCCTGGCCATGAACGCAAAAATGAACGAGCTTTCGCGTATAGCACTGGCGCGTTGGCAGGTCTTGGCGCCGAACTCGTCCGCGATGTGGGCTATGAACTTGCGTCTGGCCATGCAATTGGGCGAAGCCGAGTCGGCCTTTCTCTTCGCCCGCAAATTGCTCAGTTACGGCACCAGCGAGTACAGCAGTTTGTTGCTGGACGTGCTGCGAACAGAAAAAGCCGATAACGGCGTGATGTCGCGGGCCATTTTGCGGAATATCGTCAGTCACGGAGCGATGCCCGACAACATCCAGATATGGATCCAGATATTGTTCCTGGCCGATGCCCTGGATGAGCCAATTGCGACGCAAGCCATAAGCGGAAAAATCGCGGCGAAATTCCCGGAAGACCCGCGCGCCTTGCTGATCGGCGCTTCGGTTCTGCGCGAAAAAGGCGATGAATCTGCCGCTTTGTCGATGGTGCAGAAGGCGAGCACTTTGCAGCCCCAGAACAACTGGGTAAAGCAGAATATTCTGGCCGAATATACCCAGTTGCATGCCTGGCTGGATGCCGAAAAATACCTGGCGAACGGGCCGCAGGACGAAAATACCTGGTTGATGCGCGGACGCTTGATTCAGGAAGCCGGACGTCAGGATCTCACCGAGGTCTTCATCACTAACTTGTTGCAGCAACAGAAACAACCTAGTCAAAAACTGCAACTATTGCTGGGGCAGTTGTCAGAATCCATCGGGCGCTGGACCGATGCGGAGCGCTGGTATCGAAACGTGAATGCCAAGCCCGAAAGCGAGCGCGCACAGTTGCGCCTGCCGGTAGTGTTGCAGAAGCAAAACCGCTGGAACGAAGCGTTGGCGCAGTTGCGCGCGCTGCAAAAAAATGAAGATGCCGATGGCGAAATTGTCCGAGACAGTTACCTGGTCGAAGCGGATTTATGGGCCAAGCGAAACAACGATCTGCAGGCCATGAAAACTTTGCAACGCGGCCTGGCGATTTTTGAATCAGACCCCTTGCTTCTCTATGGCCGTGCGATGCAACACGCCAGTCAAAACCGCGTCAATGCCGCGTTGGCGGATCTCAAGAAAATCATCGACGACAATAATCAGAATGCCGAAGCTCTGAACGCTTACGGCTACACGTTGGCGCAACATAAAAAACAATATGCACAGGCTTTGCCCTACGTCGAAAAGGCTTTGAAACTGCGCCCAGGCTCGGCCTCCACGATGGATAGCCTTGGCTGGATAAAATTCATGCAGCGCAAATACGACGAGGCCCAGCACTGGCTCGAGAAGGCCTGGCGCAGTTCGAAAGACGCTGAAATCGCGGCGCATCTGGGCGAGTTGTACTGGGTGCGTGGCCGCAAGGACGATGCGCGAAAAGTATGGCAACTCGGACAGGCAATCGATCCTGATTATGCGCTCTGGCCCGCAATCAAGAAAAAATATTCGCCATGAAAAAAATTCTTTTCACAGTGGTTTGCCTGTTGCTGGCAGCTTGCCAGCCGACGGTAAAACCGGTAGCGGATGATGGAAATTTGCAGCGGCAGGTTGCACGCGAACTTTCCCTGCAAAAGCAGACCGACTGGAGCTTTCGTGGACGCGCCGCGATCAGCGACGGGCAACAGGCTGGCACGGTGAAAATGCTTTGGCGGCAACACGGCGAATCGTTCGACATCGAAATTTCGCTGCCAGTGACCAATCAGAAATATCGTTTGCGAAACAGCGGCGGCAAGGCCCGGCTCGAATCCTATGGTCTGCAAACCATTGAAGGCGACAGCGCGGAAGCGGTTTTGATGCAGGTGACCGGTTGGCGTATTCCGTTTCGCGATATGCAATTGTGGTTGCGTGGAATACGCACCGATGCCACAACGCAGATTGAATTCAATCCAGCAGGTTTGCCGGCGAAGTTCCGCGAAAATGGCTGGCTGGTGGACTATCGCGCCTGGAATTCAGCCGCTACGCCGATGCCGACCAAGGTGTTCGCGAGTACCGGAGGCAATGGCGTGAATGCCAGCGTGCGTTTGCAAATCGAGACCTGGGATTCGCCATGAATTTATTTTCCGAGAGCGAGGGCTGGAGCAGCTGGGCGGCGCCTGCGAAGATCAATTTATTCCTGCAGATCACCGGGCAACGCAGCGATGGTTACCATCTACTGCAAACGGTATTTCAGTTGCTTGATTGGGGTGATCGCGTCCATGTTCGATTACGTGACGACGACCAAATCGTCCGCATTGCCAATGACGATTACGGCGTTGCCGAATCCGATGATCTAGTCGTACGTGCTGCAAAGTTGTTGCAGCAACATGCCGGTATCAAGCGCGGCGCGGAATTGGCCGTGAGTAAGCAAATACCGCTGGGTGGCGGCTTCGGCGGCGGCTCGTCCGATGCGGCCACCACGGTGCTGGTATTGAATTCACTTTGGAATGCGGACCTGAATCTCGATGAATTGGCTGAGTTGGGCCTGACTCTCGGCGCAGATGTGCCGGTTTTTGTCCGCGGGTTCAGCGCATGGGCCGAGGGCGTCGGTGAAAAATTATTGCCGATAGATTTGCCGGAAGCCGCGTATTTATTGGTGGATTCGGGGGTCAGTGTGCCGACCCGCGAACTTTTTCAAACTTTGGAATTGACTCGAAATGCGGCTCCGGCGACAATAGCGGACTTCGTTTCAGGAACAGTGCTCGGCAATGCCTTCGAGCCGGTTCTGCGGGCAAGGGAAAAGACGGTCGATAGACTGCTCGAATTTCTGTCCCAGTTCGGCACGGCATGCTTGACCGGCACCGGCGGCGGCTGTTTTGTAGGGTTTAAAACCCTTGCAGAAGCCCAAGCCGCCCAGCAAGGTTTGCCTCCAGAGTTCAAATCCTGGGTCGCAAACGGCGTGAATCGCTCGGTTTTGCACACGCAACTCGAGCACTGGACTAAAAAACGAGACTTGTAGGGGCGTCGCCAAGCGGTTAAGGCACCGGGTTTTGATCCCGGCATTCGTAGGTTCGATTCCTTCCGCCCCTGCCATTTCAATGTTTCACCATATCGGAAGACTGCCATGAGCATGCAAAACCTGCTCGTTTTCTCGGGTAATTCAAATCTTCCGCTCGCCAAGTCTGTTTGCCGCGAATTGTCGGTTCCGATGGGTAAAGCCCTGGTTGGCAAGTTTTCCGACGGTGAAGTTCAGGTTGAAATCGAAGAGAACGTCCGGCGCCAGGAAGTGTTTGTCATTCAATCGACATGCGCACCGACCGCCGAGAATTTCATGGAATTGCTGGTCATGGTGGATGCGCTCAAGCGCGCCTCGGCCGAAAGCGTCACTGCGGTAGTGCCTTACTTTGGCTACGCGCGCCAGGACCGTCGTCCTCGGTCGGCCCGCGTGCCGATTACCGCGAAAGTAGCTGCAAAAATGTTTTCCGCAGTAGGCACCGACCGGGTTTTAACCGTGGACGTGCATGCTGACCAGATTCAGGGTTTTTTCGATATTCCGGTCGATAACGTGTATTCCTCCCCGATTTTGCTGGCCGATATCTGGCGCAATCAGGGTACCGATAACGTAATCGTGGTGTCCCCGGACGTGGGTGGCGTGGTGCGTGCACGCGCGATCGCCAAACGTCTTGACGATGCCGAACTGGCGATCATCGATAAACGTCGTCCACGTGCCAATGTGTCAACGGTGATGAACATCATCGGTGACGTCGAAGGCAAAACCTGCGTGTTGGTGGACGACATTGTGGATACCGCCGGCACCTTGTGTGCAGCGGCAGCGGCATTGAAACAGCGTGGCGCCAAACGTGTGGTCGCCTACTGTACGCATGCCGTGTTGTCGGGCGCTGCAATCAACAACATCACCAGCTCGTCCCTGGACGAACTGGTGGTCACCGATACGATTCCATTGTCCGAAGCTGCCCGCGCCTGCGGCCGCATCCGTCAACTGGGCGTAGCGGAATTGCTGGCCGAAACCATCCGACGCATTGCGTTGGGCGAGTCGGTCAGCACGCTGTACGTGGATTGATTTCTCGGTAACCGTTTAAGGGTATCGAAAAACCACTCACTTGGTCGCGAGTGAGTGTTATCGCCGTCGCGAGACGGTTCATTTAGAAAAGGTAGAAACATCATGGCAACTCATGCAATCAGCGCCAGTAGCCGCAAAGACGAAGGGAAAGGTGCGAGCCGCCGCTTACGTCACAGCGGTTTCACTCCGGCGATCGTTTACGGCGGCACCCAGCCTCCGGCTTCCATCCAGTTTGACCACAATCCATTGTGGCTGGCTACCCAGAACGAGTGGTTCTACTCCTCGATTCTCGAGCTCAGCATCGACGGCAAAATGGAAAAAGTGTTGTTGCGCGATATGCAACGTCATCCGTTCAAGCAACTCATCCTGCATTTGGATTTCCAACGCGTCGATGAAAACACCGCTATCCGCTTCAATGTCCCATTGCACTTCCTGAATCAGGAAAAATCATCGGCTGGCAAGACTGCCGGTATTCTGGTGCTGCACGAATTGAATGAAATCGAAGTCCTGTGCTTGCCACGCGACTTGCCGGAATTCGTCGAAATCGATCTGGGCGAACTGAACGTTGGCGACATCATCCACATGTCGGATCTGAAACTGCCGGCCGGCGTTACCTTGCCTGCATTGAAACTCGGCAAGAAACACGACTTGGCCGTTGTTATCGCCAAGCACGCCAAAGACGAAGCCGAAGAAATTGCAGCGCCAGTCGCTGAAGTGCCTTCGACCAAGTCGGCTAAAGCCGGTGCCGCGCCTGCCGCTGCTCCTGCCAAGCCTGCTGCCAAGAAGAAATAATTTCTCGGGTGCATGCTTCGGCATGCACCCCGGTTTTTATGGCATCTGGATTACGTCTCATTGTCGGCCTCGGGAATCCGGGCGCCGAACACGCCAAAACCCGGCACAACGCCGGGTTTTGGTTTATTAACGCGCTGGCGGAAAAAGCCGGTGCGCGCTTTGGTCTTGAATCAAAACTGCACGGCGAAACCGCAAAGATCGAATTGGCTGGCCAGTCGATTCATTTGTTGAAACCCGCGACTTACATGAATGCCAGTGGGCGTTCGGTAACGGCGGCGCTGCGTTACTGGAAAATCGAGCCGGAAGAGTGTTTGCTGGCCCACGATGAACTGGATATGCCGCCCGGTACGGCGCGCTTGAAGTTTGATGGCGGTCACGGTGGTCAGAATGGTTTGCGCGACACCATGGCTCTGTTGGGGCATGGCAAATTTCACCGGTTGCGGGTAGGTATTGGTCATCCGGGTCATAAAGACAAAGTAACGCCCTGGGTGCTGGGCAAGCCCGGCAAGGATGACGAGGCTTCGATCCTGCGGGCGATTGATGACGCCATTGCCGTGATGCCTTTGTGCGTCGAGGGCAATTTTCATGATGCGATGACAAAGTTGCATACCGCCAAGTCGTGAGCGATGAGCGGTTTTCTGAACGATGTTCGTTCATGACTGACCTCTGACCATTCACTGCTGCTTAAATTTCACAGGAACACGAACATGGGTATCAAATGCGGGATCGTTGGGCTTCCCAACGTAGGCAAATCGACTTTATTCAATGCGCTGACCAAGGCGGGCATTGCGGCGGCCAATTTTCCGTTCTGCACGATTGACCCCAATGTCGGAGTCGTGCCGGTGCCGGATCCTCGTCTGGGGCAGTTGGCCGACATCGTCAAACCGCAGAAGACCATCCCGACCTCGGTCGAGTTCGTTGATATCGCCGGCCTGGTGGCCGGTGCGGCGAGCGGCGAGGGCCTGGGCAACACGTTTCTGGCCCATATCCGTGAAACCGATGCGATCTGCCATGTGGTTCGTTGTTTCGAAAATACCGACATCATCCATGTGAACGGCAAAATCGATCCGTTGTCGGATATCGATACAATTGATACCGAATTAGCTCTGGCCGATCTGGATTCCGTCGAAAAAGCGTTGAATCGCGCCGAAAAGCTGGCTAAATCCGGCGATAAAGACGCCCAAGCCCGTAAACCGGTACTGGCCAAAGTGCGCGAAGCGCTGGATCAAGGCAAGCCCGCCCGGGTTGCCGGCCTGGATGCCGACGAGAAAGCATTGATCCGTGATTTGTTCCTATTGACACTGAAACCAGTGTTATATGTTGCGAACGTCCTCGAAAATGGTTTCGAAAACAACCCGTACCTGGACAAGGTTCGCGAGCGTGCGTTAGCGGAAGGCGCCGAAGTGGTGCCGGTATCGGCGGCCATCGAAGAGGAAATGTCCCAGTTGGAAGATGCTGATCGTGCCGAGTTTCTGGCCGAAATGGGCCTCGACGAGCCAGGCCTGAATCGCCTGATCCGTGGTGCCTACAAGCTGCTTGGCCTGCAAACCTATTTCACCGCCGGCGTTAAGGAAGTGCGTGCCTGGCAGGTTCGGGCCGGCTCTACCGCTCCGCAAGCGGCAGCAGTCATTCATACTGATTTCGAAAAAGGCTTTATCCGCGCCGAAACCATTGCTTACGACGATTTCATCAAGTATCGCGGCGAAGCCGGTTCGCGTGATGCCGGTCGTTTACGCCTCGAAGGCAAGGAATATCTGGTGCAGGAAGGTGATGTGCTTCACTTCCG
>JBOHYG010000050.1:0-9794 GCA_050737875.1 Arenimonas sp. | reverse complement strand
ATAAAAACCATCATGCCTTCGGGAAGTGCAATGCAACCTGTGAGGTCAATCGCTGCTAAAGCCGCTCCCACCAAAAGCCCGAGCTTGGATGTCCGAAAACGGCGAGTATTCCCAGGAGAACGGGACTATGATGCCTCCCATGAACCTCGCCATGCCCAGTTATGAAATCTGCGATCGCGCCCGAATGGCGCGCGATGCCCGCTTCGACGGCCTGTTTTTCATCGCCGTGAAAAGCACCGGTATTTATTGCCGGCCGGTTTGCCCCGCTCCTTCGCCGAAACCGAAAAACATTCTGTATTACCCGAATGCCGCTGCCGCGAGTGCGGCGGGTTTCCGGCCTTGCCTGCGTTGCCGGCCCGAACTGTCGCCGAATGCGATGCAACACCGTTATTCGGACGAATGGGTCAATCGCGCATTGGCGCTGATTGCCGACGGCGAATTGCAGGAAGGTTCGGTCGATACGCTGGCCGACAAAATTGGTCTGAGCTCGCGACAAATCCGCCGCTTGTTTTTGAACGGTGTCGGTGCGACGCCAATCGCCGTGCATACAACCCGGCGTTTATTGCTGGCGAAACAATTGCTGACCGAAACATCAATGCCGATGACGCAGATTGCGTTGGCATCCGGTTTCAAGAGCCTGCGTCGATTCAATGCGGCATTTGCCGAAGGTTGCGGCATGCCACCAACCGCGATTCGACGTTTGCGAACGGAAGCGCCCTCCGGCTCGTTGACTTTGCGGCTTGCGTATCGACCACCATTCGATTTTTCGCTGATGCTGGCGTTTCTGGCGAAACGTGCCGTGCCGGGTATCGAGCATGTGACTGCAACGAGCTACGAACGCGTGCTCGGGCCGGTGGATAAATCGACCTGGATTCGCGTGACCGCCGATCCGGATAAACCGGAATTGAAACTGGAAATTTCCGACGCCGATCCACGAATGATTCCGGACATCGTGCAACGCACGCGGCGCTTGTTCGATCTGGACGCGGATTTGCAGGCCGTGCACCAAGTATTGAATTCCTCGGATTTATTGAAGAAGGCAATCAAGCGCCGCCCGGGTTTGCGTGTGCCCGGTAGTTGGGATGGGTTTGAATTGGCGGTACGCGCCGTGCTCGGCCAGCAAATCAGTGTGGCCGGCGCAACGACGTTGACGCGGCGTCTTGTCGAACAATACGGCGAAGATCGAATCGTTAAACGCGAGAATCTCGACCGGGCATTTCCAAAACCCGAAACAATCGCGAATGCCTCGCTGGAAAAAATCGGCTTGCCGAAATCACGTGCGGCGACTTTGCGTTCGATGGCGCAAGCATTGATCGCTGGCGAGACTAGCTTTCAGGCCGGCCAAAATCTGGATGCGTTCGTGCAGACATTTACAAAAGTGCCGGGGATTGGTCCCTGGACCGCGCAATACGTTGCGATGCGAGCCTTGCGGCAACCGGATGCATTTCCTGCTGGCGATTTGATCCTGCAGCAAGTGATGGGCGGCGATAAGCGCCTAAGCGAAAAGGAAACCGAAGCCAGATCACAAGCGTGGCGGCCGTGGCGAGCATACTCGGTTTTGCATTTGTGGCATTTGTCGGGAGATAAAGAATGACGATTTGGTTTGATCAATTCAAAACACCGATTGGTTCGCTGCAAGTTGCCTGCGATGCCAATGGTCTGCGATTCGTGATGTTCGAAAACAACAAATACGACGCACCACATCGCAGCGATTGGAAACGCGACACGGTTGCGACCCGAGAAGCCCGCGAACAGTTATTGCAATATTTTGCCGGTGAGCGACAAACATTTGATTTGACATTGAACCCGGTCGGCACGGAATTCCAGGTGCAGACCTGGCAAATGCTGGCGAAAATTCCGTTCGGTGAAACCTGGAGCTACGGCCAGCTCGCGAACAAGATCGGATCGCCGAAAGCGGTGCGTGCAGTGGGTGCCGCGAATGGCCGCAACCCGATTCCAATTATCCTGCCCTGCCATCGCGTGATCGGCAGTGATGGAACACTCACCGGTTTCGGTGGTGGCTTGCCACTGAAGCAATGGCTGTTGGAACATGAAGGTCATGAAGGCATTAAACAGACTAGCATGGGCTTTTAAATGTAGCCCGGATGCAGTGCAGCGGAATCCGGGAAGCTCTTTGACCAAATGAAATAGTTTAGTTCCATGCAGAATTCCCCGGATTCCGCTGCGCTGCATCCGGGCTACAGTTTTTTATTCACTGAACCGGCCTGCTGTAGTCTCGGCACTTGCCCAATTATTGGCTAGCAAGCCTCTGCGAACATAGTTCGAAGCATCTTTTCCCGGATTCCGCTGCGCTGCATCCGGGCTACGGTTTTTTATTCACTGAACCGGTCTGCTGTAGTGTCGGCACTTGCCCAATTATTGACTAGCAAGCCTCTGCGAACATAGTTCAAAGCATCTTTTCCCGGATTCCGCTGCGCTGCATCCGGGCTACGGTTTTTATTCGCCGAAGTTGCCGTTTTCTATGGTGATACCTGCCCAATTCTTAGGTAGCACACCTCTGCGTACATAATCATGGAATGATGACCATGGCCAATCAATTAGATTTGCTACATATCCATGCTTAAGCGGGTTGATATGAATGTAATTCACGTGTGCTTCGAGATCCAATTCATCTCTTATCTGGTGCTCCAAAAATCTCCGCTGCCAAACATTGGCTTCACCCTTTGCATTCGTTAGAACTTGAACATCGTTTTTTCGGAGGTTTCGTACGAAACTGGATTTTATTGATCGCCAGCGACCGGAATAATCAGTGTCATTGCCTGGCAATGTCCATATGCAATGGAGATGCTCTGGCAGTATCACGATCGCATCCATTTTGAATGGTTTTTTGGATAGCGTTTCTCTAAAGGCAGCACGCAAGATATCGACGTGTTTCGTCAGCAAATTGGAGTCGCGATTGCTTAACGTCAACGTAAAGAAAAATGTGCCACCAGCTTGTTGTGCACGACGATAATTTACCATCAGCGGAGATTAGCTGGTTAAAATTACTATTAATGTAGGATTTTCGCTGTGATCTAGTGTCGGACATTACTTAAGAGCCCCGGATTGCGCTGCGTTTCATCCGGGCTACGGTGATTTCACATCCCGCGAAAACGAGATTGGAATGCCGAGCTGATCGGCAGAATTTCCGAGCGATCTTTAAGCGTCAACAGATAGTGGCCGAGTTCGTCTTTGTGTACCCGATCAATCGCCGACACCCGTACGACCACGCTGCGATGCACTTGCCAGAAAATATCCGGGTCGAGGCTATTGATCAGTTCTTTGAGCGGTGTGCGGATAATCGCTTCGTCCGAATTCGTCACGACGCGGATATATTTATCCTGCGCCTGAAAGAACAGCACATCGTCGATCGAAAACATCTTGACGGTGTCACCGACATTCGCGGTCACCCATTTAATCGACTTGTTTGCCGCGCCGCGTAATTTTGTTTCCAGCGCATCGATCAAATCGGAAATATCCGGCGCGGCCTTGTTCTGCAGACGTTCGCGTACGCGCTCGAGGGCCTGCTGCAGGCGTTCGGGCTTGATCGGTTTCAACAGGTAGTCGATGGCGCCGGCTTCAAAGGCCTTGACCGCGTATTCGTCATAGGCGGTAGTAAAAATAATTTGCGTGTTTGCAGGTGCGGAACGCGCGACCTCAATACCGCTTAGACCGGGCATACGGATATCGAGCAGTGCAAGATTCGGTTGATACTGCTGCATCGCTTCCAGCGCCGACAAGCCGTCTTCGCAGACAGCTTGAATATTCGCTTCCGGCATCAACTCTTGCAGCATTTGCTGCAAGGCTTGCCGTTGCGGCTGTTCGTCTTCTGCAATCAAGACAGTGATTGGCGTCATGCGGTCGCATCACTCAATGGCAATTCGATGCTGGCTATTGTGCCAGCATCAGGTCGTGCCGCAATCACGAGTTTCGCAGTATCACCGAAACGTGCCGCCAATTGTTCGCGGATATTGGCCAATCCCAAACCGCCGCCAAGTCCCGCTTTCAAACCAACACCATCGTCACTGACACTGACGCGCAGACGTTTGTCATCGGGCTTTTCGACTTTGATGACGATATGGCCATTGCCGGCCTTGGTTTCCAGACCGTGCTTGATGGCGTTTTCAACCAGTGAAATCAGCATCAGGGGCGGGAAATCCAGATCACGGTATTCTGCTGGCGAATTGATTTCATAACTCAAGCGTGAACCCATGCGAACCTGCATCAAGGCAAGATAACTGCTGCAAATATCCAATTGCTGCCCGACTGTAGAAACCAGCCCACCCTGCTGTTCACGCAGCTTTGGAATGGTGGCGCGTAAATGATCGACCAAGGCATCCAGTGTCACTTCGGCACGAGTCGGATCCTGTTTTATCAATGAACGTAGCGAAGCCAAGGTGTTAAACAGAAAATGAGGTTCGATTTGTGCCTGCAAAACGCCAAGACGAAGGTCGCTTTCGTTTTTCTGCAGACGCATCGCATTCAATTCTTTCTTGTGTCGACTTTCCGAGAGACGGCGTTGCTCGCTGAAATACGAACGCAAGGCAAGACCACCACCCAAGGCACCATAGGCCAATACGAGAAATATCAGATTAGTCGCAACCACCCAGGGCGCGCGGGCAACACGCTCGGTATCCGGCGTTGCAGTGACCTTGGTGAATTTGATATTGCCGCCGGCTTTTTCCGATTCTTTGCTGTTGATGTTGACGACTTGATTGTTCAGATAGGGCTGTGTTGTCTCTTTGATATAACCCGACGACCACTGATCAGAAAAATAACTGGCGATCAAACCGATCAATACGGCGAACACGACAGCACGTCGCTCACTGCTAATCGAGAAACGGCGGTGACGAATCCAGGTAGCGAGAGCTGGGCCTGCTGTTGCCATCACCATGAAAGCCAGAAAAAAATGTGCCGCAGTTAAAATGCCCAGTTCGATTTTCTGGGTCATTACACCGAAGCCTAATCCCACCGGCAGTGCGAATATGCCAATGATCACACCGAACAACAGACTGCGCTTTTTCAACCAGGGCAAACTGAAGACCGGGTAATTGCGGTAGGCAAAAACACGGAAGCTCCCACCTACGACAACATCGTCGGGAAGCTTCCGGTTCAGTTCGAGCGGATCAAATTGCATTTATTTCAATGCCAACGTAATCATTGCGCATGCAAATGGAAGCACGAAAAGTATTGCCAGCCACGGTACGATATGACGGTGCCCTAGATTGAATGTCCAGCCGAACGCTGGTCTCGATTTTGGAACGAATATCCGGGAATCGTTTTTGCTGTGATAAAACAGGCCTATGCCCACCCAGTTTTTCGGGTTTTGCCATTCGAGCTTATCGATTACTTCCTGGTTCATTCCTGCTTACCGTATTTTTTTGGCTGGCGTCGTACGACCGCCTTGCAATAATTGCAGACTTTTCACGGAATTGTCGGCATCACGTTCAAAGTGGATTTCGATGCCGTACGCATCGGCTTCAAAACTATCTTTGTCTTTGGCGTCGATTCCAAAGGCACCTTGCCCAGTCGCTTGTGCCATCAAGCTGTCATTCTCGATGAATACTTTTAATTCGAATCCTGGAGCCAATTCATAAACACCGACATATGCCTGTAATTGTTCCGTAGTCGGTTTTTCAACGGCTGGTTTCGTATCGTCTATTTTCTTCAGCGGAAACGCACCGCCGCTCTGCAAAAACAATAATGCGTAGCTGCCATCGGATTTCTTTTGGGTGCGGATGGTCGCGTCGAATTCCAGAGGATAGAAATCGCCAGCGCTGTCATATCCCATTTCGAATTTCTGTTGTCCGCTCGCTTGAGTGAAAAGCTTGCCGTCTTTTTCCGTCAATGCCATTTTCATGCCTGGCATCAAATCATAGTTGCCGACAATCGCTTTCAATAACCCGGCATCCGGCTTGGCTACCTTTCGGGCTTTACCAAGCGGAAGACGACTATCGAGCAAATGGTTACCCAAGCTGCCCAAACCACCGACGGATGTCAGAGCGGTATCACTCAAGATCACGACGCCACGTTTTTTCTCGAGATCGAAGGCCGTGAATGCCGAGAAACCGCCAGTGCCGCCTTCATGTACATGCACTTTATGGGCATCGAGCGGTGCCAGCATCCAGTTCATCGCCATTTTGTTATTCGCTTCGGTCTTGATTTCCTGCTGGGTCATTTTCAATGCAGGTGAAATGGACGATTCGGTTTTTCCCAGCTGTGCTTGCACATAAGAAACCATATCATCAAGAGTTGCACGCACCCCGCCAACGCCAGCCGCATTCGTCTTGAAAGTCCAGGCGTGCGTCGATTTGTTATTCGGCGTATGGCCTTGCGCTGCAGAGATGCCCTCGGGCTTCTGGTTGATGTAACTGTTGTTCATGCCGGTTGGCGCGAACAAGCGTGTACGCAGAAGCGTTTCGAAATCGGAACCGGCGCGCTTGGCGACGATACTCGATAACAGCATCATCGCGAAATTCGAATATTCGAATTGGCTGCCGGGTGCACGTTCAAGCTTGGTGCTGGCAAGCGTTTTCAATAACGAGGCTTCATCGACATTGGCATAAGGATTGTTCATGTCAAAGGCAGTACTGAAATCAGGCACGACCGGCAACCCTGATGTATGGGTAACAAGATGCTTGAGCAGAATCGGCTTGCCTTCAAAACTCGGAACCTTGGTGCCTTCAGGAAGATATTTATCAATGGGATCTTCCAGCGAAGCCTTGCCTTGCAAGATCAAGTCGGCCAATAAAGCGGATGTCATGGTCTTGGTGACCGAACCGATTTCGAATGCACTCGTTGGCGATATGCGCTTGCCTTCTTTCGGATCGGCGCAAACATAGGCCCGCGAAACCGTTTCTTCGATGACCGCGACTGCAAAACAGGCGCCGGTTCTGTCGCCCGACAGGCGTTGCTCGGTGACACTCTTGAGTTCGGCATCGGTCATCGCAGCGGCCTGCCCTGACGCAAGTGCGATGGCAATGGAAAGAATGTTTAGTGCGTTTTTCATGCTAGGTCTCCAGATCGAGTGATGGCACCCTATCGATGCCCAATGACAGGTGCTGCGCTTTGCGATAAACAGCCGGTTTTTTCGGATAAACCGGCCTGTTCCGTGATCATTGTCGCCACCTCTCACGTGCTTATCATTTCGGGCGCTTCATACCAGATACCGTATTTGTCACCTTGCCAAACAAGCAAGCCAAACAGATAGGCCGTGGCAAGCATGATCAAGCCGCCAGCTAATGCGGCTCCACTTACAAATCCCAATGCACAAAACATAAAGCCCGACACATGTGAAATTACTTCGGATCTTCTAGCCACTTTTCTTGTGGGACGGAAATCAAGAAAGTTCAAGAAAAACCAACATTTAAGCCAAAGCGGAAGGTTCTGCCAATTATTCGATTTTTTGTCTACCATAAATTTCTCCTGGTTCAAGGTTGAAACATCAACTTCAAGCACCGACGCGAGACATTTAAGGGACTCCAAACTCCCATCCCGGCCGCTTTCTATCCTTTGAATAGTCCTGACATTCAAGCCGGACATTTGAGCTAACTGCTCTTGGGAAAGATGACGACTAAGACGCAATTGTTTAAGAATCATTTGTAACCCCGACGCGATGAACCGTGAGTATTCATTGATCTGGCGGTGTCAGTTACGAATTTCACCCGACACTGGCCCGACATTCACCCGACACCGGTTTGGACACGGCTTGTTTACAGGATTTCCGGCAGATGGAAATCGAAACCATAGTAATGTTTGCCGTCGGTGATGGTGATCGTCATATCGCCGGCCAGGCCTTCCAGTTCTTCCGTACCTGAATCAGGCACGACCTTGAGTACTAATGTTGCATCGCCGCGATTCATCGTACCGCTGTGCTGCAGAACGAAACTGCCTGTACGACCTTGCAGGGTTCCAGTGACCTTTTCCATCGCCACATAACCGGCTGAACCTTTGAACGAAGTCATGTGGGCCAGCATCTGGCCTTTGCTCGTCGCATCGAGATCCCCGTGGAATGTTTTATCGAGCCACATCCGGCCTATTGAGGCTTCTTCGTTCTCTGCTGGCGCTTGTGGGCTCATCTTTACATCGAAAGCGCCGTTGATTTGCTTGTCCATGGGGCATCCCTGCTAATTGATCGAAAGACAGGGTAGCGCCCGACCTGACAAATGTCACACGACACTGCTGACGATGCCCACTAACGGGCCCCGGGTCGATTCAGCACACTGCTCGCACGGAGGAAACACCCATGTGCGATTTACAAACTAGCATCACCACCTTGGCCCGGCTTGAGAACGTCAGCAAGCGTTATGGCAATATCACAGCACTCAATGGATTGAACCTGTCGGTTCACGCCGGCGAAATCCTGGCCTTGCTAGGCCCGAATGGTGCCGGCAAGACGACTGCAGTGTCCTTGATGTTGAACCTGGTCGAACCGGATTCCGGAAAAGTCAGCCTGTTCAACCAGGACCCGCAAGAGCTTGCAGCAAGACAGCGCATCGGCGTGATGCTGCAAAGCGCCGAATTGCCGGAAACCATGCGCGTGTCCGAATTGATCGAGTTGACGCAGAGTTATTACCCGAATTTGCGCGATCTGAAAGAAATCGCCGACATGGCGGGCATCGCTGATTTACTGAAACGCCCATACGGAAAATTATCCGGTGGCCAACAACGTCGCGTGCAATTCGCGATGGCGATTTGTGCCAAGGTCGAAATCCTGTTTCTTGACGAACCTACCGTCGGGCTGGATATCGAAGCCCGCGAAGCGATGTGGGTGAGCTTGCGGAAACTGGTTGCCGAAGGTTGTTCGATCGTATTGACCACGCATTACCTGGAAGAAGCCGAGGCACTGGCCAACCGCGTGATGGTGATCGCACAAGGCTCGGTCATTGCCGAAGGCAGCGTCGAGTCGATTCGTTCAAGAGTGGCTTTACGCAAAATCCGCTGCATCAGCAGCCTAAATATTGCCGATATCAAACAGTGGTCGCATATCGACAGTGCCAGCCATGACGGCCAATACCTGACGATCCAGACTGCGGATGCCGAATCGGTAGCGCGTCGCCTGCTCAATGAAGACAGCAGTCTTAAACAACTGGAAATTAAACGCGCCGGCCTGGCCGAAGCGTTTATCGAATTGACCAAGGAGCAATAAAAATGAATGCCGTAGCTACCATTTCAAAATACAGCACTTTCTCGGTGTACTTCACCGAAGCAAAACTGGAATTTATCCGGATGTTGCGGATGCCGATGTTTGCACTGCCTGCACTGGTGTTTCCGGCAATGTTTTACCTGCTGTTCGGTGTTTTGATGAGCAAAGGTAAAGGCGAAGCGGCCACCTACTTACTGGCGACATATTGCATCTTCGGCGTGATGGGCCCGGGCCTGTTCGGTTTCGGTGTCAGCGTTGCGCTGGAAAAAGATCGCGGCTGGTTGAAATGGCGCCGCGCCGTGCCTGCCCTGCCCGGTGCGTATTTCGTTTCAAAAATGGCGATGGCGCTGATTTTTGCCTTCATTATTTTCATGGAACTGGCTGTATTGTCATCGACTTTTGGCGGCGTTGATTTAAGCGCACTGCAATGGTCGCAATTGCTTGTCATCAGTTTGCTCAGCGCGTTGCCTTTCTGTGCGATGGGCCTGGTGATCGGCACGCTGGTAAACGGCCAGGCGGCACCAGCAATCGTGAACTTCATTTACTTGCCGATGGCATTCCTGTCTGGCCTGTGGTTGCCAATCACCATGCTGCCGAAGTTTCTTGGCACGATTGCACCGATCTGGCCTTCCTACCATGCCTCGCAAAT
>JBOHYG010000049.1:0-17120 GCA_050737875.1 Arenimonas sp. | reverse complement strand
GTCGATACTTCGCTGGCGATCCTGGATTTCTTCCTGAAAAAACTCGAGCAGGCACCGGACGACCCGATCTTCGCGCATTTCGAATTGATCCCCGATCATTTGCCGGAAAAACTGAAAGCGGAAATCGCGAAATTTCCGGAAGGCACATTGCAATTTGAAATCGGCATCCAGACTTTCGATCCGGCCGTTCAAGCAAGAGTGTCGCGCCGACAAAAAAACGAAGTCGCCGACACCAATATCCGCTGGTTGCGTGAACACAGTACCGCGCATCTGCATGTCGACTTGATCGCCGGCTTGCCCGGCGAAGGCGTTGAATCTTTCGCGAAAGGTTTTGATCGCCTGGTTGCACTGGCACCGCATGAAATCCAGTTCGGTATCCTGAAACGCCTGCGCGGCGCACCGATTGCGCGTCACACCAAAGAGCACGGCCTGAAATTCAACCCAGACCCGCCCTACAATATCCTGGCGACCGACGTGATCGATTTTGCAACCATGCAGCGGCTTTCACGTTTCTCGCGTTACTGGGACATCATCGCCAATTCCGGCCGCTATGCCAGAACCCTGCCATTGCTAATGGCCGATAACGCATTCGAAAATTTCCTTGCGTTCAGCGATTGGCTGTATGAAAAAACCGGCAAGACCCACGCGATCGCACACGAGCGCATGGTGCAGTTTATTTTTGAGTATTTAAGCGATGTGCGCGGGCTCGAAAAAGAAAAACTGGCCGAAGACATCATCGCCGATTACCGCGCGGTCGGCGGCCGTACCCATTTCGATTTCGAAGCAGCGGGCACAACACGATTATTGCCGCGGCCGCAGAAGATCGCCGGTGGTACGCCATCACGGCAGGCGCGGCACCTGCAAGGCAATGCATCTTGATTGGGAATGAAATGAGCGAAGTAGAAAACGAGTCACAACGGATTTCAAAACGCACAACACCCACCTGGGAAATGGAATTGCTCATTTCCGGCGCAACGGTTTTCAGTTTATTGCAATTACCACGGCCGCTTTACCGCTTTCTTTCCAACGCCGGTGAAATGCACGGCGAAGCCGTCTATCAGGCAATCAAGATCTTCGGCATCTATGTCCAGTTTTCGCTCTGGATATTGATCATCACGTTTGTAGTGCATTTGTTCATGCGAGGCTACTGGATTGCCCTGGTCGGCATGAATTCGGTGTTTCCGAAAGGCATGCAGTGGGACAGGCTGAGCGACCACGGTCCGATTTACAAAAAAGACCTCGAGGACAATAGCCCCGATATGTCCGAGTTGATTGAAGTGGCCGACAATCGTGCGACGGTAGTCTTTGGCCTTGGCTTTGGCACGGCCTTGACGATGTTTTTGCTGTGCCTGTTGATGGGCGTGTTGATCGGTATTTTGCTTGCTTTGCAAATCTACGGCTTGAGTACGAAATCCGACGACATTGTTTTCATTATGCTCGCGGTATTCATGGGTCCGTATTTTGTCGTCTACACCATTGATAAATATTTCGGAAACAAGCTGGGTAATGGAAAAATCGGGGCATGGCTTGGAAGAATCATCGGTTTTTACAATCGAATCGGATTCGGCCGAAGCAGCGTCTTGATTAATTTGTACAGAACTAACCAAAGTCGGCGAAAAGGTTACCTGGTGCTGGGTGTAATGGCGGCATTGGGTGCGGGTAGCACCCTCTTGTTAAGCTCGGATAATATCGAAGGCGGTACTTATAAAGGCTTGCCTTCTCCAGGTCAGAGTACCGGACTGGAAGTCCCTGTCGAATATTACGCATCGCTGCGACAGCAGGCTGATGACCAATCGGTGCAGCCATATATTGAAAGCCCGGTGAGCAGTGGACCTTATCTGCGTTTATTCATACCTTATGTACCTAGACGGCATAACGACATTTTGCAAAAACAATGCCCGGAGGCGTTAACCGAAAAATCCGCCAGTACCGGTGCAGGCTTGATTTGTTTTTCAAAATTGCTGGAAATTTCGCTTGACGGGAAATTGATAGCCGTCGACTTGATGAGTAGCAGCGATCCACTGACCGGACAACGCGGCATGATGGCGATGATCCCGGTAAATGCACTTCCCGACGGAAAGCATGAACTTAGCTTGAAATCCCTGAAGCCGAAATCGCGCGGCGACAAGCAGGAAAAACAGCAAGTCGTCAGAATTCCATTCTGGAAATAAGTCTGGATACTGGCTGGAAATTCCGCGTTTCTACGTTTTCCTAGGAACCTGCGTAAACTGCTGAAATCATGAACAAAGCCGCCAAAACGTACTACCTGGCCAGTCGTTGTCCGAGTTGTGGCGCCGCGAAATCACGGCCTTCGGCCACGGCTTACGTGTACTGCGATTTCTGCGGCAGCCTGGCCGATTACGATTTCAGAAAGGCCTGCGAGCAACCAAAAGCAATGCCGGGCCCGGTTTACGAAAAACTGTGTGCAAAGCTGAAACCACAATGCGAAAAAGCGCTGCAGGCGAACGACCGCGAAAAATATCTCGAGCTGCAAACCGAACTTTTCGATGCGTACGTAAAAGCCTGCCCGAATGCGGTGCCGGTCCGGGTCGGCGACGCCGAATTCCGGAAAGCCTTCGTTGCCCATTCGGCCGAATGCTGCACAGTGATCGCGTTCGACGAGGAATACAAAAAAATATCGGATGCGATGGCGCAGGCAACCGCCGCATTGCAGTGGACCCATAACGATGGCGTCACGCGCGTTACCCACAAAAGCTTCAAGGCAGTCATGGACACCGTCATTGCCTCGCAGGAACGCGCCTACTCCGACGAACTGCATGGGCAATACACGCCGCATCCGGACGGTGCTCGCGCTGATTTGCTAAAGCGCATTGGTTATTCGGGTTTCGTGCAGGGCTGGTTGCCCTACCTTCACGAGGCGACCGCGAAACTGCTGTTGGAAAAAAGCGGCTTGAAGCAGGAGTTCCTGTCGGTCGAAACGCATCCGTCGGTGATCTTGAACTGTGGGCACTGCAAGAATTCGATTCCGGTATTTCCGGGCGCCAAACAATGCGTCTGCGAACAATGCGGCCACAAGTTGTCGGTGGAAAAAAGCATCAACTGCGATGGTTGTGGCAGCCATCTGGCAATCGATCAGCGTGCCACCGACTTTCCCTGCCCGCACTGCCAGCGGAAAATCGAACGCGTCGGTTTGCAATGGCCCAACATGTTCATCATTTCGTCGTAAGCTTGGTCTAGAATTTGCTTTCCGGGTCCTGCCCGGCTTTAACCACACAGGAGTTTGTCATGGGCATCGTAGATTTTCTGAAAGGCGAGTTACTCGAAATCATCGAATGGAACGATGATTCACGCGACACGCTGTCGTACCGTTTTCCGGATGATGACAAGGAAATCAAGAACGGCGCCCAGCTGATCGTGCGTGAATCGCAGCAGGTGCAATTCGTCGCGGCCGGCAAGTACGCCGATTTGTTCAATCCCGGCAAGCACACGCTGACCACCGAAAACATACCGATTCTTTCCACCATCCTGGGCTGGAAATACGGCTTCAACTCGCCGTTCAAATGCGATGTGTACTACATCAACACGCGCCTGTTCACCGGCAATAAATGGGGCACCTCGAATCCGGTGATGATGCGTGATGCCGATTTTGGCGTGGTGCGTCTGCGTGCTTTCGGCACCTACGATTTCCGGATCGTCGATGCCGCGAAATTCCTGAAGGAAGTGGCCGGCACCGACCAGAATTTCCGCCTCGATGAATTTGCCGACACCATGCGTTCGCGGATCATCAGCGTATTCACCGATGCACTGGCGACCGCGAATGTACCGGCACTCGATGTGGCTTCGCGCTACACCGAAATGGGCGAAGCGCTGTTGCCGATCATCAATCCTGCGGTCACGGAAAAATACGGCATCGAAATTACCAGCTTCCTGCTGGAAAACGTGTCGGTACCGCCGGAAGTCGAGCAGGCGATCGACAAGCGCGCCAGCATGGGTGCGATCGGTAATTTGAACGATTACGTGAAATACCAGATGGGCCAGTCGATGACGATGGGCGGCGATGCCGGAGCAGTTGCCGCGATACCGGCACAAATGGCGATGGGTTTTTCGATGGCTCAGGAAATGACCCGCAGCATGCAGCAGCAAAATGCCGCAGCGACGGCTCCTGCGGCAACAGCACAGGCAGCCGGCGGTCTGGAAGTGTTGACGCCGGAACAGGCGGCACAAGTTTTGGGAGTATCGGTCGAAGACGTGATGGCATCGATTACCGCGGGTGACTTGAAAGCCAGGAAAATCGGCAGCGCCTATCGGATCGCGAAAACCGCGCTGGAAGAATTCCTGAAAGGCGCCTGACACAGATTAATGATAGGCGCATGAATAACGCGACCGTTGGTAAACATCCCTGCCCGGAATGCGGCGGGGATTTGCAATGGAATGTCGGCAAGCAATCGCTTGCCTGCCCGTATTGCGGCACTGTGGTGCCCTGGAAAAATTCCGAAGCAGGTTTGCCCGGTGAAGTTCTTGAAAATGATCTTGTCAGCGCCTTGCAAAAACACAGTCCGGATCAACGCGGCTGGGGCGAAGAACGACGCGAAGTGAAATGCCAAAGCTGTCAGGCGATTTCGGTTTTCGTCGGCAATAAAGTGGCACAGCGTTGCGAATTTTGCGGCTCACCTTCGATCATTGACCATCAGGCCGAGCGCGAAGCGATCACGCCGCAATACGTGTTGCCGTTCAAGGTCAGCGACGGCCAGGTGCGCGATGCAATTCGTAAATGGTACGGCTCGCACTGGTTCGCGCCGGGCAAACTGAAAAGCGCCGCATTGACCGATACCTTGCACGGCGTCTATCTGCCGTATTGGACTTTCGATTCGCATGTCGATGCCGACTGGACTGCCGAGGCAGGTTATTACTACTACACGACCGAAACCTATCGCGATGGCCAGGGCCGCACGCGGACCAGACAGGTACGCCATACCCGTTGGGAAAATGCCAACGGCAGCCTGCAACATTTTTTCAACGATGAATTGATTCCCGGTACCACCGGCGTACACGAAAAACTGTTGCGCAAAGTCGAACCGTTTCCGACTCTGACCGACCTGAAAGAATATTCGCCGGAATTCGTAAGAGGTTGGACCGTCGAGCGCTATCAAATCGATTTGCACAAGGCATCCGAACTCAACCTGCAGGACATCAAGCAGCAAACCGACGCCCTGTGTGCCGCCGAAGTGCCCGGCGATACTTATCGCAATCTCGACGTGAACGCCAATTTCCAGGGCCGCACATTCAAACATGTGCTGGTGCCGGTCTGGTTAGTCACCTATACCTATGGCAGTAAAAATTTCCAGGTGTTGGCAAATGGCTACACCGGCACGCTGGCCGGCGAGTATCCGAAGAGCTGGATCAAGATTGCGTTGGTAATCCTGGCCGTGATCATCGGCTTGATGATCATGATCGGCCTGGGCGAAGGCAATTAGCTTTTTTCCGCATGCCACAAACCCAGAATCAGGCCGAACAACACGAATTGCAGCGTGTGATAACCGGCATCGATCAGCCACAGCTTGAACGAACGTAGCGCGAACTGGTAATTGATACCAAAACTGGTCGCCACAAAACCCAGCCCGACCAGGGCGCCGGTCTTCACCGCGATATCCAGCGGCGGCGCAGCGCCCAGCAGATAGGCAAAACAGGTCGCGGCTATCAGTGAGTGGATGAAACTGATTCCAAACACCTTGGCCGGATGCCCGGTTTTCTTGTGGTCACCGTTCTCGATGTTCCACGCCAGCTCAAAAAGTGCCGGCGAATACCACAAACCACCCAACATGAAACTTGAAACAGCGGCGAGTAAAACGGCCCAGTAATTCATGATGTTTCCTTTATTTGACTAGCTTGAAGCGGTTTGATTTTCAGGAGTCGGCATGAAACTCCAGTTTAATGCCCGGTGAAACAAGACGCTTGATGATCCAGCCGTGCAATACCGAAAGACCGACCGCCATCGCGCCGCCAAAGGCAAGGATGATGTAGGACATTATCTGGAACTGCGACTGGAATTCATTATTGGGATCGGGCGGCATGTATGTCGGCGATGTCAGCATCGCCACCTGCATTGCAAAACCGAGAATATTCCATGCGATTCCGAGCGACAGGATCGTGATCAGGCCGATCCGCCCCCAGTTTTTTCTTTTCAGCAGGCCAATCGAACAAGTCAGCGTGCTTGCGCTGAGCACGAATACCGCCAAAAAGAACCAGCGAAAATTCTCGATCATGAAGCGGGCCATAAACGGGAGGTCTTCGGTTTGCCTGGAGGCATCCATCGCGGCCTGCATATCGGCGCCGGCGAACATGAACTGGATCATGATGTTTTGCAGAATGGAAATCAGCGTCGCGAAGCCAGACAGGCAAATAAATATCCAGGCAAGCACGGTAACGAAAGTGGATTTATTGGCAGCAGGTGTATTCACGATTTCTCCATGAGCGTTGGGGAACGGTATCACATGGCATAACAGGGCCGCCTTGACCGGCCGTGTTTCAGTTCGAAACTTCAGCCGGTGTTTCCACTGGCGTCAATCGGATCGAGTCGATGCTTTGCCTCAGGGATTCTTCGATCAGCGGAAATTCCTCCCGGGTCGAATTAAAGTTGAAGAAAAGCATTTTTCCTTCCAATGCGGTGATCAACATGATGTTGTGAATATCGGTATCGATAGCTTCCGAAGTCATTTCCAGATAAATCCATTTCTGCCCCTGGAAGTCGATCATTTTGCGTTCGATCCACTTGATGCTCGGCAATTCCGTTTGCATGTAATCGGTCAGTGGGGCAAGCATTTCCGGCAACTGTGCCTCGGTAATGGCAATGTCCTTCAGGGTGTATGCAATCGTGGTTGCGCGGCTTTCGTTGCCAACCACGAGAGACGGCCCGTTTTCCTTCGGGTACTTGTCTTCAATCTCCTCGATCGTCAAAGCCGTGAAGCCGGCCGGCTGTTCAAAACTGGCGGACGAACCGGCAATCTCGATTCTCTGTGTCGCTGCAGAGGCGGCGAAGTTGATCAGCAGCATCAAGGCAAAAACTATTCTTTTCATTTTCTCGTCTCTGGAAATCAATAGCGGTTTTTGTTTCAAGGATTGCAAACAGTCAGCTTTTTTAAACCTCTTGTCAAAAAACCAGATAGAGCGCAATCAGCGGTACTACCAGGAAAAGCATGATGCCGATTTTGTAGATTGCCACGCTCGCGTAGTTCAGGGCGTCGAACATTTCGGGCGAGAGCTTGAACCAGCCGGAATGGATCCGGTAAAGCCGGTCGTGCGCAAAGACAAACACTGCGAACCAGACAATCAAGATTGCGTAGTTGATGCCGGCACACCAGATCAGGAACGATTGCAGTTGATCAATGGTCATGTTTTCCCTCCATGGCTAAGCAGGCTGAAGAACCAATACACCGGATGCAAAAATCGAACGGGCACCTTAAATGAATTTCAGGTGCGACACACCAGATTGGAAAATTCTAGAAAACCAGAATCGCGGCCTTGTACGTCAGGCCAAACAAGACCAGCGATGAAATAAAGAACAGCGCGAATCGCACCGGAATATGGTTCCACAGGGTTTGCACCAGGCTGTGTACGATTCGGAGAACAACAAAACCCCAGGCCAGCCACAGACTGCTCGGCGAAGTGTCTCCCAATACGGCCAGGCTAATCGCCACCGCGTAAAAGAGCGTGGGTATTTCCATCAGGTGGTTGTAGTTGTCGGCTTTCCAGCGAACGCTCGCGGGAAGCTGCGCCATCTGGTCACCTCGTGGCATCTGCGGATCCAGCACCATGCGTGCCCGGAAGATGGCCGGAATCCGTGTCGCATACATCCATGCCCAGATGATGGCGGTCCAGATAACGAGCGCGATAACGGGGGCGAGCATGGGGCTTGAAGAGGTCATTGGGTACTCCGGAAATTAAATATTTCGGTCCAGCCATCATAAATGCGTCGACGCATCGTTTGATAGCCGGAATGTTTTAGAACCTGTAAGAAACTAGCGCCGCTATATACAATGCAATCGCCAACAGGATACCAATCAGTGGCGTCTTGAACCAATACGCCTTGGCCAGGAAAGCGTAGCCAAAAAGCAATACAAGTCCGACCGAAAGCAGATAGCGCGAATGGAACAGCAGCTCGCTTTGAACCAGCGCGAAGTAGCCGTAGATCAGCCCGAAAAATACCACGCCAAAGCAGTGGCTTGCATTGAAGCCGATCCAGGCATCCCACATCGTGGTAAAGCGCGAGATGACCGGCGCAACCAGCCGCATTTGTCGCTCGAGGTGGGTGTCGCGCGGATACAATTTGTTGCCGCGAAACGTGTACAGCAGATGCAGCAAGCCGAGCAATAAAACCACCAGTGCGCTCGCTGCCATCAGTTTCTGCGGAAGCGTAATCATGTCGCCTTACGGCCTGTAGGTATCTAAAAATTTCCCGACGAAATTGCCTTCCTCCGAGCCATCCGGATGCGTAATAAGCCAATCCATGATGTCCGACTCTCGAAAGCTGTATGAATCGCCATGCTGGTAGCCTTTTACCGATTCGATGTCGCTCCAGATTCTACCTTCAACTTTTCCTTTCTTGATCGATAGCACCGCAATAAAAACCTGCTCGAAAACACCTCTTTCGTCACGCAGACGCGTGGTAACAAAAAAATGCTGGCCTTTTGGCAGACCGGCCAGGAATTTCTTTTTTGCAGCAGGATAGCTAGCCTTGGCTTTTGCAACATGAGGGGCGATTGCTTTCTCGAAAGCGGCCAATTGGCCGGCTGTCATATGCGCAGGCTTGTCTTCCGGCGCATTCGGTGACAATTGTGGATTCTGTGACAATGCGACACTGGAGACCAGATAGAAAAAAATGCTGCAGAACAGTTTCATTTTGTTTCCTTTATGCCTAACGAGGATGAGGGCGCGTTACTTTCGCAACATGGTGAAGATGCCACTGGTGGAACCATATGCCCTGTAGCTGCCGCCAAGCAATCGCGAATTCGTGATTGAACCATCGGCCTTGATTTCCCAGTCCGGACAAACGATGGTCAGGCTCACAGTGGTAGGCGAGCTCATCCGACCCACGAGCGGACATTTTTCCTTCGCATCGTTGATGTACGTGCCGGTAAATGTACCCGTCCCTTGCTCTAGATCGGCGTGGTTAGTGTTGTTGGGGTCGTTCTCCCAAGTGAAAGTCCAGGCGCCCGTAAAGCCTGTTTGATCGGCTGTATGGGACGGGCTGGCGGATGCCGCAAGCGACAGCCCAAGAGCTAATGGAATCAGAACGAGTCGCATAAATCCTCCTGGAGTTGATGCCAACTATTTGTCTATGCCGCCGAATGGCGTAACAGCATGTTCATCCGATATTGAAAACCGGTCAAGGCAAAGCAGTACTTGTGCTCGTTTTTACAAGAACCTCCCCGCCCTGATATTCAGAGGCCAGACCACCGGTCTTGCATACGACGGATTTCCCCAGGCGGTTTGCATGTCGGCTTCAATCAATCCAATCGCATCGATACCGGTCGCTTTCAGGTAACGCTGACTTGCGGACCAGCTGCGCAGATAGGCGAGGTATTGCGGCAGCGTCCAATCGCATCGCAATTGGAATGCCGGGCACTGAATTTCCTCGAACGGAATTACGATGTCACGGTAACCGGCTTCTACATGCCGTCTTTCCGGTGGCCAGTAATCGTCGAGTATTCCTCGATACAGTTGCAGCGAAACTGCATCTACCGCGGTATCAACCGAAGATCGTTCATACGTCCATACCGCCAATAATCCACCCGGTTTCAATACGCGTTTTGCTTCTGAAAAAAAGCGCTCGAACTCGAACCAGTGCAAAGCCTGGGCTACGCAAGCGCAATCGGCGCTGTTGTCGGGCAAGGAACATTGTTCGGCCGACGCTACCGCATAGCGAATATTCGGGTGCGGAGCGGCACTGGCAATCTGGGTTGAGCTCGGATCACTGGCAAACACCTCATCGAAAAAATCCGCCAGTGCGACACTCGCCTGTCCGTTACCGCAGCCGGCATCCCAGGCCAGAGTGTGGTTTTTACACTGCGAGGCAATCCATTCGAACAGCGCTTTCGGATAATGCGGCCGCGCGGCGGCATAACTGCTGGCATGTCCGGAAAAATGGTCTTTGAAAGTAGCCACAGCGTCTCCGTGTTCAATACAGCCTGCCGCAATCAATCATCGTATACGGTGATTTCCGTCGACGCGACTTTGTCGTTCTCGGTTGTCACTTTGCACTCGACGGCAAAAAAAATGGCGCCACTGAAAGTAAAGCGATACTCGTTCTCGAAGTGGTTCAGCCGATATTTCTCGGAACCGCGCGCCGCCGTCTTGATCACGGTGTCGATATTCGTGCCCGTTCGGGCACCACTGCAGAGTTTTCTGGCTGCCTGTTCGGCGGCTTCGTTGCTACGGACACTGTAAAAGCCGTAACCAACCAGCAGTATCACCAGTAACAGTGCGAGTGCTCCGATCATGACGACAATTCCCAGTATCACTTTCTTGATCATTGCGGAAATTCCTTTTGATGCTGCCGCTCGAATATAAGGGGAACGCCTGTCGTCATCGTACTCGCAAGCTATCGGTCACCTGCGACTTTCGCGCCAAAGCATGATCGATAGCATCAATGTAAACGCAAATGCGACGGCGCTTGCCCAGACCGGAATAACCATTCCATTCACTGACACCGGCCAAGCCTGGATGAAGCGGATCAAATGTACAAAGGCGATGATTGCGAACAGAGCGGAAGCAATGGTGGTGAAAGGTTTCATTTGGCTCTCCTTCTTGTCGCGACTTCCGTCGCTCCTACTTTACGAAAAATTCGGCACGTACAGCGAGTGTTCCCCGGTCATGCCCTTCAATGCGGTCTTCGCAAAACACTGGGCAGGAATGTCACCGGTTTTGACAAACTTCTCGCTCATCAGCAAAGGCAGTTTATAAGTGCTGCATTGGCTTTCGATCCGCGAGGCGATATTGACCTCGTTGCCGATTGCGGTGAAATCCATCCGCCGCAAACTACCGATATTGCCGTACTGGAAACGACCGACATGCAGGCCGACGCCGTGTTCGAAATTCAAGGGGCTGTTCTTCAATGCCTTGTTGGCGGCCATCGCGGCGGCCACCGCATTCTGGCAAACCTGCTGGCTGTTGATTGCCTCGTTGATCGGAAAAATCGCGAGGATTGCGTCGCCGATGAATTTCAGGATTTCGCCTTCGTGCGCGTAGATCACGTTGACCACGATGTCGTAGTAGGCGTTCAGCTTTTCGGCCAGTTCGACCGCTTCGGTATTCTGCGAATGGGTCGAGTATTTCCGGATGTCGGAAAACCAGATCGCGCCTTCCATGTCCATCATGCTGCCGGGACGGATATTGCCCTGCTTGATTTCGTCGCCGGGCGAATAACCGACATAGCAACTCAAGACGGTATCCAGCACGAGGTCTTTCACTGCGCTTTCAATCAGCAGACTCAGTGCGGTCAGCGAAATCTTGATGAAGGTAATTTCTTCGGGCGTGAAACCGCCGACTTCGTTAGAGACCAGGCTGATGTAGGCTTCTTTTCCACTGAGGCGGGTGGCGATGTAATGGGTGGCGCCCACTTTTGCCAAATCATCCAGAACGCCATATTCATGTTGCTTGCCCGGCGTAATCTCGTAGGACAAAAATTCTTCGCCTTCGACCAATCGCCAGAACGGACTTTTCTGGAACGGTATCGATGACTTGGCGCCGAAAGTCAGGTGTGCTTCGTCGATCGTGCAATCATCGAGATAATGCACTTTGCGATAGAACATGGTTGGCGACGGCACCGGGTCCGGCGTAATCACACTGTTGTGCCAGACGAAGCGGATCGCTTCGATTTGCGGATGCAGCGTCATCAACGCGACATTGGCGCGGCACAAATGGATATCCTGCGCGGCCAGAAATTTGCAGTAAAGATGGATGATCGCGGTGACATTGCTGCCGGCGGCGACCATGGTTTCTTTCTGCCAAATCAGTGTTTGCTGATAAAAATTCTGCATCGCGGTCGTCCGGGCGGTGGCAAACACTTTACTCCAGTTTTCGTATCAACCGGAATACGGGCCCGATAAGGCAAACAGATGCAGGAGCCGCTAAACTAGTACCTCACCTCGATTGAGTGCGCCGTGTATAAACTCCCCGAAAACACCGTAATGGCATTTGAAGACCGCGGCAGCTATTTATATGCCGAAGTCAGCGGACCCAGCGACAGTTTCGAGATCAGCATGGCGTATTGGACCGCGATTGCCGAACAAGTTCATGCACGCGACAGCCGTTGCCTGCTGGTGCTGGAACGGCTTGGCCAGTATGCCGGTGAACGCGACATGACCTTGATGATCGACAGCATCATCGCGTTGGGTTTCGAGAATGTTCGGGTGGCGTTCGTCGATGCATTCGTCGAAGATTTGCCGATCGTCGAACAGGGTGAAATCCTGGCGATGGAACGCGGCATCGAAGGCCGCGTTTTCGGCAGCGTGCAGCAGGCGGATCGCTGGTTGCGGATTGGCGCGAATGAATCGATGCCGACCGCCATCGCCACGCCGTTAATTGGAATATCTTAAACGCCTAGTTTGTCGCGCAGGTTGTACCACCAGGCCCCGATTGCGGTGAATGGAACCCGAAACGCGCGCCCGCCGGGAAACGGATAATGCGGCAGTTTTTCGAATGCGGAAAAACGCTCGGCCTGTCCGCGAATCGCTTCCGATAACACCCGGCCGATTAAATGGGTGAACGTTATGCCGTGACCCGAACAACCCTGCGAATAATAAATATTGTCGGACAGGCGCCCGACTTGCGGCAATCGCGACAAGGTCAGCGAAAAATTGCCGGTCCAGCCGAAATCGATTTTCACGCCACGCAATTGCGGAAAGGTACTTTCCAGATTCGGACGGATGATCGATTCGACGTGTTTTGGATCGCGCGCACCGTAGATCACGCCACCACCGAATAACAAACGCTTGTCGCCGGTCAGCCGGTAATAATCGAGCAGGAAATTATTGTCCTCGACGCAGTAGTCGGACGGGATGATGTCTTTCCATTTTTCGCCGAGTGGTTCGGTTGCCACTACCTGTGTGCCGCAGGGCATGGTTTTTTGCGACAGCTTCGGCTCCAGGTCGCCGATGTAGGCATTGCAGGCCACGATCACGAAGTCGGCTTTCACCTGGCCGCGTTCGGTATGCACGACGGCTTTGTCGCCGCGATCTATTTTGGTCACGCGGGAATTTTCATGAATCACGCCGCCCAGACTTTCCAGTGCGACCGCTTCGCCGAGCGCCAGATTCATCGAATGGAAATGGCCGCCGCTTTTATCGACCAGAATCGCTTCGTAACTGTCGGTGTTGATAAAGCGCTGCACCTCGCCTTTATCGTGCAGGCTGAGCTGGTCGTTGCCGTAGGCTTCCCACAGTTTTTTATGTGCTTCCAGGTCGTGGATTTTCTTTTTTGTTTTCGCCGCGTAGATGCCTCCGTTTTTCAGATCGCAATCGATCCGGTATTTTTCAATTCGCTCGCGAATTATTTTTGCACCCTCGAACGCCATGCCGCCAAGCGCCGCTGCTGCCTGTTTGCCATGCCGCGCCTCGATCACATCCATATCGCGCGAGTAGCTGTGCACGATCTGTCCGCCATTGCGGCCCGACGCGCCCCAGGCGATTTTTTCCGCTTCCAGAACCACGACTTTGAAACCGGCTTCGGCCAGGTGAAGCCCGGCCGACAATCCCGTATAGCCGGCACCGACGATGCAGATATCGGCCTCGATGTTTTCCTGCAATGCTGGCCGCTCCTTTTGCGGATGTGCGGTCGCTGCGTAATAGGAGGGTGCGTGTTCGGATTGAGTCATCTGAAAACTCGGCTCATTATTTTCCAAATAATACCGTCATTCCCGCGCAGGCGGGAACCCAGTGACTTCGGCGAAGATTACAAGCGAACTTGTTTACTGCTTTTCGTAATAAATCCTGACAGAAAGCAGTTCAAAATTATGCAACTATGAAATTCCGAATAAGCAAGTAAACCGATGCTATGAAACACCCTGCAGTTCACATAATGGCGAGTCAACGGAACGGCACCTTGTACATTGGAGTTACTTCAGATTTGATCAAGAGAGTAAGTGAACATAAACAAAGTTTAGTCTCTAGTTTTGTCAGTCACTATCGGGTTATGAATCTGGTTTATTACGAACAGGCCGAGGATAGGTTGGCAGCCATTGCCCGTGAAAGGCAGCTTAAAAAATGGAATCGCGAATGGAAAATTCGGCTTATTGAAGAAATGAATCCGTATTGGAACGATTTGTATAATTCAATTTTGTAGAACCAAGGCAGAGTCACGGGGTTCCCGCCTGCGCGGGAATGACGTTTGTCTTTAGATTCAGTTCCGGTTTGAGAAACTACACCATAAACCAGTTTTCTGGTATCAACGGCGGCAGCCCGTATTTCTCGCGAGCCCGATCGCATTGCGGGCTGTGTTCGCCATCTTCGTAACTGGCTTTCAGATCGCGACAAGGCGATGGCCGCTGCGAATAAATCGTGCAATGCACCTGTTCGCCGACTTTTCCCCGCAAGGCAATGCAGCGGATATCGGCACCGTCGGTGCCGCGCATGGCGAGCATATTCGGGCGAGTGTCGACTGCCAGTTCCGCAGGCACGCCGTCGGGATTGGCCGGCTGCGCTTCGGCCCAGTAAAACGCGACGCGAAACGCGGCGCAGCAGGCACCGCAATGTAGGCAGGGATGTGACATGTCGCCATGATAACGCAGACAAAAAAACGGCGTGCCAATTCAATGGCACGCCGTTTGTCTTTTCAGGTTTCGGCTTATTTGATTTCGAAATCCACCGTTTGTGCCAGCGTACCGTTTAGTGAAACTTCGAGCTTGTATTTACCGACTGGCCAAGGCTTGCTGTTGGACAATTTGAAGTTTGTGGTGGCGTCGCCTTCGGGCGAAATCGTGACGTTTTCTTCATGCACGGTTTGGCCATCCTGGAAAGTCCATTTCGCGGTCAGGCCAATATCCTTGCCGGCATTTTTTGTATCAATGGCGGCATAGATGACGTCCTTGCGGCCAAAGCTGGTGGCAGCAGTCGTTACCTTTTGATCGGCACCTACCGCAGTGCCGAGATTGACGGCGGCAACCGCGACGTCAGCAGGCATGGGTGGTGGTGCGATTGCGGGTTCAACGACGACTGGCGCGGGAGCCGGCTCGACAACTGCCGGTTCTTCTTTTTTGCAGGCGCTCAGAGCGAGTGCCAGGCTGGCGGCGAATAAAAGCTTGTTGATTGCGGACATAGGTGTTCTCCAGAAAGGATGTAAAAAACTAATCGTCGAGTTTCGGCAATTTCAATTCCTGGCCCGGATAAATATGATCGGGATCTTTCAGGATATCTTTGTTCGCGTTGAATATGGCGTGATATTTGCTCGATTTGCCATAATGTTCTTTGGCAATTTTCGACAAGGTATCGCCTTTTTTGACAACGTAAATTTCGTGTTCGGATTCGGTGATCGGCGCGGTGCTTTGCACGCCGCCGCTGACGCCGGAAAAATCCGCTTTCTCAACAATGGGTGCGGTACTTTTTACACCGCCGCTGACACCGGAAAAATCTTCTTTCGGCTTGTCGCCACTCATGATGCTCTCCTGGTAACAACATCCCTTATCGACACGCCGCCGTGTGATTTGTAGGACGGATGCCCACCATAGCGCCGAGCCCGATAGTACGCAATAACGCCAAAGCCTTATTTGACTTCGAAACTTACTGTGCGCTGAACCACGCCATTGAGCGAAATGTCGAGAGTGTAGGCACCGGCAGGCCAGGCCTCGTTATTGCTGATGCTGAAAGTACTCACGGTGCCGGCAGTCGGTACGAGCGCCTGTTCGGTTTCGGCAACCAATGCCCCGTCTGGTGCAGTCCATTTGGCTTTCATGATCAGACCCTGATGCTGACCGCTGCTCAACACGCTCGCGTAAATTTTATCCCGATTGCCGAATTGCGTTTTTGGATGGGCGACCAGATTGTCCGAGTCCAGCGATGTGCCGAGATTGACTTCGAGCAACTTGAATGCCCCCAGATCAAGTGGCGCCGGTTTCGGTTCGCTGGAAAAAATGCCACCGAAAATACCATCGGTTTTTTCCTTGGCGGGTTCGGCTTTTGCAACGGTATTTGGCTCTGCCACAGCGGCGGTTTTATTTTCGGTAGCGTCTGGTTTGCATGCACTCAACGCCAGCACCAGGAAACAAGTCGATCCGAACAAATGAAATAAACGCATAGTGACTCCGAATTATTACTGCCTTGCGGTACGCGGATTGCCGGGGTTTGGCAGGCCGTGGGTCGCGCGGAACGGATTGATGTCCAGGCCGCCGCGGCGAGTGTAGCGAGCATACACTGCCAGCCGCTGCGGTGAACACTCGCGCTGGATGTCGACAAAAATACGCTCGACGCATTGCTCGTGGAATTCGTTGTGTTCGCGATACGAAATCAGGTAACGCAATAAACCGTCGCGATCAAGCCGTGGCCCGCGATAACGGATTTGCAGGCTGGCCCAGTCGGGTTGGCCGGTGACCGGACAATTGGATTTCAGCAAATGCGAAACCAGTACTTCATCGACGATGATGCCGTCGTCCGCTTGCAGAAGCCCGGCATCCGGCGGGCCGTAACTGGAAATATCAATCGGCAAGTCATCGATCACCACACCTTCGAGTACATCGATTTCGGCGCTGGTGAAGGAATTGACGGTGACCAGCATCACGCTGACATTGGCACCGGCTGCCTGTGACAAATCACGCGCGATTTGCTGGCGCATCACTTCGGTATCGGCGAAGCGGGTTTGCATATAGCTGTTGAGATACAGCTTGAAGCTCTTGGACTCGATAATATTCGGCGAAGTAATCGGCACCCGGAATTCAATCAACGCGACTTTCGGTTTGCCGCGTCCATCGAGCCAGCTGAATTCATAGGCATTCCAGATATCGACACCGGAAAATGGCAGCGGTGTTTCGATGCCAAGTCCAATTTCGGCGCGTTTTTCCGAACGCGGAATCGGATACAACAAGCTCGCATCGTACTGGCCGACATAGTTGACCGCTTTGCCGAGGCTGGAATTATCGACTGAATTCATGGCGTCTTGTTCAGATAATCCAGGGC
>JBOHYG010000048.1:0-1158 GCA_050737875.1 Arenimonas sp. | reverse complement strand
GGGCAGGCTCTGCCGAAACGACGGTTTTTTGGGTTATGAAGCATCTCGCTAATCAGGTACGATCGTGAGTTAGCCCATCACTTGCAAGCAAAAAGCCGTCAGTCGCACGCATGTTGACGACCATTTCCATTTTTCGGCACCCGTTCAATCGCGTGGGTGCATCCGGGCCGCACCCCTCGCGCGCCTCCCGACAGCTTCTGAAGACAGGGCCAATGCATTAAAATTCCTGATTAGCAAGATGCTTCAGCCAACATCAAAATCGTCGTTCCGGCAGGCGATTGCCGGAATGGAGAAGCCACGGATGGCAATGGCCTAAGCACCTCCCTGTGTTCTGGATGTCGGCAATCCCTGCCGACATGACGGCTTGGCTGAAGCATCGTTCTAATCAGGTTAAAATTTACAAAATTACAATATCCTGGAGTGGAAGGATTCACTCCACGCTGGCTTCCGCCGTTGCCGATACTTCCCAAACCGGAGTTCTCATGCCGCCGCACGGGATATCTATTCGGTTCGCACCGATTCTCCAAACCCCGCCATTTACCGCTTCGACCGTGTTGCCAACGTTTCGGCCGCGGTTGCAAACCAGTCCCGCTGACAGGGTCATTATGACCAACAGCGCAAGCGATCAACCGCATGCAACATTTTGGTCTATCCTGAATGCATGAGGACCGTTTCAAATTTCAGGAAACGAATTCATTCGTTTAAAAAACCGACAGAGAACCGCCGTGATGGACCGTTTCGCTAAAATCTACAAGCTGCACAGCCTTCTTGTTCACCGCAGGACGCCAATCCCGATGGCTCGAAGACGGACGTTTCGAATTGCGTATTCCGTTCAAGGACCATCGAAAACTTTTAATGGATATCCTCAAATATGGCGCGGATGTGGAAGTCATGGCACCGCATTTCCTTGTCGAGGCGGTTGTCGGGCAGCTTGAGAAAATGCGGGCGATGTACCAAGATCGATAGGTTCTTATCTGGCACTCGAGTTTTGCAGCAGTGGCTATGGTAAAAAGGCAAGCGAAAAAAACCAAGCGTTTTATGCGAAGAATTTGTAGGGGGCAGATAAGCGAAGCGCATCCACCGTTTGAATCCGCATTGATGGATGCGCTACGGTTATCTACATCAAAACGACAAAATTCAGCAACAGTTCATGGGAAA
>JBOHYG010000047.1:0-18880 GCA_050737875.1 Arenimonas sp. | reverse complement strand
GCGCGCTTTGGCTCTCGGCATGAAGTTGGAAAACTGGCCACCCGCCGGTCTTCAACAAGGCATGATGGGCTGAGCCCGGATATTTAAGGAATACGACCATGCGCCACCAAAAATCAGGACGTAAATTCAGCCGTACCAGTTCACATCGCAAAGCGATGTTTACCAACATGGCAGCGTCCCTAATCAAGCACGAACTCATTCGCACCACTTTGCCAAAAGCAAAAGAACTGCGTCGCGTCGCCGAACCACTGATCACCATCGGTAAAGTCGATGGCCAGGCTAACCGCCGTCTTGCCATGTCGCGTCTGAGCGACAAGGAAGCAGTGGGTAAGCTGTTCGTCGAACTCGGTCCTCGTTACAAGGAACGCCAGGGCGGTTATCTACGCATCCTGAAATGCGGTTTCCGCGACGGCGACAATGCACCGATGGCTTATGTAGAATTGGTTGATCGTCCGGTTTCAGCAGTCGCCACTGCCGAATAAGCGACAGCTTCAGCAATATAAAAAAACCCGGCTTAGGCCGGGTTTTTTTATCTCTGCGGAATTTCGATATACAAAAAAATCACTACCGGAACCATGTGACTTGCGTTACTGTCATCCATATAACTCCACACTTTTATAGCCCATGAAACTCAATCCTTTTGCCTGGTCGTTCCGCATTCAATTCCTGTTCGGCTTCATCGTTTGTGCGGCATTGATAGCTTATGCCTTGTATGCAGACAAAATTCTGGGTTTCGATCCGTGCCCGCTTTGCATTTTCCAGCGGATAGCTTTTGCGGCCTTGGGTGTCGTCGGATTGCTCGGCGCTTTGCATAACCCCAAATCCGGCGGCGGCCGTGCCGTTTATGGTGTGCTTGCACTAATTGCCGGCGGTATTGGTATCTATCTGGCCGGACACCATGTCTATCTTCAACACCTGCCTTTGGATCAAGTGCCATCGTGTGGACCAGGTTTGTCCTACATGATGGAAGCCATTCCCGGGTATCTGGATTTGATTAAAGAAGTACTGAAAGGCTCCGGCGAATGTGCCGAAGTGAATTGGAAGTGGTTGGGTTTCTCGATGCCGGAATGGACCTTGCTATGTTTTTCCCTGTTGACCATCGGCGCCGTCGTGGCCGCATTTAAGAAACGAAAAGAATCGCAATGAATTACAACCTCTCCAATAACGCTGCAATGAATATCGACGAATCCAGCATGAATAATTCAGACGCGAGTGCACAGAATTGGACGCCGACCTCCTGGCGTTCACGAACCGCGCTGCAGCAGCCAATTTATCCGGATCCGGTCCTGCTCGCGGGCGTGCAAAGTGAATTGGCCTGCTTGCCGCCTTTGGTGACATCCTGGGAAATTCTAGCGCTCAAGAAACAACTGGCCGAAGCACAGGAAGGTAAACGCTTTTTGTTGCAGGGTGGCGATTGCGCCGAAAGTTTTTCCGATTGCGAATCCGGGCTGATTTCCAATCGCCTGAAAGTCTTGCTGCAGATGAGCCTGGTGCTGGTGCACGGTCTGCGTTTGCCGGTGGTCCGCGTTGGCCGTTTTGCCGGTCAATACGCCAAGCCTCGGTCGACCGATACCGAAACCAGGGACGGCATTACCTTGCCGAGCTATCGCGGTGATTTCATCAATCAGCCGGAGTTCACCGAAGTTGCCCGTATTCCGGATCCGCGACGCATGGTGAAAGGTCATGCGCGCTCGGCGATGACGATGAATTTTGTACGTGCCTTGATCGATGGCGGCTTTGCCGATCTGCATCATCCGGAATACTGGGATCTCGATTGGGTTAGCCACTCGCCGCTGTCGGATGAATACCACAAGATGGTGGAAGCGGTCGGCAATGCCGTGCACTTCATGGAAACCATTTCCGGCGCAGATTTGCATAATCTGAATCGTGCCGATTTCTATACTTCGCACGAAGCGCTTTTGCTGCCTTACGAAGAGGCGTTGACACGCAAAGTACCGCGCCAGAATGGCTGGTTCAACCTGTCGACGCATTTCCCGTGGATCGGCATGCGTACCGCCGATATTGATGGCGCGCATACGGAATACTTCCGCGGTATCCGCAATCCGATCGCGATCAAGATTGGTCCGTCGGTAACGCCGGATCAACTGCTGAAATTGGCCGATGTATTGAATCCGGAAAACGAAGCCGGCCGTTTGACGTTTATTCAACGGATGGGTGCAAGCAAAGTTACCGAGAAGCTGCCGCCGCTGATCAAGGCCGTTCAAGCCGAAGGCAAAAAAGTGCTGTGGGTTTGCGACCCGATGCACGGCAATACCGAAAGCACCTCGAATGGCTACAAGACCCGCCGCTTCGACAATATCCGCAGCGAGCTCGATCAAAGTTTCGATGTGCATGCGGCGCTGGGTTCAAGGCTCGGTGGTGTGCACCTGGAACTGACCGGCGAAAACGTAACCGAGTGTCTTGGCGGTGCGCGTGAGCTGACCGAAGTCGATCTCGAGCGTGCGTATACCAGTACCGTCGACCCACGGATGAACTACGAGCAGTCTCTTGAAATCGCGATGTTGATCGTGCGCAAGCAGCGGAAAAACGTCCAGGCGTAATGGCGTGAGCCAGACGGACGTGACCGAACAAAGCGGTTTTGTCCGCGCGATTGAACCCTTGCGGGCATTCGCGGCGATTTCGGTGCTGATGCTGCATGTCATCTATCTTTCCAACTGGATGGATTTTCCCAAAACCGGGCCTTTGGCCTGGTTCTGGGTAGGTTGGCTCGGTGTCGATATATTTTTCGTGATCAGCGGTTTTGTCGTCACGATGGCCGCTTTCCGTGAATTGGCGACTGAGAACGCTGCACCAAGATTCTCTTTTTTCATTCGGCGTTTTGCCCGAATCGCGCCGCTGTACTTTCTGTCGATGGCGGTTTATTTGGTGGCGGTGAACAGCGAACCCATCAAGGGAAACGAAGCCTGGTTCCAGATAACAACGCACGTATTTTTTGTACATAATTTTTTTCCATCGACGACCGGTGCGATCAATCCGCCAACCTGGACGATCGGCACCGAAATGCAGCTGTATTTGTTCGTGATGTTCGTAATGGCATGGCTGCCGAAATTCCGCCCCTGGGTATTCGCACTCGCCATTTTCGCCATCGCGATTGGCTTCAGGTATTTCCTGTATTCGATGAATGTCGGCGCACCTGATTCGCAGCTTTCGCACCTGACCACGCAAATGCCCGGCATGATCGATAGTTTCGGACTGGGCATGGTTTTGGCTTTGTTGAAACAACAAGGCAAGTTGCCGCAGCTCGGGCTGACTCAATTTCTTGTGCTTCTTGTCTGTGCAGTATCAGGATTGGTTGCGTGCGAACAAATATTGATGAGCCACTGGGAAAGCTATTGGAAAATCTGGTGGCTACCGGCTTTCTTTCGCAGTTTTTCCGCAATTGTTTGCGGATTATTGGTGGTGGCTGCAATAACTCTGCCGCAAAAAATACAAATCTCGATTCCGCGTGCTTTCGTGTTTCTCGGCCAGATCAGTTACGGAATTTACCTTTGGCATTTCATCGTGATCATGTTGTTGCTGAAGTATGCCCCGATGGGCAAGCCGGCATTTGTAATCAGCGTGTTGCTGGTTACGATACTTGTCGCTGCTGTTTCATGGATTTTCGTTGAAAGGCCGATAGTCGGAATGGCGCAAAAGTACTTGTCGAATCTTGCGAAAACTACGGCTTGATTAAATTGTCACTGCCACAGATCCCAGACGAGCCGTGCAATCAACAGGGTCACCACAACCAGGAAAAAAACCCGGATAAAGCCCTGGCCTTTTCTGATCGCGATATGGCTACCGATGTAGCTGCCCAGCATGTTGCCGATGATCAACGGAATTGCCAGAACCCAAATCACGAAGCCCGAAAAGAAAAGGATAGTCCATGAACTCAAATCGGCGGCGACGTTGCAGGCTTTTGAAATCGCCGACGAACGCAGAAAATCCATGCCCATGATGCTGACGAAAGCGAACACCATCAGCGTGCCGGTGCCGGGGCCGATCAATCCGTTGTAGAAACCGCAGGCCGCGCCGACGCAGGCGGCGGCGATGCTTTCATGGTTGCCGTGATAGCGGGGAATATGCAGGTTGCCGAGGTCCTTCTTGAACACGGTATAGATCGCCAGCAACACGCACATCGAGAGCACGACCCATTTCAGCACTTCCTTGTCCATCGCCTTGGCGAATTGCACGCCGATCGCCGATGCAAGCAAGGCGGCAACGCAGGCCGGCAACACGATTTTCCAGGAGATGCGCACGCGCCGGAAATAATTCCAGGCCGCTACCGAAGTGCCGGCAATCGAGCTGGTGCGCTGCGTTGCTATCAACTGCAAAACATTGAAGCCGGGATGCAGATTGAGCATCGCCGGCGTGAGAATCAAGCCGCCACCACCGACGATGCTGTCGAGAAAGCCGGCAGCAAAACCGGCGAGCGCAGTCAGTAGAAAAAGGCTGGTGTCGATTTCCATTCAATAAGGTCCCGTCGAAGTTTCTAGTTCGAAACCTCGGCCAAATCGGGATTGTATTTTTCGAGCACTCGCAAAATATCTTTCGCGATTATGCTCAAGGCATCTTCGCCATAGCCAATATGATGGGCAGCGACAGTTCCATCGGGTGCGATGATCCAGAGGTTCGGCAAACCTCGTACGCCGTAAGACTCGCTGATCTTGCCCTTGCCGTCGTAGATGGACAGCAGTTTTCGATCTTTTAATTGGCGCATCACGGTCTGCGCGGTGCGTAAATCTTCTTTCTGGTTTACGGCAACGATTTGAATGTAGTCGGTGCCGACGCTGTTTTGAATATGATTGAGCGCCGGCAGTTCTTTCAGGCAGTAGCCGCACCAGGTTGCCCAGAAGGTAACCACGACAACCTTGCCCTTGAACTGCTCGAGTGTGACTTCGCCGCCTTTTCCGTCTTTACCGAGCAGGTTGGGCGCTGCCTCACCTTTTTTTGGCGTGGCCGATACAGAAATGGAAAACAGCAGGCAAAGTGAAAAGATAAAAAAGCGCATCGGGTTCCCCTTGGTTCGGATGATGATAGTCGATTGCAGCTTGCAGGCCCAATGTACAAAACCCGCCATTCGGCGGGTTTCTTGTTTGTACTGTGGGTTCGATTAACCGCGGGAAGCTTTTTTGCGGTCATTTTCGGTGCGTTCTTTTTTACGCAAACGAATCGCGACGGGTGTGACTTCCACAAGCTCGTCGTCTTCGATGAATTCAAGCGATTGTTCCAATGAGAACTTGATGGCTGGCGTCAGGCCTTCATCAAAGTCCTTGCCGGAAGCGCGGAAGTTGGTCAGCTGTTTCGCGCGCAAAGCATTGACGGTGAGGTCGTTGTCCTTGGAGTGGATACCAACGATTTGGCCTTCGTAAATTTCTTCGCCTGGCTCAACCAGCAGACGACCACGTTCCTGCATCGCAATTTGTGCGTACGCTGGCGAAGGACCGGTGCCATTGGAGATCATTACGCCATTCTGGCGTTCTGCAATCGCGCCATCGGTTTTGGGACCGTAATGGTCAAACACATGGAACAACAAGCCGGTGCCGGCGGTGATGGTGCGGAATTCGGTTTGGAAGCCGATCAAGCCACGTGCAGGAATCATGAAGTCGATACGCACGCGACCTTTACCGTCGGGTTCCATATTGGTCATTTGCGCACGGCGTTCGCCGAGACGTTGCATGACGCCGCCCTGGAACTGTTCTTCAAGGTCTACGACCAGGCTTTCGATCGGTTCCATCTTCTGGCCATCAATTTCCTTGATGATGACTTCCGGGCGCGATACGGCCAGCTCGTAACCTTCACGACGCATGGTTTCGATCAGGATCGACAAATGCAACTCTCCGCGGCCGCTGACTTTGAATTTGTCGGCGTCTTCGGTTTCTTCTACTTTCAATGCGACGTTATGCAGAGTTTCGCGCATCAGGCGGTCACGCAATTGACGCGAGGTCAGGAACTTGCCGCCGCTCCGGTCTTTGTTGCCGGCAAACGGGGAGTTGTTGACCTGGAAGGTCATGCTGATGGTCGGTTCATCGACGGTCAGTACCGGCAATTGCTCCGGAGTATCGATCGCGCAAACGGTATCGGAAATACTCAGGTTTTCGATGCCGGAAATGGCAATGATGTCGCCAGCGCCGGCTTCCGGCACGTCAATGCGTTCCAGGCCCATGAAGCCCATCACCTGCAGGACTTTACCGGTGCGGACTTTACCTTCGCGGTCAACGATTGATACCGGCATATTGGTTTTTACGCGGCCGCGTTGTACGCGACCGGTGCCGATGATGCCGACATAGTTGCTGTAGCTCAGCGAGGTGACGCGCATCTGGAACGGACCTTCCATGTCCACCGGCGGCGGGGATACGTGATCCACGATCGCCTGGAACAGGGGGGTCATGTCGCCGGAGCGAACTTCCGGGCTAAGGCCGGCATAACCGTGCAACGCCGAGGCGTAAACGGTATGGAAATCGAGTTGGTCGTCGGTGGCGCCGAGGCGGTCGAACAGGTCAAAGGTTTGATCCAGCACCCAATCCGGACGTGCGCCTGGACGGTCGACCTTGTTCACCACGACGATTGGCTTGAAGCCCATCGCGAAAGCTTTCTGGGTCACGAAGCGGGTTTGCGGCATCGGGCCGTCCATTGCATCGACCAGGATCAATACGGAATCGACCATCGACAATACGCGTTCCACTTCGCCGCCGAAGTCGGCATGGCCCGGGGTGTCGACGATGTTGATGCGGTATTCCTCGCCTTCCGGGGACTTCCAGCGGATCGCGGTGTTTTTGGAAAGAATGGTAATGCCGCGCTCTTTTTCGAGATCGTTGCTGTCCATGACGCGTTCGGTGACGACCGCGCGCTCGCTGAAGGTGCCGGACTGTTGCAGCAGCTTGTCAACGAGGGTAGTTTTGCCATGGTCAACGTGTGCGACGATGGCGACATTGCGAATTTTTTCAATAGACATACGAAGGGCGCCGAGACCAGCGCTTCACTGTGAGGAAGTTAGCCCAATATTATAGCCTGAAACCGGCCCCATGGGCTGAGTAATTGCTCCTGTGGCAGAATATGGCCAGGTTTGATTGCTTCACGCGGATTTTTCAGTTGATCACCCCCTGAACTGAATGTATGAGGGAATATGAACAGTAACGCATTGAAAGATATTGCCTTCTTGGCCGCATTTGAAATTGCCGGCTTTTTGCTATTGGTAATCGGAGTTCAGTCCCAATATTCACCCGTTGCGAGACTTGTGCCCGGAATAGATGCTTCCTGGGCATTTCCAATGGTCTTGTTCGGCACGCTCTTGTTATGCGCTGGCATCGCACAGGCAATAAAATTGATCATTGCATCGACAAAATCCGGTTCAGATCAAAAATCCGAATCCAACAACACACAATAATTTTGCAGGAGTTTTTCCATGTCTGACTTGATAGCGACATTTACCACCGCCCGCGGCCCGATTCGCGTCCGTTTGTTTGCCGATAAAGCCCCGGTCACCGTAGCCAATTTCGTCAATCTTGCGCAGCGCGGTTATTACAATGGCTTGAATTTCCACCGCGTCATCCCGGACTTCATGATCCAGGGCGGCTGCCCGCGCGGTACCGGAACCGGTGGCCCCGGTTATAAATTCGAAGACGAGTGCCGTCCCGATGCGCGTCACGACAAGCCAGGTGTGTTGTCGATGGCCAATGCAGGCCCGAAGACCAATGGCAGCCAATTCTTCATTACTCACACGGCAACGCCTTGGCTCGATGGCAAGCACACCGTGTTCGGCGAAGTGATTGATAGCAGCGATCAAAAAGTGGTCGATGCCATCCGTGGCGACGATGCACTCGAAAGCATCACGATCGAAGGCGATGCTTCGGCCTTGTTGGCATCGCAGGCTACTCGCGTTGCAGAGTGGAATGCCGTGCTCGACGCAGCGTAATTTTTTTTATGCCTCAAACCAAAACGGGAGCCTCGGCTCCCGTTTTTTTTATGATTGAATGGATTATTTGGTGAATCGAAAACTGTCGAACATCTTGTTGATCGCGGCGATGTCACGGCCGTAATAATGCTCTTGCGGTGCTATCCAGTACATCACGTTCAAGCGGCCGTTTCGCTCAACCGCGCCAGCGGTGCCTTTGTAGATCAAGCCGTCCTGGTTGGTCATCGTCACGTCGAAGCGCAGGCCATCGACAGTGCCGAATTTCCCGGGCCGCAAGTTGGTGGCTGAGACCCTCGCAAAGCCGCCTTCACGCCAGGCGTCAAGCATGATGTTCTGTATTTCATCCGGCCGCATGCCCGGTTTAAACCAGGGGCCATCCGGGCGACGTTTCCTTTCACGTCCAGACAGGAAAACGTGTTCGTTAGGCCGCACTTTCGAAATGAAGATGAATTGGTTCAGCGGGCTGCCGTCGATGGTCCACATTTGTGCGCGCGGGAATTTCATCCGAGCCCAATCCAGGCTGGAGTCAACCTGCATGTCGTCGAAAACACGGATGCCTTCGCTGGCGGTTACCAGGCGACCGCCTTGCGAACTGCAGGAAACCAGCAATAAAAAAATCGTGATAATGAAACAATGGGCAAAGAATTTTTTCATTGCGCAGCCTCCATTTCCTTCAGATAACTTTCGATGAAACCGCGGTCCTGCGCCAGTGGGTCTTTTGCCAGATATTCGCGTAAATGCCTGATGGCATCCGGAAACGCTTTGCTATCGCGTAATGCAAGACCGTGTTCGCGCCAGGCTTGTGGCGGAGCGCCCGGTTCCAAAACGGCTTGCGCGTACAACTTCCTCGCTTGGGCACGGTCATCGTTTTTATTGCGCTGACGGTAGGCTTCGCCTAGATAAAACGTGTACATGCCGGCATCACTTGGGTCGGCGGTTTTCCGAAGATCGCCGATGACTTGCACCGAGGTGTTGTACATCCGCCGCGTCAATTCGTTTTCCAGCCAGTGCTGCAAGAATGGCCGCGTCACTTTTCGATACGCATCGTGTCCGAGTTCATTGCCCGGGTTGCCTATTGCGGCTGCTGCAGCTCGGACATCTTCGACGCGTTCTTTGGTTTGCGGATGGCTGGCAAAAGCGGGGAAGGGTTTTCCGTAGTCGCGTGCGTTTTCTTCCCGCAGCATGGCTTCCCACAAACGAACGCTCGATGTCGGGTCATATCGATATTCGTCGATGATGCCCATGCCTATTTTATCGGCTTCGCGTTCCTTGTCCCTGCTGAATTTGGCCATCGACGCACCGCCGGCAATATTGGCGACCATGCCCGCGATGCCAACGCCGGCACCAGCGGTAAGAATGCCAAACGTCCCGAGAAAAGCGCTGCTTTTTTTCAGTTTTCGCCACTGCTGGATACTGTGGCGTTTTTTGTAGTGGCCAAATTCATGACCAATGATCAGAGCCAGATCGGCTTCATTCTGCATACGTAGCAAGGCGCCGGTCCAGACAATCATCACGCCGTTTGGAGCCATCGATGCGTTGAAAAAAGGCAGGTCGAGAATATAGATGCGTAAATCCTTGCAATATTCCCTGGTGACCTTGCAGGCGACATTGCGAACGTAATCGTTGAGTGCCGGATCGCTGACCAGAAACGGTGATTTTTTCAGCTCTTCTTCTTGCCGGTCGAGGATGTACCAAAGCTCGGCTTCATCGGTGTTGCCGGCTGGTCGGTCACCCGGCCTGGCGTCTTCATACAGTGCTTGGGCGTTTGCTTGTGTACTTGAAAATGCCAGTGCCAACGCCAGGAAAACCGCATTGCGGACCTTCATAGTGGAAACCCTTTCAGCATGCTTTGCGCAGTTGCAGCGGCACCTTTTTCGTCACGTAAATCGCCGGTCTGTTTTGCCAGGAAATTAAACCAGACGACCTGTCCGGTTCGAAGATCAACAAGTGTTGTGACGCCGATTTGCTGGCCGCCACCAATATCGCCACCGAGTAATAAAATGCCGATGATGCGCAAGGCCGCCTGGCCGCCACTGGTGTAACTGTCACGCACATAGGTGAATAATGCGTAGTCGGCGCCGGTCTGTTTTCGAATTTCTTCCACGCCGGGCCCGAAAGACCAATCTAGTTGCTTGCCTTTTTTCGTTGCCAATTGGCCGCCTGGCATCGTCGATATCAGAATGCTCGACGAAACTGCGTAATTGAGTCGGATCACCTGTCCCAGTCGCGAACTGGGCTCCAGGTCTTTTGGAATCATGAAATCCGGCAACTGCTTGATTCTGCCGTTATTGATTCTGTTCTTGACCGCTTGCGGATATAAGCGACGCGCCGTTTCCGACCAGGCCTGCCGTGGTTCTTGTACGCCGCCGGCCAGTACTTCGGATAATTCGATATTGGGCTCGATCATCACGACGCTGCCTTCGATTTTGACCGGTTTGCCGTCCGGGCCTTTCAGTACGCGGCTTTGGGTATAGGCCAGAGCGTCGAAACTGAGCAGCAAAAGTAGGGCGGCAACAATATAGTGGAATCTCCAGCTGGAACGTGACTTCTGCATGCTCAACTCCCCCGGTGGTGTGACCAGAATTTAGCATCTCGCCTAGGCTTCGGCGATGGGCAGCTGTGATAAAATTCGGCGCGGCAAAACTTCCGTTTCAACCTCATTAAGGAATAGCAATGCTCCAACTCGCCAATCGCATGGGTCGCGCCAAGCCCAGCGCCATTATGGCCGTGGCTGAAAAAGCCAAAGCGCTAAAAGCAGCAGGTCGTGACATTATTTCGTTCTCGATCGGTGTGCCGAATTTTCTCCCGGGCGACCATGTGTATGCCGCTGCGCGAGATGCGTTGAGCAAAGATTCCGGACAGTACGGTTCCAACCGCGGTAGCGATGCATTGCTTGATGCTTTCCTGAAGCACATCGCCGAAATCGGTTTGACCGGTTACGAACGCAAGCATTGCAGTACCGGTATCGGCGCCAAGCATGTTTTGTATTCGCTGGCCGAAGCGCTGCTGGAAGAGGGCGATACCATCGTGTATCCATCGCCTTACTGGACCACGTATCAGGACATCGCCGACATCGTGAATGCCAAGGCCGTGACCTTGCCTTGCCCGGCTTCGCAAAATTACAAATTGACCGCGCAGCAACTCGATGACGCGTTGGCGAAACATCAGCCAAAAGTATTCTTGTTCAACAATCCTTCGAATCCGACCGGCATGGTTTACACGAAGGAAGAAATCGAAGCGCTCGCAGTGGTGTTGGTGAAATATCCGAATACCTGGGTAATCACCGATGACATCTACAACCGCATGGTGTTCGACGGTCTGGGTTATCACAATTTCGTGCATTCAAAACCGGAATTGCGCGATCGCGTGATTTTTGTCGATTCGCTATCGAAAACCTATGGCATGCCAGGTTGGCGCGTCGGTTTCATGGTCGGTCCTGAGTCGGTTGCGAAAGCACTGACGACCTTGAATTCAAACCACATCACCAATATTCCGGAAATCGTGACCGCAGCTGCCGTCGCGGCTTTGACCGGTCCGCAAACGGTGCCGACCGAAAAAAATATCGAGTTCCAGAACAAGCGTGATCTGGTGATCGCGGCGATGAATGCGATTCCTGGCGTGGTATGTCCGAAGCCACAAGGCGCGTTCTACGTGTTCCCGGATATTTCCTGTGCATTCGGTAAAGCGCATGGTGTGAAAGACATTCACAACGACGTCGATTTCTGCAACGTATTGTTGGAAGCGAAAGGCGTCGCTTGTGTTCCAGGTTCGGCCTTTGGCGAACCGAAAGCGCTGCGTATTTCCTACACCTGTCCGACCGCACAGCTCGAGCCTGGCTTGAAACGCATTCAAGAGTTTTTTGCAGAATTGAGTTAATTGAATTTACGGCGGTGCATTTCGATGCGCCGCTTTTTATTTTTGTTTATTTATTTTTTGAATTCACACGGTGTGCCACGGCGTACCCAATATGGAGACTGTTATGAAATCCCCGATTCGCGTTGCTGTTACCGGTGCTGCCGGTCAAATTGGTTACTCACTCGTTTTCCGCATCGCTTCCGGCGAAATGCTGGGTAAAGACCAACCGGTCATTTTGCAAATGCTGGAGCTGCCGATGGAAAAAGCCCAGGCCGCATTGCAAGGCGTGATGATGGAACTCGACGACTGTGCATTCCCGTTGCTGGCCGGTATGGTCGGCACCGATGACCCAATGGTCGCATTCAAGGATGCCGATATCGCATTGCTGGTAGGCGCACGTCCACGTGGTCCGGGAATGGAACGTAAAGACTTGCTGCTCGAAAATGCAAAAATCTTCACCGTGCAAGGCAAGGCATTGAATGCGGTCGCTTCGCGCAACGTGAAAGTATTGGTCGTCGGCAATCCTGCGAATACCAATGCCTACATCGCAATGAAATCGGCACCGGATCTGAATCCGAAAAACTTCACTGCGATGTTGCGCCTCGACCACAATCGCGCGCTGTCGCAATTGGCATCGAAAACCGGCAAGCCCGTTGGCGACATCCAGAAATTGATCGTCTGGGGCAACCATAGCCCGACCATGTATCCGGACTACCGCTTTGCGACGATTGATGGAGCTTCGGTAAAAGACAGCATCAACGATGAAAACTGGAACAAGGAAACTTTCATTCCGAAAGTCGGCAAACGCGGCGCGGCGATTATCGAAGCGCGCGGTTTGTCATCGGCAGCTTCGGCTGCCAATGCCGCGATCGATCATATCCATGACTGGGTGCTCGGCACCGATGCTCATTGGGTCACGATGGGTATTCCTTCCGACGGTTCCTACGGTATTCCGAAAGACGTGATGTACGGCTTTCCAGTCACCTGCAAAAACGGCGAATACGAAATCGTGCAAGGTCTCGCAATCGACGACTTCAGTCGCGAACGCATGAACTTCACCTTGAACGAACTCGAAGAAGAACGCGCCGGCGTGGCAGATTTGCTGTAATCAGAAACAATTCGAGGCGACCTTTGGGTCGCCTCGTTGTATAGAGGAAACAAGATGACTCATACCGCAGGTGCCCGATTTCGCACCGCAATCAAAGAAGAATCCCCGCTGCAAGTGATGGGCGCGATTACCGCGTATGCCGGCCTGATGGCCAAGCGCACCGGTTATAAAGCACTGTATCTTTCCGGCGGCGGCGTTGCTGCCAATTCATTGGGCATGCCAGATCTTGGCATTAGCTCGCTGGAAGACGTGCTGACCGATGCTCGCCGCATTGTCGAAGCAACCGATATGCCGCTGCTGGTCGATATCGATACCGGCTGGGGTGGTGCATTCAATATCGCACGCACGATCAAGTCCTGCATCCGCACCGGCATTGCTGCTGTGCACATGGAAGACCAGGTCGGTCAAAAACGTTGCGGACACCGTCCGGGAAAGGAAGTGGTTTCACTTTCGGAAATGGTGGATCGCGTGAAAGCCGCTGTTGATGCACGTACCGATGATTCGTTCGTGATCATGGCCCGCACCGATGCGGCTGCCGTCGAAGGTATCGATTCGGCAATCGAGCGCGCCGTTGCTTATGTTGAAGCCGGTGCCGACATGATTTTCCCGGAAGCGATGAAAACGCTGGAAGACTACAGAAAGTTCAAGCAAGCAGTGAAGGTGCCAATTCTTGCGAACCTGACGGAATTTGGTTCGACACCGTTTTTCACCACCGATGAACTGCGTGATGCCGGCGTCGATATCGCGTTGTATTGCTGTGGCGCCTATCGTGCGATGAACAAAGCGGCTTTGAATTTCTATGAAACTGTGCGCCGCGAAGGCACGCAGAAAAACATCATCGATACTTTGCAAAGCCGTGCCGATTTGTATGATTTCCTGAACTACCACAGTTACGAAGACAAACTCGATTCCTTGTTTGCGAAAAAAACCGACTGATATGTCCATTTTCGAAATGACATTGCTGGCGCGCTGGGGCGATATGGATTTCAACAGCCATCTCGCCAACACCGCGTTTCTCGATCATGCAGTGGATGTGCGATTGGCATTTTTTGCGTCGTGCGGATTTCCGGCTAAAGAATTGATGGCGCATGGCATTGGCCCGGTCGTGCAGGAAGACAAAATTCGCTACATGCCGAAATTCGTCTGCAGGAAAAATTTCGTGTGCAACTGAGGTGCGGCGGACTGAGTCAGGACGGTGCGCGGTTCATCGTGTGCAACGATTTTTATCGCGAAGATGATGTGCACGCTGCCGCATTGGTGACCAAAGGTGGCTGGCTGAATTTGCGTGAGCGCCGTTTGACTGCTCCGCCTGAAGCTTTGCGTCAAGCACTCGAAGCGCTGGAACGTACAGCGGATTTCATCGAACTACCGTCTTTGTAAATCGAGTTTAATGTTGAAAGAAGAAGAACGATTGAGGATTTTATGAGCGAACAAGTACTCCCAAAAGCAAAAAAATCGGTAGCACTGAGCGGTACGGCCGCAGGCAACACCGCCTTGTGTACCGTTGGCCGCAGCGGCAACGATTTGCATTATCGTGGTTACGATATCCATGACCTGGCAACCAAATCGAGCTTCGAAGAAGTGGCGCATCTATTGGTGCATGGCGCTTTGCCTACTGCATCGCAATTGGCCGCATACAAAACCAAATTGAAGCGGCTGCGTGGCTTGCCGGTATTGGTGGCGGAAGCGCTCGAACTGGTGCCTGCAAATGCCCATCCGATGGATGTCCTGCGTACCGGTTGTTCCGTATTGGGTACGGTTTTGCCGGAACGTGATACGCATCCGGAAAATGAAGCGCGTGATATCGCCGATCGTCTGATGGCTTCGTTCGGTTCGATGCTGCTGTACTGGTGGCATTTCACCCGCAACGGCCGCCGCATCGATTGCGAAACCGATGATGACTCGATTGCCGCACACTTCCTGCATCTGCTGCACGGCGAACCGGCCAGCGACTTGCACGCACGTTCGCTTGATCGTTCATTGGTGCTGTATGCCGAACATGAATTCAATGCGAGTACTTTTGCCTGTCGCGTGATTGCCGGTACCGGATCGGATATTTTTTCCTGCATTACCGGCGGCATCGGTGCATTGCGTGGTCCGAAACACGGCGGCGCGAACGAAGTCGCGATGGAAATCATTGCGCGTTATGGCTCGGCCGACGAAGCCGAAGCCGATATCCGCGCCCGCGTCGAACGCAAGGAAATCGTGATCGGCTTCGGTCATCCGGTTTACACCATCGGCGATCCACGCAATCCGATCATCAAGGAAATCTCGCGTGAGCTTTGCAAACAGGGCGGCAATCAAACCCTGTTTGACGTCAGCGAGCGCATCGAAAACCTGATGATGGATCTGAAAAAGATGTTCCCGAATCTGGATTGGTACAGCGCTTCGGCCTACCACATGATGGGAATTCCGACCGCGATGTTCACACCCTTGTTCGTGATAGCCCGTACTTCGGGTTGGAGCGCACATGTGATCGAGCAGCGTCAGGACGGCAAGATCATTCGCCCGAGCGCGAACTACACCGGACCGGAAGATCGCGAATACGTGAGTATCGACAAGCGTTAAATCGCCAGGCAATAAAAAACCCGCCCAGTTGCCTGGGCGGGTCTCGTATCGCTGATGCATACCGACGAGGACGGCATACAGCGCTACAACTGAGGGTTCATCGTTTCAGCCGATCAACCCTGTAAAACGTGTGATCACCGATCTTGGCGACTTCCGGATAGCTGCTCCAGGTCGGGTTCGCCAAACTGCGTGCCGCAAAATGGCTTGCGCCGGGTACCACTTCGTTACGTTGGCCAATCGGTTGTTTCCAATCTTTCTGCGAAGCAAAGGCGACATTGACCGCTTTTTGCCAGGCATCCAGGGATTTGATTCGTGCGCCGGGTCCAACAATCGTCGGGGCAAACTGTTTCGGTGCGGTGACCACTTCACATACCGATTTACCCCAGCGGCCATCGTCACGACGACGAAGCGCTACCTCGGCTACCGCACGCTGGCCCAGTTCGGACTGATCGCGTGATTCCAGATACACCGTCGTTGCCAAACACAAAGGATCTGCCACGGGCTGTGGCAGAAGGCTCGACAACCACATCAAAAAAGATAACTTCATTACTCGTACCTCAAATCAGCGCGCCGCTGTCACACAACCGCTTTCGCAGCAGCACCAATTCTTTTATTGAATTGGTGTGGGTGGCTTGAGCCTCGCATTTAGGGTGGACGAACTTGAATCATTGAAACGTTCGTTTCGCGCCACCCTCGTTTCGAGTTTGGAGCAAACCCCGCAACGTGAAGTCTGCCGGGCCGGTTCGGGGCGAATCATACTCAAATGGCCCCGAATTTTTGTGAACAAATTGTTCAAGTGCTTGATTTTGTTGGAGTGAATACTCGAAAGGCCGGCTAAGCGACCGGTTTCACAGGCTTTTTTGGGTTTGGAAGCTGTGGATAGATTTATTGTTAATTTTTGTGAATCGAGGCCAATTCAGGGGCGAATTCGGCCTTCTGCGCGATTCCCGGGCCTTCCGGACCCCGGGAAGGGGCCTTACTTTCGGGCTTCCAACTGGCGGATATATTCCAGTTCGTTCTCGGCCAACTTGTTACCCGGATCCAGAACGAGGGAACCCAAATACGCTTGCTTGGCACGTTTCAATTCGCCCATTTCGGTCAGGATAAAGCCAAGACCACGCAATGAAAGTGGCTTCACGTTAGCCGAGTTCTTGTGGGTGTTCGCCAGTTCAATCGCTTTTTCATAGGAGGCAATCGCGGATTTGTAGTCCTTGAGCTTGCCGAGAAGATAGCCGCGTTCATTGTGCGGTTCTGCCCAGTAAGGTGCCGATGCAATCGCCAAGTCCAGGTATTTGAACGCGTTATCCTTGTCGCCCGCTGCAACGTAGAGAAAAGCGGCGTGGTTGTAGGCACGGGGACAGGCGTCGGCTATCCATCGGATACTCGACTTGTTCTCGGCACTTGTGGAGTACATCAGAAATTCTTCCATCGTATCGAAATACAGACTCTTTTTATTGGAGCCTTCGTCCCGCTTTTGACATCTTGCCAGTATCGGTTCCAGCTTCGCGAAGGCACCGGCATGGTCCTGGTTTTTAATCGAAACGGCAATCTCGTTCATCTCCCTGACATCGGCTTCGCTCATTGAATGGGTTTTTTGCTCGAGTGATGTTTCTACTACTTCGATATTTGCCGGTTCTTCGGCGAGGGTTGCCTGGGAGCAGATTAATAGGAGTGCAGTAAATAAAAGTTTCATTGATCGTCCTCAGGGTTTTGGAATACTTTTGATTTTGTGAATCGAGGGCATTTCCAAGGCGGATTTGACCTTCTGTGCGATCTTCAGGCATTCAGCCGGGCTAGCCGATCGGGCCGGACCTTACTTTTCAGCTTCAACCTGACGGATATATTCGAGCTCGCTGAGTGCAAGTTTGTTATTGGGCTCCAGCACCAAAGAGGCATTTAGCGCTGCCTTGGCGGCGTCCAGATCTTCCAGGTCAACCAGCACGATGCCCAGTCCTCTTAATGCCAAAGGTTTCACGTGAGCAGAACTGGGATATTTATCTGCCAGCTCAATCGCTTTTTCAAAAGCCGCCTTGGCGGATTTGTAATCCTTCGTTTGCTTATGGATAAAAGCAAGTTCGGTGTAGGGCTCGGCCCAATACGGCGCAAGTTTCATTGCCTTGTCGAGATAGGAAAGGGCAGCCTGGTTATCGTCTTTTTCTATATAAAGGAATGCCGCCATCTTGTAGGCTTTCGGACACGAGTCCTGAACCCAGACGAGATCCTTGTTCTTGCCATTGGTCGAAGCGTATTCGACGAATTCGGCAATTTCTTCGAAGTAGACCATTTGCTTGTCTGAATTGGCTGACCTTGATTCGCATTGAAGCAGGATCGGTTTAAGTTTCAGAAATGCGCCGTCGATATTGCGTTGCTGCGCAAGCAAACTTATCTCGCTAATCGCTTCATTCTCGGCCTGGCTGATGCCGGGGGACTTGTGCTGCAAAAGCGTAATGCTGCCTTTTTTGTTCGATGTGTCATCAGCGGCAACGGTCGTCGCAACCATGAGTAATAAGACGGCACAGATACGTTGCATGATGATTCCTTGAACGTTGCAGATGTTCGGATTTAGAAACCAGCCGCCAAACGGCTGCCCTGGTTGATCGCACGCTTGGCATCCAGTTCGGCGGCAACATCGGCGCCACCGATCAGATGCGGTGTTTTGCCGAGTGCTTGCAATGGTTCGACCAGCGCGCGGAGCGGTTCCTGTCCGGCGCAAATCACCACGGTGTCGACTGGCAGTACTTGTTCGGCACCATTGATTTGAATTTTGAAACCGGAGTCGTCAACGCCGAGATAGCTCACGCCGCCCCACATTTTGACGCCCTTGGCCTTCAAGGTGCTGCGATGAATCCAGCCGGTGGTCTTGCCAAGTTTCGCGCCGATTTTTCCTGCGGTTCTCTGCAGTAACCACACTTCGCGCGGTGATGCTTCCATATGCGGTTTGGCAAGTCCGCCGCGGCCGGTAAAATCCGGTTTGACGCCCCATTCCTGCATCCATCGATCAGTATGCAATGTAGGCGATTCGCCTTCGTGAACCAGAAATTCGCTGACATCGAAACCGATGCCGCCGGCGCCGATCACCGCCACTTTTTTGCCCGGGACGACCTTGCCGGTCAACACATCTATATATGTGCAGACTTTGGCGTGATCGATACCCGGGAAACTGATTTTGCGTGGCGTGATGCCGGTCGCCAGGACTATTTCATCAAAGTCTTTCAAAGCGTCGGCTTCGACTCGCATGCCAAGCCGCTGTTCGACTTTATGCAACTCAAGCTGGCGGCCAAAGTAGCGGAGCGTTTCGTAAAACTCTTCCTTGCCGGGGATTTTTTTCGCCATGTTGAACTGGCCACCAATTTTCGGGCTGGCATCGAACAAGGTGACTTGATGGCCGCGCTGTGCGGCTACCGTCGAGCAGGCCAAGCCGGCGGGGCCTGCAC
>JBOHYG010000046.1:0-9866 GCA_050737875.1 Arenimonas sp. | reverse complement strand
CCTTAAGCGGCTAAAGCGTAGTTGTCGTCGTTGGCAACTAAATTTTGCTACTGGATTAACGAGGAAAGTCGCCCCCTCGGCATGCGCCAAATATCTTCGCTACCCCCGTCGAAGCCAGGACACCCCCAGTTCGTTGGAAATTACAAATCTACCGACCCCTTAATTATGGGGGCGGGAAGGCTTGTCCACAAGCTGCTTCATCTCGAAACCTCTTGCACAGGCTGATTCCCGGCAATATTTACATTATTATTCAGGCTCGATTTCGTTTGAGTCCCGATATGAACGTAAAAACCTTGCTGATTTGGCTGTGCCTGGCTGGTGCCGGAATTTTTACCTGGAAGCATTTTGACAAGGATATCCAAAATACCCGCGATGGTTTGGGCATCAATCCCAATGCGGTCGTGATGCTCTGGATGCCGGAATGTGGCGATGTGTGTCTGGATCAGGCCAAACAAATCAAAAGGCGTGGTATCGAGGTCGTCAATCTGGACGTGAATGATGGCGGGTCGGGCACGAAGCTTTGGGCAGAACTCGGCGGCGGTAATGGCCCGTTTCCGACATTCCTGATTGGCAAGGACGTTTTTCGTGCTGGCCAGAGTGGCGATCTGCGCTCGAAGCTGTTGAGTGTCTACGGTTCGACTGCATTGAAATCGGTTGAGAAACAATATTTCAAGAAGCATTTCAACCCCGATGCAACGTCGCGCGCCGTGCTCTATACCGCCGAATGGTGCGGTTATTGCAAGCAATTGAAGGCAGACCTCAACGCAAGCCATACGCCTTACACCGAGATCGATGTCGAGAAACACTACAACCCCGATGAGTTGGCGGAAGTGATGAATATCCCCGGTTTCCCGACCGTGTATTTCGGCTACGACAAAATCGAAGGCGATGTATCTTCGATTGCTTCGCAAATCCGGGCGAACGTGAAGTAAACCTCCAGAGCTAGGGGCGCAATCTGGCTGAATGAAGATGCGGTAGCGCACAGACGGAGCTACATGGCTGCCTCACTATTGCGGCAAGCAAATAGTGAGTTGTGTCGTGATTATGAAAAATCTTTGGGTCGCCGGCATTTTGATTCCCGTTGTTTTAGTATCGGGCTGGAGCTATTCCCGGGTCGATATTCACTCGATGCGAACGAGTTACGCGATCAGTCCCGATGCCGTGATCATGTTTACGCGTTCCGATTGTGGTTCGATATGCACGGATAAAGCCGAACTCATTTATGCAGCCGGCATTGAAGTAGTGCCTTTGGATATCAACGACGGAACTGCCGGCAGCCATTTATGGCAGGCGCTTGAAGGCGGCGATGGACCATTTCCGGCTTTCCATGTTGCCAGGTCCAATCATTTGCTGAAAGGTAAAGTCACCCAGGATACGGTTTTCCATGTAGCTGGAGCCGATAATTCGCGCGAGTAGCGGCGATCAGCGTTGATGCGTGCGCGCTCTTGCAACACGCCGCTACGCAATCAGTTGCGTATATAAATCCGGCATTTCATTCAGATATTGATACTGGAAATTCTTCGCCTGCATCTTGCTCTTGATGCTGCCGATGTCTTCCTTATTCTTCAATTCCAGGCCAACGACCACCGGGCCGGTCTCACGATTGTTTTTCTTCGCAAATTGGAAGTAGGTAATGTCGTCGTCGTCGCCGAGAATATCGTTGACGAACTCCTTTAAAGCGCCGGGGCGTTGCGGGAACTGGATCATGAAGTAATGCTTCAGGCCTTCAAATAATAATGAGCGCTCCTTGATTTCTTCGGTACGCAGGATGTCGTTATTGCTGCCACTGACCAGGCAGACAACGGTCTTGCCCTTGATCTCGTCCTTGTAATAATCCAGCGCCGAGATTGCCAACGCGCCCGCAGGTTCGACGACCATGGCTTCTTCGTTGTAGAGACGGAGAATCGTGGTGCAGACTTTTCCTTCCGGCACCAGCACGACATCATCGAGCGTCTTTTTGCAGATATCGAAAGTAAGATGGCCCACCTGTTTGACTGCCGCTCCATCGACAAATTTATCAATACGATCCAGTGCGGTGTTTTTACCAAGCGCAATCGAGTTTTTCATTGCAGGGGCGCCAGAAGGTTCTACGCCGATGATTTTCGTATTCGGGCTCAGGTGCCTGAATACAGTTGATAGGCCAGCCGCAAGTCCACCGCCGCCAATCGGCACGAAAACATAATCGATGGTCTGCGAATGCGATTGCAGGATTTCCAGGCCGACGGTTCCTTGACCGGCGATTACCTGCAGATCATCGAACGGATGCACGAAGACGAGTTTCTTCGATATTGCTTCTTCGACGGCATGTTGATAGGCATCATCGAAAGTATCGCCAACCAGAACTATCTCGACAAAACTCTTGCCGAACAATTGGACCTGTTTGATTTTTTGTTTCGGTGTGGTTTTCGGCATGTAAATCTTGCCGTGGATTTTCAGTAGCTGGCAGGAGTAGGCCACGCCCTGTGCGTGATTGCCGGCACTGGCACAGACTATGCCGTGCCGTCTCTCGGCTTCGTTCAATGAACTGATTTTGTTATAGGCACCGCGGATCTTGTAGGAACGCACGACTTGCAGATCTTCGCGTTTCAGCAGGACATTGGCCTGGAATTCATCCGAAAGATTCACATTAACGGTTAATGGTGTTGTGCTAATCACACCAGTCAGTTGCTTCTGCGCCTGCTCGATACTCGCGAACAGCGGACTAACGCCAGGCAAGAGCTCGGTCTTCAGCGCAGACATATTCATAGCCAGGTCGCTTGGAAGCGTGGCGTCTCTGCATATTCTCCGGCATCGAGAACGGCCTCGAGCTGGGCTTCCAGATTGACGCTCTGCACGTCGAATAAACGATCCAGTTGCCGGCAAAGCACGTTGGCATCCCGATCGCTGTCGATTTTCATGCTGACCAGCATATGGTCTGCAGTTTTTTCGACATGCAAGGTATTCAAGCTGTAGCCGCGTCGTTCAACCGTTCCCAGCACGCGTATCAAAGCGCCTTCGTTGGCGGCCATCGTTATTTCCAGTCTTCTGCTCATGCTGCACACCCCATCATGTCTGCGTTGGATTTACCCGGTGGTACCAATGGCCACACATTGGCTCGTGGATCTATTTTTACGTGGCAAAAAAGTGAACCTTCATCGCTCAACAAACGTTCGATCGCGGCAGGAACCTGGTCGCGACGTTCAACGGTGAATGATGGAATGCCGAAAGCATTGGCGAGCACCGCGAAATCCGGGTTGTCGGATAAATCGACTTCGCTGTAACGCTCGGCAAAAAACAATTCTTGCCATTGCCGCACCATGCCGAGGCAGGAGTTATCCAGCAATACGATTTTCACTGGAATGCCGTAGCGTTTCAGTGTCGCCAGTTCCTGGATATTCATCATGATCGAACCATCGCCGCTGACACAGATAACGGTCGCATTCGGTTTTGCATATTGCGCGCCGATCGCCGCCGGCAAACCGTAACCCATTGTGCCCAGGCCACCGCTGGATAAATGCGCCGCCGTCCGATTCACGCGCCAGTGTTGTGCGACCCACATCTGGTGTTGACCGACATCGCTGGTCACGATGACTTTATTGCCGCCGGCTTCGGATAATTGTTTCAGCAGTGCCGGTGCGAACACGCCATCACCGGGAGCATCGTAGCGTTCGGCATGTTGTGTTTTCATCGCGCGGCATTTGTTCTGCCACTCGGCGATATGCAGCGGCTGTGCCAAAGCCAGAAGGTTTTCGCAGATTCTTCCGGACAGGCCGACATCGGCAGTTCGCAGTTTGTTGATTTCGGCAGCATCGATATCCAGATGCAATACCTTTGCTTTCGGCGCGAACGTGGAAAGTTTTCCGGTAGCACGATCATCGAAGCGGGCGCCGGCGACAATCAATAAATCACATTCCTGCACCGCGAAATTCGCGGCCGGATTGCCATGCATGCCCAACATGCCCAGGTTGAAAGGCGCATCGGGTTCAATTGCGCCCAAACCTTTCAGTGTCGACACTGCCGGCAAACCGGTGGAACGCATCAGTGACCGCAGTGCCCATTCGGCATTGCCCATGCTGACACCGCCACCGACATACAGCAGTGGGCGTTCGGCTTGCGCGATCAATGCACGTGCTTGTGCGACGCCTTCTGGTTCTTCGACGGTTGATCGGAAACTTAGCAAGCCCGCCATCGACGCCGCTACTTTCGTGGTCGCTACATCTTTCGGCAAATCGATCAACACCGGACCGGGACGGCCGGAACGTGCAATCGCAAATGCATTGCGAACTGTAGCGTAAACATCTTCGGCATTGCGTACGATGAAACTGTGCTTCACCACCGGCATGCTCATGCCGAAGATATCGACTTCCTGAAACGCATCGGTACCCATCACGCCGGTTTGCACTTGTCCGGTGATCGCCACCATCGGCACCGAATCCAGATACGCATTCGCGATGCCGGTCAGTAAATTGGTTGCTCCGGGACCGGAAGTTGCCAGACACACGCCAACCTTTCCGGAGGCGCGTGCGTAACCGTCTGCAGCCAACGCGGCTGCTTGCTCATGTCGCACAAGAATATGTTTGATATCGCTATCAACCAGGGCATCGTAGACCGGCATGATGGCGCCGCCGGGATAGCCAAACAGGACATCGCAGCCTTCGGCTTCGAGCGCATGCAATAGCCACTGCGCGCCTGTTTTTGTCGTCGTACTCTGTGCTTTAGAGCCGTCCATATCAACCTCCTGCGGGTGCTAACCAGGGCATGCGTGCACGTAATGCTGCACCGACTTGTTCAATCGGATGTGCGAGGTCGCGGTCTTTCATGGCGCGATAATTGCCATTGCCGGCTTGATATTCGGCAACCCATTCTTTTGCGAAAGTGCCGTCGCGAATTTCCGCCAGCACTTCGCGCATGCGTGTGCGGGTTTCATCGTTGACAACACGAGGGCCGCGGGTGAGATCGCCGTATTGCGCGGTTTCCGAAACGAATTTATGCATCTTCGCCAAGCCGCCTTCATGCAGAAGGTCGACGATCAGTTTCAATTCATGCAGGCATTCGTAGTAGGCGACTTCTGGCTTGTAGCCGGCTTCAACCAAGGTTTCGTAACCTTGCAATACCAATTCGGTTGCGCCGCCGCACAGCACGGCTTGCTCACCGAATAAATCGGTTTCGGTTTCTTCGGCGAAATGGGTTTCGATCAACATCGCACGCGCACCGCCAATACCGGCCGCATAGGCCAATACTTTATCGCGTGCATTGCCGCTGGCGTCCTGATGGATTGCGTACAAACACGGAACGCCGTGGCCTTTTTCATATTCGCGACGAACGAGCGCGCCCGGGCCTTTCGGTGCGACCAGAATCACGTCGATATCGGCACGCGGTTTGATTTGATCGAAATGCACATTAAAGCCATGCGCGAACAGCAAGGCGGCGTTTGGTTTCAGATTTTTCTCGATCGCTTCTTCGTACAATTTCGGCTGCACCATATCCGGTGTCAGCACGGCAACCAGATCGGCGTGCTTCACGGCTTCGGCCGGTTCTTCAACACGCAGACCATCGGTCTGTGCGTTTTTCCAACTCGGGCCATCGCGGCGTACGCCGACCACGACATCCAAACCCGATTCATGCAGATTCAATGCATGTGCACGACCTTGGCTGCCGTAGCCGAGAATAACGATGCGCTTGTTCTTCAGAGCATCGGTGGTGGCGGCTGTTGTCATGGTAGTTCTCCCTGGGGTTTTTGGTTGGTTATGTTGTTGTGTGGATGAATGTTTAAACGGCATCGGTGACAGCTCCTTTTGAAGCGGAGCTGACAAGACGGGCATATTTCGCGAGTGCACCGCGAGTGACACTTGGTGTTCTTGCTTTCCAATCCGTGCGACGCGATTCCAGATCGGCATCGGTATTGATCGTTCGCGTGTCGGCATCAATCACAATGCGGTCGCCTTCTTTCAGCAAGGCAATTGGACCGCCGCGTGCGGCTTCCGGCGCGATATGACCAACCATGAAGCCATGGGTTGCGCCACTGAATCGGCCGTCGGTTATTAGTGCGACATCATCACCAAGGCCACGTCCGACCAATGCTGCAGTCACTGCCAGCATTTCCCGCATGCCGGGACCGCCAGCGGGACCTTCGTTGCGAATCACGATCACATCGCCGGATTTGATTCGGTTTTTTTGAACGGCCGCGAACGCTTGTTCCTCGTTTTCGAAAACGCGGGCAACGCCTTCGAATTTCAGCAAGCCTTTGCCGGCCAGTTTCAGCACGCAGCCATCGGGTGCGATATTGCCGTACAAGATCGAATAGCCGCCGCGAGGTTTCAGTGCATTACCGACTTCACGCACGACTTCCTGATCGGAAACGGGCAGGGCTGCGGCATCGAGTTCGGCAAATAATTGCTGACCAGTAACGGTCGGAGCATCTTCGAGCATATTGGCTTTGCGCAGAGCTTCGGCCACGCGTGCTGTGCCGCCGGCTTCAGTCAGTTCAACTGCAGTGAATCGGCCTCCTGGTTTTAAATCGGCGATCACGGGTGTATCGCGAGATGCAATTTCGAAATCTTCCAGGCCCAAAGGTATTTCTGCATCGTGTGCAATCGCCAGTAAATGCAAAACCGCATTGGTCGAGCCGGCTGTTGCGGCGACCATCCGTGCGGCATTGCGAAACGAAGCAGGCGACAACACATCACGCGGTTTCAAATCATTGTTGAAACATTGCATGACCAATTCGCCGCAGCGAAATGCCGCTTCCAGTTTCTTCGGATCGGTGGCGGTCACGTCGTTCAAGCCCATTGGCGACAAACCCAGTGAGGTCAGCACCATCGCCATCGTGTTTGCGGTGAACTGACCACCGCAAGCACCGGCACCGGGGCAGGCGCGTTTCTCGACGTTGGCCAGCTCATCGCAACTGAGTTTGCCGGCGCCATGGGCACCGACTGCTTCAAAGACTTCCTGCACAGTGATCGACTTTCCATGCAATGTACCGTGCGCGATGCTGCCGCCGTACAAGGCTAGCCCGGGGATATTCATTCGTGCCAGAGCCATTGCAGCGGCGGGAATGGTTTTATCGCAACCACACAGCACCAATACAGCATCCAGGCAATGACCTTCGACTGCCAGTTCAATCGAATCGGCAATCACTTCACGCGATACCAGCGATGCACGCATGCCGGAAGTGCCCATCGCAATGCCGTCGGTCACGGCAATCGTGTTGAATTCAATCGGCGTACCACCGGCGGCACGTACGCCGTCACAGGCGGCCTGTGCCAGATCACGCAGATTCAAATTGCAGGGCGAGACATTCGACCAGGTATGAACCACGGCTACCATCGGTTTAGCAATGTCGGCGTCTTGCAGACCGGTCGCTCGCAACATCGCACGTGCGGGAGCACGTTCTGGACCGGATTTAATCGCATTGCTTCGCATTATGTTCATTCCTTAGGCCGCTATTTGTTTTTGCTGTCGTTGATGGAAGAGCTCTAATAATTTTTCAGTGATGCTGGTGGTTGTGGCGTTTCCGCCGAGATCGGCCGTCAATACTTCGGAATCGAGCAGGGCATCGACGGCGGTTTCGATTGCACAGGCTTCGGTTTCCAATCCAAGTGAGTAACGCAGCAACAAAGCTGCACTTAGAACGCTGCCAATCGGATTGGCTTTGTTTTTTCCGGCGATATCCGGTGCCGAGCCGTGGATCGGTTCATACAAGCCGCGAGTGCCATGGCCCAGTGATGCCGAAGGCAGTAAACCCAATGAGCCTGCCAGCACCGAAGCTTCATCGGTAAGGATGTCGCCAAACAGATTTTCGGTAACCAGAACGTCGTAATGAGCTGGACGGGTCAGCAATAACATCGCCATCGAATCAACCAATTGATGTTCCAGCGTGATATCGGGATATTCAGCCGATAAACGGATGACGGTTTCGCGCCAAAGACGCGACGTTTCCAATACGTTCGCTTTATCAATGGATGTCAAATGTCCGCGACGACTGCGAGCCAGTTCAAAGCCGTGACGGGCAACACGTTCGATTTCTTCGGTGCTGTAGCGGCATACATCGCTTGCGCTGGTTTCGGAACGCGTGCGGGCACCAAAATAACTGCCGCCGGTCAGTTCGCGCACGAATATCAGATCCACACCTTTCAGATATTCCGCTTTGATCGGAGACAGGCTTGATGTTCTTTCATGTACACGAACAGGACGCAGATTTGCAAACACCTGCATCGCTGCACGTAATTCCAGTAAACCTTGTTCGGGACGAACTTTGGAATTCGTCCATTGCGGACCACCAACGGCGCCCAGCAAAACCGCATCGGCAGATTCGCAGGCTTTCTTTGTTCGCTCAGGCAAGGCTTGCCCGGTTTGATCGATAGCGCAACCGCCGATGTCATATTCCGCAAACGAGAAATCATGTTGGTAAGCCGATGCCACGGCTTGCAACATATCTACTGCGGCCTTTGTGACTTCAGGGCCTATGCCATCGCCGGGCAATAAGGCGATCGTCGCTTTCATGCAGTTGCCTCGCGTCGTGCTTCGAAAGCTTCGATTTGTGGCAGATGTTTTTGCAGATAGCCAAGTTGATCAACCCCCTGCAATAAACATTCGCGACTGAACGCATCCAACTCGAAACGGAAGCGTCCGCCATCCGGCATTTCGATCGTGCATTCGGCGATATCGATCGAAAGTTCGATGCCGGGATGATTCAACAAATAGCGGTGTTCGCTTTCTTTCAAGACAACGGCCAGCAAACCGTTTTTCAACGCATTGCCGCGGAAGATGTCGGCGATTTCCGATGACAGCACCGCACGCAAGCCATAATCCAGCAAGGCCCAGGGCGCGTGTTCGCGCGATGAGCCGCAGCCGAAGTTACGACCTGCGACTAAAATTTCGCAACCTTGCGAAGTGTTTTTGTTCAGTTCGAAATCCGGATTCAAATGTCCATCGGTCTGGTAACGCCAATCATGAAAAGCAAAGCGGCCCAAACCTTTGCGTTCAGTGGTCGTAAGAAAACGTGCAGGGATGATGCGATCGGTATCGATGTTCTCGTGTTTCAACACCGTCGTGCGTGAACGGATAAAACTCAGGGCTTTCATGCGGCTTCCTCCGCGTTGGTTGCTGCGTAATTATTTGGATCGGCAATGCGGCCAGCGAGTGCACAAGCTGCTGCGACCAGCGGACTCGCCAACACGGTACGAACACCAGGACCCTGGCGACCTTCGAAATTGCGATTGCTGGTGCTGACAACCAGTTGGCCGGGTTGTGCCAAATCGCCATTCATCGCGATGCACATCGAACAGCCTGGTTCGCGCCATTCGGCACCTGCGCTTTCAAAAACCTGATCCAGACCTTCGCGTTCGGCCTCGTGCTTGACTGCGTGCGAACCGGGCACGACCAGCATGCGAACATTGCTCGCGATTTTTCGGTCGCGCAGTAAATCGGCGGCAATGCGCAAATCACTCAATCGCGAATTGGTGCAACTACCCAGAAAAACCAGATCGACCTGCATGCCCAGCATTGGCTTGCCGGCATCGACTTGCATGTATTCGAGTGCGCGACGTTCCTGCAAATCTTTCGCAGCCGGAACTGATGCATTCAAAGCCACGACCATGCCGGGATGGGTGCCGTAACTCACGGTGGCGCGAACATCGGCTGCATCGATATGCAATTCGCGGTCGTAAGTTGCATCAGCATCGGAAGGTAATGTCTTCCAATAATTGACGGCATTATCCCAGGCATCGGCTTTCGGTGCTTGTGGACGACCTTTCAAATATTCGAAAGTTTTTTCATCCGGCGCGATCAAACCGGCACGCGCACCGGCTTCAATCGACATATTGCAGAGCGTCATGCGCTCTTCCATGTTCAATGCCGAAATCGTCGAGCCACGGTATTCGAATACA
>JBOHYG010000045.1:0-15271 GCA_050737875.1 Arenimonas sp. | reverse complement strand
AACTGAAAACGGCGTTTCAGATCGGCTTTCTTATCTTCTTGCCATTTTTGGTCGTCGATATAGTCGTTGCCGCCGTATTAATGGCGTTAGGCATGATCATGGTCCCGCCTACGACAATAAGTTTGCCGCTCAAGATACTTCTGTTTATCTTGATAGATGGCTGGGTACTCATTTCCAGGGCGCTGGTAAGCAGTTACTGGACTTAGGCCCGACTGGATGAACGCAGTCACTGAAGAACAACAGCTTTGGATAAGTCACCGCGGAGGTAAAGATCGCGGTGCTCATCAGCAATTGTTTTTTCGTTATGCTCCCTGGGCTCGTGCCGTAGCGCGTGATGTCTATCGACGGATGCGTATTCCGCAAATGGATTGGAACGACTACGCACAAAACGCCACCATTGGTTTGCTGGAAGCGATGAGTCGATATGACGAAAATCGTGGCATCGAGTTCATGGCTTACGCTAAGCCGCGTGTCAGGGGTGCGGTTTTTAACGGACTTAGGTCCTATTTATCCGAAGCCCATCGCCGCGAAGGGCAAGCAGAACGGATCAACGATCGACTGGATTCTTTTGAAGGCTCTTCATCGGATGATCCTTTAAGCCAATTGATTTCAACAGTCTCGGGTATGGGCTTGGGTTTGTTGCTCGACTCGAGCGCTTCCGCCGATTTTTTCGGCGCGGGATCGGATGCAAGCAGCATGGTCGAACGGCACCAAATGGATGCGTTGCTTGCAAATGCCATGTCCAATCTGCCGGAACGTGAAAAACTTGTTCTAACCTTGCATTATTTCCAGCACATGCCTTTCGTCGACATTGCGGCCTTGCTTGGGGTTACGAAGGGAAGGATTTCGCAAATTCACAAGGCGGCGATTGAAAAGAGCAGGGCGCATCTTCGTGGCGATGGTTTGACGGAATTGGAAAGCTATACATAGACAGTCAATAATGTCTTGCAATAAAGTCCTGAGCGAATGGAATTAGTAAACAGATTAATAAAGGAAAATATTCATGCGTAATTCAAGTCAAAAAATGTTCTTCGCTGCAATGGCTGTCGTATGCATGGGGTTGGCTCAATCCGTGTTTGCCAGTGATGTCATTACCACGAGTTCCAAAGTGGCCTATCTAAATGATCAAGTAGGTACCCCTGCCATGCGCGAGCAATGTACTTGGGATTCCAAGATGGCGGGTGCGATTATTGAGCAATCCAAAGGCACAATTGTTTCCACTGATCAAGACATCGATAAAGTAACAGGCAAGAAATTGAAGATTTACGTTACCGATATCCACGCTACTGGTGGTGGAAGGTTCAGTGGCCCGAAATGGATGAATGTACGGGGCGAGCTAACCGAAGGCGGAAAACTGATAGGCAATTTCAAATTTTTCCGTTCCACGGTGGGCGGAAGACTCGAAACGTGCAAAACGTTGGATTACATCAGCAAGGCGATTACCAAAGATGTAATCAATTGGTTGAAGAATCCAAGCATCATGCCTGCAACTGAAGCAGCAGAAACAAAAGCGCCGGAAGCGGCCAAATGAAGTATTGATAAAAAAACCTAGCAAGTCGGGCATCGGCCCGACTTGCTACGTTTGAGTATTATTCGTAGTCCAACTGCTCGAGTTTTGCGGCACAGATAAAATCATTCTGGCTAAGGCCACCGACATCGTGCGTGGAGAAACGGACAACGCAGCGGTTGTAATGGACACCGAGATCGGGATGGTGATCTTCACGGTGTGCGATGAAGGCAAGGGCATTCACGAAAGCCATGGTCTTGTAATAATTGTCGAAACGGAACGTTTTGCTGATGGCTTGTTCATTTTCGATCAATTCCCAGTCTTTCAGGGCAACCATATAAGTGGCAACGGTATCGGCCGGAAGCAGGTGTTCGGGGCCTTTCAGGGCTTTGCAGTGGCGTTGGGCGAGGGTTTCAAGAATAGACATGGTGGCACTCCTGTAATTCATCCGATTTTACCCTGCAATGCGGTAAAATTGCCTCATGATTACTATCTCCGAAACCGCCCAGTCCCATTTCCGTCGCCTGCTCGATAGCCAGGGCGGCGACGCCATCGGCATCCGTATTTCTGCCGTCAATCCCGGTACACCGCGTGCCGATGCTCGACTAGAGTTCTGCGATAACGGCGATTTGCTTGGCGATGAATGGTCGCTGGAATGCGTCGGCTTTACGCTTTACGTCGATGCCGCGAGCGTCAAATTTCTCGATGGCGCTGAAATCGATTATCTGGAACAAGCCACCGGTGGCCAGTTGAATATCCGCGCACCGAGAATAAAAGGCGAAGCACCCAAGGGTGATTCAAGCCTGATCGAACGTGTGCAATGGTTGTTGGATTCGGAAATCAACCCGCAACTGGCTTCGCATAAAGGCAATGTTTCTCTGGAATCGCTTGATGCCGAAGGTAATGTCTATCTCCGCTTTGGCGGTGGTTGCCAGGGTTGCGGCATGGCTGATGTCACGCTTAAGCAAGGCATCGAGAAAACGCTGCTTGCGCGTATTCCCGAATTGAAATCGATTCGCGATGCGACCGATCACGACAAAGGTGAAAACCCTTACATCGAACGTACCGCATAAATAATGCGGAACTAAATTCGGCTTTCGTTTTCTGATGCCCGGACTGAGGGCATAGTGTGATTGAGAATAGCGGGCAGGATGATTTAATTCGACTAAGCGCATATGCGCCGACCAAGCTTGTTGAAAACGATGTTAAAAATTCATCAAACAACAAACTGCGAATTTTTTCATTTTGTTTTGCAGTCGGGCTGCATGTGTTGCTTCTCTGGTGGCTGGCTGCAGAATTATCTCTGAGAAAAAATTTTCTGCCGGATGAGGTTGTCACGGTGCTCGAGTTTCTCGAGCCGATGAAAAAGCCGAAGCCAGTTGAAATAATGCCGGATGTGCATATACCGAAACAAAGTTCCAAAAAGTCCGAGCGAGCAATTTCAAAAACTACAGTTGTCACCAGGCCAGCAACGACGGCATCTTCGCCAGCAAAGAAAAATACCAATCAGTCGCTCACACTTTTCGATGAAACCGGCAGAGTCAGGTTGCCTGTAGATTTCATCGAAAGACTGGATGAAGCCAATCCGCCTGGCAAACGTTTCGATTTCATCAATCCGGATCTTGAGTTAGCCGGGACATTTCTCAAGCGGCCGCCAGCGATTGAATTCAATCCGACCCAGTTCGAACAAGCCTGGAAACCCGATCAGGATATTTTGAACGAGTTGCTCGAGAAGGCCGTTGAAAAAACCACCAAGGAAATAAAAATCCCTGTGCCTGGAAACCCGACCGTGAAACTTGTTTGCAAAGTTTCGGTACTGGCTTTGGGTGGAGGTTGCGGCTTTGTACCCAATGGCGGTTATGGTCGTGTCATCGCCGACGATGAAGATGATCCCGAAACCTTAAGCCCCGAAGAAAACAAGCAATGCCAGGCCTGGTGGGAAAAAATAAGCGATACCCGTAGCCACAGTGAATGGAAGAAGACGAAAGAGCTTTATGAGCTCACTTGCAAGAAACCGCTGGCGAAAGAAAAAATAAAACCATTTCGGTGAACATAAAAAATAAAGGCCCTCGAAGGGCCTTTATTTTTTCAGAATAGATCAAGAATCAATCTTCGTGTTCGCTCAAGTCATGGACTTTGCTTTTCAGCGATCCGAGATAAACCGAAACGTCGGCAATTTCCTTGTCGGACAAACGGCCGGCATTGCCTTGCATGCCAATATGAGCGCGTTTCTTGTTCTTGTAATCGTGCAGGGCTTTGCTCAGATAGTCGGAATATTGACCGGCAACAATCGGGTTTTCGCCCGGGGCTGCACTGCCGTCTGGCAATTTGCCGGTGTTGCCGACGCCGTGGCAGCTGGTGCATGCGGCAACCGGTTGGCCTTTGGTGTCTTTGCTGGCTTCAAATACTTTCTTGCCGTTGGCAGCATCGCCTTTGACGGTGGCAGCAGCCAGATTTCCGGCAAACAGCAAACTCGAAGCAATCAGGATGGTACGAATAATCATGTGTGGATTCCTTAATTACTTCTTCGAGGATTTCAGGCTGGACAGATGCGCTGCAATGTCAGCGATGTCCTGATCCGAATAGCTGGAAGCCTGGGCTTTCATGGTCGGATGGTTACGTTCACCTTTCTTATAGCCGTGCAGGGCAGCGAGCAGGTATTTTTCATTTTGACCGGCAATTTTCGGTACGCGATAACTGGGGTAGGCATTCTTGTATTCGGCGATACCGTGGCAACCGGTACAGGTATAAGCTAGGACTTTGCCAGCCTTGGCGTTGCCTTTCAGCTCGGCGGCTTGGGTATTGCTTACAAGAAACAGACCCGCAATTAAAAATAGTGTTGTTTTCATTCTAAAAATCCGGCAATCGGTCGGAAAAAGTGGATTATAGCTGTTGCGTTGGATTCCAGACAGGGGGAGCAACCTTTCTATCGGCCCAAGCATCTGACTCGAACATGTTATGTGGCACGAAGTCACATTGACTTCCGGCACATAACAAACATGAATCAATCCTGTACTGTTATATGCAACTATAACACCTAGGCCTTGGCCTTCGATCTCGGAAACGGACATCAAATGAAAAACTCGAACTCACTCCTACGCCCATTTTTGTTCGCAATGATACTTGGCACCGTGGTTTTAAGTGGCTGCAAAGGCGAAAAAGAGGCCGAATCCGACGATAAGGCCAAGTCTGAGCAGGCCGAAAAAGGCAAAGACGGCAAAGAGGCCGAAAAGAAAGCCGATGCAGTCCCAGTCGAGGTCGCAGCCGTCACTCGCCGGGCTATTGCCGCAACCTATTCGGGTACCGCCAACCTTGAAGCCCCGGGTGAATCGCAAGTAGTCGCGAAAACTTCCGGAGTGATGGTCCAATTATTGGCCGAAGAAGGCGATATCGTCCGCAAGGGTCAGGTGTTGGCACGATTGGACGGCGATAAGGCCCGTCTGCAAGCCGCCGGCGCCGCAGCAACAGTCCATAAACTGGAAAATAATTACCGCCGTTCGCAACAATTACGCGAACAGAAATTGGTTAGCGCCGAGTCAAACGACCAGCTTCGCTATGAACTCGAATCAGCACGTGCCCAATTGGATCTGGCGAAACTCGAACTGAGCTACACCCAAATTACCGCGCCAATCAGCGGCGTCGTTGCACAGCGCATGGTCAAGCCGGGCAATTTGATAGGCCTGAATGCACCAGTGTTCCGTATCGTCGACAACAGCCATCTGGAAGCCGTATTGAGCGTGCCTGAGCGTCAAATGGCGACCTTGAAAATCGGTATGCCGCTTCGCATGATCGTCGATGCCGTTCCTGGCACCGTCTTCGTCGGAAAAGTGGATCGAGTCAGTCCCGTCGTTGATACCGGCAGCGGTACCTTCCGCGTCGTATGCGCATTCGACGGCGGCAATAATTTGCGCCCCGGTATGTTCGGTCGAATTGAAATCGTCTATGACCAACGCGACGGCGTGTTGACGCTCCCACGTACTGCCTTGATTGAAGACGAAGGCGAATCCGCCGTTTATATCGTACGCAACAAGAAGGCAGTTCGCGTGCCCGTACAGTTGGGCTACGTAGACGGCGAAGTGGTCGAAGTGCGTTCGGGCGTGAAAGAAAATGAAAACGTCATCACTGCCGGTAAGGTGGCTGTACGCGATGGCACCGAAGTGGAAGTACTCAAGGCTGCTGCTTCAGCTGCAGTTGCATCGGACAGCAAATCGCCGGCGGTCAAATAAATGAGCATTATTGAATTCTCTACACGCAGACGCGTGAGCGTCTTCATGTTTACCCTCACGATGGTCCTGTTCGGATTAATCAGTTGGGGTAGCTTGAAGGTCAACTTATTACCTGACTTGAGTTATCCAACCCTGACGGTACGTACCGAGTACACCGGTGCCGCACCGTCGGAAATCGAAAATCTTGTCACCGAGCCCGTCGAAGAAGCGGTTGGCGTGGTCAAGGGCTTGAGCAAGTTGCATTCCATCTCGCGCCCGGGTCAAAGCGACGTCGTGCTTCAATTCGCTTGGGGCACCGACATGGATCAGGCTAGCCTGGACGTGCGCGAGAAGCTTGAGAACTTGAACCTGCCGCTCGATGTGTTGCCTCCCGTGCTGCTGCGTTTTAATCCTTCTACCGAGCCGATAATCCGGCTTGTTCTCAGTGTGCCGGAAAATTTCAAGGGCGATGTAGAAGCAGAACTGATCCGCTTGCGTCGTTATGCCGATGACGAATTGAAAAAATCGCTGGAACCGGTTGAAGGCGTTGCCGCCGTCAAAGTGGGCGGTGGTTTGGAAGACGAAGTTCAAGTACGCCTGGATGAACGTCGTCTGGCCCAATTGAATATGCCGGCAAGTTTGGTTATCGATCGTCTTGGCCAGGAGAACGTCAATATTTCTGGTGGTCGTATCGCCGAAGGCAATGAGCGTTATCTGGTCCGTACGGTGAATCAATTCCGCACGCTGGACGAAATGCGCGACATGTTGATCAGTGTGCAAAACGGCGTGCCTATCCGATTGCGCGATGTTGCTGAAATTGAACAAAGCCACAAAGAGCGCGAGGCGATGATTCGTCTGCGTGGTTCGGAAGCAGTGGAGTTGGCCATCTACAAGGAAGGCGATTCCAACGCGGTAACGGTTGCCCATGCGGTGCGGGAACGCCTCGCAGCCTTGCAGAAAGCTGGCGAGCCGGTTCAAACCGGTGGCCCCGGTAGTGAGCAGGCATCCAAGGCAGCAGCGCCAGTGGTGCGCCCGGAAGGTGAGTACGTGCTGGGCGGCTACACGCTGCGCACGATTCAGGACACATCAATCTTTATTGAAAATGCAATTAACGAAGTACGTTTCGAAGCGATTCTCGGTGGTCTGCTTGCCATCCTGATTATCTTCATCTTCTTGCGTGATGGCTGGAGCACACTGGTTATTTCCTTGTCGCTGCCGGTTTCGATCATCACCACTTTCTTCTTCATGGATCAGCTGAATCTCAGTTTGAACGTCATGTCTCTCGCAGGCCTGGCTTTGGCGACCGGAATGGTCGTCGATGACTCCATTGTCGTATTGGAAAGTATTGCGAAAGCGCGAGAGCGAGGACTTGGTGTCCTGCAAGCCGCCATTACTGGTACGAAAGAAGTCAGCATGGCCGTGGTTGCTTCCACATTGACGACAGTCGCAGTGTTCTTCCCCTTGGTATTCGTGCAAGGTGTGGCAGGTCAGTTGTTCAAGGACCAGGCACTGACAGTATCGATTGCGATGGTGATTTCGCTGGTCGTTTCGCTGACGCTTATTCCAATGCTCAGTTCGATCAAGGCCAAGCCGCCGATGGCGTTTGTCGACGAAGAAGAAAGCCAGGTGCCTGCGTGGAGAAGTGCTGCTCAGTTTTTGCAGAATGTCTGGAAACTGCCGGTGCATTCATATCAAAGATATAGAGATGCTTTGCGCAAGCCTTCAAGCACTGTATTTGGCCGTTTCAAGAAAATGTTCAAGGCAGTTGCAGCTCCATTGTTTGCAGTAATTTGCCTGCCACTTTGGATACTTTGCCTAGCCGTCGGCGCGTTGGCCATTCCGATGTTCTTCGTTATTCCATATGTCAGCGGATTTTTCATTGCCATCTTCTTCGTGGTCTTGAGAATCGGACAAACTTATCTCCTCCCGGTTGCCGTAAAGATCTCGGAGTTTGCCATGATTCCGTACGATATCGCTGCCAAGCGTTATCACGAAATCTTGCCTGGCGCATTGCAACGCCCCTGGTTGGTGCTCCTAAGCGCAACCGCCGCGTTCGTCGTAAGCCTCGGTTTGCTGTCGACATTGGGTGCTGATCTTATTCCGCAATTGGCCCAGGATCGATTTGAAATGACGGCGCGTTTGCCTTCCGGCACTCGTCTTGCCGACACCGATAAGTTGGTTCGTGCTTTCCAGCAGGCGCATCAGGATGATCCGGCAATCAAGGCACTTTACGGTGTCAGCGGTACCGGTACGCGTCTTGATGCAAGTCCGACCGAGTCGGGCGAAAACGTCGCGAAATTAGTGGTCGTGCTGAATCAATATAGTCCGGAACGCGAAGCGGCAGTCACCGAGCGTATGCGTGCAACGGCGGCCAAGTATCCCGGTATCGAAGTGAAATTCGGTCGACCACAATTGCTGAATTTCTCGTCACCACTGGAAATTGAAATCCGTGGTTCCAACTTGCCAGCGATTGAAAAGGCCGCGCGTCGTCTCGCGGTACGCATGCAGGAACGTGCGCAATTTGCCGACGTCAAAACCACTGTGCAGGAAGGCTACCCCGAAATTCAGATCCTGTTTGATCAGGAACGAGCCGCAGCATTGGGTTTGACCGATCGTCAGATTTCAGATCAGGTCGTTCGTCAGGTACGTGGTGAAGTGGCAACGCGTTACAGCTTCCGTGATCGCAAGATCGACGTACGTGTGCGTGCCCGCGAAACCGATCGTTCCAGCGTGGAAGCAATCCGTAATCTGATTGTCAATCCGCAAAGCGAAACCCCGGTCACGCTCGGCGCCGTTGCCGAAGTGAAAGAGACCCTGGGGCCAAGCGAAATCAATCGCGTCGAGCAGGATCGCGTTGCGATTGTTTCGTCGAACCTGCGTGATGTCGACCTCGGAAGTGCGGTTGCCGAAGTTCGCCGTCTGGTGGCCGAAGAACCGCTTGGAACCGAAATTCAGTTGAGCTTCGGCGGGCAAAGTGAAGAGCTCGATGCTTCGCAAAACTCCCTGATTTTCGCGTTCGCACTGGCGATCTTCCTGGTTTATCTGGTGATGGCATCGCAGTTTGAATCCTTGCTGCATCCATTCGTGATCATGTTCTCGGTGCCGCTGGCTATCGTTGGTGCGGCGCTCGCATTGTTCATCGTTGGTTCGCCGGTATCGGTAGTGGTGTTCATTGGATTGATTCTGTTGGTCGGTATTGTCGTGAAAAACGCGATCGTGTTGATCGACAAAGTGAATCAATTGCGGGACGAAGGCGTGCCGAAGCGTAAGGCAATCTGCGATGCTGCTGAATCGCGTCTGCGTCCGATCATCATGACGACTTTGACCACGCTGTTCGGTTTTGCTCCGCTGGCACTCATTGCAGGCGAGGGCGCCGAAGTCCGCCAACCAATGGCAATCACCGTAATCGGTGGCTTGATTGTTTCGACCTTGTTGACCCTGGTCGTTATTCCTGTCGTGTACGACTTGATGGATCACCGTGGCGACGAATGGTATCGCGAACGCGGTAAGCGTCACCGTGGCGAACTTGAAGCACATCCGGTTGATCTGGAGGAAGGTACTGCATGAAAACCATGGCGGAGTTGAGTTTACGCCGTCCGGTAACGGCAGTGATGTTCTACATCTCGATGGTCGTAATCGGATTAATCGCCGGTTTCCGGCTTCCACTGGAACAGTTTCCAGACATCAGTTTTCCATTCGCTTTTGTGCAAATGCCCTATGCGAACTCAACACCTGCAGAAGTCGAGCGTACGATCACACGTCCTGCCGAAGAGGCGATCTCGACGATCGATGGCATCAAGCGAATAGATTCAAACAGCCGGTCTGATGGTGCAGATATTTTCTTGCAGTTCTCGGACATGAGTCGGGATGTTAGCGTTGCTAGCACTCAGATACGCGATCGACTTGATGCGATTCGTCGCGATTTGCCGGGTGATTTTCAACGCTATCAAGTGTTGACGTTCTCGCCAAGTGGTCAGGCGATGTTGCAAATTCGTTTTGCTTCGCCACGTGATCTGAGTGGCGACTACGAACTTATTCGCCAACACATTGCCCGACGTCTCGAGCGCGTGCCTGGCGTGGCCAGGGTCGATATCAGCGGCGCCACCCAACCCGAAGTCGAGATCGCGATCGATTCCGTCCGCATGACGGCGCACAACATCGGCTTGAATGAGCTGGCGGCGAAATTGCGTTCGGTGAACTTCTCGGTGTCGGGCGGTGAAATCGATGAAGGTGTTCGACGCCTTCGCGTACAACCGGTCGGAGAAATCCGATCTCTTAATGAACTGCGGAATCTTGTCATCGACGCCAATGGGCTGCGCCTGAGCGATATCGCAACTATCAGGCTGAAACCGCAACGTACGCAAATCATGCGCCGCCTCGACGGAACACCGGCCGTGGGCATCGATGTTTTCCGCGAAGCCGACTCGAATCTGGTCGACGTCGCCGAAGCGGTTTGGAAGGAAGTCGCCTTGATCCAACAAGACAAGGCGCTTCAGGGAATTCGCTTTATCACCATCGGCGACCAGGCGAAAAGTGTCACCGACTCGATCCATGAGCTGGTCAGGGCCGGCTGGATCGGTTCGGCGTTGTCGCTGCTGGTATTGTTCTATTTCCTGCGCCACTGGCCATCGACGCTGATGGTGACGCTCGCGATCCCGATCTGTATCGTAATGACCCTGGGGGCCATGTACTTCCTGGGCCTCACGCTCAACATCCTGACCATGATGGGCTTGCTGCTCGGCGTCGGCATGTTGGTGGACAACGCCGTGGTGGTTGTGGAATCCATCTACCAGTACCGGGAGAAATACCCGAACGATCCGATGCGCTGTGCCATCGAAGGTACCCGCGCCGTACAGCTGGCGATCAGTGCAGGCACGCTGACCAGCATTATCGTGTTCGCACCGAATATTTTCGGCGAGCGCAACGAGATCAGTGTCTACCTCGCCCAGATTGCCTACACCATCACGATCTCGCTTCTTTGCTCGTGGCTGGTTGCGGTGAGTTTGATTCCGATGATTTCCGCACGCCTGAAAACGCCGCCAGCGGTGACTGCCGCGCATGGTTTTGTGCCACGCCTGACACGCACGTATGCGAATTTGCTGCAGTGGTCATTGGCGCATCGCGGTTGGTCGCTGGCTGCCATGGGCTTGATATTTGTTCTGAGCTTGCCGCCTTTCGCGTTGATGAAGAAGGACATGTTCCCGAACGAGGCAAGCAGGGAATTGAACCTCAACTTCAATTGGCGCGGTTCCTACACGCTTCCCCAGATGTCGGGTGAAGTTGCCAAAGTCGAAGCCTTCTTCGAAGCAAGACGCAAGGAATACCAGCTCAAGCAGATCTATGTTTACTTCGGTGAACAGGGTTTCGCGGGCGTCCGCCTGACCCTGAATGACGAAGGGTATGCCTGCAGTACTGTAACAACGCAGATATTGATGGCAGTTGGCATTCGCGATAAGCAACTTTGCCTGCGCGCGCCCGAAGATATCCAGGAGCAAATCCGCAAGGAATTGCCAAAGCTGGCGCGTGCAGAGTTGAACTTCGGCGGCGGCGGTGGTCCCGGCGGTAATCAAAGCAAGACCGATCAGACGGTGCAGGTATTCATTGAAGGCGACTCCAGCGAAAAATTGCAGGAAATCGGCGAGCAATTAGTGCCACTGTTCTCCGGACTTAAAGAATTGCGCGATGTCCGCCTGGATATCGGAGATGTGAATTCGGAAGTCAGGGTGACAGTGGATCCGGAAAAAGCGGCCGCTTACGGTTTCAGCACCAGAGACGTGGCGCAATATATCGGGATTGCATTACGCGGAACACCGCTTCGCGAGTTCCGAAATGGCGACGAACAGGTGCCGGTGTGGGTACGCTTCGAAGGTGCGGAAAACTTCCGCATCAAGGACATGTCTTCGTTGACAGTACGGCGTTCCGACGGTACCAGCGTGCCCTTGTTGTCGATGGTTGATGTGCGCATCGAACAAGCCGCCAGCCAGATCGGCCGTTCGAATCGTCAAACCGCACTCACGATAACGGCCAATCTGGCGCCGAAAGTCGAAGTCGAGAAAGCTCGGGAGGCAATCCAGGCGCTGACCAACAATATCGAACTGGCACCAGGTTACACGGTGGGTTTTGGTTCTGACTTTGATTTCGGAGAAGATGCGGCCAATCAAATGCTCCTCAATACCGGACTGGCTTTCTTGCTGATCTTTATTGTGATGGCGGCTTTGTTCGAATCGTTGGTGCAACCACTGGCGATCTTGAGTGGCGTTATCTTTTCGATCCTCGGTGTGGGCTGGCTATTCTTCCTGACTGGAACGACGTTCTCGATCATGGCTTTCATCGGTATTCTGGTGTTGATGGGCGTCGTAGTGAATAACGGCATCGTGATGCTTGAACACATTAATACTCATCGCCGTCATGGCGTCCATCGTACCGAGGCGCTGGTGGTTGGTAGCAAGGAACGTTTACGCCCGATCTTGATGACGATGGGAACGGCTTGTTTGGGTATGGTGCCATTGTGCTTCGGAACATCAGGTATCGGTGGCGACGGTCCGCCGTATTACCCGATGGCACGTGCGATCGTCGGTGGACTCATATTCTCCACCGTGGTGTCGCTGCTGTTCCTGCCAACGGTATATGCGCTATTCGATGATTTGAGCTTGTGGCTGATGAGTCAAATCCGCAAAATCAGAGGCTGGTTGCGTGGTGATTACCATCAGCAGCAGGAAACTTGAGATTTATCGCATGTAAAAAAACGCCCGGCTTAACCGGGCGTTTTTTTTATGTCTCTAACTTAATTTTCCGACGATACTCAAACCGGCAATCCAGACGCCAGCAACGGTGCCCATGATGGTCAGAGTAAAATTCACGAAGACGCGGGCTACGCGGTTTTTCCACCAGCCTTTCCAATGACTGGTGTCATCTCGCAAATTCAAAAAGTCTTCGTATGTCGGTTTGCGAACCCAGGCTTCGACAAATGCACTGACCATGCCGGAACTCAAGGCTGGATGCAGTGGGGTAATCGGACCGGCAATCAGTGCACTAAGAATGCTCAGCGGATGACCGCCGGCAAGTGCACAACCGATCGCGCTCATCACGCCGGTAATAAGCACCCACTGCAGTACCAGTTCGCCACCGAGTTCCGCGCCGCCATGATAGAAACCCCAGGTGAAACCGCCGATCAGGAAAACGCAAAGGAAAATCGTGAACCAGGGGATATTGCTGCCGCTCGGAACAGAGTTAAGTGTGTCGCAGGTTGTGTGCGGGTGGTCCGGGGCATTGGCGAGTGCTTCGCTCAAGCCTTTCAAATGTCCGGCACCGATGACTGCCAATACTTCGCGGGGTTTCGTAGTTTCGGTTTGCTCGCGTAATTGTGCCGCCATGTAGCGGTCACGTTCGGCAATGATTTTTTCGTACAGCTTGGGTGTTGTCTCGGCGAATTCGCCGAAGCTGGATTCGAGGATGTCGCCTTGCTTGAGTTTTTCAATCTCGGTTTCGTCGACTTCTTCGGTGACAAGCAAACTGCTCGCCAAGCCCGCCATCAATTTGCTGCGGCCCCAGAAACCGAGGCTATACCAGGCACGCTTGAGCGTGATGCCGATATCGCGATCGATCAGATAGAGCGGAAGATTTTTCTCTTTCGCGCCAAGCGCAGCCGCTTTCAGTTCGGCACCCGGTTCAATGCCCAATTGTTCGGCCAAGCGTCTTTGATAGGCCGCCATTGCCAGATTGGCCGCCATCAAGCCCATTTTACCTTCGCGGATTATCTGGAATAAATCGAGCTTGGCCAACGAATTACTATCGGTCATGGCGCGATGGCGATTGGTGTCGAGTTCAACCGCAATCGCATCAAACTGGTCGCTCCCAAGCGCTGCGAGTACGGCATCGACACTGGCTTTCGATACATGCGCGGTACCGAGCAAGGTAAAACGCACGCCATCGCGTTCGATGATCGCGTGCGGTTGATCCTTCAAGAAATCAGGCGATGTTGTTTCTACTTCGTTTGTCATTATTAATCTCGGAAAGCAACCGCTTGGAACCGTCATTCCCGCCTTTGCGGGGATGACAATATTTGTTGTCGGAATTGGTTCAACTCAATCGCGGTAGCGTTTTAACAGGTCTTGATAAGCATCGATGCGGCGATCCCGCAAAAATGGCCAGATCCGGCGAACGTGTTCGCTGCGCTGCATATCCAGTTCCGCGAAAAGAATTTCCGGTTTGTCGGTATTCGCTTCCGCGATGATTTCGCCCTGCGGGCCAAGCACCTGGCTCGATCCCCAGAATTGAATGCCGGCAGCACCATGCAGCGGCGAGGGCTCGAAACCCGTGCGATTGCAGCTCAATACCGGAATGCCATTGGCAACCGCGTGACCACGGTGACTCAAGATCCAGGCCATGCGTTGGCGATCTTTCTCAGCTTGTTCGTCGTTTGGATCCCAGCCGATTGCCGTCGGATAAAGCAGAATTTCTGCGCCCGCCAATGCCATTAAACGTGCGGCTTCCGGATACCATTGATCCCAGCAAACCAGAACGCCCAACTTGCCGACCGAAGTTTGAATCGGATTGAAGCCGAGATCGCCCGGGGTGAAATAAAATTTCTCGTGGAAGCCGGGGTCATCCGGAATATGCATCTTGCGATATTTACCCAACATCTCGCCGTTTTTCTCAAAGACGACAGCGGTATTGTGATAAAGACCTGCGGCACGTTTTTCAAATAGCGATGCCACCAAAACGACGCCGTGTTTTTCTGCCAGGGCAGACAAGCGAACAGTGCTCGGGCCCGGTATGGATTCGGCTAAATCAAATTCATTCACCGATTCGTACTGGCAAAAATAAGCACCGTTGTGCAGTTCCTGCAGCAAAACCAATTCTGCGCCATTTTGTGCGGCTTCTGCCACGCGCTGTTCGATCACGGCAAGATTTGCTTTGGCAGTACCGTGATTGATTTCCTGAATCAGGGCAACCTTGAGTTTTGCTTCGCTCATTACACTAAACCTTCTGGAAGCTGCATGGTGATGCAGTGCAAGCTGCCGTTTTGCCAGATCAGCGAACGGCATGGGATTTGGATGATCTGGCGGCCCGGAAAGGCAAGAGCCATCAGATCGGCAGCATTATCGTCCATTGGGTCGCCATAAGCAGGCATCAAAACAGCGCCATTGATAATCAGGAAGTTGGCGTAGGACGCAGCCAAGCGCCGGCCCTCATCCAAAATGGGTTTTGGCCATGGCAATTCAAACAAACGATACGGCTGACCATTGGTTTGCTTGAACGCCGCCAATTCCTTGGCCATGGTCTGCAGCTCAAGATAATGCGAATCGTCCGGGTCCTGGCAGCCTTGGTAAATGATGCTGTCGGCCGATGCGAAACGCGCGAGAGTATCGATATGGGCGTCGGTATCGTCGCCTTCCAGATAGCCATGATCCAGCCAAAGTGTGCGCGATTGGTGCAGGTCGGCTTCAAGTTTTGCGGTGATTTCTTCGCGCGACAAATCGGGGTGACGCTCGTGCAGGCAATGCCAGGTACTTAACAAGGTGCCTTGCCCATCGGTTTCGATACCACCGCCTTCGAG
>JBOHYG010000044.1:0-72706 GCA_050737875.1 Arenimonas sp. | reverse complement strand
GACTTGAGTCGTATCAGCCATTCCGAACCGGCCAATAATCGTCTCGTATAGTTGCCACGGCCACGCACGAGCTCGCAGGGCAGGGCTTCAAAGTGTTCGCCGTTGATCAGTTGCCAGAGTCTTGGATGCATTTGCCTAGCTTAGCCTCGTAGCGACAATCTGTCAGCGCCGGTATTGAATATCACCATTGCAATGAGACCGGCTGCATATCATTGCAAGAGCGGTGTCAGCACATGCAGCACCAGGTCCGCACTGAAATGCGCCAACATCGCCATCTCGAGACCGCTTTTCCAATACCAGTAGCCAAAAGCGATGCCCGCAATCGAGTTCAGCAGTAACGTGCGCGCCACGACGACGGCGTCGAGTGGCCAGATATTGGCAGCGGCGGGCAAGTGGCCAGCCCCGAATAGCAGGGCTGCAATTATTATTGCTGCAAGATAAATCTTTCCGTGTACCGGTTTCTTGATGAAAGAAACAAGCCAAACCAGAAAAGTCATCACGAATAAACGAAGTTGAATCTCTTCGGCGATGCCGCCATAGAACGAAGCAAGAAAACCGGCCCAGGCGGAAGTAACCGGCTCTATTTGTGGCCGCCCGCTCAGCGTCGACGGCATGTGGGCTGCGAACAGGGGGTCGATTGCCACGATTAGCAGCGCCACGAGCAAACCTGTGGCGATCGCTGATCGCCAGGGCAGACTAGGCCGCTCGCTCTTTGTCGTTACCGCCCTTAACCAGGGCGCATCGAGTCCGATGCGATGCCCCATTCTCAATCCGAGAAACGCAAGTGCACCAAAGATCACCAATGCCTGTGTAGATTGGATGGCGATCAATGCGGGCAGCGGGATATAGGCAGGCACTTTAGCCAGCAGCTCCGGCATCAGCTGCAGCAAATAGGGAAACAGCAATACGGTCGCAATTGCACCGGCAATTCCCAAATACAGCGCGAGTTTCAAATCCTCGCGCAGCGGAATTTTCCGCATGGCCGGTTCCAATGTCGAATTCATGTTCAAGCCGTCGCCTGAAGCTACTTTCAAAGCGGGCGCTTGAAGTACAAGTGAATGCCGAATTGGCCAGGTGTTGCTATCACCTGGACCAATTCCCAGCCGCTATTTCCCATCTGGGTCAATTTTTCCTGAATCGTTTCCGTCTTGACGCCAAATATGGCGGACTTTATTTCGATGACTTGATGCGCCCAACGATCGTGTGCCATTTCCTATTTCCTCTTTTTTATCGAGCTAGTAGAACAAATAAGCCGGTGACGAGAAGTGCAAACGATGCCAGGACAAATGGCAGCAGTTTTGCGTTCGATTTTCCGTCGAGGCGGCGTTGTATCAATCGTATGTTGTGAATCATGATTGTTCTCCTTTCAATTTAGTTCTCCGGGTTATCGACGGAGTCCTTTTCTTTCAAGCGGCCATTCTTGCGAAGGGCCTCGCGCAACACGTACTCGATCTGCGCATTCAGCGACCGAAGTTCGTCGTCGGACCAGCGCTGCACTGCCTCGAGAATCTCGGCATTGATGCGCAGCGGATAGGCTTTTTTCTCGCTCACGACTTAGTAAATCGAACCGGCGTTGACGATCGGCTGCGTGCCGCGTTCACCGCAGAGGACGACCAGCAAATTGCTGACCATGGCTGCGCGGCGTTCCGGATCCAGATCGACCACATTGCGTTTTGATAATTCGCTGAGTGCCATTTCCACCATGCTGACAGCGCCTTCGACGATACGTGTACGGGCGGCGATGATCGCGCTGGCTTGCTGGCGTTGCAGCATCGCCTGGGCAATTTCGGGTGCGTAGGCAAGGTGTGAAATTCTTGCTTCGATGACGCTGACGCCTGCTTGAGCCAGACGTTCCTGGATTTCTTCGGTCAGATGTTTGGAAATATCGGCCGCATGGCTGCGCAGGGAAATCTTGCCGTCTTCATGCTGGTCATACGGATAACTGGTCGCCATCGCGCGTAATGCCGATTCCGACTGGATGTGCACGAAGCTTTCGTAATCGTCGACGTTGTAGACCGCTTCCGCAGAATCCACGACTTGCCAGACAACCACCGAAGCGATTTCGATTGGACTGCCGTCGAGATCGTTCACTTTGAGCTTGCTGGATTCAAAGTTGCGAACGCGCAGCGAGATTTTTTTCTTCGCGAAGAAGGGGTTGTTCCAGCGCAGGCCTTGTTCCTTGACGGTACCGACATAACGGCCGAACAAGCTGAGTACGGCGGCCTGATTCGGTTCGACCATGTAGAGCCCAAACAGCATGACAAAGGAAACGACACCGACGGCCAGATATGCCAAGAGACCGAGAATGTTTTCCTGTGTCATTGCCTGGATCATCAGCAAAGCGAGCGCCAGTAAGGCCGCCAGCAGGAGTAGTAGCACCGGGATTCCGGGCTTTGAACCGACATTGTTCTCTTTCATGACATTTCTCGTTGTGGGTGGATGGTGAATTAAAGATATCAAAATGATATCAAAAGTAAAGAGGGGGGCGAAAAAAAAACCGGACTAAATCCGGTTTTTGATTAAAAACAATGACTTACTTGATAGCTCGGTATCGAAGTATCGGCACCGGCCGCTGTTCGCTGCCGATATAGATGGCAGTGCCTTCATTGTTGAAGGTGATCGCCTCGGCTTGTGGCAGCCATGGAAAGGAAAAACTGTAGGGTTTGGTAGAAAGCGCGGTTTTCCAGCTACCGTTCGCGTCGCGCACATAGAAATAGACGGCGTGGTAATTCATCACGATCAATACGCGGCCGGTCGGACTCAAATCGGCGGCGGTCACTTGCGAGCGATAGCGACCATACACCGGATTTTCTTCCATCTCGGTCTTGTCGGGTTGCTCAATGCCGGGCAGCTCGCCGATTTTTTCTGCAACGATGTTTTTACCGGTCGGCTGCAGAGGCAGTTGGAATAATTCGGGTGGCACCCTTTTTTTCGTTACCAAAAGTATTTCACCACGTGCAGCATCGACGGTGGCGGCCTCGCAATCGCGTGCTCCATCGGGCCATTTGAAATCAAAGCTCCAGGCCGGCTCGAGAGTCTGCCCGTCGGTCAATTCCTTTGGTTCCTCGAATACAAACATCTGCAAGGTTTTACGGATACCGCCGTTATCGCCGGTATCGGCGATCAGTAGATAATTTTTGCCCTGAAGCGTAAAGCTCGAAAGGTCTTCCCAGTCGGTATTTTTAACGCCTTTCAACATGAAGGTGGCAAGTTTGCTGGCGTCGGTGCGCATGGCAATCAGTTTTTCACCGTTGCCTCCGTCATTGATCACCCAGAGCACGTCTTTATGCTGTTTGGAGGCGGCAAGGCCGCTCATTTCTTCCAGCGCGGCATCAGTCTTGGTGCCGGCGTATTCGGGTTCGCTCCAGTGAGCCGCCATGCAGTCAAAATTGATTAGAAGACAGCAGGCAATAACAAAAAATCGCATTGGCTTATCAATCCGCGGTGGAGCCCCAAGAATGCCAGATTATTGCCATCACTTGAATCGCGGCACGTTACAATACGTTACAACTTCACAAGAAATAAGCTCATGAATGCATCCGCCATCAAGATTGGAACTCCATTGACCGAACGCGCGACCAAGGTACTGCTGCTTGGCTCCGGTGAACTCGGCAAGGAGGTTGCCATCGAACTGCAACGCTACGGAATCGAAGTCATTGCCGCCGACCGTTACGACAACGCACCCGCCATGCAGGTGGCGCATCGCTGCGTCACGTTGAATATGCTGGACCCTGCTGCATTGCGCGATCTGATCGCACATGAAAAACCCGATTTGGTGGTACCGGAAATCGAGGCTATTCACACCCAGACATTGGTTGAACTGGAACAGGAAGGCGCGGTCAGGGTTATCCCTACTGCACGCGCAGCACGTTTGACGATGGATCGCGAAGGCATCCGTCGACTCGCAGCAGAAACACTTGGTTTGCCGACATCGCCATATCGTTTCGTCGATACGCTCGAAGATTATCGTGAAGCAGTTGCAAAGATCGGTACCCCTTGTGTCGTGAAACCCGTCATGAGCTCATCCGGCAAAGGCCAGAGTACGATTCGCCAGCCTGGTGATATCGACAAGGCCTGGGAATATGCGCAATCGGGCGGTCGTGCCGGGCAGGGACGCGTAATCGTGGAAGGCTTTATCGATTTCGAATATGAAATTACTTTGCTGACGGTACGTCACCGTGATGGCACCAGCTTCTGCGATCCGATCGGCCATCTGCAAATCGATGGTGACTATCGTGAAAGTTGGACACCGCAGCCGATGTCGGCACTGGCCATGCAACGCGCGCAGGATATCGCGAAGAAAATTACCGACGATCTTGGCGGTCGGGGTTTGTTCGGCGTCGAATTATTCGTGAAAGGCGATGAAGTCTGGTTTAGTGAAGTTTCACCAAGGCCGCACGATACCGGCCTGGTGACTTTGATTTCGCAGGACATCTCGCAGTTTGCCCTGCACGCCCGCGCGATTCTGGGTTTGCCGATTTCGAATATTCGCACGCATGGATTTTCCGCTTCTTGCGCAATCCTTGCGAAAGGGCATGGTGTTCCTTATTTCGAAAACGTCGATGCCACGCTGACGCAGCCCGATACGGCATTGCGTTTGTTCGGCAAGCCACGCGTTGAAGGGCAGCGCAGGGTTGCAGTGAGTCTGGCGAGAGGCGAAAGCATTGAACATGCGCGTGAAAAGGCGCGTAATGCAGCTGCGCAACTAACCATCAAACTGATTGACTGAGGCGGCCATGGTCGAATCGCAGGTATATGCCGTATTTCTCTACCCGCAGGCGATTGAAGCCTTGGGCGAAGCGATCAAGCCGTATTTAACGGATGGCCCGCATGGTCCGCATATCATCAGTGCCGAGATCGACACCGGCGGCGCTTTTTGTGAATTAACTTTGCTTGGGAAAAATTCCGAAGGAAAAAATATCGAGCTGGAGTTGATGATTCCGTCACAGATGATTCGACTGATTGTTTCCTTGCATGGCGAAGACGGCAGTTTTGGATTTGCCTGATTTCAATTGAGCACATGTAGGACCGATGTAGGACCGATGTAGGACCGACGGAAGTCGGGACACGGCTCAGCAAAAAAACAATCCCGACTTCCGTCGGTCCTGCATCTTCAAAACTCCACGTCTACCCAAACCATGTGGTGGTCGCTGGCATCCATCCATTGATAGCCCGCATCGCCCGGCTTTAACCAGAACACGCCGCTGTTTGTGACAGCGATATTGGCCGAAGGCAGAACATAATCGAGTCGCATGTTCCCGACCTTTGGTCCGAAATCGCCGGTATCTTCTGCATGGTCGCCTTTGTGGCCGAGATTGCCTTGTCCAACTGTTTGAGCGGAGTATGCAGCGCCTTCGCTTTTCGGTGCTGGCGATTTCAAGACGCGCGGATGATCCAGCAATTGCCGAACTGCACCAGGAACGCCGTCGCCATCGACAGGATCGGCATTCAGGTCACCGGCGATCACAAAACGCGCATCGGAAGCCAAGCCACCGCAAACGCCTTTGTCATCGCAAAGCCAATGCGTATTCTGGTTGCTTAAATATTCGGCCCAGAGTTTTATCTCGTCGTGGTTCCGGTTGCCGTTGCGGTCTTCCGGACCATCGAAAACCGGCGGAGTCGGATGCGATACCAAAAAATGCACGATGCCATTCGGCGTATTTATAGGTACATCCAAATGCGATTTGGACGAAAGCCGCATGCCTGCCCATGCTTCCGGCTTGTACCAAGGCGCCTTGGTTTCCGGGTTTTTCGGCATCATTGGATTGGGCAAGTCTTTCCATAACAACTTCTGGAAAGTGCGTATTTTTCCGGAGTCGATCGGATATCGCGAAAGCACCAGCATGCCGTATTGGCCAGGGTGCAAGCCATAACCGAAAGCATCGTCGCCGCGCTCCCGGCCGCTGCCGCCGGTTTTGCCGTCATTGTTCAAATCCAATCCGCTCGGCACGCCGGTATTGACCGGAGCGATAAAAAAATACGGATAGCTGATCGGGTCTTGTCCGTCTTGCGATACGGCGAGAAAACGTTTTTGGAATAATTCGGAAGCCAGACCCTCAGCGTCGTAATCGAATTCATTTACCAGAAGTATGTCGGGTCGCTGATGCTGGATGACGGCGGCGATTTTTTTCGCGGCGACATCTTCGTTTTGAAGTCGTTTGATCAGGCCGCCATCGTCATCGCTGTAAAGCGAACTGTTATATGTGGCGAAACGAATGCTTTGTGATTTCGGTTCTGCAGTCATGAGGGTCGGCGGCGGGGCTTCGAAAAAATCCGGTTTGGGAAGTGCACGGATATCCGGATCCGTCGTCTGGCAAGCTACCAATAGTAGCGCGATTGCCGCCAAGATGCAGTGTTTCACTCATTTCTCCTGAAAAAGCCGCCAATTTTTGCCGTGCAAAAATTCCAGGGGCCGGAAATTCCGTTTGTAGTCCATTTTTTTATGCTGATCGAGCCAGAAGCCCAGATACAGGAAATTTTTCTGGTGCAGCTTCGCCTGCTCGATTTGCTGCAGGATCGCGAACGTACCCAAGCTGCGTGCCGCGTAATCCGGGTCAAAAAACGTGTAGACCGCCGATAGCGAATCGGGCAATACATCGGTGACTGCGACGGCCAATAATTTAGCGTCATCGCGAATTTCAAGAAAAACCGTCGGGCTCCATTTGCAAATCAGGAAATTATCGAAATCCTCGGTTTCCGGGTCGTCCATGCCGGCACCGGCGTGCCTGAAATTGAGATACCGCTGATACAAATCGAATACTTCATCGCTGCGATGAGCAGGAGTGACCGAAATCTGCAGGTCGGCATTTCTCTGCATGCAACGGCGTTGGTTGCGGTTTGCCTGAAACTTGAAAGTCGGTACGCGAACCGGGACGCAGGCGGAACAACCCAGGCAATTCGGACGGTAGATGTGCGAGCCGGAACGACGGAACCCCAGCATCAACGCCTGGCCATACATCGAAGGCAATCGGGCATCGTCAGGGTCGAGTACAAGATCGCGGGCAAGCCGGTCGCGCCAATAACCGCATTCATGATCGGCGGTCTGGAATATCCGGATGTTCTGCTGGTTGCCCATGGCGGCATTGTAAAGCAATAAACCGGCGTGGAATGCCGGCAGGGAATCGCCCTTGATCACTGCAAGGGCGGTACAAATTGCCGGTACGGGCTTAGTTTCTTTCCTTAACGGAGAACTTTTTGATGAAGTCCTCCAGCGTGTGCCTGGACAGGTCGGTCAATTCACCGGCATCAAAAAAACGGCCGTAGCAGGTCGGGCAGCTTTCATACCAGATATGCGGCTGGATCGGATCTACCATGCGGATCAATTTGCTGCTCGGGCAGGTAGGGCAGTTGATTTGATCGGTCGTGTTGAGTTTCGCGCCCATTGCGGCATCGCCGGTATCGACATCGGCGGCAAGTTTTTTAACGGATTCATGGACCATTACATCCAGCCACAGGCCTTTGCATGAGATGCAGCGATCCACGTCGCCGGCAGCCGTGTTTACTTTTTCCATCGAGGCATTGCATTTTGGACACTGCATGGTATTTCCCTGTTATTTATTGTTGGTGACGTGACCAAGTACTTTTCCAAGCACCGTAGGTGTTTCGGTTGAAAATTCGTTCAATTGCACGGCATCTTTCGACCACAGGCAGATGACCGTCGAGCCGTAATTGAAACGTGCCATTTCGGCAAAACGCTCGATCTGGATATTCTTGCCACGGTAGTCTTTGCGTTGAATGCGCGAGCCATATTTTGGAATCTCGACGCCGCTCCAAACCGTCTCGACGCCAGATACGAGCAGGGCGCCAACCATCACCAGACACATCGGGCCGTGGTCGGTATCGAAGTGGCAAACCAGGCGTTCATTGCGTGCGAATAAACGAGGAATGGCCTGTACGCCCCAGGGCGCAACGGTAAACAAGCGACCCGGTACGTGCACGGTTTCGGTCAGCGTGCCGGTCCAGGGCATGTGCACGCGGTGGTAATCACGCGGCGATAGATAAATGTTGGTGAACCAGCCATCGGCAAAAGGTTTGGCGGCTTCTTCGTCGCCCAGTAATTCGGCAGCGGTGAAACTATGGCCTTTGGCCTGGAAAATATCGCCATCCTTGATGCGTCCGACCTGGCTGATTTTGCCGTCGGCCGGAATCAGCAAACTAGTCGGATCCGAATCCGCGACTCGTGCTCCGGGTTTCAGTGCACGCGTGAAAAAATGGTTGAAACTTTTATAACTGAGCGGATCGCTGACTTCGGCCTCGCTCATGTTGACGTTGAATTTTCTGACGACCAGTGCGATCAGCCAGTTCTTGAACGGACGCCATTGGTTTCGTGCGACAAAATATGCCAGCCGCGAAAAAAAGCGATGCGGCATCACATATTGGAGAAATACAGCAAGGCTCATATCGCTTTCCCGTTTAATTGATTATTTTGAAAGCGCCAATAAATCGGCAGCGATTTTTTCCGGTGCAAACGGCGGGCGAATTATGCCGACCTCGTTGCCTTGCGGATTCAGTACCACGATCGACGCGGAGTGATCCATCGTGTAGTCGCCGTTGGCCAGCGGCTTTTTGGCATAGACCATTGCAATCGATTGAACGAAATCGGTAAGCGCTGGCTCCTTTGCAGTAGCCGTCAGCGTGTCGTGATGAAAAAATGCGGCGTAATCAGCCAACACTTTTGGCGTATCACGTTCCGGATCGACCGAGACGAACAGTACGCGGGGACGAATTTCGGCAGGCAGGCTTTCCCATGTTTTCTGGGCTTTTGATAATTCGCCCAGTGTGGTCGGGCAAATATCGGGGCAGTGCGTAAAGCCCAAAAAAACCAGTGTCCAGTGATTGGCAATGTTGGCTTTGTTGAAGACTTTTCCATCTGCTCCCTGCAAGGCAAAGTCAGGAATCTGGCGAACTTCGGGAAATATCCGCACGGTTTGCATGGCTGCAGCGGGTGCTGCAGGCTTTTTGTGCATCCATTGCTGGCCGGCCCAGAGACCAAAGCCGGCCGCGAATGCCGCCAGGATGATGTAGAGAATGGATTTGCTGTAAATGCCGCGCTGGGATTGGATGTTCATGGCCATATTATAAGCCAGCGAGCTGTGGCTTGCTTATTGCTTGCTCTATAATGGCCGCTCACAAAGCGAGCGCACCATGAGCCAAGAACTTTCAACCATCATCGATTTCATTCGCTACGGTGCCAGCCGTTTTAACGCTGCTGATCTGAGTTTCGGCCACAGCTATGACAATGCGCTTGATGAAGCCACCCAATTGGTGCTGTATGCCTTGCATCTTCCGCATGATCTGAGCCCGGCTTATGGCCAGGCGAAACTTGTCCATGATGAGAAAGACCGCGTACTGGCCTTGTTCGAGCGCCGGATCAACGAACGTGTACCAGCCTGCTATTTGACCGGAGAAGCCTGGTTTGCCGGTTTGAGTTTCAAAACCGACCATCGCGCCCTGGTGCCACGCTCGCCGATTGCCGAATTGATTGAAACCAGTTTCGAGCCCTGGGCAGGCGGTCGTGAAATACAGCGCGTTCTCGATATGTGCACCGGTTCCGGCTGTATCGCCATTGCGACCGCGCACTACCATCCCGATTGGCAAGTCGATGCCGCCGATATCAGTGAAGATGCACTGTCGCTCGCAAAAGAAAATGTCGAGCGCCTCGAAACAAAAAATGTCCGTTTGGTGCATACCGATTTATTCCGCGGCTTGAAAGACGAGGTCTACGATCTGATCGTCACCAATCCGCCTTATGTCACCCACGCAGAAACCGACGCATTGCCGAAAGAATATTCCCACGAACCCGAACTTGGTTTGCGTGCCGGCGACGATGGCCTGGATTTGGCGCTGGAAATATTGCGCGACGCACCCGAGCATCTTTCCGAAAATGGTTTCCTGATTTGCGAAGTTGGCGAAAGCGAACTTGCATTGGTCAACTTGTTGCCGGAACTGCCACTGGCCTGGGTGGAATTCAAAGTCGGGCAGATGGGGATTTTCGTGGTGGAGCGTGAAGATCTGGTCGCACATCACGATGCCATCAAAGCATTGGCTGACGCACGGCGATGAGCATGAATTCCATCGGTCGCATATTGGTGCTGACCACCTTCGGTGAGAGTCATGGCCCTGCCATCGGTTGCGTACTCGATGGTTGCCCTCCGGGTATCGAAATTTCTCCGGAAGAATTCAACCATGATCTGCAGCGTCGTGCGACCGGAAAATCGCGCCATACATCGCAACGCCATGAAGAAGACGCAGTCGAAATTTTATCCGGCGTATTCGAAGGCAAAACCACCGGCGCACCAATTGCCTTGTTGATTCGTAACACCGATGCGCGCAGCAAAGACTATGCCAGCATCGCGCAACAATTCCGTCCTGGTCATGCCGACTACACGTATTGGCAGAAGTACGGCATTCGCGACCCACGCGGCGGCGGCCGCTCATCGGCGCGCGAAACTACCATGCGGGTTGCCGCAGCCGTGATTGCAAAAAAATGGCTGCTGCAAAAATACGGCATCAATATCCGCGGTTACGTTGCACAAGTCGGCGACTTGAAACCGAAAGCCTTCGATTGGAATGCCGTCGAAGCCAATCCGTTTTTCTGGCCATGCGCCGATCAAGTTGTCGAACTCGAGCAATTCATGGATAGCGTCCGCAAATCCGGTGATTCGGTGGGCGCACGTTTGAATGTCGTCGCCGAGCATGTGCCGGCGGGTTGGGGCGAGCCGATCTACGGCAAGCTCGACGCAGAACTGGCTTCCGCGATGATGAGCATCAACGCGGTCAAGGGTGTGGAAATCGGTGCCGGCTTCGAAGCAGTCACACAGAAGGGCAGCGAACATCGTGATTTGATGACGCCCGAGGGTTTCCTGAGTAACCATGCCGGTGGAATTCTTGGCGGCATTTCCAGCGGCCAGCTGATTACCTGTTCGGTGGCGTTCAAACCAACTTCGAGTCTGCGTTTGCCGGGCACCAGCGTCGATATAAACGGCAATCCGATTGAAGTCGTCACCACCGGTCGCCACGACCCGTGCGTTGGCTTGCGTGCCACGCCGATCTGCGAAGCCATGATGGCTTTGGTCTTGATGGATCAGGCGCTTCGTCATCGCGCGCAATGTGGCGATGTCGGCGAGATCAGTCCGAGACTTTAATTAGTCGCACGATTGATTTATTGACCGTAGCAATTTTCTCGCAGCTCCGGCGTTATCGTCACATGGCAAATCACCATGTGGCTGATTCTTGTTTGCTGTAAACTCTAGAACCCCCATTTCAATGTAATTTTCCGCAGAAAAATCATGACTACTCCACAAGAATTCGTTGTTGCTGTTGTTGGTGCTACCGGTGCGGTTGGCGAAGTAATGTTGTCGGTATTGCACGAGCGCAAATTTCCGATAAAACAACTGGTTCTGTTGGCGAGCGAACGTTCTGCGGGGAAGAAGCTGGATTTCGGCAATCACAAGATTACCGTGCAGGACTTGGCGACCTTTGATCCGGCGGGTGTAGACATTGCCTTGTTTTCGGCTGGTGGTTCCACTTCGAAGGAATACGCGCCAAAGTTCGCCGCCGCCGGCGCCATCGTGATCGATAACAGCTCGGCATTCCGGAATGACGACGATGTGCCGCTGGTCGTATCGGAAGTAAATCCGGATGCCTTGAACAGCATTCCACGTGGAATTATCGCCAACCCTAATTGTTCGACCATGCAATTAATGGTGGCATTGGCACCGATTCATCGCGCCTGCGGCATCACCCGAATCAATATCGCCACTTACCAGTCGGTATCGGGTACTGGCCAGAAGGCCATGGAAGAATTGGGCAAGCAAACCGCCGCGATTCTGAGTTTCCAGGACCCTGATCCGAAGGTGTATCCGGTGCAAATTGCTTTCAATGTGATCCCGCACGGCGGCGATTTCCTTGAGAACGGCTACACCACCGAAGAAATGAAGCTGGTTTGGGAAACTCGCAAAATTCTGTCGGCTCCGGAAATCCAGGTGAACGCGACGGTTGTGCGCGTACCGGTTTTCTTCGGTCACTCGGAAGCCGTGCATATTGAAACCCGCGACAAAATTACCGCTGCGCAGGCACGCGCTTTGCTTGAAAAGGCTCCTGGCGTTGAATTGGTCGATGAACATAAACCGGCTGGGTACCCGACACCGGTGACACACGCTTCTGGGCATGACCCGGTCTATGTAGGTCGGATTCGCGAGGACATCTCTCACCCGCGCGGCCTCGACCTTTGGGTCGTTTCCGACAATATTCGAAAAGGGGCCGCCTTGAACGCTGTCCAGCTGGCCGAACTGCTGATTGACAGAAAGCTCTTGAAAAAAGGCGCGTAAACGGTTATTTCATAGGGAATATATCCGCCCATGCTCGCTCAAGTTTCGCTTGAGCCCGCAGGCACCGAATCAGGATGGGGAGTGTTACGCGTGAATATCCGATATTTAAAGCTAAGTTTGGCGATGGGTTTGGCCCTTGGCAGTTCACAAGTCATGGCCCTCGGTCTCGGTCAACTGCAAGTGAAATCTGGTTTAAATCAACCACTTGTCGCGGAAATCCCCATTATCGCTGCAATGCCGGGTGAGCTCGATAATCTGAGTGTCCGATTGGCATCCCCTGAAGCTTTTGAACGTGTTGGCCTGCAGCGCCCCAATTATATGACAGCCAATTTGTCCTTCAGCGTCGGCAAGAATGCGCGCGGACAGAATGTCGTATTGGTGACCTCCAGCGGGAAATTCGTGGAACCGTTCCTGAGTTTCTTGATCGAGGCAGACTGGGGCCGTGGCACTGTCACCAAGGAATATACGGCTCTAATCGACCCTCCTTATATTGCCAAAGCAATTGTGCGCCCGATGGAGGCGCCTACTGTGGCAGTGGCTCCGACTCAATACGTTCCACCGCCTGAGCCGACTCTTCCGCCAGTCGTCTTGAAGCCGGAACCAGAGCCAGCTCCTGCGCCACCGCCGACACCCACGGTAACGGAACAAGCCCCGGCACCATTGGTTTTCGAACAAGCGCCTGCACCAGCGCCGATCGCCGAAGCACCGCCACCGGCACCCGTGCCGGCAGAGCCGGAACCGATGCTGGCGCAGCCAGCCCCAGTTTATGTTCCACCTCCGGCATTGCAGGAGCCAACGCCAGCCAATACCGGCGCCTATGGCCCTGTTGCACCGGGTAAAACCCTGTGGTCGATCGCCGAAGAAGTGCGTCCCGACGAAAGCGTGACCATCAAGCAAATGATGGTGGCTTTGTTGCGCGCCAACCCCGATGCATTCGAAGGTGAAAACGTCAATAAACTCAAGCGTGGTTCGGTGTTGCGTATCCCGGCTCGTGATGAAGCTACGATACTCACCAGCGAACAAGCCGCCGCCCTGGTCGCCGAGCAATCGGGCAGTTTGCGTGCGCAGCGCCAGCCAGTGCCGCAACCAACGGAAACGGTTGCCGATACTGCTCCAGAACCCGTTGCTGAACCTGTCGCGGCACAGCCGGTTGTTGCGAAACCCAAACCAAAACCTGCTGCTCCTAAAGTTGCAACCAGCAGGCCGAAACCACGATTGGAAATTGTTCCACCAAGCAATAAGTCTGCCGGTGCAAAGGCAGTTCAATCTGGCGCTTCGTCTGGCGCAGGTGGTGCCGAGTTACGTGCCGAACTGACGCAAGCGCGTGAAGATATTGCTGTCCGTGATTCTGAAATCTCTGAACTCAAATCCCGTGTAAGTGATCTGGAAAGTCAGCAAAACGATGCCAAGAAACTGATCGAGATGAAAGACAGCCGATTGAAGGAATTGCAAGACGAATTGAGCAAGCAAAATAGTGCTGCACCTGCAGTGCAGACGGAAGCGGCCGTTCCGACGGCCAGCACTCCGGCCGATGCTCCTGCGACGGCTGAAGCTGATCCCTGGTATTTGAATCCGATGGTGCATTACGGCGCCGGCGGCTTACTGCTGCTCGGTGGATTGGTGTGGTTCCTGCGTCGCAGTAAAAACAAGCCCGAAGAGGATGAGCCTGTTGTATCGCGCCGCATTTCCGATGATGCCGATTTGCAAGCCAGCCTGTCTTCTTTGCAAGACGCAAAAAACATCCACAACGATAAAACCGGCCCTGGCAAAGCGGTCAATGTCGATAGCACCCGGATAACGGCCAAAACTGCAGCCAGCGCTCCGGTAGAAGAACCGGAACTGGTCGCATTGCGTAATGCCGTTCGTTCCAAGCCGCAGGATCTTGAAGCACATCTGGCATTGCTGCGTTACCACTACGCACGCGGCGAGAGCAAGGAATTTGAAGCAACAGCGCAAACCATGCGTACCCACGTCAGTTCGGCACAAGATCCGCGTTGGCGTGAAGCGGTTGTGATGGGTGTTGCCTTGTTGCCGGGTCATGCCTTGTTCAATACAGCGGGTTGGAATGTGCCGAAGTTTGAAACCTCGGCGAAAGCAGCACCGGTTGCAGCACCAGTCGCTCCACCACCTGCGGTCGAACCTGAAGCTTCGTTCCTGTCGCCGAATGACCTGGAAGATCTCGACAATCTTGAAGCGGTTTCAATCGTTCCGTCGACACCGACGGTCAATACACCGGCCGACGACGAGCCGGATGAAATCATGTTGATGAGCGAAAGCGATTTCGTGGCGCTCGACAATATGCCTGACATCCACCGTTCGGAGTCCGAATTGATGGATGTCGATGCAGCCAGCTCGACCAAAATCGAATTGGCCCGCGCATATCTGGAAATTGGCGACGTCGAAGGTGCCCGTTCCATGCTGGAAGAAGTTGCCGCCAGCGGTTCTGCTCCTGCAAAAGCGATGGCACAGCGCATTATTAGCGAAATCGGCTGAAGCTTTGCGGTTTCATTTTGAAAAGGGCCGGTTCGCCGGCCCTTAGTTTTTTATACTATTGACTATGCGATACGCCCTTGGCATTGAATATGACGGTAGCGCCTACCTAGGCTGGCAACGCCTTTCGGAAGGTCCGACCGTGCAGGCGGCAGTCGAGCAAGCCTTGTCTTATGTCGCTCATCATTCCGTACAAATAGTTTGCTCGGGTCGTACCGATGCCGGCGTGCACGCGTATTGCCAGGTCGTCCATTTTGATAGCGACTCGGTGCGAACTGATCGTGCCTGGGTGCTTGGCACCAATACTCAGTTGCCGCGCGACGTGCGTGTATTGTGGTGCCAGCCGATGTCCGACGAATTTCACGCGCGCTACTCGGCACGTGCAAGACGATACCGCTACACTATTGTGAATCGAGCAATTCCGCCTGCGATGTTGCGTAATTTTCTCAGTTGGGAACGTTTGCCTTTGGATGCCGATGCAATGCATGAAGCTGCGCAGGCACTTTGCGGCGAGCAGGATTTCACGACATTCCGCACGATCAAATGCCAAGCGAAACACCCCAACCGCGATTTGCACGATATCAGCGTCAGACGTCACGGCGAAGAAGTCATCGTCGAGATACAAGCCAATGCTTTTTTACATCATATGGTGAGAAATATCGTCGGTAGTTTGATCATGATCGGTCGCGGCGAAAAACCGGTTGGCTGGATGGCGGAATTGCTGGCACTGAAGGATCGTACGCAAGCCGGTCCTACCGCACCGGCCGAAGGTCTGGTGTTTCTTGGGGCCAAATATCCGGAACAATGGTCTTTACCTGCGCAGGTGACATTATGAGAACGCGAATTAAATTTTGTGGTCTGACCCGTCCCGGCGATGTACGTCTGGCTGTAGAGTTGGGTGTAGATGCGATCGGCTTTATTTTTGCCAAGCAGAGCAAGCGCAAACTGGACGAAGGACAGATTGAAGGTCTGCGACAGGCATGTTCACCACTGGTGAGCGTCATTGCACTGTTCATGGACAATACCGGTGTTGAAGTTTCTGCCGCGATCCGCGGACTGTCGCCGAATCTCCTGCAATTCCATGGCAATGAGAACGATACCTTCTGCCGCAGTTTTGGCTTGCCATTCATCAAGAGTTTGCCGATGGGCGAAGGCGCTCCGGATCCGATCCAGGCCATCAAGCGCTATCCATCGGCGTCCGCATTTTTGCTGGACGGTCACCGGGACGGCGAAGCCGGCGGGCGCGGCGAGAAATTCGATTGGACTATAATTCCAACCCTGAACAAACCATTCTTTTTAGCGGGCGGTTTGACGCCCGAGAATGTTGCGCAGGCAATCAAGATCAGTCACCCGTATGCAGTCGATGTCAGCAGTGGCATAGAAAGTGCGCCGGGTGTCAAAGACGGCGAGAAAATGGCGAAATTTGTGGAAGAGGTTCGCAATGCAGATCGAGATGCAGTTTCCAGAGATAAACAATGAACGTTGAAACGAAGATCGATGATTATAACGCCTACCCGGATGCCGACGGACATTTCGGAATTTACGGCGGCAGTTTTGTTTCGGAAACCCTGATGGCGCCATTGGCCGAGTTGACCGAAGCCTATGACCGTTATCGCGTCGATCCGCAATTTTTGTCAGAACTAAAACACGATTATCAACACTATGTTGGCCGCCCGAGTCCGATTTACGAAGCATCGCGACTTTCGCAGCACGTCGGCGGAGCCCGCATTTTCCTCAAGCGCGAAGACTTGAATCACACCGGCGCGCACAAGATCAACAATACGATCGGCCAGGCCATGCTCGCCAAGCGCATGGGCAAGACCCGCATCATTGCCGAGACAGGGGCAGGTCAGCACGGTGTCGCTTCCGCGACTGTGGCGGCGCGTCTTGGCATGGAGTGCGTGGTCTACATGGGTGCCGTCGATATCGAACGCCAGGCGATTAATGTCTTTCGCATGAAATTGCTCGGCGCAAAAGTCGTCGCCGTGCATTCGGGGTCGAAAACTTTGAAGGATGCGCTGAACGAAGCCATGCGCGATTGGGTCAGCAATGTGCATGACACGTTCTACATCATCGGTACTGCGGCCGGTCCAAGCCCGTATCCACGCATGGTGCGGGATTTCAATGCCGTGGTCGGCCATGAATGCCGTGCACAAATGCTCGAACAACACGGACGTTTGCCGGATGCGATCGTTGCCTGCGTTGGCGGCGGTTCGAATGCGATCGGCATGTTCCATCCGTTCCTTAATGATCCGCAAGTGAAAATTTACGGTGCGGAAGCGGCTGGCGAAGGCATTGAAACGGGCCGGCATTCGGCGTCGTTGTCTGCCGGCCGTCCAGGGGTTTTACATGGCAACAGAACGTATCTGATTTGCGACGACGATGGCCAGATTATCGAAACCCATTCGATCTCCGCCGGCTTGGATTATCCGGGCGTCGGTCCGGAGCATGCATTTCTGAAAGACACCGGTCGTGCAAATTATGTCGGCATCACCGACGACGAATGCATGGAAGCATTTCACTTGCTGGCGAAAACCGAAGGCATCCTGGCGGCACTCGAATCCAGTCATGCGATTGCACAGGCAATGAAGCTCGCCAAAGAAATGCCGAAAGAGGCAATTGTGCTTGCCAACCTTTCCGGACGCGGTGACAAAGATATTTATACGATCGCCAAACGCGAGGGGATCAGTTTGTGAGGAATTTCGGACAACTTGCGCTGCTGTGCTTTTCTCTTTCAATTTCATTGCCAACGTTCGCGCAGGGCTTGCCTTCTCCAACGCTGCAGATTTGTGATGCAGCCTATAGTGTAGATTTTTCCGAGGAGCTGATTAAGCGGTTCAATATTTCCGATAAATTTCAGCCTCTTTCAGCTTGTTTTGAAGAAAATGCAACGAAAATGTCGCTGCATATGCCAGCTGCGAATCTGCATATCGACTTTTTCAGATCGAAAACTGATGGGGTAAACCGGATTGAGATGATGCAGATCGAATATGCCGATAAGCCAGACCGAGTTGTCCTCGACAAGATGACGATTAGTGAAAATATCAAGAATCTGGTCAGTGTGGAGAATAGGGGCCTTGGCATCGGAATACGCTTGTATCCGAAAGAAAGAAGAATGGTGCGGATACATGCATACGATATGCCTGTGCGCGATATTTTTTCACTGTTTGAAAAAACCGGGAAATACAAATTCCATGTGACTGGAAAGGCCGATCTTTCCAAAAAAGTCACGTTTTCCTTCATCGCAATTCCCGATCGCGTGATATTCATTCTACTTTCCGAAGAGATTGGCTTGACCGGTTCTGAGGTCATTTCAGTCGTGAAAGAGGGGCGGCTTGATTATATTTATTCTGAAAAACTGGCTGATGAAAAGTGATGAACCGCATCTCGAAAAAATTGAACGAGCTTAAAGCTCAAAATAAAAAAGCGCTGGTGCCATTCATTACGGCAGGTGACCCATCCAAGGAAAGCACGGTCGCCATCATGCATGCACTGGTGAAGGGTGGGGCTGATCTGCTCGAACTCGGTGTCCCGTTTTCGGACCCGATGGCCGATGGCCCGACCATACAACGCAGTTCCGAGCGAGCACTGGAACGTGGCGTGAATACCAATTACGTTTTCGAATGCGTAAAAACATTCCGCGAACATGATTCCGAAACACCCGTGGTGTTGATGGGCTATTTGAATCCGATTGAAATACGCGGTTTCGATAAATATGCGACGCAGGCGGTTGCCGCGGGTGTCGACGGCGTATTGCTGGTGGATCTGCCGCCGGAAGAAGCGGCACCGTTACGCACGGCGTTCAACCGGCACGGCTTGAGTCTGATTTCCCTCGCAGCGCCAACGACGACTCCGGAGCGTTTGCACCGTCTGGCAACCGAATCGCAGGGATATTTGTATTACGTCAGTTTTGCCGGCGTGACCGGTGCCAGCAGCATCAATACCGATGAAGTACTACGCAAGGCGAGTGCGCTGCGCGACCAGGCGAATGTTCCGGTGATGATTGGTTTCGGAATCAAGGATGCAGCCTCGGCAAAAGCGCTAGCACCAGCCGCCGACGGCATCGTCATTGGCAGTGCTTTGGTGGAGGCGCTGGCGGCAAGCAACGATCCTGCCAATACTGCAGAAGCCTTTCTGAAGCCAATTCGGGACGCTCTCGACAGTCTTTGAGTGGTTCTTAGCTGACCCTGAAGGCATTTCCCGCTACACTGTCGCCTCAGCAAACAACACGAGACACACATGAGTTGGTTGACCAAATTAATGCCGGCGCGCATCCGCACCGAAGGTGGCGGCAAGCGCGGGGTACCCGAAGGTCTTTGGGAAAAATGTGACAGCTGCGGCGCCGCGCTTTACGGACCGGAACTCGAGAAAAATATCCGGGTCTGCCCGAAGTGCAATCACCACATGAGCATCGAAGCGCGTGAACGCCTGGCTACTTTCCTCGACGAGGGTCCGGTGGAAGAAATTGCTCCGGATCTAGGTCCGCGCGACGCATTGCACTTCAAGGACCAGAAGAAATATTCCGATCGAATCAAAGCCGCGCAAAAAAGTACCGGTGAAAAAGACGCACTGATCGCCGTGAAGGGTTTGCTTAAAGGTCACGACATTTGCGTTGCCGCTTTCGAGTTTCGCTTCATGGGCGGTTCGATGGGTTCGGTAGTCGGCGAGAAATTTACCCTGGCGGCCGAACGCGCCTTACAGGAAAAATGTCCGTTCGTCTGTTTCGCATCCTCGGGCGGCGCCCGCATGCAGGAGAGTTTGTTCTCCCTGATGCAGATGGCCAAAACATCGGCTGCGATTGGTCGTTTGCGTGCTGCCGGCCTGCCGTTTATTTCGGTGCTTACGCATCCGACCACCGGTGGCGTTACCGCTTCGCTGGCGATGCTCGGTGATTTGAATATCGGTGAACCGCAGGCGCTGATAGGCTTCGCCGGTCCTCGCGTGATTGAACAAACCGTGCGTGAAAAACTGCCTGAAGGTTTCCAACGCTCGGAATTCTTGCTTGATCACGGCACTGTCGACCTGATTATCGATCGCCGCGAAATGCGTGATCGTATTGCCGAATTGCTGGCCCTGATGATGAATCGTCCCGCGCCGGAAAAAACCGAGGCATAAATGGCCGCGAGAAAATACTTCGGTACAGATGGCATTCGTGGCCGCGTAGGCGAGGGCGTGATTTCGGCGGATTTCATGTTGCGTCTGGGTAATGCGGCCGGCCGTGTGCTGGCCGGGCAGAAACCGCATGCAACAATCGTGATCGGCAAAGACACCCGAATCTCCGGTTACATGTTCGAGTCCGCGCTTGAAGCCGGCCTCGTGGCTGCCGGTGCCGATGTCAGAATGCTGGGTCCGATGCCGACGCCCGGTATTGCCCATCTCACAAAAGCACTGCGTGCCGATGCCGGCATCGTGATTTCGGCTTCGCATAACCCGCATGAAGACAATGGGATCAAGTTTTTTTCAGCGAAGGGCGAAAAGCTCAGCGATGAAGTCGAATTGGCAATCGAAGCCGAACTGGACAAGCCTTTCTTTACGGAGTCTTCCGAAAACCTCGGCAAGGCAAGTCGTGTCGATGACGCACAGACGCGTTATGCCGAATTCTGCAAAACGACCGTGCCGGATACTTTCAATCTGAAAGGTTTGAAAATCGCGCTCGATTGCGCCCATGGCGCGACTTATCACGTAGCGCCAAAAGTATTTTCCGAATTGGGTGCCGAGATAGTCGCGATTGGCATTCAGCCCGATGGCTTGAATATCAATAATGGCGTTGGTTCTACCCATCCGGAAAGTCTGCAAAAATTGGTCGGCGATAATAGATGTGATTTAGGCATCGCTTTCGATGGCGACGGTGATCGTGTCTTGATGGTTGACAGTGACGGCAAGCTGCATGACGGCGACGCTCTGATTTACGTGCTGGCCAATTATTGGAAAAGCATTGGCCGTTTGCATGGTCCGGTGGTCGGTACCTTGATGACTAATTACGCGATGGAAAAATCCCTCGGCGAATCAGGTATCGCTTTTGTCCGCGCCAAGGTCGGTGACCGTTTTGTCCATCAGGCTTTGCATGAAGGCGGCGGCGTTCTTGGTGGCGAAGCCTCCGGGCATTTGCTGTGCCTGGATCGCAGCGGCACCGGCGATGCAATAGTCGCCGCGCTGCAGGTTCTCGAAGTCTTGCAGGCCCGTAACTTGTCCCTGAAGCAGGCGGTAAGCGCTTATCAGCCACTGCCGCAGAAAACCGTCAACGTCAGGATTACCAACGGCGCAAAACCGCTGGATTCGGCAAATGTGCACAATGCCCGTAATGAAGCCGAAGCAGCATTGTCCGGTAAGGGCCGTTTGGTATTGCGAGCTTCCGGTACCGAGCCTCTCATTCGTGTGACGGTCGAAGCAGCGGATGCCGTTTTGATGCAATCAGTGTTGGATAAATTAGCGGATGCCGTACGTGCGGCAGTTTGATTAAATAATTGAAGAGGTTTTTATGAGCAAGATCCCCAGTCTCGATATTCGTCGCTTCGATACCGATAGAGATGCCTTTGTCGCCGAGCTCGGCGCGGCTTATCGCGAATGGGGTTTTTGCGGAATCAGCGGCCATGGCTTGAGCGCCGACATGCTTGCCAAAGCCTATGAGGTATTCAAACAGTTTTTCGCGTTACCTACCGAAGTGAAGCTGAAGTATCACCTCAAGGGAACCGGCGGTGCACGTGGCTATACGCCATTCGGCATCGAAACCGCGAAAGATTCCAAATATCCGGATTTGAAAGAGTTCTGGCATATCGGTCGCGAACTGCCGGCCGATTCGAAATACGCCGAAGTGATGCTGCCGAATGTCTGGCCTGAAGAAGTTCCGGACTTCATGCAATACGGATATGGTTTGTACCAGGCGCTCGATGAATTGGGCGCGCGCGTGCTGCAGGCGCTGGCCTTGCATATCAATTTGCCGCAGGATTTTTTCGCCGATAAAACCAATAACGGCAATTCCATTTTGCGTCCGATCCACTATCCGCCAATCACAGCGCCGGATATTCCGAATGTCCGCGCCGGTGCGCATGAAGACATCAATTTCATCACCTTGCTGGTTGGCGCCAGCGCTGCCGGCCTGGAAGTGTTGTCGCACAAGGGCGAGTGGGTACCGTTCACCGCAGAAGCCGACACGATTGTCGTGAACATCGGTGACATGTTGCAGCGCCTGACCAATCACGTGTATCCATCGACGACACATCGCGTCGTCAATCCACCTGGCGAAGCAGCCCGCAATCCGCGTTATTCGGTACCGTTCTTCCTGCACCCGAATCCGGATTACCTGATCGAAACTTTGCCATCCTGCATCAGTGCCGAAAATCCGAATCGCTATCCGACGCCGATTACCTCGCACGAATATTTGATGGAACGTCTGCGGGAAATCAAGCTGGTTTGATGTTGATTAAAATATTAAAGCGAATATTGTTATCTGCGACGCTAGCCTATGTCGCGCTTTGTTCGTGGCTTTATTTTTCCCAGCGTTCGATGCTTTATTTTCCTACGCCGGCGGCAACCGGTGTTCAAGCGCAGGCATTTGAATTGGAGAATGACGGACTGAAGCTGAAAGGCTGGGTCGTAAATCCTGGAAAGCAGCAGGCGATGATTTATTTCGGCGGCAATGCCGAAGCAGTGGAATACAATGCCGAAGTTTTCAAAACCACATTGCCCGATGTAACAGTGTATCTTCTGCCGTATCGCTCCTATGGCGGCAACCCGGGCGAAGTGACGGAAGACAACCTATATCGCGATGCCTTGAAATTGTATGACCAGATAAAACCCCGGCACGGATCGATCAGTGCATTGGGTAGAAGTCTCGGTTCGGGAGTCGCCACGTATCTGGCGTCGAAACGAAAGATAGACAAGTTGGTTCTGGTGACACCATATGACAGCATGGTCAATGTCGCACAGGTACATTATCCGGCTTTTCCGGTCGGCTTTATCATCAAGGACCGGTATGAGTCCTGGCGCAGGGCTTCGCAGGTTGATTCGAAAGTGCTGGTGATGATCGCCGGGATGGATGAAATTATCCCGCGAGCCAATACTGATAATTTGCTTCGGCACTTCAAGCAAAAACCGAAAGTGATTGTATTCGATGGGGCTGGACATAACACGCCGTCTGATACGACCAAATATGATCAAGCTATATCTGAATTTATAGGGCAGTAAAAAAATCCCGGCATTACCGGGATTTTTTTCATGTCTAAATTTGCGGTTGAATCAAATCATCCCAGCCTGGCCGTGGGCTGAAGCGATCACCGTAGCGGTTTGCCAGCACTTCCAGGCGCGCTTTCAATTTTGCAGCACCGACGGTTTTGATGTGTTCAATCGGGCCGCCACGGAAAGGTGCAAAACCAGTGCCGAAAATCACGCCGGCATCCAGTAATTCGGCATCGGCAACCACGCCGTCATGCAGGCAGGAAACCGCTTCGTTCAACATCGACAATACCAGGCGGTCTTCCAGGTCTTCCGGTGCCTGGTAGCTCGAAGGCACTTCCGGTTTTACCGCACGACCGTTTTCCCACTTGTACAAACCCTGTCCGTCTTTCTTGCCGCGCTTGTTTGGTTCTACTTTCAAAGCGTCCGGCAATGTTTGTTCGTGGAAATCCGCCATCACTTTGCCGACGCTCGCCGCAACATCCAGACCAACGGTGTCGACCAATTCGATCGGTCCCATCGGCATGCCGAATTTCAATGCGGCCTTGTCGATGACCGGGCCGGGAATGCCTTCGTGGAAACACAGGATTGCTTCCTGCATATACGGCGCAAGAATGCGGTTCACCAAAAAGCCGGGTGTGCCGGCAACGGGCACCGGCAGTTTATCGATGGATTTGCAGAAGGCTGCTAGGCGGCGCCGGGTTTCACTTTCCATTTGATCGTGTTGAACGATTTCCACCAATGGCATCAATGCGACCGGGTTGAAATAATGCAGGCCGGCAAAATGACTCGGGTTTTTCAGTTTGGTACGCAAATTATTCAGCGGAATCGAACTGGTATTCGAAACCAGCAGGGCACCCGGTTTCATTTTTTGTTCCAGGCTTGCATACAGATTCTGCTTGGCTTCCAGGTTCTCGAAAATTGCTTCGATAATCAGGTCTGCTTTCGCCACGCCGTCCCCGGCTACATCGGCATTCAGGCGCGCAACGGTGGCGGCGCGTTTTTCCGGATTTTTGACTTTCTTTTCATACAATTTTGCCGCGCGGTCGATAGCGGGCTGGATGTATTGCATTTCGCGATCCTGCAATGTCACGTCAAAGCCGCGCAACGCACACCACGCGGCGATGTCGCCACCCATGACGCCGGCACCGACCACGTGTACGTGCTTGATGCCGTGATCTTTGCCGCCGAGGCCTTTCAGGCGGTCCATCATGAAGAAGACACGGATCAGGTTTTTGGCAGTTGGCGTTTTCGCTAGAACCGTTACCGATTTGGCCTCTTGCACCAGGGCTGGTTTTACCGGCATTCCTCCGGTGCGCGCCCAGGTGTTGATCAGTGAAAACGGTGCGGGATAATGTTCCTTGCGAGCCTTTCGGCTCACTTGCTTGAGGATTTGCGGCGCGAGGAACTTGCGTCCCAGAAAAGAGTTGCTGGCCCAGACGGTGAAATTCTGTTTGAAGGATCGTTTGCTGCCGCGCTCGATCAGTCCAAGGGCTGCTTCCTGTAGACCAGAAGGATCGGCGACTTTATCGACCAGGCCAATAGCCTTGGCAGCCGAAGCGGACAAGGCGCGACCGGTCAGCATCATGTCCATCGCTGCAGGAGCACCAACCAGACGCGGTAAGCGAACGCTGCCACCCCAGGCCGGATAGATTCCGAGTTTCACTTCAGGCAAACCAATACGGGTGTTGTCTTCGTTGCTGGCAACACGATAACGGCAGGCAAGTGCCAGTTCGGTTCCGCCACCCATGCAAGGACCGGTGATGATGGCGACAGTCGGGCAACGAAGCTCGGCAAGTCGCTGGAAGATCAACTGGCCGCGACGGATCGATTCAAATACGGTGCCTTTGATATCGAAGCTTTCGAATTCCTTGATGTCGGCGCCATGGGCGAAGCCGGTCGGCTTGCCGGATTTGATGATCAGGCCTCTGGGCATTTCCAGAGGCAGGCGTTCCAGGATGGAATCGAGCTGGCCCAGCACTTCCTGGCTCAGGGCATTTACGCTCTGCTCGGCGCGGTTGAGGGAAAGCACAAGCACACCATCGGCACGGGATTCGATTTCCCAGTGCGTAAGGCGAAGTCCGTCGAACATGGCGGCTCCAACAATTTAAGGGTTAAGACCGTATCATCGGGGCTGAATTTAGAGTGGTCAATCGTTTATGTCCGGAATTCGAGACGGGAATGAACTTTTTCGGCAAATGCAGGTCTTTCAATCGGCCCTGATGGCCGCAAGCAAGGGATAGCGGTTGAATGGGTGAGAACGAACTGGACCTGGAATTGGTCAAGCGTGTGCAAAGTGGTGACAAAACGGCATTCGATTTGTTGGTACGCAAATATCAACATCGAATTGGTGCCGTCATTGGCCGCTTCGTGCACGACTACGCCGAAAGTCAGGATATAGCACAGGAAACATTCATTCGCGCTTACCGGGCGTTGAATAATTTCCGCGGAGATGCCCAGTTTTATACCTGGCTCTACAGGATTGCCGTGAATACTGCCAAGAACCACCTTGTATCGATGAAACGCCGTCCACCGACTTCCGATGTGGACGCAGACGATGCCGAACATTTCGATGGCGCATATCGGATGCATGACAGCGATACACCGGAGCACGAATTGCTGCGCGAGGAAATCGCCCGCACCGTATCCGAAGTGGTTGCCGAGCTGCCCGAAGAATTAAGACAGGCCATCACCCTGCGTGAAATGGAAGGCCTGTCGTACGAAGAGATTTCCGAAACCATGGATTGCCCGATTGGTACGGTGCGGTCCCGCATTTTCCGCGCACGCGAAGCGATTGATTTGCGTCTGCGACCCTTGATGGATAGTGAAAGAGTACGCCCATGAATATGAACTCATTAGACGATAAAATTTGCGAGCAACTTTCGGCCTGGATGGACGGCGAGCTTTCCAAAGAGGAGGCGATGTTTCTCGAACGCCGCTTGCAGCACGATGAAGCCTTGCAAGCTATGTATGCACGTTTGCAAATGGGCTCGGCTTGCATGAAAGGCCATTCGGCCAGACTCATGCCGGCATCTTTGTGCGTCAACATCAAACAAGCCTTGGCCGAAGAGGTTTCTCCGAAGAAATCCCGCAAGCCATTGTTTGCCTGGGCCGCTGCCGCTTCGATGGCCTTTGCCGCCATCGTGTTCATTCCCGGCATGATGCAAGACACTACAAAAGTAGATCCGGAGTTTGCGGTCAACCCTGAAACTTCAGTTGCACCAGCTACCGCTCCTTCTTTCGCATCGGCTGATTTGATTGCCGATGCTACTTCGGCCGTCAGCACTTCGGTCACAGCAATTCCATCAACTACTGCTACAGATGTCACGCCAGTGACTGATTCCGCGATGGTAGAAACGGCAGGTGTACAGTCTCCCGAAGATTTCGAGTTGAACGTCAGCACCGAAAAGAAAACCTGGCCGCGTTCTCCGGTAAATGCCAACAGTGATCCGGCGCTTGAAGCCTATCTGGTGCGACATAACCAGATGATGGCGCAAGACGGCATGGGCGGCTTTGTCCCTTACGTGGACGTGGTTGCGCAAGACGCCGAAAACAGCGAAAAGAATACCGGTGAGAACGCAGGTGGCAATAAGTGATGCTACGATTTTTCATCAGCCTGTTTTTGTCGCTCTGCACTTTGACTGTGCAGGCGCAAACGCAGACGGCACAATCCGAAAAACCGGGATGGTTTGGCCAGGCCAAAGCCTGGGTTAACGATAAATTCAACCGGGATGACGCAAGCGAATGGCTTAAACGTATCGGCCCGGCGCTTCGCAAGCAAAACTATCAGGGCACTCTGGTCATGGTGGCCGAGGGCCGCATCGAAACAATGGCGGTTTTCCACGCATTCTCGAAAGACCGCGAGCGCGAGCGCATCGTCGCACTGAGCGGGCCGCCACGTGAAGTCGTTCGCGACAACAAAGTCGTCGTTTCGACCAATGCAAAAGATGGTTCGGTCGGTTACGAAGCGGGTGCTTCGGACCGCTGGAATCCATCGCAACAATTCGCGTTGGCCGACAACCTCGATGGCTATGAAGCCAAGCTGGGAAAAACCGAACGCATTGCCAATTTTGAAACCCAAGTCATTGAGATTCGTGCACGGGATAAATGGCGTTACGGCTATCGTCTCTGGCTTGAAAAAACAACCGGTTTTCCGATGCGGATCGATTTGCTCGATGAAACCGGCGCGACGCTGGAAAAAATGGCATTCACCGATCTGCAACTGGGCAAGATGCCGAAAGAATCCGATTTGGCATTTCCGAAAAACCAGGACTTTCACCGCGTTCAAAGCATGGCCTCCAATACCCAGGCCGATCCGGGCTGGCGCGTGAAATCGCCGCCGGATGGTTTCGAACTCAGGGCGGCGCGCAGCTCCGGCAATGGCGTGCATCTTCTGTATAGCGATGGTCTGGCTTTCGTCTCGGTTTATATCGAGCGGGCACCCCTGCCGCAAAAAGGCCAGAGTGCCATGCAGCGAGGTGCGGTCAACGTGTTTGCGCAATGGAATGGCGGTCGGCGAGTCACGGTAATCGGGAAAGTACCGGCCATGACGGTAGCCCAGTTCGGGCAGGTCGTATCGCCGGCCAAATGAGTTCCAATTTTTGACATTGCTTGAAAGAGGTGGTTAGAACGGCATCAGGAACTTTTGTAGTTTTTGTTATCTAAGTTAGCGGGTTGTGCAATTTTTTTCGCAATCTTTTTTCTAATCATGACAAACGAGCGAGTTCTATTTTTTATGAAACCTGTATCCCGATTTGTGTTGGGTTTTTCTACCTGTGCATTGCTGGTAGCTTGTTTCTCCCAAGTACAGCAGCCAGTACAAGCCTCGGCGGCGGCAACTTTTGCCGGACAAGCGACAAGCAATAACGCGGCATTGCCGCTGGTCAATTTGCCTGACTTTTCCGTTCTCGTTGAACGCACCGGGCCTGCGGTAGTCAATATCGAAGCCAGCGTCAAACAGCCGAGCGGTAAAAATGCTTCGGCCGGCCCTTCGGGCATGCCCCCGGGCGAGGAAGAAATTCCTGAAATCTTCAAACGATTCTTTGGGCAGCCCGGCATGCCGATGCCGCAACAACCGCGGGGCGGAACTTCATTTGGTAGCGGTTTCATCATTTCATCCGACGGTTACATCCTGACCAATCACCATGTAATAGCCGATACCGACGAAGTCCTCGTGCGGTTGGCTGATCGCCGCGAATTCAAGGCAAAAGTCGTAGGTAGCGATGAGATGTCGGATGTGGCCTTGCTGAAAGTGGAGGCGACTAATTTGCCGGTGCTGCAGATTGCCGATTCCGGAAAAGTGAAGCCCGGCCAATGGGTGATCGCGATCGGATCGCCATTCGGTTTTGACCATTCGGTGACAGCCGGCATTGTCAGTGGTCTAGGCCGTCCAAGTATCGATGGCAGCCAGCGTTACGTTCCCTTCATTCAAACCGATGTCGCGATTAACCGCGGTAATTCCGGCGGCCCGTTGTTGAATACTGCAGGCGAAGTAGTCGGCATCAATTCACAAATATTCAGTAATTCCGGCGGCTACATGGGCGTCAGTTTTGCCATTCCGATGGAAGTGGCGATGAATGCCGTAAAACAACTCAAGCAAACCGGAAAAGTGACCCGCGGTCAGCTGGGTGTTCAGATTCGCGACGTCACGCGTGACGAAGTCAGGGAGCTTGGCTTGCCTCGCCCAGGCGGCGCGTTCGTGAACGGTGTGGTGAATGGCAGCCCGGCGCAGAAGGCCGGCATTTTGCCGGGCGACGTGATTACGGCGCTCAATGGCAGTGAAATTGTCCAGTCTTCGATGCTGCCGCCAATGGTTGGTGCGTTGCCACCGGGCATGAAAGTGAATGTCGATTTATTACGCGATGGCAAACAGAAATCGGTGACTGTGCAATTGACCGCTCTCGATGAAACCGCAGCTCAGGCGATTCCGGGTGGAAATCCAAGACCTGATGCGGCCGGCCCGAATGCACTTGGGATTGCTGTCGCACCAGTGGATGCGAAGACACGCGCCCAACTCGGCCTGGCCGAAGGCGAGGGTGTTCAAATTACCCGTGTCTTAAATCCTCTTGCGGCGCAGGCTGGTTTGTCGGCTGGCGACGTGGTTCTGCAGGTAGGGCGCCAATCGGTTCACAGTGTGTCTGAGTTCAATGCAGTGCTTAAGGCCTTCAAATCGGGAGATCGAGTGCGCCTGCTCGTGCGGGATAGTCAAAGTACAGGCCTGGTGACCTTGGAAATGCCGTGATTTAGCGGTATGGGTGGTGGAGGAGTGCCGGCCTTCGTTTGTTCAGGGCGAACGAAGGTCGGTACTGCGTGGGTGGCCCGGCTATGAGATAATGGCGCGTTAACCATCACCGAAGACGGCATCGCCGGCCACATGCAGCATATTCGTAATTTTTCCATTATTGCCCACGTTGATCACGGCAAATCCACTCTTGCTGACCGCATCATCCAACTCTGCGGAGGATTGGAAGCACGCGAGATGGAAGCCCAGGTGCTCGATTCGAACCCGATCGAACGCGAACGCGGCATTACTATCAAAGCGCAATCGGTTTCCTTGCCTTACAAGGCCAAAGACGGCCAGACCTATCAACTCAATTTTATCGATACACCAGGCCACGTCGATTTCAGTTATGAAGTCTCGCGTTCGTTGGCAGCCTGCGAAGGCGCTTTGCTGGTTGTCGATGCTGCGCAAGGCGTGGAAGCCCAATCGGTCGCCAACTGCTACACCGCCGTCGAGCAGGGCCTGGAAGTCATTCCAATCCTCAATAAAATCGATTTGCCAACCGCCGATATCGAAAAAGTAAAAAAAGAAATCGAAGCGGTCATCGGCATTGATGCCGAAGATGCCGTTTGCATCAGTGCAAAAACCGGCCTGAATATTGATCTGGTACTGGAAGCCATCGTAGCGCGGGTTCCGCCACCTAAACCGCGCGATACCGATAAACTGCAGGCGTTGATCATCGACTCCTGGTTTGATAATTACCTTGGCGTCGTCTCGCTGGTTCGCGTGATGCAGGGTGAAATCGTGCCGGGTGCAAAAATGCTGGTGATGTCGACCGGTCGCACACATCTGATCGATTCGGTTGGCGTGTTCACCCCGAAACGCAAACCTTTGGCAAAACTCTCGGCTGGTGAAGTGGGCTGGATTACTGCCTCGATCAAGGATGTCCACGGTGCACCGGTGGGCGACACGCTGACGTCGGCATCCGATCCAGCCGAGAAGCAATTGCCGGGTTTCCAGACCGTGCAGCCGCGCGTCTTCGCCGGCCTGTTTCCTGTTGATGCCGATGACTATCCTGATTTGCGCGTCGCACTTGAAAAACTCAAGTTGAATGACGCGGCACTGCAATTCGAACCGGAAAGTTCGGAAGCGATGGGCTTTGGTTTCCGTTGCGGCTTCCTAGGCATGTTGCACATGGAAATCGTGCAAGAGCGGCTCGAGCGCGAGTACAACCTGAATCTCATTACCACGGCACCGACGGTTATCTATGAAGTCCTGAAAACCGACGGCACCGTGATTCCGATGGACAATCCGGCAAAATTGCCGCCATCGAACATGATCGATGAAATTCGCGAGCCGATCATTCGCGCCAATATCCTGACGCCGCCCGACTATGTCGGTAACGTGATCAAGCTTTGCGAAGAAAAGCGTGGCTCGCAGATTGGTATCCAATACCTCGGTAGCCAGGTCCAGATTTCCTATGAAATGCCTATGGCCGAAGTTGTGCTGGATTTCTTCGATCGTCTGAAGTCGGTGTCCCGTGGCTATGCATCGCTGGATTACCACTTCCTGCGTTTCGAGGCCGGCCCATTTGTACTGCTCGATACGTTAATCAATGGTGACAGGGTCGATGCATTGTCCAGCATCGTGCATCGTAGCCATGCAGACCGCCGCGGCCGCGAGTTGTGCGAGAAAATGCGGGAACTAATTCCGAGGCAAATGTTCGATGTAGCGATCCAGGCGGCAATTGGCGCACAGATCATTTCGCGTTCCACGGTAAAAGCCATGCGCAAAAACGTATTGGCCAAATGCTACGGCGGCGATGCGACGCGTAAGAAGAAGCTGCTCGAGAAACAAAAAGAAGGCAAGAAGCGGATGAAGCAGGTCGGTCGTGTGGAAATTCCACAGGAAGCTTTCCTGGCAGTGCTGAAAATGGATAACAACTAACCGGTTTCGAGGATAAAACGTGAAATTTGATTTTGCTCTGTTATTGACAATCTTGACCCTGCTCAGCGGCTTTATCTGGCTGGTAGATAGCTTGTTCTTCGCCAAAAGCCGAAAGCTCATGCAGAAGGAAGGCGAAGAAATCGCCGATCCGGTCGTCGTGGACTATGCCAAATCCCTGTTCCCGGTACTGTTCGCAGTATTGACCCTGCGTTCATTTGTTGCCGAACCGTTCCGGATTCCGTCCGGTTCGATGGAGCCTAACCTGATGGTGGGCGACTTTATCCTGGTCAATAAATACAACTACGGCGTTCGCCTGCCTGTCCTGAACAAGAAAATTATCGAAGTCGGTAGTCCGCAACGTGGCGATGTGGCCGTATTCCGGTATCCCGGCATGCCTGGTGTGGTAGATGACCCGAGCATTGGCGTGGACTACATCAAGCGAGTTATCGGACTTCCGGGTGACGAGATTACCGTGGTCGATAATCGGATCAGCATCAATGGCGTGCAGGTTGAATATGCCCCCTTGACCGACTTTCAGTTGATCGAAAACCTGCCGGGCAAGCCCCATGTGATGCAAGAGATACCGAACGGAAATATCACCAAAAATGGGACATGGAAGGTGCCGGAAGGCGAATATTTCATGATGGGCGATAACCGGAACAACAGTTCGGATGGTCGCGAATGGGGTTTCGTGCCCGAAAAAAACCTGGTGGGCCGTGCCATGTTTATTTGGTTAAACTGTCAGAGTATGCTCAAAGCCTGTAAAGATGGCTTCGATTATTCACGGATTGGCGATACTATTGAATGACTTAACGCGAGGGGGACTTATGCAAATGCAACCATTGAAGGCACAGCGCGGTATCACACTTATCGGTTTCGTCATGCTTATGGCAGTTATCGGTGTGTTCTTGTTTGTCGGTTTCAAGCTATTCCCCGTCTACGCTGAATACTACAGTGCCGTCACCGACTTGAAAGCCGTCTGTGCGGAAAGCGATGCCCCGACCGCAGATCTGCAGAAAATGCGGGCCAAGCTCGAAAAACGTTTCAATATCAGTTACGTCGACAGTATCAATACCAAGAAAGACCTGAAGATGTTCAAGGAAGGCGACGTAAAGATGCTCAATATCAAGTACGAAGTGCGTAAACCACTTATTTACAATCTTGATTTTGTCGCCAAGTTCGACGTGACGGAACCAATGCGGGGCGGCGGCACGGGTGGTCAGTAAAAGAATAGGTTACGAGTTCAGACAACCCGCGTTATTGCTACAGGCTCTACGCCACCGTAGCGCGGGTGCTCCACACAACGAACGCTTGGAGTTTCTCGGTGATTCGCTCGTCAATCTGATGGTGGCAGAATCGCTGTTTTCATATTGGCCCAAGGCAGACGAAGGCGCGCTCACAAGAGCTCGAGCCAGCCTGGTCCGGGAGTCATCGCTGGCTGCGATCGCACGCCAGCTGGATATTGGCGACAACATCGAACTGGGCACCGGCGAAATGAAAACCGGTGGCCATCGTCGAGACTCGATTCTGGCCGATACCCTCGAAGCAATAATCGCTGCCATTTATCTGGACTCCAATTTCGAAACTTGCCGCACCATCGTTTTGCCATGGTTTGAACAGCAAATCCGCGATGTTCAACCCGGTAAAATCGAGAAAGATGCCAAGACCCGGCTACAGGAATGGCTGCAGGCCAAACAATTGGCGCGCCCTGATTATCAATTGATAGAAAGCCGTGGCGAAGACCACGCACGTATTTTCATCGTCCGTTGTTCTACCAATGAACCGGATATGCACGAGCAGGCGGAAGGAAGTTCCTTGCGTCTTGCTGAAATGGCAGCTGCCGAAAAAATGATGGTTAAACTGGAAACCTTGAAGTAATGAACTCTGACTCAGAAAATCCGGGCTATCGTGCCGGTACCATCGCCGTTATCGGTCGCCCGAATGTCGGTAAATCGACGCTCGTGAATGCCCTGGTGGGTGCGAAAATCAGCATCGTATCCCCGAAAGCGCAGACGACGCGTCATCGCTTGCTTGGCATTGCGACATTTGCCGACGGTCAATTGATGCTGGTGGATACCCCTGGTATCCATGGCCGGCAGACTCGTGCGATGAATCGCTACATGAATCGTGCGGCCCGCGGTGCGGTCACCGATGTCGACGCAGCGGTCTTGGTGATTGAAGCCGGACGCTGGACCGAAGATGACTCGCTGGCAATGTCTGCGCTGAAAGAGAGCAAGGTTCCCTGCGTGCTGGTCGTCAACAAGGTCGACAAGGTGACTGACAAGAATACTTTGTTGCCTTTCATCGCCAAGATTTCCGCGGAACACGAATTTACCTCCGTGCATCCGCTGTCTGCCTTGAAAAACAAGGGAACCGATGCATTGGTTAAAACCTTGATTGGCCTGATGCCTGAATCCGAAGCACATTACGGCGAAGATGAAATTACCGACAAGAGCGAACGTTTCCTGGCCGGCGAATTGGTGCGTGAGCAATTGATGACACGGCTTGGTGAAGAACTGCCTTATTCAACCACAGTTGAAATCGAGAAGTTCGAAGAAGATGGCCAAATGCTGCGTATCTCGGCCGTGGTATGGGTCGAACGCGAAAGCCAGAAGCCGATCGTGATCGGCAACGGTGGCGAACGAATGAAAGCGATCTCGACCAGTGCGCGTGTCGGCATGGAAAAATTATTCGGACGCAAGGTGTTCCTGGAAACCTGGTGTCGCGTCCGTGAGGGCTGGTCGGATGATGAAGCTGCACTACGCCGTTTCGGGTATCTAGATTAACCATGAGAGTGCAGGGCCAACCGGCCTTTGTTCTGCACGCACGCGCCTGGCGTGAAACCAGTTTTATAGTCGACGTCTTGACCCAGGATTACGGGCGAATAGCCCTCGTGGCGCGCGGCATGACCGGCGCGAAGAAGCATAATCAACGCTCGGCCTTGCAGCCCATGCAGTTTGTCCGCCTCGATTATCAGCTCAAGGGCGAAATGGCGAGCATGCAGCAAGTGGAAACACTGGATGTAGCGCCACGCCTGCATGGCGATTATCTGCTCGCGACTTTTTATATTCATGAGCTGCTGCTGAAATTACTGCCTCGGCAAGATGCGGCGAACGACGTTTTCGATCTCTATCGGCAAACCAGAAGTCGTTTGGCTTCGCAGGAATCACTGGCCTGGACATTACGCCGTTTCGAACGTGATTTACTGCAGGCCATTGGGGTCGGTTTCGCTTTCGACATGGCGCATGATGGTCAGGCTTGCGACCCGGCGGCACGCTATCGTCTCGATGTCGAGCATGGCCCGGTTCGCGATAACCGACATAGCGCCGGCACCATTAGCGGTGCGGCCCTGATTGCGTTGGCGAATGATGAAATTCCCGTCAACGAGCAGTTGCAGGAATTGCGCGGTGCCTTGCGCGGCCTGATCAAGGAGCAGCTTGGCAATATCGAATTGAAGTCCTGGGGGCTGCTGAGCGAATTGGCGCTGGTTGGCAAAGCGACTTAAGCAATCGCTGAGATACATTTCTCCACTTCCAGAAGCATTGCCTGCAGATCTTCGGCCTTGTCCGGATTCTCCGATAATTGCCTTACCGCCACGCTCAAATTCCTGGCGCCGACAAAACCGCAGCCAGCCAATAATTTATGGCACTCGTTTTTCAGAGTCGGCAAATCGGTGTTTCTGAAAGCCCGCTCGATAATTTCCGTATGCATCGGCAATTCGGCAAGGAACATCTTTCTGAGCGCAATCAAGGTTGCCTGATTTCCACCAACGGCAAGCAGCGCGGCAGCTTCGTCCCAAAGCTTCGTTTCCGAAGTAGCACCAACATAGATAGCTCCTAGGTCCAATATCCGTGCAACATGATTTTGCAATGTCCCCATCTCGATCGGTTTACTCCAGACTTCCCGGTAACCGATCGCTTTTAATTCCAGATTGGCATCGGGCCCCGCTTCGGCGGTAATCGCGATGATCTTCGCATCGACCTGCAACGGCAACGTTGTCAATGTGTGGAATATCTCGACCGGCCCGGCATCGGGCAGGTGGACATCGCATAACAGCAAGTCGTAATGATATTGCATCGCCAGTTGGCGAGCATCAGCCAAATTCGAAGCGGCATCGACGGATTTTTCCACGACTAGCAATGCTTCATGCAGAAACTCGCGGCTTATCGGGTTGTCTTCTACCAGCAATATGCGTTTATTCATTAACCATTTTCATAAAAACCACTATGCTAGACAGCATGCAAGCATTCCGGCACATCATCAAGACCCTCCCGCTTTTTTTATTGCTCGGGTCTGGCGCCGTCAATGCCGAAGTGCTGAAAATGAAAATTGCCAAACTCAAGGCGGGCATCGGCACTTTGCAGAATGTGCAAGTCGATTTGAATTGGCCAAAAGATGCCAAGCAGGGCGCATTGCGGATTCGCGCCGCAACACTCGATTTCCCACTGATCTCGTATCGCGAAAAGAACATCGATTGGCAATGCCCACTTGTTCGAACCAAAAACGCCGGCTGGCAATGCAAGGGCAGTGTCCGTCAGCAAGGCGGCAAGGCACATGCCCTCGCGCTGGACTATTCGCCGGCCGGTACATTGGTTGATTTGCGGATCAACGAGAAAAGAATTTCATATGAAAACTCCGTTGCATCGCCGGATCTGTCGAGAATCGAACTCCAGAAAATTCCGGTCGCCTGGTTAAAGGCCTATCTCGCGGGTTTGTGGCAGGAAGGCAAATGGACCTCGGGAACAATTGGCGGCCGCATCGATGTGATCACGCCGTCGAAAGCGCCATTCGAAGTCATCACCGATTTGCGAATGAATGATGTCGGTCTGGAAACGCCGGACGGCTGGCTCGCAGGCGCGGCCATGAAAGGCCGACTACGCGTGGATTACCGTGATACAGGTAAAAAGACCACGATTCGAACCCGGTACACCGCACAGGGCGGTGAATTTTTGGCGCAGGGTTTGTATGTGTTGTTTCCGAAAACGCCGGTTGAAATCGATGTGCAGATGCAGAAGCAGGGCAGCTCGAATTGGTTCATTCCAACGCTCTCCTGGCAGGATCCAAAAGTCTTGAGTCTAAAAGGCAGTGCCAGTCTGGATGCGAAGGGTGCGATGGATGATTTGTTTCTCGATCTCGATTTTCCGAATTTGGCGACGGCAAGAGACCGCTATTTGTCGGGTTTTCTGGCACCGGCGGGATTTCCCGATTTGATTCTAAGCGGTGGTACGCAGGCAAAAATCCAGATCAAGCACCAGCAGCTCGAGCGATTGGATGTAAAACTCCATGCGATTAATGTGATTGATGACAAGGCACGCTTTACCTTTGCCGGATTGAACGGTGACGTTCGATGGACACAGCTTGCCGAAACGCTTCAGAGTGGATTTACCTGGAACAGTGGGGCGATGTACGGCATCGGCTTGGATAAAGCGAAATTTTCGTTCAATAGCGCTAACGGCAGTTTGAATTTAAGCCAGGCGGTTGGTGTCGAAGCGCTGGAAGGTGTCATCCGTCTCGACCATTTTCGTTGGCAACCACCAAAAGGCGAACTGGATACGCGTTTCGTTTTGGGCATGAGCATGGACAAGCTCGATATGGCCAGTTTGTCGCAGCGTTTGGGTTGGCCGCCATTTACCGGCAGCATCAGCGGCAAAATCCCCACCGCGCGTTATCAGAACAATGTCCTGAATCTAGATGGTGGTTTGCAGATGTCGGTTTTCAGCGGTGAAGTGGGCTTGTCGAATCTGGTGATGGAACGACCTTTCGGCGTTGCACCGACTTTGTCGGCCGATGTGAGCTTGAATAATATCAATATGGAACCGATGACCAAGGCATTCGAGTTCGGTTCGATCACCGGGAGCCTGGACGGTTACATCAAAAACCTGCGCTTGGTGGATTGGTCGCCGGTAGCGTTTGACGCGAAGTTTTATACCGACGACAAATGGAAGGGCAAAAGACGCATCAGCCAAAAAGCCGTACGGGATATTTCCAGCGTGGGTGGTAGCGGCTTGATGGCCGGTTTGCAGAATCAGGTTCTGAAGTTTTTTGACGACTTCGGCTATGAAAAAATCGGCATCAGCTGCAAATTGAAAGACAATATTTGCACCATGGATGGCATAGGTTCAGCTGGAGACGGCTATATCATCGTCGCAGGAGGCGGTCTGCCACGCATTCAAGTGGTAGGCTTTCGACGTCGGGTAGATTGGCCAACCCTGGTTTCACGCCTGAAAGCGGCTACAGAAGGTCAGGCACCGGTAATTCAATGATTATTTTTAACTGGGAGAGTGGTATGCAAAGCGTCAAACGTTCGAAGTGGAAACCCATGCTGTTTGCAACGGCATTCCTGGCCTTGAGCGCCTGCGTCACGATTAACGTCTACTTCCCCGCCGCGGAAGCCCAGGAAGCGGCCGCCGAGTTCGTCGATAAGGTCATCAATGCCGACAAGGCCGGGACCGAAGAAAACAAGGCAGCGGACCCAAAGCCAATGCCGCAAGCTTCGCGTCAGCCTTCGTTTAATTTGCTGTCGTTTTTCATCAGCGACGCTGCTGCGCAGGAAGTCGATATCACCATTCGTACACCCGCGATTCAGGCAATCCAAAATCGCATGTCGGAACGTTTCAACAGTTCATTGCGTCAACATTTTGATGGCGGTGCGCTGGGCTTCAGTAACGATGGTTTGATCGTCGTGCACGATGCCACCAAAGTGCCTTTGAAAGACCGCGTTACGCTGAATCAGCATGTGGCCGAAGACAACCGTGACCGCAAAGCGGTGTACCGTGAAATCGCCGTGGCCAATGGTCATCCGGAATGGGAAAACCAGATCCGCGATACCTTCGCCAAGCAATGGATTCGTGATGCAAAGGCAGGCTGGTGGTACCAAACAGCTGGAGGCGACTGGAAGCAAAAATAAGCCGATTATGATTCGGTGATTTTCTCAAAAAGTCACCGAACCGGCATTTGCCGGGCTTGCAGGTCAAAATAAATCACACAGAAGGGCGTGGATTTGAGAAAATTCACGCCCTTTCGTTTTAATGAAGAATGCCGTGGGCCGCAGCAGAACAAAGATAAATCGCGAATTTGAACTCGAAATTCATGGCCTGGCCCATGACGGGCGTGGCGTGGGTCGTCTGGAAGGCAAGGCGGTGTTCGTTTCGGGTGCCTTGATGGGCGAAACCGTACGCGCCAAACAGACCGGCCGTAACCGCCATTTCGATGAAGCGGTGACGCTGGAAGTCCTGAAGGCATCCGAAGATCGCGTTACGCCGAAATGCCAGCATTTTGGTGTCTGCGCCGGTTGCGTATTGCAGCATTTGGCCGAAGACAAGCAGATCGAAGCCAAACAACAGGTGTTGATCGATAATCTGGCGCGCATCGGCCATGTCGAAGCGGAGACGATCCTGGCGCCGATGGTTGGCGATTCCTGGGGCTACCGTCGCAAAGGCCGTCTGTCGGTCCGGCATGTCGAGAAGAAAGGCAAAACACTTGTTGGCTTTCGCGAATTGGATTCACGTTTTGTCGCCGATTTGAGTGAATGCCATACCGTGATTCCCGCGTTGGGCAAACGATTGCCGGAATTATCGGCCTTGGTCGATTCGCTCGATGCCAAACGCACGATTGCACAGATCGAATTCATTGCTGGCGATGGCCCGGTCGCGCTGATTTTCAGAAATCTTGAGGCACTGAACGAAACCGATACCGAAAAGCTGAAACAGTTCGCGATCGATACCGGCTTTGCCGTATTCCTGCAGCCTGGCGGCGTGAATTCAGTCGTGCCTTTGTGGCCACTGGAAACCAATCTGGAATTCGCGATTCCGAAATACGATATTCGCCTTGCATTCAAACCACTGGATTTCATCCAGGTCAATGCGGCGCTGAACCAGAAAATGATTGACCAGGCGATCGCGATGCTTGATCCGCAAGCCGGCGAGCGCGTGTTGGATCTTTTCTGTGGCCTCGGTAACTTCACTCTGCCTTTGGCGCGTACCGCAGCATCGGTCGTTGGCGTGGAAGGCGAAGCGGGCTTGGTCGCACGTGCACGTGACAACGCCATTTTGAATTCACTCAACAATGCCGAATTTTATGCAGCCGATTTGGCAAAAGATTTAAGCGGCGAACCCTGGATGCAACAAGGCTTCGATAAATTATTGCTCGACCCGCCACGTGCCGGTGCCGCCGAAGTGCTCGCACAGATGCCGCTGAAAAATATCCGCCGCATTGTCTACGTCAGCTGCCACCCAGCCTCGCTGGCGCGTGATGCAGGATTCCTGGTCAAGGAACGCGGTTACAAACTGAAAGCAGCAGGCGTGATGGACATGTTCCCGCATACCGCGCACGTCGAATCGATCGCATTGTTCGAGAAATAAGATGGGCATCGAAATCGAAAAAAAATTCTTGGTGACGAACGATTCGTGGAAAACGCAGTCATATAAAACCACGCGCATGGCGCAAGGTTATTTGAACGACATGAATGCGATGCGTGAAGGTACCCAGAAGGCGTCGGTGCGAGTCCGCATCGCCGGTGACCAGGCATTCCTGAATATGAAATCGCGGGAACTCGGCCACACCCGCCAGGAGTTTGATTATCGAATTCCGCTGGCCGATGCAGAAGCACTGTTACATTTGTGTGTGGGTAGTTTGATCGACAAGCATCGGCATTACGTGAATCATGCCGGGTTTACCTGGGAAGTCGATGAGTTTCTTGGCGATAACCAAGGCTTGATCGTGGCGGAAATTGAACTGCCGGATGCCAATGCGGTCTTTGAAAGGCCGGAATGGTGTGGCGTCGAAGTCACCGATAAAATTCGTTACTACAATTTGGCATTGGCCGAACGTTCGTTCGCCCAATGGACTGATGAGGAAAAAGCAGCATGCTAGTGATTGGTGTTTCCGGAAAAGAACTGACGCAGGACGAGCGCGAATGGCTGCAGCATCCGCAGTGCGCCGGCGTGATTTTATTTACGCGTAATTTTGCGTCGCGTGATCAGGTCATCGAGCTGACACAATCGATCCGCGAATCCGCTGCCCAACCGCAATTGCTATGCGTCGATCAAGAGGGTGGCCCGGTACAACGCTTCCGCGAAGGTTTTTTCCGCTTGCCGCCACTGGTCCGTTTTGGTCAACATTATGCGCAAGACGCACAAGCTGCTCTGGCTTTGGCAAAAGAACATGCCTGGCTGATGGCGAGTGAAATTCGTGCGCTCGGCCTGGATCTGAGTTTCGCACCGGTCGTCGATTTGGGGCGCGGTAATCGTGCAATCGGTGATCGTGCATTCCATGAATCACCCGCGGTGGTTGCTGCATTTACGCAAGCCTATATTCAGGGAATGCATGAAGCCGGCATGGCGGCCACGATCAAGCATTTCCCGGGCCATGGATCGGTGTTGGAAGATACCCATTTCGATGCAGCCGTGGACGATCGCTCGCTTGAAGTATTGCGTGCCGAAGATTTATTGCCGTTCGAAGCTGGCATCAAGGCTGGCGCGGAAGCGGTGATGATGGCGCATGTGACCTATCCGCAAGTTGCGCCAGAACCGGCTGGTTATTCGCCGCGCTGGTTAAAGGATATTCTGCGTCGGGAAATGGGTTTCAAGGGCGTTATCTTCTCCGACGATATCGGCATGGCAGCCGCGACCGGTGTTGGTGGTGTCGGTAGCCGTATCGATGCGCACCTTGATGCCGGTTGCGATGTGGTGCTGGTCTGCGCGCCGGCATTGGTGGCAGACAGCTTGAAAGCCTGCGAGCACCGTGCCAAGCCCGATATTTCAGTTTTGCAGCCCATGATGGGCCGCGATGAACAAACATTGGCACGCTTGCAGACGCAATCGCGCTACCATGATGCACGCGCCGGCTTGTCTGGCCCTGACTATGCGGTGAGCTGAGATGACTATCCCCGACTTGGCGACAGCCTTGGAATCGTCCGACGAATTGTTTGATCGCGAAACACTACAAGATGCGATCAAGGAAATGGCCGTTCTGATTAACCATGATTATGAAGATCGTGATCGGCCGGTTTTTTTATCGGTGATGCATGGCGGCATGATTTTCGCCTCTTTGCTTTCGCTTGAACTCGATTTCGATGTCGAATTCGATTACCTGCACGCAACACGTTATCGCGGCGCGATGAGCGGTTCCGGTCTGGCGTGGCTGCATCGCCCCGCAACGCCGCTGGAAGGTCGTTACGTATTGATTGCCGACGATATTCTCGACGAAGGCCATACGCTGAAAGCCGTCAAGCAATGGTGCGAAGACCAGGGTGCGATTGAAGTGCGCATCGCGGTGCTTGCAGTGAAAGTGCATGACCGTCGCGTCGAAGATATCGATGCCGAATACATCGGCGTTGAAGTGCCGGATCGTTATGTCTACGGTTTCGGTATGGATTACCACGAACAAGGCCGCAATTTGCCTGGCCTGTATGCCCTGGGAAGTTAACGTGTCGGATATCGAATTCGCCATTATTGGCGGTACAGGGCTCTATCAAATAGCCGCGTTGGAAAATGTTGAAACTCGAGAGTGCGATACCGTTTACGGAAAACCGTCTGCGCCGGTGCGCATCGGATATTTGGCGGGCAAGAAAATCGCATTCATGGCTCGCCACGGCGAAGGCCATTCGGTACCGCCCCACAAGGTCAATTACCGTGCCAATCTGCGTTGCCTGAAAGACCTCGGCATCACCAAAATATTGGCGATCAACGCGGTAGGTGGCATTACCGGCGCTTTCGGCCCGCGTGTCGTGGCAGTGCCGGATCAAATCATCGATTACACCTACGGACGTTTGCATACCTTGTCGGAAGAGCCGGGAAGTGAAGTGCTGCATGTTGATTTCACCGAACCGTATTGCGCGATACTACGCGCCGATATTTTGCGTGCCGCCGAAAAAATCGCGATGCCGATTGTCGATTTCGGTTGTTACGGCGCCACCCAGGGTCCGCGTCTGGAAACACGTGCCGAGATCGCGCGCATGCGTCGTGATGGTTGCGATCTGGTCGGCATGACCGGAATGCCGGAAGCCGGGCTCGCTCGTGAACTTGGTATTGATTATGCATGTCTGGCAATCATCGCGAACTGGGCGGCAGGTTGCGGCGACGGCGCGGAAATTATGCTGGAAGAAGTGCTCGCGAATGTGAATGTGGCGACGGCGTCGTTGCCACAATTACTGGCGGAAATGCTGAAAGCGTAAGTGGCTTGCTAAATCCCGGTACAGCTCAACAATGATTTGAACTGTGCCTGGTCGCCGCGCGAAACATTCAAGTCGACGAAACCATTGATACCATCCAGCTTTCCGCGATTGGCATATTGCCAGAACTGCCATTCGCGATAGCGACTCTTGCTGGGCTGCCAATATAAATCGCGAATCCATAATGGATTTTTCTGAAAGTCATTTTGCAGGTAGGTCTCGTAAAAATCCGAGGTGCTATACAGCACCACGTGACAGCCCCAGGCTTGTTCGACCAGGTCGATAAAAACCTTGAGTTCTTTGTGGAGTTCTTCCGGACTTGGGCGTGCCTTGCAATTGCCACCAAATTCCAGGTCGACCGCGGGCGGCAAGGTGCTTGAAGAGGGCGTGCCGATACGCGACAGGAAATTATTGGCTTGTTCGTAACCAGTCTTGCAGAGCGTGAAGTAATGATAGGCGCCTGGCACGATGCCGACATCTTTCGCGGCATGCCAGTTTTGTATGAAGTCCTCGTCGAGAAAATCTTCACCTTCGGTGGCTTTGATGTAGGCAAAGCTGACATCTTGCTGCGCCAGTTTTTTCCAGTCAATCTGGCCCTGGTGATGCGAGACATCGATGCCGCGGACCGGAAATTCTTCTTTATCGGGATAATTCAGCCGGACAACGCCGGTTTTGAATAATTCATAAACGATGGTGCCGACGAATAAAAGATTCAGTAGCAGTACCAGGCCAATGATGGATTTTATTCGTCTTGTCATCGTGTGGATAATAAGCGATTAATGGTCGAATTGAAGTCTCGCGAGTTCGGCGTACAGGCCGCCTTGTGCAATCAACTCGCTATGATTGCCTTGTGCAATGATCCGTCCCTTGTCCATCACGATAATGCGGTCCGCCTTCAGTACGGTAGCCAGGCGATGCGCGATCACCAGGGTGGTACGGCCCTGCATCAATCTTTCAAGCGCCTGCTGCACGGCGCGTTCGCTTTGTGCATCAAGCGCCGATGTAGCTTCGTCCAGTAACAAAACCGGAGCATCCTTCAACAATGCACGTGCGATGGCCAGACGCTGTTGTTGACCACCGGACAGACGTGCGCCGCGTTCACCCAGTTCGCTGTCATATGCCATCGGCAGGTCGACGATAAAATCATGGGCTTCGGCACTGCGGGCTGCCGTTTCAATTTCGGCATCGCTGGCTTCCAATTTGCCGTAACGGATATTTTCGCGTGCCGTGGTACCGAAAATCACCGGGTCCTGAGGGACCAGTGCGATTTGTTCGCGCAGGAAAGAAGGTTCGAGTTGTTTGAGATCGATGCCGTCGAATTTCACGCTGCCGCTTTCCGGGTCATGGAAGCGCAGCAGCAGTTGGAATACGGTTGTTTTGCCAGCGCCCGATGGACCAACCAATGCAACGGTTTCACCAGGTGCGATGCTGAGGCTGAAATCATCGAGGGCTGCCGAATCAGGGCGAGTCGGATAGCGGAAGCTGACATTGTCGAGCTGCAATGCACCCTTCGTCGGCATCACCAACGACGCCGGATGCTTGGGTGCATGAAGCTTGCTTTGTTCGTGAAGCAAATCGTTGATGCGTGTCATGCCGCCGCTGGCGCGTTGGACTTCATTCCAGACCTCGGTGAGTCCGGCGATGGAGCCGGCGCCCATCATGGCGTACAAAAAGAATTGAAGTAGCGTGCCGGCTGTCATTGTCTGTTCGATAACACTGTGTGCTCCGAGCCAAAGGACACCGGTTATCGCACCGAAAACAAGAATGATGATGATCCCGGTAAGAATCGATTGCATGCGAATGCGTTTTCGGGCGGCAGCGAGCGTGCTTTGCACTGCGGTGGAAAAACGGCCGATCTCGAAATCTTCGCGCGCATAACTCTGCACCGTGTGCATCGCATTGAATGTTTCGCCGGCGCGTGCGTTCGCGTCGGCGACACGGTCCTGGCTGTCTTTCGATGCGCCGCGGACGCGACGGCCTGACAGGGCAAGTGGAAGCACAATCAAGGGAATGATCACCAATGCGTATAACGCCAGGTGCGGGCTGGTTTGAAACATCATGATCGCGCTGCCAATGACCGTGACACTGCTGCGCAATGCAATCGAGATGCTGGAACCTACCATGCCGCGAATGACTTCAGTGTCCGCGGACAGGCGTGAAAGTAGCTCGCCGCTACGCGTACGTTCGAAGAAACTTTGATCAAGTGACAGCAGGTGCGAATAAAGCTTTTTTCGTAAATCGGCGATTACTTTTTCGCCGAGCATCGAAATAAAAAAGAAACGGGCAGCAGTTGCCAGGCCCAAAAGCAGGGCAACGCCAAGCAGCATGATGAACCAGCGATCGATATCACCGCCTGGTTGGAAGCCCTGATCGATGAGGTGCTTGAATGCGACCGGTAAAAACAAGGTTGCACTTGATGACAAGGCCAGTGCCACCAACCAGGAAATGACCAGTGTGCGATGCGGTTTGAGAAATGGCAGTAATCCGCGAAGGGAATTTACTTTTTGAATTGGGCTGACGGCCAGGGGTTCAGGTGTGCTCATGAGGTATATTGTCGCACGGTCGCAATATCGCAGCGCCCCGGCTTAAGTCATTAATTTTTGTGGTAATTGCCGGTAGATATTGGGCCGGAATACGGAAATGCAATTGCCAGCCGTGCTCATCGAAGCCTTCGTCCAATTTTTCGGCCTGATACTGCTGTAGCAGCATATGCACGCTGCCGGTCAGGGAAAAAGCGCATTGCAGTTTTGCTTCAAGCCAGACAAGCAAAGGCTTGCGTTCTGCCAATCTGAGGCATTCGGCCGCAGCGCCGCCATAGGCTCGTACCAGGCCGCCGGTGCCCAGATTAATTCCGCCGTACCAGCGCGTTACAATCACCATCACGGCATCGAGTTGTTGACCTTCGATGGCCGACAAAATCGGTCGCCCCGCAGTGCCGGCAGGTTCACCGTCATCGGAAAAACGGTAATTCGATCCTAGTTTGTAGGCCCAGCAATGATGGGTTGCGGCGTGTTGTCTGGCGGCGTCCAGAAACCCCATCGCTTCATCGACATCTGAAATCGGATAGGCATTCGCGAGAAAACGCGATTGCTTCACTTCAATCGCGTGATCGACTTTGGCCGCCAGTGTGAAACCGCTCATTTCAGTAGCGGCAAAAGTTCTTCTGGAATGCGATGCTTCGGGTGTATTTCCCGGAAGCGTTTCAAGCTGGCTTTGGCGCCATCGATGTCCTTGCGTTTGACACGATCCTTGATTGCATCCAGCCAAAGCTCGGGTTTAAGTGTGGATTCTTCGTCGATACTCAAAATTAATTTTTCGGGGTTATAGCTGAGCGGTCTTTTTACATGACCTTCTTCCTCAACACTTCTTTTGATTCTGCTGCCGGTAACGGTGACAGAATCCACTTCCTCGCGTTCGCTGTCACTGGCCGCACCGGCCAATGCCTGTGTCGGGGCGGGTGGAGCTGGCGGCGCAGCTGCTGCTTGTGGTGCAGCTACCATTTCGGCTGCTTGGTCTCGACGCTGCATGCCCTTGTCGTCACTGGCTTTAGCCAAAGCGGCATCGGCCATTTCCTGGCGCTGCTTCGATACTTGTTCGCGCTTTTCGGGGGCCATTGGCGCCGGCTTTTCCATGGCGGGCATATCTGCCGCAGCTTCGGCTAATTGATCCGATTCCGGAAATGCTTCCGGTGGCGGAGGTGAAGCAGGTGCAGGTTCGCGCGCAGGTGTCATCTCGACAGTGAGACTTTCATCCTTGTCATGTTGGTCAATTACTTGTGCGCTGCGAACGTTTTCGTTGTCGGGTAATTCATAAATTGGTGCGCGCATCGATTGAAATACCTGCCAACCGATGCCTACCGTCAAAATCGAGGCAGCGGCGGTGCCCATCCAGAGTGCCGACGTGCCCAATAAACCTTTGCCCCAGAATGATCTTTTTTGCGGCTGCGAAGAAGCAACGGCATCCGTAGCTGCCTTCAAAATCAAGGCATCCAGTGCAGCTGGTGGTTCACCACCTGGCAACGCACGAACTACGCGAGCGAGCTCGCGCTCTTCGTCGTCAAGTATTTCGTGCTGGGATGGGGGCCGTGTATTCATGATCGAAGTTTTTCTCGCAATTTATCCATGGCGTAGCGGAGTCTTGATTTAACCGTTTCCCGACCGACGCCCGTGATTTCCGCAATTTCCTCCAAAGATAATTCCTGTTCCAAACGTAACATCACTGCTTCTCTTTGATCTTGGGGCAGTTCTTCCAAAGCCAATTGCAATCGCCGTCGTTCCTCGAAGGCCGATAGCTGACGTTCAGGCGTATGCGGATCGGGTGTTTGTTCCGCACGTTCCATCGCGTCTTCTCCGGCCGAAGGGCGATGCTGTTGGGCCCGCCAATGATCGGTAAGCCGGTTATGGGCAATCTGGTAAAGCCAGGTCGTGAATTTTGCTTCTGGCCGATAGCGTTCACGTGCCTGTATGACTTTTTGCCAAACATCCTGATAGAGCTCTTCGGCAGTTCCATGTTCGCGTAATTGACGCAGCATGAAACGAAACAGCGGGCCACGATGTCGCGCATACAGAACCTCGAAGGCACTGGCGTCACCAGTTCCATAGGCTTGCATCAATTCTTCATCGTTACGCTCTGCCAACATGTGACAGAGCGTACGAAGTTTTTGCGATTTCGAAAAGACGTCATTCGCTGATTTGAGCCATATCCTGGGATTCCGTGAGACGGCTGGCTTGGTCAATCAGGTTCATGAACTCTGCTCGATAGCCCCAGGAGTCAGGCAATGACACGCTGGAGGCCAGCTGCCTGACATCCTGCCACTTGAATTTCCCGGAGTTCTTTCCACCGCGTAATAAATCGGCGTATGCAGCCAACGATGCTGCCAATTTCAGGCGATCACTGGGTTTTGCGCTAATGCTGGAACGCAGCATCGGTTTTTCGATCAACTGGCTTTGTTCGCCGCCGGGCTGCTTGTAACGTAGGCGCAATAATGCAATTTCATCGGCTTTACCTGCTGCAACCGGGGGCTTTCCATAACGCAATGGACTGACACTTTCACCGCCGGATCCGACCAGCGTGATTTCATACAGTGCGGTGACATCGTGGCCTGCACCGATTTCACCGGCGTCGATTTTATCGTTGTTGAAATCCTCGCGATTCAATTTACGGTTTTCATATCCGATCAAACGGTATTCGGCGACGACGGCAGGATTAAACTCGACCTGGATTTTCACATCCTGTGCGATCGTCATCATGGTCGAGGACATTTCTTCGACAAGGACTTTTCGGCCTTCGTTCAAATTGTCGATATAGGCATGGTTGCCATTGCCGACATCGGCCAATTGTTCGGCCATTTGATCGTTGTAATTGCCCTGGCCGAAACCGAGCGTGGTCAATGCGATGCCGGATTTACGTTGATCGGCAACCAGTGTTTTCAGCATTTCGGTATCGTAGATGCCGACATTGAAATCACCATCGGTTGCAAGGATGACCCGGTTAACGCCATTGGCAAGATAGTTCTCCTTGGCAATCTTGTAAGCCAGTTCAATGCCCTGGCCACCATTGGTGGAACCGCCGGCCTGCAGTTTGTCGAGCGCAGCCAGAATGGTTTCCTTGTCGTCACCACGAGTGGCGGGTAACACCAGTCCGGCACTGCCCGCATAGACAACGATGGAGACGCGATCTTGCGGCCGCAATTTTTCAACCATCTGCTTGAAGCTGGCAATCAGCAATGGCAGTTTGTCTTCAGTGGCCATCGATCCCGACGTGTCGATCAGAAAGACGACATTGGCTGCCGGAATCTGCGAGCGCGAGACTTCGTAACCCTTGATGCCGACCATCATTATTTGATGTTTCGAATTCCATGGCGCGGCCGCAATTTCAGTGGTCACAGAAAATGGCTGCCTGCGTGAAGTCGGCGCGACGTAGCCGAAATCGAAATAGTTGATGATTTCCTCTGCTCGCACCGAATCGGCAGGTGGACGTGTGCCGTTATTTAGCATGCGACGGACATTGCTGTAACTGCCGGTATCGACGTCGATGGAAAATGTGCTGACAGGATTTTCAGCTGTCAGGAAAATTGGGTTGTCGCTGAAGTTTTTATATTTTTCGGTGTTCTGTTCCGGTTGTTCGCGTACTTCCATCATCACGGCACGAGTGTTGCCCTGTGATGAAATGACTATGGGTGGAGATACCGGTGCGGATGGTGGCGGCGCGTTGTAGCCAACATCAGCCGCAGCTTTCGCGAGATCGGCTCTCGTAACAACTTGTAACGGTTGGCTTGATTCTTCGTCGACGACACGGCGTGTCCTTGCACCGGTAACCTCGACTTTCTCAACTTCTTGTTCCTGACGCTGTTTGTCAGCTTCTGCCTCGGCCGCAAGCTCTTTTTTTACTTGTTGGTTGCATGCTGTCAGTAAGACCAGGCCGATGGCGAAGACGAGTGGCTTGCGGTTCATGATGCGCTCCTGTGGGGTGGTGTGCATTTGAACGGGGGAAAAGCAGATTCGGGGTTAATGACTTAAAGCCTCTAATTCCGCGGTTTATAATAAGGTCATGAAACACTCACCGCTCCGGCCATTGTTCTGGCTTACCCAAAGGCCAAAACTAACTGCGGCCGTGATTCTTCTTGCGGGGGTTTTTCTCAGCTGGCGAGCTGGCGAACTTGAGCATCAACATGATTTAAGCCAGCAAAAAAATGAAATCCAGACGCAGGTTTCGAATTTCCGCGCGCAGCTGGAAACCAAACTGTACTACAACGTCGCATTGATCAAAGGTCTCGCGGTCGATTTGGTAATACGCGAGGAAATGACACCGGAACAATTCGCCTCGATTGCCGAAGAACTCAGTCGTGCAAATCCGGTGCAACGCAATTTGTCGTTGGCGCCAAATTTCATCATCAGGGATGTCTATCCAGTTGCAGGCAACGAGAAAATGATCGGTTTGAATCTGCTGCTCGATCCCGATCAAAAAACTGCCGTATATAGATCCATCCAACTCGACGATGCAGTGCTCGCCGGTCCATTCAATCTTGACCAAGGCGGGGAAGGTGTCGTATGCCGCTTCCCGGTCTGGATCAAGAAAGAGGGTGTGCCGCGCTTGTGGGGTGCGGTCTCGATCGGGCTCGACTTCCAGGGCTTGATGAAAGAAGCCGGGCTTGCACGGCTTGAACAGGATCTGGATATTTCCATTCGCGGACGTGATGCTACGGGGCCTGCCGGTAAATATTTTTGGGGTGACGAGCGACTGATTTCAAAAGATGCCGTTCGCGTTCCGGTATTTGTACCTGGCGGCAGCTGGCTGATTTCCGCGCAACCCAAGCGTGGTTACGAAGCGGTGCCATGGTGGAAAACGCAGGCAGCCATAATTGGTTTGTTGGTGTCGTTGTTTTCCGCATTGGCGAGCTACCGGATTTTGTTTGACCGTTCGCGCATTCGCCATTTGGCCGATCATGACCCGCTGACGCAATTGCCGAACCGTCGTCAGGCACTGTCCGATTTGTATGAATTAACGCACCGAGGAAAACGCAGTAACCAGCCGTTTGCCGTGTTGTCGATCGATCTGGATGGTTTCAAGCCGATCAATGACAAATATGGCCATGATGCCGGTGACGAAGTGCTGAAGACGATCGCAAAACGTTTGCTCGGCTCGGTTCGCAAGGGCGATACCGTTGCCCGCATGGGCGGTGACGAATTCATTGTATTGATCGACGATCCGCAGGCGAATGATGAAAATCACCTGGTCACCTATGCAGCCCGCATGCGCGAAAAACTCTCGCAACCAATCCAGATTCTGGGCGGCGAACTGGTTTTTGTCGGTGCAAGTATCGGTATTGCCGCATACCCGTCACATGCCGCCGAAATGCATGATTTGATTCGTGAAGCCGATCAGGCCATGTATCGCGCCAAGCGTGAAAAAAATACCGGTGTGGAAATCGCGCAGCCTATTTGACTTCGAGCTTGAGCTTGCCGTCCTGCAACTGGGCAATCACGATTTCTCCCTGATTCACCGAGCTACTGCTGCGAATGACCAGGCCATCTTCCTGCCTGCGAATGATTGCGTAGCCGCGTGACAGCGTTGCCAACGGGCTCACTGCCGATAAACCTCTTCCAAGTTCACGCAGGTTCCCGATCTTGCTTTGCAATTGACGCGCCGCGGCGTTGTGCATGGCTTGATTCAAGCTGGTCAGCCGGAGCCGATGCGCCTGCAATTGTTGTTGCGGATGCTGTCTTTCAAGTCTGGCCAATGCAGTGCGAAGTCGTGCCAACTTGGCTTGCACCAGCAATTGAAAATTCTTGACCAGATGCTGGCGTGTTTGCAGCAAGCGTTCGCGTGCTTGCGCCATCCGTGTTTGCGGGTCGTATAAACGCAAACGCAGGTAGTTCTGATCGAGCCGCTGTTGTTTGTTCTGCCGTATCCGTTGTTGCGCGATATGGAAACGGTTTTTCAGTTGTTCGATTCTTGTCCGCAAATCCAGTTTATCCGGAACCAATAACTCGGCGGCAGCGGAGGGCGTAGGTGCACGAATATCGGCGGCGAAATCGGAAAGCGAGAAATCGATCTCATGGCCAATTGCGGAAATCACTATTGTTTTTGAATTTGCGATATCGCGTGCGAGTGCTTCGTCGTTGAAGGCCCATAAATCTTCCAGCGAGCCACCGCCACGGGTCAGCAAAATTGCATCGTAGCCGCCACTGGCATTTGCGAGCGACAGCATATTGCGAATTTCCTTCGCGGCACCTTCACCTTGCACCGGAACCGGAAGCACATCCACGTGTAAAAGTGGAAAGCGGCGCGATAGAACACTGATTACGTCGCGTATCGCTGCGCCGGTAGCCGAAGTGATAATCGCCAGACGATGCACAAAGCCCGGTAATGGCCGCTTGCGGGCATCATCGAATACGCCTTCGGCGGCCAGTTTTGCCTTGAGTTCAACGAAGGCGCGTTGCAAGGCACCTTCACCGGCTTCTTCCATATGCTCGAGCACGAGCTGGTAATCGCCACGTGCTTCATAAACGGTCAGCCGGCCGCGTACCAGCACCTGCATGCCGTCTCGCGGCGGAAACCGTAAATACATGGCTTTCTGCTTGAACAAGGCGCAGCGAACCTGGGCGCGGTCGTCCTTAAGCGTGAAATACAGATGACCGGAAGCAGGGCGTGAAAAATTGCTGATTTCACCTTCGACCCATACCTGACTGAAACTGGATTCGAGCAAGTCGCGCGCCAGTACATTCAACTGAACAGGCTTCAATACCCTGCGTTCGCGGATTAATTCAGACATGCCAAGACAGGATCACTGTGGGTTCACTATTGGACTGGCCGTATAGGATAACGTTTAACGTACGGCTTGGGGTTTCGGTGACCAAAGCGCTAAACTAGTGGCCCCAAGGAGTTAGTCATGACTGAAGCCTACCGCCGTCTTCGTGAAGGCATGCCCGAGCCAGGCATGAACACTACCGGTCGCTTTCACGCCGATGCGAAAAAAGTGAAAGCCTGGGTCGCGGCCTTGCCGAGAGCGAATGCAGCGGCAACGCAACAGGAATTGGACACTGCCTTGGCCAGTTTATCCAGCCAACGGCTTGAGGGCACTCAGCGCCTGTTGGTGATGGATGAATTGCGTGGCGTGATAGTCGAGTCCATTTCTTTGCTCGAGCAGCAGTTCGCTGGTAGCCCGCTGCCATTGCCAGTAGCAAAAGCAATGCAAGCACGACAGGCCGAAATGTTTCATTTATGGCTGGCACACGGTTATCGAAAAGCCGCGGTTGAGATTTGTTCACCGCATGGCAACGTCCCGATGTTACGTGGTTCGTCAGTCTTGCAAAGTTTGCAACGTGCAGCCTGGCATTACAGTCGTTGCCTGGCGTTGTCGTGGCGAATTTACCGCGCCCCGAGTCAGGGTGCCTGGCAGGGTTTGCATCGCATACACCGTTTTGCTTCCGAATTGAAATACGAAAGCAAAGTCGTCGAGGATAAAATTGCAAAAGTCAGCATCGATATACAAACCATCTATATCCAGACCTTGTTGATGGCCGTAACCAATCCGTTGGCATTTAGCCAAATCGAACAAGACAGCTTGTGGCCGGTAGCGCGTGCATTTGCACCACTTTCGCCATTGCTGAATGAGCCCCCGGAAGTAAATGCGCCGGTTGTTCCGGAAGACGCCGATCGTGGCCCCGGCCCAGGTGCAAGCGGCGAATCGCATGCCTTGTGGCTGGACGTGCGTGCATTTATTCGCGAAACGGAACAGGCGATCGAGCGCCAACGCGATGGCATGGCCGAGTTGATTCCAGGCCGCGGCATCGGTGTCCGCCTGAGCACGGATATGTTGATGCGATTGAGGCGTGCTTTCGGATTGTCGGCAGCTCGCACTTTCAAACGCCTGCAGTCTAGTCACAGTATCGATACCGTGATTGGACTGAGTGGTTTGCATTATTACCTGGCCGGACAACGCGACTTCGACACTTTCATGCGGCAGGCTTCGCAACAAACCGTGCATGTGGTGCACCGTGCTTCCTGGGCAAACGTGAATACCGATGCAAACCGCTTGCCTCGGGTACCGGCGAAGGTATTGGATCAAAGTCTCGGCGGGTACCGGATGGCTTGGGAAAACGCCAATCAAATCCGCGCCAAGGTGGGCGAGATTGTTGGTATGACACTGGCCGATGAAAACGAAGAACCCGATTGGATGGTCGGCGTTGTGCGCTGGCTACGTTATGAAATGAATGGTGGCTTGTCCGCCGGCGTCGAATTGCTGGCGCGTCGTACAAGCGCATTAGGCGTGCATATTCAATCGGAAGGCAGTACGCAGCGTTCGCCGTTGCGCGGCATTGAATTGTGTTCGAACGATGGTCATGAGCGTGGTTTTCTGACGCAAGGAAGCCTGGATGGTAATGCCGCCAGCATCGAAATCGTTTATGGCCACGAGCAGTACGCGTTGAATGCGCGTGCGATGTCGGAAACCCTGGTGGCCGGTGTCGATATGCTGGTAAATGCAGGTGATTACACGGTGCTGAGGGAATTGCGTTTGGACTCCGTAGCGGAAACACAGGAAGGCGTTGGAGCATGACCGAGGCATTGGCAAAACCGCGCAAACCAACCCATAGCGTACAAGTCGGCAAAGTCTGGATAGGTAGTCACCATCCGGTCGTCGTGCAATCGATGACCAATACCGACACCGCCGATGTCGATTCTTCGGTGAAACAAATTTCGCAATTGTGGCGAGCCGGTTCCGAGCTCGTACGGGTGACTGTCAATAATCCCGAATCCGCTGCCGCCGTGCCGCGCATCCGCGAAAAATTATTGATGATGAATATCGATGTGCCGATTATCGGCGACTTCCATTACAACGGGCATCAACTGTTGGCTGCCGAACCGGCATGTGCAGAAGCTCTCGCGAAATACCGGATTAATCCGGGCAATGTCGGCTTCGGCAAAAAGAAAGATACGCAGTTTGCTTCGATTATCGAAATGGCATTGAAGTACAACAAGCCGGTTCGTATCGGTGTGAACTGGGGTTCGCTCGACCAGTCGCTCGCGACGATGCTGATGGATGAAAACCATCTGCGCGCCGAACCCTGGGACGCCCCGAGAGTTTTACGGGAAGCTCTCGTGCGTTCCGCGATTGATTCGGCCGAAAAAGCGGTCGAGATCGGTATGCCCCGCGACCGCATTATTCTTTCTGCGAAAGTCAGTGGTGTGCAGGAATTGGTGGCGGTGTATCGCGATTTATCCAATCGAGCCGATTTCCCTCTGCATCTTGGTTTGACTGAAGCCGGCATGGGCAGCAAAGGCATCACGGCATCGGCAGCAGCATTGGCTATCCTAATGCAGGAAGGCATCGGCGACACAATCCGTATTTCCCTGACGCCGGAGCCGGGCGGTAACCGCTCGCAGGAAGTCATCGTTGCGCAGGAACTGTTGCAAACGATGGGTTTACGCGCTTTCACACCATTGGTTACCGCGTGTCCTGGTTGTGGGCGTACCACCTCGGAGTTTTTCCAGGAGTTGGCGAAAACGGTGCAGGAACATGTGCGCGAAAAAATGCCGGAATGGAAAATTACCAATCCCGGTGCGGAAAATCTCACGCTCGCCGTAATGGGCTGCATCGTCAACGGTCCGGGTGAATCACGTCACGCCAATATCGGAATTTCACTGCCGGGTACCGGTGAATCACCGGCCGCACCGGTATTTATCGACGGCGAAAAAGCCGTGACATTGCGCGGCGATAATATCGCCCAGGACTTCGTCGCCATCATCGATGATTACGTAGCGAAGAAATTTGTTGGAATAAATTCGTAGGCGCTAGGGTGCGCCTGTGGTACACCGGAATAATTCCCGATGTCAACGGTGCGCGACACGCGCACCCTATATCAACGCTGCTGCGTTCCCGAATTAATATCCGGATCGGTTACGTTTCGACGTGCCAGTTGCGCTTCGCGTCTCGCGATATAGGCATTCGCGATAAAGATAATGGCGGCACCGAGTAAAGCCATCAGTCCCATTTTTTCGTCGAAAATAATCCAGGCACCAATGGCAACAACGGGAACCTGGAAGAAACTGATCGGCGTCAGCATCGATGCGTCGCCGAGTTTCAATGCACGTGTCCAGCACAGATGCGCGGTAGTGCCGAAGAAGCCTGCAGCAATAATCCACAACCACGTAATGCCGACCGGCCATTGCCAGACAAACAGGGCAGGGACCAAAGACATCGGAACCCAGAGCATCGTCGTGTAGATCACGATGGCGTCGGCTTTCTCGGTGCGCGACAAGACCTTGATACTGATTGCGACAATCGCGCTCATCACAGCGGCCATCAACGCGATCATCATGTCGGCATTGAAGGTATGCGAGCCTGGTTGCATGATGATCAATACGCCGATAAAACCCGCCAACACTGCAGACCAGCGACGTATGCCGACGATTTCACCCAGGAATAAAACCGCGAGTATCGTGACGAACAACGGAGTCGAATAACTGATCGCGACGGCTTCGGCCAATGGCAGGTGCACGATTGCCCAGAAGCCGCACATCATCGAAATGATGCCGATCATGCAGCGGCCGATGTAGAGATGGAGTTTGTCGGTTTTCAGGATGGCGCTGCCATGCTTGAAAAACAGCGGCGCGGTAAACATGAAACCGAAGAAATTACGGAAGAAGGCAATTTCAAAAGCGTGCAATTGTTTTGATGCCAGCCGGATAACGATCGCCATGCAGCCAAATAAAATCGCGCTCAACACCATGAAGAAAACCGCCCTGGGCACACTGCCTTTCGGGATGGAAGATTCAAACATCATGATGTCTACTCTTCAAAACTTGCACCTATGATTCGCGGTTCCGGCTCGATATGAACACCGAATTTTTCATGGACGGACTTGGCTACGCGTCGCGCCAAACCCAGTAATTGTTGACCCGTGGCATTGCCATGGTTGACCAGAACGAGCGCATGTTGTTCGGCAATGCCGGCATCTCCTTCGCGGAAACCTCTCCAACCGGCTTGTTCGATCATCCAGGCCGCCGAGATTTTCCGGGTGTCGTCGCTGTCGCCCGGGTAGCTGGGCAAACCATGGTGTTGTGTTTTTAGTTGTTCCGCCTGCGCAGCCGGAATAATCGGGTTTTTGAAAAAACTGCCTGCGTTGCCGAGAATTGCCGGGTTTGGCAATTTTCTCGTACGGATACGGCTGATGGCTTCTGCCACGTGCACTGCACGTGGCGTATCGACGCCCATGCTTGCCAACTCTTCGCGAACGCCGGCATAGTCGAGTTTCAATTCGCGGGTGCGCGGCAAAAGAAATTCCACGGCGCAAATCACGTAACGATTCAAGTCTTGTTTGAACAAACTGTCGCGATAGGAAAACTCGCATTCGGCGCGGCCAATACGTTTCATGCGTTGCGATTGGCGGTCGAATACTTCGACGGTTTCAATGAATTCGCCAACTTCCACGCCGTATGCGCCGATATTCTGGATCGGGCATGCACCCACGGTGCCAGGGATCAATGACATGTTCTCAAGGCCAATCAATCCGCGTCCCAGCGTCCAGCCGATGAAATCATTCCAGTTCACGCCGGCATCGACGCGCACGAGTGCGAAATCGCCTTCGTCCTTGACGATGTTGATTTCGCTCATCGTCAGGCAAATCACCACGCCTTGCACGTCGGCGGCAAACAGAATATTGCTGCCTTCGCCCAATATCATCACGGGGCCGTTGCGCAACATGGCGAAGTCGAATAATTCGGCGAGGCCGTCGGAGTTTTTTACGTCGGCCAGAATCTCGGCGCGCACGGGAATGCGAAAAGTGTTGCGTCCAGCAAGCGATACATTGTCGCCGAGCTGAAAACCACTCATGCGACACCCTCGCGACGGCGACGAATCGCGCTAACGCTTTCCTCGATCAAGTCGGGACCGCGATAAATCATGCCAGTGTAAAACTGCACGAGGCTTGCACCTGCTGCAACTTTTCCGGCGGCATCGGCGCCACTCAGGATTCCGCCAACGCCAATCAATGGAATGCTGTCGTTCAGGCGCGTACGCAAACGGCGCAAGACAGCCGTGGACTTGGCATACAGTGGTTTGCCGGACAATCCACCAACTTCGTATTCGTAACGATCACCTTTGATTTCGCTGCGGTCAATCGTGGTATTTGTCGCGATAACACCGTCAACTTGAGCGGCATTCAGAACCTCGATCATACCGTCGAGTGCTGCTTCGGTCAGATCCGGTGCGATTTTAATCAGCATCGGTGTTTTGAAACCGTTTACGCCGGCCAATTCTTCCTGTACTTCGCGAAGCTCGCCGATGAAACGGCGAAAATATTCTTCTGTCTGCAAATCGCGCAAGCCAGTCGTATTGGGTGACGAAATGTTGACGGTGACGTAGTCGCTAATCGTGTAGACGCGTTCGAGGCAATAAATGTAATCGTCGATAGCATTTTCGTTCGGCGTGTCTTTGTTCTTGCCGATATTGATGCCGAGAATGCCCTTGCGTGCCGCCTTTTCGACATTCTTCACGAGTGCATCGACGCCTGCATTGTTGAAGCCGAGCCGATTGATGACCGCTTCCTTGTCGGGCAAGCGAAACATGCGCGGTTTTTCGTTGCCTTCTTGCGGACGCGGCGTCGTCGTGCCGATTTCAATGAAACCAAAACCCAGGCCAAGCAACGCATCGATGTGTTCGCCGTTCTTGTCAAGACCTGCCGCCAGACCAACCGGATTCGGGAAATCGATTCCGAACGCACGGGTTTTGAGATCTGGCGTCTTGGCTGCAAGTAATGGATTCAGGCCAAGACGGTACGCGGTTTCAATAGCTTTAAGGCCCACACCGTGGGCCTTTTCAGCGTCCAAACAAAAGAGAAAAGGGCGGGCTAATCCGTACACTCAATGACCGCCGTTTGCTGCTGTGAAAAGTAAACCAAAGGCGGCAAGGATCAGTCCACCGAATAGCAGGATTCCGATTATCCAGCAAACAACACTTGACCAACCAAGAATGAGTCCCGCCAGTGCCATGCCATCGCCTTCCCTGGTCTCGGGATTATTGCGAATTTCCTTGCGAGCCATATGCCCTGTAATGATCGCAACCAAGGACCCAAGAAACGGAACAAGGGTCCAGCCCAATATGCCGCTAATCAAACTCGCAATCGCCAGTTGACTGGTTTCTTTTGCAGGAGAGTTCATTGCCTTCCTTGGATAAGATTAAATGTCGAACTTGATGCCCTGTGCGAGCGGCAAGGAATCGGAATAGTTAATCGTATTGGTTTGACGGCGCATGTAGATTTTCCAGGCATCCGAACCCGATTCGCGACCGCCGCCGGTTTCTTTTTCACCACCGAAGGCGCCGCCAATTTCTGCGCCGCTGGTACCGATGTTGACGTTGGCAATACCACAATCGGAACCCGCAGCCGACAGGAATTGTTCTGCGGCACGCAGATTATTCGTGAATATCGCCGAGCTCAGGCCTTGCGGTACGGCATTTTGCATATCGATTGCATCATCAAGTGTTTTGAACGGCATAGCGTACAAAATCGGCGCGAAGGTTTCGGTTTGTACGACTTCATCGGAATTTTTTACGCCAGTAACGATGGCCGGGGTCACGAAGTTGCCTTTGCCATCGAGTGCGGTACCACCGGTGCGAACGCTGCCGCCGAGGGCTTTGGCTTTCTCGAGCACGCCGAGGAAACGTTGCACGGTCGCTTTGTCGGTCAATGGACCCATTAGTGTGGTGGCCAGGGTAGGGTCGCCGATTTTGGTTTCAACTTGCTTGTACGCAGCAACCAATTTCGCCACGACATCTTCGAAAATATTTTCGTGGATGAAAACGCGGCGTGTTGACGTGCAGCGTTGACCGGCAGTACCGACGGCGCCGAACACGATGGCCGGAATGGCTAGTTTCAGGTCGGCGGTTTCATCGACGATCATGGCGTTGTTGCCGCCGAGTTCCAGCAGGCTGCGGCCCATGCGCTTGGCAACGCGCTCGCCCACCATGCGACCTACGGCAGTCGAACCGGTGAAGCTCATCAATGGCACGCGGTGGTCATCGACGAATTGTTGCGCGATTTCGGTGCCGGCATCGTTGAACAGATAGAACAAATCCGGGAAGCCGCCGGCATTCAGCGCTTCATTGCAAATCTTCATCGAAGCAATCGCACTGAACGGAGTTTTTGGCGATGGTTTCCAGATGCAGATATCGCCGCATATCGCAGCGAGGAAACTATTCCAGGCCCAGACCGCGACCGGGAAATTGAAGGCAGAAATAATGCCGACGATACCGAGTGGTTGATATTGCTCGTACATGCGGTGGCCAGGACGTTCGGAGTGCATGGTCAAGCCGTAGAGCTGACGTGCCAAACCGACCGCGAAATCACCAATGTCGATCATTTCCTGAACTTCGCCGTCGCCTTCCGGTTTGATCTTGCCCATTTCCAGCGCAACCAATGAGCCGAGTGCATCTTTGTGTTTGCGCAGTGCATCGGCGCAAAGACGAATTGCTTCGCCGCGTTTTGGTGCAGGTGTGGTGCGCCAGACTTTGAAGTTAGCCTGTGCGCGTTCCATGATGATGTCGTAATCAGCCTGGCTGGACGCATAAACGCGACCGAGCACTTCGCCATTGCTTGGGTTTATCGGTTCCAGTACGCCCGCATCCTGTGTTTTGGACCATTCGCCGTGGCCGAGATAGGTGCCAGATTCGTTTTCGCCCAGGCCGAGCGCTTTTAAGACAGGGTGAGTCATGTGGAGCTCCAAACAATTGAAAAAAAGAAGGTGCGACCCCGATACGATTTGAACGTACGACCTGTCCCTTAGGAGGGGACCGCTCTATCCAGCTGAGCTACGGGGTCAAGACTGTGAATTATCTCAAGAAACGCGAGGATTTACTGCCCCTAAGTGACTGAAAAATACAAAGATGCCGGCAATCACGATTCGAATAGCCATCAAGGAGGGGCATAAATTCCCCCGGTGCGTATGCGATGATGCAGTCCCCATCAGGAGCTACATCATGTCCCATCCCCTTTTTGACGCCACCGTTCCCGCTTTTACCCGTAGCCTGAAAGCACTCGATGCCTGCCTCGATAAAGCCCAGGCCCATGTCGAGAGTTTGAAATGCGATATCGGCAATATCCTGGGTTCACGTCTCGCACCGGATATGTTTCCGCTGAGCCGCCAAATCCAGATTGCCTGTGATTTTGCCAAGAGCATCAGCTCGCGTATGGCCGGTATTGAAGTGCCGAGCTACGAAGATAACGAAGTCACTCTGGTTGATTTCAAGGCCCGCATCGCCAAGACGATTGCCTATATCAACACGATTACGCCGGAACAGTTCGAAGGTTCGGAAACCCGTGCAATTTCCATCCCGATGCGCGACGGCACCAAGCGTGAATATGTCGGCGCGCCTTATCTGCATCATGCCGGGCTGCCGAACTTTTATTTCCACCTGACTTCTGCCTATGCGATCTTGCGCCATAACGGCGTGCAAGTCGGCAAGAAAGATTTTATCGGTAGTGTGTAATTCGTTTTAAACCTGTTGAAATTCCGGAGGTCAAATATGAAACGCCTGTTACTGGCAGCAATGGCATTACTGCTTGTTTCTCCGGTTACATATGGACAGATGAAATCGGTTTACACCGGCGTTGGCGAGAAGGATTGCAAGACACTGGATCCGGCTGACGAAGAGGGATACAGCGGGATTTGCCCGGGTGTTGCGGGCTACACCCTCGAGTTGCTCGAGGGTGATTTGCGGCAAACCATCAATGTCATAGCGCCCGATAAAAAGAAGTTCGAACTCGAATTATGGTCGAACGTGTCCAGCGGCTTTTCCCATGTAGGCACGAAAGTCGAGTGGCGGATGAAAGGCAAAGTGCCGGTGGCATTGATCATGCGTTACAACGCCAGCGAGAATCCGGGAGATTCCAGCAAACTCACGTCATACCTTGTGGTAGTGAAATTGTCGAAGACCGATGTTTGTATCGTCGACATCCTGAAGCCATCGAAAACCCAGAACATCGATGCCAGGAAATTGGCAGACAATCCTGCCAAACGAGTCTGCCAACAGTTTTGATTTAGTCGTAACTCAAATCGGTCGCTTTGCCCCAGAACACCCGGTACGAATAGGCCGTGTAAAACAGAATGGCGGGCAGGGTAATGGCAACGCCGATAAACATGATGAGCAATGATTCCGGCGCCGATGCAGCCTGGTCATAACGCAGCTTGTCGACGACAAGATACGGAAACAGGCTGTAGCCCAAGCCGATGAACGCCAATACGAACAAGCTGATTGCGCAGGCAAACGGCAGCCAGATTTTTTCGTACAACCCCATCGAAAGTTTTCGCAACTGGCGTTCGCAAGTGAAAAAACACACTGCGGTCAGTGCAGGAATCGGCAACAACCACAATAATTGCGGCAAAGCGAACCATTTTTCGAAAATTCTCGCGCTTACCAGCGGGGTTGCAAGCGAAACCGCAACGATACCGAGACCGGTTAACCACAGGCTGCCATAGGCCCAACGGACCGCACGACGGAATAATTTTCCTTCGGTTTTCAGCAATAGCCAACAGGCCCCCAGCAACGCATACCCGGCTACCAAACAGAGCCCGATAAAGATCGCAAAAATGCTGTGGCTTGGGGTGTATTCGAAACCCAGAATATAGATGCCCAGCATGAAGCCTTGCGAGAACGCAGCCAGTAACGATCCCGCATAAAACGCGGCATTCCAGGTTGGTTTGTGATTAGCATGTGCCTTGACTCGGAAATCGAAAGCGACACCACGCAAAATCAAGCCGATCAGCATGAAAGTCACCGGCAAATACAGGCCGCCCAGGATAATTCCGTGCGCTACCGGAAACGCGACCAGCAAAATCCCGACACCCAATACCAGCCAGGTTTCATTGGCGTCCCAGAATGGGCCGATCGAGGCAATCATGCGGTCTTTTTCGGTGTCTTCAGCACGTCGCAACAAAATGCCGACACCGAGATCGTAGCCGTCCAGCACCACGTAAATCAGCATCGCGAGTGCCATCAGGCCGAGAAAAATCAGCGGCAAAAAATCGTTCATGGGGTTGCCTCCGGAACTGCGATTGGCGAGAACTTTTTGTTGGCGTTGCGTGCCATATAAAACAGCACGCTGATGTAGGACAGAATCAGCACGACGTAAAGCGCAAGATATAAGCCCAGCGAGATGCCAATTATCGGTGCTGCGGTTGTAGATGCCGCGTCTTTGGTCAGCAAAATACCGGTTACCAGAAAAGGTTGACGGCCGATTTCAGTGACATACCAGCCGGCCAATGTCGCAATCCATCCGGAAAAACTCATCAGGACGAGAATGCGTGCAAGCCAGGATTTTGGTGTTGCGTTTTTACGTGATTGCCATGCCGATAACCACGAGGTTGCCAGCATCAAAACCCCGATTCCGACCATCACCCGGAAGCCCCAGAACACTGGTAATACCGGAGGGTGTTTGTCTGCGAAATCATTCACGCCCTTGATCTCGCCATCCATTTCGTGGGTGAGGATCAGGCTCGCCAATTTGGGAATGCCGATCGCGTAGTCGTTACGTTTTTCTTTCTGATTCGGTATCGCAAATGCCAACGCCGGCGCGCCGCGTTCGGTTTCCCAAATACCTTCCATTGCGGCTACTTTTGCCGGTTGATGTTCAAGCGTATTCAAACCATGCAAATCGCCAATGAAAATTTGTACCGGAATCAATGCGGCTGCGACAAAGATGCCGGTTCGAAGTGCTGCAAGTACTGCAGCACCGCGTTCTCCGCGCAAGTATTGATAGGCTGATAATCCGGCGATTAGAAAGCTCGCGGTCAGGCCTGATGCGATCAGCATATGTGTCAAGCGGTATGGAAACGACGGATTGAAAACAATCGCGAACCAGTCGGTCGCATGGGCTTGGCCATTGATCATTTCAAAACCAACTGGCGTCTGCATCCAGGAATTCAGGGCGATAATCCAGAACGCCGACATCGTGGTGCCGAATGCGACCAGAAAAGTGGCGGCAGTGTGCATGCGCTCCGAGACACGTTTTCTTCCAAATAGCATGACGCCCAGAAATGTGGCTTCGAGAAAGAAGGCCGTTAGCACTTCGTATGCCAGCAAGGGCCCGGCGATATTGCCGACGGTTTTCATATAGCCAGGCCAGTTGGTGCCAAACTGGAAACTCATCGTGATCCCGCTGACCACCCCCATTGCGAATGTCAGCGCGAAAACCTTTACCCAGAAACCGTAGGCCTGCATCCATTTTTCATCTTTGGTTTTGAGGAAACGCAATTTGAAAAACAGCAAAAACCAGCCCAGCGCAATGGTGATGGTCGGGAACAGGATGTGGAATGAAATATTGGCGGCGAACTGGATTCTGGCGAGAGCGAGCGCGTCCATCGGGATATTTTTACCGTATGTATTTAATCAGGTGAAATTGAGGATCAGTGCCGCGCCATAACATGCGAACGCGATCGATATGCCGCGAAATGGAATGCTGAACCAATAAAGTTTTCCGAGTACTACCAGGCATGCCAACAAGCCAAATCCGATAGCGAGCAGAAAATAAGATGCAAACAGGAAATCTTGGTGCGCGATCGCCAGATAGCCAAATACCAGGCCGAATAAGATTGCGCAGAGACTGTGGCTGGCATTGAAGCCGACCCAGCATTTCCACATATCGGTTTCTTTGGTGATCAGAGGTGAAACCCGTTTCATCTGTTCGATCAATTGTGGGTCACGCGGTGTCAGTTTCGGTCCGTAAAAGGTGTAGACCAGATGCGCGGAGCCGAGCAATAAAATGATACCGGACGATATCGCAATTAAAATTGAAGGGTTCATCTGCAACTCCGCGAGAGTTTCGTTGGCTATTCTTTTTTACTGCCTGAAATCACGGAAAGTTTGTCTTTCATTTCCAGCAGCTTGTTGACCTTGCCGCCGAGTGCCATCAGGTTTACCAGGGTTTTTGGCGATAGCTTTCGTACGTCGGCAAACCAGGTAGTCATCAATTCCATCAGTTCGTACATTTCCCGCATGCGGGATTGCGCGTGTTGTTCTTCCGTAGACTCGGGTGTTTCCAGCAATGCACCTCGTAGCATCGACAGGGTGGGTTCGACTTCACGCCGCTGCCGTTCTTCGGCCAGGGTGGTGAAAATGTCCCAGATATCGCCCGGGGCGCTGAAAAAGTCGCGGCGGTCATTCGGCAGGTGTTCCAGGCGAACCAGTCGCCATGCCATCAATTCCTTCAGGCTCATGCTGACATTTGAGCGCGAAATACCAAGTTTTTCAGTGATTTCGTCGGCATTTAGCGGCCTGTTAGCGACAAATATCAAAGCGTATATTTGTCCGACCGTGCGGTTGATGCCCCAGCGACTACCCATTTCGCCGAAATGCAGCACAAAACTCTGTGTCAGTGGACTTAGGTTCATTCTGAAGTTTCAGTAATTATTGAAATTAATGAAACGATACGCCCCTGTAATCAGGATTGCAATGATAGGAGCGCCTTTGGGCGCTCCAACAGCCTAATCCATATTCCGGAACTGCTTTGATTTGCTCGCTACTAGCGATCGGGCAAGCCAGTCGGGCAGGTACTTGCAGAGGAATGCGATCACATTATTGGTCCGGCCGGTAATGACCTTGGTCTTGCCACTTTCGACTGCATCCACGCCAAGTTTGGCAACTCGTTCGCTGCTCAGCCAAAGAAACTTTGGCAGTTTGGATATCGAAGATCGCATGCCGTTAACGTCGTGAAATTCGGTATAGGTAAAGCCCGGGCAAAGTGCCGTCACATTGACGCCTCTGGGGCTTGTTTCGAGCGCCAAACATTCGGAGAAACGAATAAGCCATGCTTTCGTTGCGCCATACATCGTGTGTCCGGCGGAAGACGGCACCAGGCCGGCTAACGAGGCGATATTCATGATGCGTCCATGCTTGGCCTTTTCCATCGCCGGTAGATACAGATGCGTGAGTTCGCCGACGGCATGGATCATGACCTGAAGAAAGTCCGAGTGCGTTTTCCAATCCGAAGAAAGATAGCGGCCAGGCACGCCGTAGCCGGCGTTGTTGACCAAGGTATCGACTTCCAGATGCTGCGCTTGCGTCTGTTCAAACAGTTTCCCGGGTGCTGCACGATCGGATAAATCGGCGGCAATCACTACGCACGGAGCATTTGCGGACAGCTCTTTCGCAAGCGCCTCGAGGCGATCCGCACGACGCGCTGTAAGTATTAGGGGTTTGCCTCTGCGGCTGTATTCGCGGGCTATGGCTTCACCAATACCACTGGAAGCGCCTGTGATCAGTGCATATTTTCTGTTGTCCATTGGCTGCCTTTATTTTGCTGAATATGAAGCAGAGAGTATGCTTCACGCTTTGATTAGAACTTAGCGAGTCGAGGATTAAACCATGCGCAAGAAAATTGTGGCAGGTAATTGGAAGCTTCACGGCAACCGCATGTTTGCACGGGAGTTGCTGGATGCGATTAACGCACAGCCAATACCAAGTGGCGTTGAAGTGGCAATCTTGCCGCCGATGCCTTATCTCAGCGAACTGACCGAGCATTATGGTGACACCGGTCTCGTTTTTGGATCGCAGGATCACAGCGTAAACGAGCAGGGTGCATTTACCGGTGAAGTTTCGGCAAAGATGATTCTGGATGTCGGTTGTCGTTACGCGCTGGTCGGCCATTCCGAGCGCCGCCATATCCATGAAGAAAGCAATGACCTGGTTGCCCAGAAGTTTGCCGCTGCCAAAAAAGCCGGTTTGATACCGATTTTATGCGTTGGCGAATCCCTGCATCAGCGCGAAGTTGGGCAAACTGAATGGGCAATCCAAAAGCAAATCGATGCAATTTTGCATGTTTGCGGCCCGCAAGCCTTTGCCAACGCGGTTCTTGCCTATGAACCGGTCTGGGCGATCGGCACCGGAAAAACGGCTTCGCCGCAGCAGGCTCAGGAAGTTCATGCGTATATCCGTAGCGAATTACGTGCTCACGATGCTAAAATCGCAGATTCACTACCGATCCTCTACGGTGGCAGTGTTAAACCCGCCAATGCGGCCGAGCTATTTTCCCAGCCCGACGTAGATGGTGGCCTGATTGGGGGCGCTTCTTTGGTCGCCCAAGAATTTTTGGCAATCATTGCTGCAGCTAAGCAGTGATAGCTTGATCTAAGGTTGATTTGAATATGTTGGAAATATCCTTAAAAGTGTTGTTCGTCCTGGTCGCATTGACCATGATCGTCATGATCCTGTTGCAGCAAGGCAGCGGCGCACAGGCAGGCAGCGGATTCGGCGCGGGCGCATCGTCCACCGTTTTTGGTTCGCGCGGTTCTTCGAACTTTCTCTCGAAATCCACCCGTAACCTCGCTATTGCGTTCTTTGCACTCAGCTTGTTCATGGCTTGGAAAGTCAGTCACGACAATAAAGCGCCTACCACAGCCGGCGGCGTAATTTCGGCTGAACAAGCAGCGCAAAAAGCTCCGGTTTCCGAAGTTCCCCAAGCTCCATCGCTTTCACCGGTTACAACGGAACCGTCTGCAACTGTGCCTTCGAGCACCGTTCCTGCAGCACCTGTCGTGATTCCACCGGCAGCCCCGGCAGCACCAGAAAATAAAGAAGCCAATAAAGAAGCTGCAAAACCTGTCGAACAGGGAAGCAAATAAGCTTTTGCGCTGATATAATTTGTCGGCTTTGTTGCGGGAGCAGCAAAGCCACCATGCCCAGATGGCGGAATTGGTAGACGCACTACCTTGAGGTGGTAGCGACTTAGGTCGTGGGGGTTCGAGTCCCCCTTTGGGCACCATATTAGTTTCACAATGTAATTGTTACGGACGCATCGCCGTTCAAACGAACGGCGGCATAAACGCGCTCTAGGGCGCAAAGCAGGGGACGCGAGTGCTAAGCGAATATTGGCCCATACTTCTGTTCTTGGCGGTCTCATCCGTCATTGGTATTTCATTGATGGTGCTGGGCAGTCTATTCGGCCCACAACGTCCATCCAGCGAAAAACTTTCTCCATACGAATGCGGCTTCGAAGCTTTCGAAGATGCCCGCATGCAATTCGATATTCGCTATTACCTGGTTGCCATTCTTTTTATCGCTTTCGACCTGGAAATTGCATTCGTATTTCCATGGGCGATTATTTTTAGAAGCCTCGGCGTAGTCGGCTTGGTGGAAATGGGTATTTTCATGGGGCTGCTGGTTCTCGGCTTTGTCTATATCTGGAAAAAAGGAGCGCTCGAATGGGAGTGATACAAACTTTCTCGCGCGTGATGAACAACCCGGAGCCGATTGCTTCGGTTGATGACATTCTGCGTCCGGAAGGCGATAACCCGCTGTTGGAGCACGGCTTCGTGACCACCAACATCGACACTCTCGTTAACTGGGCCCGTACCGGCTCGATGTGGCCGATGACTTTTGGTTTGGCCTGCTGTGCAGTTGAAATGATGCACGCTGGCGCATCGCGCCTGGACCTTGACCGTTTTGGCGTCGTGTTCCGCCCGTCGCCGCGTCAGTCAGACGTGATGATCGTTGCAGGCACTTTGGTGAACAAAATGGCGCCTGCGCTTCGCAAGGTTTACGACCAGATGCCCGAACCCAAGTGGGTAATTTCGATGGGTAGCTGCGCCAACGGCGGTGGTTACTATCACTACTCCTATTCGGTCGTTCGCGGCTGTGATCGCATCGTGCCGGTGGATGTCTACGTGCCAGGTTGCCCGCCAACCGCAGAAGCGCTGGTTTACGGCATCTTGCAGCTGATGAAAAAAATTCGCCGTACCAACACGATTGCACGATAAGACAGGACGCATATAAACCATGGCAGAACCTACCTTATCGCTGGCAGAAAAGCTGAGAGCGCGTTTTGGCGAAAAAGCCCTGCGCGTCGTCGAAGCGTTTGATGAAACAACACTCGAAGTTGCCGCGGCCGATTTCGGCGTCATCGCAAAAACGTTACGCGACGAAGAAGATTATTCATTCGATTGCCTGATTGATGTTTGCGGCGTCGATTACCTGAGTTATGGCGACGACGAATGGGAAACCACCGATGTTTCCTCCGAAGGTTTCTCGCGCGGCGTCGATGCCGAGGGTCCTGGTCGCTTTACCTGGGCCAATCGCCCGCAAGGTCTTGGTCCCGACAATCGCTTTGCCGCAGTCGCGCATTTATTGTCGATCAAACATAACAACCGCCTGCGTCTTCGCTGTTTTGCGCCAGACAACAGCTTGCCGATCGTTCCATCGCTTGTTGATTTGTACCCGGTAGCGAACTGGTTTGAGCGCGAAGCATTCGATCTGTTCGGCATCGTCTTTGAAGGCCATCCGGATTTGCGCCGCATTCTTACCGATTATGGTTTTGTCGGTCATCCGTTCCGCAAGGATTTCCCTTTGATCGGCAACGTCGAAGTACGTTATGACGAAGAGAAAAAACGCGTCGTATACGAACCAGTATCGATTGATCCGCGCGTCGGCGTGCCGCGGGTAATCCGCGAAGATTCACGTTGGCAACAAGCGGCGACAGAACAAACCGCACAGGTGAAAAAATGAGCGGACAGCAGGAAATTCGTAACTACACGCTGAACTTCGGCCCGCAACATCCGGCCGCCCACGGCGTATTGCGCCTTGTTCTGGAAATGGACGGTGAAGTAGTTCAGCGCGCCGATCCACACGTCGGCTTGTTGCACCGCGGTACTGAAAAACTTGCTGAATCAAAACCGTTCAATCAATCGATCGGATACATGGATCGTCTCGATTATGTGTCGATGATGTGCAACGAACATGCGTATGTGCGTGCAATCGAAACCCTGATGGGTGTCGAAGTGCCGGTACGTGCGCAATACATCCGCACGATGTTCGATGAAATCACCCGCATCCTGAACCACCTGATGTGGACCGGCTCGAACGGCCTCGATCTCGGCGCGATGGCGGTATTTTTGTATGCCTTCCGCGAACGCGAAGAGTTGATGGATTGCTACGAAGCGGTTTCCGGCGCACGTTTGCATGCGACTTATTATCGTCCAGGCGGCGTTTACCGCGATTTGCCGGACACGATGCCGCAATACAAGGAATCGCCTTGGCGTAAAGGCGAAGAACTAAAGCGCGTAAATGCCTGGCGCGAAGGTTCGTTGCTGGATTTCCTGGAAGCATTTACCGATGACTTCCCGCGTCGCGTCGACGAGTACGAAACACTGTTGACCGATAACCGCATCTGGAAACAACGTACCGTTGGTATCGGCGTCGTTTCGCCGGAAATGGCAAAAGCCTGGGGCATGAGTGGCCCAATGTTGCGCGGTTCCGGCGTTGCCTGGGATCTGCGCAAGAAACAACCGTATGCCGCCTACGACAAAGTCGATTTCGATATTCCGGTCGGCGTGCAGGGCGATTGCTACGACCGTTACCTGGTCCGTGTCGAAGAAATGCGTCAATCCAACCGCATCATCAAACAATGCGTTGATTGGCTGAAGCGTAATCCCGGTCCGGTGATGACCAAGAATTTCAAAGTCTCGCCGCCATCGCGCGAAGAAATGAAAGATGACATGGAAGCACTCATCCATCATTTCAAATTATTCACCGAAGGCTATTCGGTACCGGCAGGCGAAGTGTATAGCGCCGTTGAAGCACCAAAAGGCGAGTTCGGCATTTACATGATTTCGGATGGCGCCAATAAACCCTTCCGCTTGAAAGTACGTGCGCCGGGCTTTGCTCATCTCTCATCGATGGACGCGATTGTGCGCGGTCATATGTTGCCCGACGTGGTGGCAATGATCGGTACGTATGACATCGTCTTCGGCGAAATAGATCGTTAAGGAAAAAAGAACCGATGAAGGCTACTGGCAATTTCGCAGCGTGTCTGGATGTCGACCCAATGGTCGCATTGAATGCGCATACGCGTGAACACATCGATCATTGGGTGGCGAAGTTTCCGCCCGATCGCAAACGTTCTGCCGTGATCCAGGCGCTGATGGCAGCGCAGGAACAAAACGGCGGTTGGTTGACCGACGAATTGATGGCTGCCGTCGCCAAGTATCTGGATATTCCACCGGTTTGGGCATACGAAGTTTCGACTTTCTATTCGATGTTCGATCTGGAACCAGTCGGTAAACATAAAGTCGCGATCTGCACGAACATTAGTTGCTGGTTGAACGGTGCAGAAGATTTGGTCAAGCACGCCGAGAAAAAACTCGGTTGCAAAAATGGCAGCACGACTGCCGATGGCCGCATCACATTGAAAATTGAAGAAGAGTGCCTGGCCGCGTGTGCCGGTGCGCCGATGATGGTCATTGATGGCCATTATCACGAGCGCCTGACGCCCGCGAAAATGGATGAACTCTTCGACGGACTGAAGTAAGGACGCGACGATGGCACATCACGAACATCACGGCCCGGTTGGCCCTGCGCCGCAAGAGCATAGTGTGGTCTACACCACGCTGCATTTCGACAAGCCATGGTCATACGAGAACTATCTCAAGACCGGCGGCTATTCGGCTTTGAAAAAAATTCTCAGCGAAAAAATCCCGCCGGAACAAGTGGTGGAGATGGTCAAGCAAAGTGGTTTGCGGGGTCGTGGTGGTGCAGGTTTTCCAACCGGCCTGAAGTGGAGTTTCATGCCGCGTTCGGCGCCGGGTCAAAAATATATTCTGTGCAACTCGGATGAATCCGAGCCTGGTACCTGCAAGGATCGCGACATTCTTCGTTACAACCCGCATTCTGTTATCGAAGGCATGGCTATTGCCTGTTACGCCACCGGTTGCACGAAGGCCTACAACTATATGCGTGGTGAATTCCATCACGAGCCTTACGAACATTTCGAGGAAGCATTGAAAGATGCTTACGCGAATGGCTGGTTAGGTAGCAATGTCCTAGGTTCCGGTATCGATATTGATATCTGGAGCGCACTCGGCGCCGGTGCATATATCTGCGGCGAAGAAACCGCGATGATGGAATCGCTGGAAGGCAAAAAAGGCCAGCCACGTTACAAGCCACCATTTCCGGCGAACTATGGTTTGTTTGGTAAACCAACGACGATCAATAACACTGAAACTTATGCGTCTGTTCCTGCGATTATTCGCAATGGCGCCGACTGGTTCTTGAACCTGGGCAAGCCAAACAATGGCGGTCCGAAAATATTCTCGGTGTCGGGTCACGTGAATAATCCAGGCAATTTCGAAGTCCGTCTCGGCACATCGTTCGCCGATTTGCTTGCATTAGCCGGTGGCGTTCGCGGCGGTCGCAAATTGAAAGCGGTAATTCCGGGCGGTTCATCGATGCCGGTGTTGCCTGCCGACACCATGATGGCTTGCACGATGGATTACGACTCGATCCAGAAAGCCGGTTCCGGTTTGGGGTCCGGTGCCGTGATCGTGATGGATGAAACCACTTGTATGGTACGCGCATGCCAACGCATTGCACGTTTCTATTACAAGGAAAGTTGTGGTCAATGCACACCATGCCGTGAAGGTACCGGCTGGATGTATCGCATCCTGACCCGCATCGTCGAAGGCAAGGCCACGATGGATGATTTGCATATGCTGAAAGGCGCTGCCGGTCAAATCGAAGGCCACACCATTTGTGCTTTCGGTGAAGCAGCTGCCTGGCCAGTGCAGGGTTTCCTGCGTCATTACTGGAACGAGTTCGAATACGCGATCGTCAATAAGCGTTTCCTCGTTGACGACGAGCAAGCCGGTGTTGTGGAGAAGGCAGCATGAGCGCACAGCCAACCGTTCCGAATACGCCGCCCGACAGCGTAAACATCGAAATCAACGGCGTGCCGATGGTGGCACCGAAAGGTTCGATGATTATCCACGCCGCCGATAAAGCCGGCATGGCGATTCCGCGTTTCTGCTATCACGAAAAATTGCCGATTGCCGCGAATTGCCGCATGTGCCTGGTCGATGTCGAAAAAATGCCGAAACCGGCGCCCGCCTGCGCCACACCGGTGATGGAAGGAATGAAGGTTTACACGCAAACCAAGCGTGCGCTTGATGCGCAACGCAACGTGATGGAATTCCTGCTGATCAACCATCCGCTTGATTGCCCGATTTGCGACCAGGGCGGCGAGTGCGAACTGCAAGACGTTTCGATGGGCTACGGCCGATCGGTCTCGCGTTACGTTGATCGCAAACGCGTCGTCAGCGATGAAGACATGGGTCCGTTGGTCGCGACCGATATGACGCGTTGCATTCAGTGCACGCGCTGCGTCCGCTTCACGGCCGATATCGCCGGTACCTACGAGTTGGGTGGCATGAATCGCGGCGAGCGCCTCGAAATCGGTACCTACGATGGCAAGCCTCTGATGACGGAATTGTCGGGCAACGTAATCGATGTTTGCCCGGTCGGCGCATTGACCAACAAGGTTTATCGCTACAAAGCACGCGCCTGGGAGCTGACCGCGCGCGACAGCGTCGGTTACCACGACGCGTTGGGTTCGAACATGTTCCTGCACGTGCACCGCAACGAAGTCGTTCGTGGTGTGCCACGCGACAACGAAGCCGTGAATGAATGCTGGTTATCGGACCGCGATCGTTATTCGCACGAAGGTTTGTATTCCGCCGATCGCGCGACGCAGCCAATGGTGCGCGATGGCGATGAATGGCTTGTCGCCACCTGGGACGAAGCCTTGAATGCAACCGTCGATATCTTGAAGGCTGCGCAAGCCAACGATGTCGGCGTATTGGTACATCCGGCCACTTCGAACGAAGAGGGCGCCAGTCTGGCGGCCCTGGGTTTCGGCAATATCGATCATCGCCTGAAACAACTCGATTTCGCCGACGATGCCGTCGCGGAACCTTTCGCGATGCCGGTTGCCGATATCGAAAAAGCGAAAGTCGTACTGCTGGTCGGCAGCAATATCCGACACGAAATTCCATTACTGCATCAACGTTTGCACAAAGCACACAAACGCGGACAAAAAGTTTTCGTGATCAACCCGATTG
>JBOHYG010000043.1:0-3960 GCA_050737875.1 Arenimonas sp. | reverse complement strand
ATTCAATACGCTGATGGTGGGCATCCCGGAATACGCCGTGTTTGAACAAGTTGCGGACGATCAAATCATCCTGGCTGGCTTCGAATTTTCCGCCCCAGGCAGTGAAATGGAAATCGAGCAGACGAAAAACATGCTCGTCGATCAGTGTGATCGGTCCGGAGTCGCGCAGCCAGGTGTCGTCGTACTCGATGACTTCAAAACGCACGCTTTGCATGTTTACGCCGGCATCCAGCAATAAATAACGTGCGTGCTGCAGCAAGTTATTGTCGGGCACCAGGATTAATGCTTTTTGGAAGCGGGTGATTGCCGCCACCAATGCGACATAGGTAGATTCGACGCTGCTTAAACGGTCGGCCCAATCGGTGTCGCTATGTGGCCATGCAATTAAAACGGCGGACTGGGGCTCCCATTCCGCCGGAAAACGAATCTTGGATGTCATGCTTATTTTCTTGCGGGCGCTGGGCCGACTTCCTCGGGATTTGCTTTGTTCAAGACTGCATCAACGACATGGGTGTTCTCGAAATAGACCGAGAATCCGTTGTAAACCCAGCGGGTGATGGGTGGGGTGCGGCGTGAACCACCACCGACGGCCGGGAATTTCTGTTGAGGTGCACCAAATTTGGCTTCAACTTGGGCCATGCTGGTGCCGCGTTTAGGCAGGGTAATGCCTTGTTCGGTGCGTACACGTTCGATAAGCAGGTTATCTGCGTGGGCAACAGGGGCATTAAGGCTCAGTAACAAGCCAGCAGCTAATGACAAAGTGAGTATTTTCATAAGAGCCTCTCAAGTTTCAGGGGGTAGCTTGGCGAAGGGCTAATCTTCGCAGATTAGGCTTGTTTTGACCATGTTACGGGGTGTTTTCGGCCTAACGGTCAACCGCTCCATATATGCTGCGTTTAAGTGCATACCAGCTTAAAGCCTACTTTGGGGAGATGGACATGGCGAAGACCCGCAGGCAACTTCTGACCTCATTCCGGTCAAGGCCAATCGAGGATCGGGCAATACTTCCGCGAACAAGACCTCCGGGCAATACAGTCCTGGATGGCGGGCAAACGATTCAGAAAACGCCTGTCGATGACACCATCAAACATTCCGGTGCGCATCCGGACGATGCCACTCTGCCTGCGGTCGATCCGCTGGTTATTTTGTTGAATCGCTGTTGTTTCGGTTTCAAGGAAAGCGAATACCAGCATGCCATTAATGTGGATTACAGCGGTTGGCTGCAGGAGCAATTGAATTACACATCGCTCGATAACAGTGCTTTGGAAGCCTCGATTGCGGCCAACTTGCCCCGAGTCAGCTGGAGCGCAGCACAGTTAATCACCGATGCAAAAACCACCGGCAAAAACGGGCAGGGTGCCACTGAATTAATTGCCGCCACGATGCTCAGGCAGATTTTCAGCCCGCGGCAATTATATGAAGTGATGGTCGAATTCTGGACCAATCATTTCAACATCGCAGCATTAGCCGTTCCCGAGATTTACTACAAAGTAGTGGATGATCGCGATGTAATCCGTGCACATGCCTTGGGTAGTTTTCCAGCGATGCTGAAAGCCAGCGCACGCAGCCTGGCGATGCTCTATTACCTCGATAATGTCAGTAACACCAAGAGTGGCCCAAACGAAAATTACGCCCGTGAGTTGATGGAATTGCATACGCTTGGTGTAGAAGGTGGCTATACCGAGACCGATGTCATCGAAGTAGCGCGTTGCTTTACCGGATGGACCGTCACGGGTTCGGCTTCCAACAATCCGGTTTTTACATTCCTGCCAACCAGGCACGACACCGGTACAAAAACCGTACTCGGAAATACCATCCCGGCAGGTCGCGGCATTGAAGACGGTGACCAGGTGCTGGACATTCTTGCGACCCATCCATCGACCGCGCACTACATTGCCGAAAAACTTTGCATCCGTTTTATCGGCGAGCACCCGCAAACCACTGCAATTGATATGGTTGCGGCGACTTACACCGCCACCAACGGTGATATCTCCGCGATGTTACTGACCTTGTTCGGCAGCGAAGAATTCATGACCAGCTACGACCGGAAAGTCCGTCGGCCGGTTGAATATCTGATCGGAGCTTTGCGGGTTACCGAGCCTACCCTGACTGGCGATTATCTGTCGCGGCTCAGTACGCGTCTGGTCAGCCTCGGACAATTGCATTTCAGATGGCCAACGCCGGATGGTTATCCCGATGAAATGTCGGACTGGACCAATTCCGGCGCGTCGCTGACACGTTGGAATTGGGTATTTGGCCTGGCCGAAGACAAGATCAGCAGTGGTATCAAGATCAACGTTGCAAGCTTGATCGCCAGTGCCAATACGCCGACATTGCTGGTCGATCAATTAACCTCACGTTTGTTGCGAAGAACCTTGTCGGTTGCAGATCGCGATCGTTTCATCAGTTTCGCAGCCAATGGCGGAAGTCCGACATTGGTATTGGATAGTGTAAGCATCAATCTCAGGGCCCGGGAATTAATCGGTTTGATGTTGGCGTCAAAATATTTTCAATATCGCTGAGGTGTGACTATGGAACTGACTCGTCGTCGTTTTATCCAGGCCTCGGCATTGACCAGTGGTGCCGCGTTATTTGCTCCGCGTTTTGTATTTTCCAGCGGCAGCACGCCGGCTCCGAATGATGTGCTGGTCGTGATTTTCCAGCGCGGTGCGATGGATTGCTTGCAGGCCATCGTCCCGTATGCGGATTCGGATTACATCAAGCAGCGTCCGACCATTGCGATCCCGCAGCCAGGCATGACAAATGGTGCCTTGCCACTCGATAATTTCTTCGGATTCCATCCATCCTTGGCACCGATTCTGCCTTTGTTCCAATCGGGTCAATTAGCCGTTGTGCACGCGACCGGTTTGAAACACGATGAACGTTCGCATTTCGAATGCCAGATGCATATCGAATCGGCCTTGGTCGAACACACGCAACACACCGGCTGGCTTAACCGCCATATCGGCAATATCGGTGCGGCCGGAAGTTTCCAGGCCGTCGGCATGGGCAGTGCCGTACAAATGGCATTGCAGGGCACGCAACCTGCCATTGGCATGTCGAGCATCGCCAGTTTCAGTTTCAGTAGCAGTTCGACCCGAAAAACCGAACTCGAAGATGCGTTGTACGCCTTGCATCCGGCCGCTAACCAGACATCGACCAGTGCCCGGCAGGCACTAGACGCCGTTGATTATCTGGCGCTGGCAAATCCGGGCCAGTATGCGGTGGAAAATGCGGCGGTTTATCCGACAACTTCGTTCGGCACGCAGCTCAAGGAAGTGGCGCAATTGATCAAATCGAAGGTTGGGCTGCAAATGGCCTGCGTAGATATCGGTGGCTGGGATCATCACACCAATATCTCGACCGCCTTGCCGCCATTGCTGGACGAACTGGCCAAAGGTTTACTGGCCTTTAATACCGATCTCGGCAATACGATGAAAAATGTCACTGTGATCACGATGACCGAATTCGGCCGTCGGGTAAAAGAAAACGCCAGCGGCGGAACCGATCACGGTGCCGGGTCGGCGATGTTCTTGATGGGCGGCGGCGTCATCGGTGGCCAGGTGTACTCGGAATGGCCCGGCTTGGCGGATGCCAATCTCTTCAATGGCGACCTGGATATTACGGTGGATTATCGAACCGTGTTGAATGAGCTGATGCACAAACGCTGCCAGGATGGAAATATCGAAGGGCAGTTCCCTGGTTTCGTGCCTGGGCCATGGGTGGGCTGTTTCAGGAAAGAAAGTACCGAGACTTACCAGTACCCAAAACCACCGGTGATTCCCAAGAATTAAGCCGGACCCAACAAACAAAAACGCCGACTTTCGTCGGCGTTTTCACTCACATCAAAAACCCTAGCGATTAACGCTGACGGGCTTTGAAACGTGGGTTGGATTTGCAAATCACAAAGACCTTGCCGCGGCGGCGGACGACTTTACAGTCGCGGTGACGGGTCTTCGC
>JBOHYG010000042.1:0-37686 GCA_050737875.1 Arenimonas sp. | reverse complement strand
CATGCATGGCGTTGCTCCAAACCGTTGCCACTGGCGATGAATTCCTTCGGAAGTCGGAGCGAATAGCGACAGTCGCTCAATTCCGCATTCACGACCCAGCGTGCCAATCTTGAAATTCGCGCTTCGTATGGCAACGCTTCCAGGGAGAACCAGTCAAGCTGTACTTCCTTGGCGGTCTGCGTTTCATATTCGCGCACCAATAAATGTTCGCTGCGTGCCGATGCTTTCCAGGCAATTTGTTTTCTGGCATCGCCTTGCCGATATTCGCGGAGCTGATGCAGATGCTCGCCATGCGAATGCATGCGCGCCTGGCTGCCTTCGCCCTGTGCTTCTGGTAGCGAGGGTGCATTCGCTTCCAGCGCAGGGTAGACAAGCAGGTTTGTATCCGGTCGCAGCCAGCTCCAGGCGCGCGCCAGGCCAAGCGGGCGAATGGTACTGATCCGCATCCTGCCGGTCTGCATCCAGCCACGTTTAAGCGCGGGGATGGAAAGGCTGACCTCGATTTGATCGCGTGCCAGCAAATCGAATTTTGCCTCCGTATCGCCGCATACCAATTCAAGCCCTTGCCGATCACGTGCACCCTTTGCTTCAAAGCGAATACGCAGTTGCATTGCTTGCCCGGCATGCACGGGTTCTGCATGCATCGCCTTGATGTGCAGACCGGAAAGCAGCAGGTGGGCATGCACCAGACTGTTGTGCGCAGCCGCTGCAATCATGAAAGAGAGAAATATCGCGGGATTATTGTTGTAGTTGAGCGCACCGAGAAACAGCACGGCGATAACGCCGGAAATGAACAAGCCGAAACTGGTAGGCAATACGTAAATGCGGCCGCGATTTAATTCGATCGGCATCGGCTCCGGTTTTTTCGGTCGGATAAAAGCCCATCGGGCTGCGCGATCACCAAAGCGTTCTACGACATCTTTGGTCTTCGTCTCGGACATTAATCCACCGCGACAGAAGTCAGAATGCTTTGGCAGAGAGACTCGCGGGAATCGGCTTCGGCTTCCGGTACCAGGCGATGTGCCGCAACCGCAACGAATAATGTTTGCACGTCGACGGGCAGGGAATGCTGGCGCCCTTGCAGCAAGGCATAGGCTTTCGCACCGTGCAAAAGCGACAGGCCGGCACGTGGCGACAAACCAACGCGAACACCTTTGTGGCGACGGCTTTCAGCCATCAATGCCTGCACGTAATTCACCAGCGCCGCGCTTGCGTGCACTTGGGTTACCGCGTGTTGCAGCGATAGCAGTTGTGCGTGCGATATTTTCGGCGAAAGTTGTGCAATCAGATGGCGCCGATCGTCGCCCGCTAGCATTTCACGCTCGGCATTGGAGTCCGGATAGCCCAATTTCAGGCGAAGCAGAAAGCGGTCCAGCTGCGAATCGGGCAACGCAAATGTGCCGGCCAGATCGACCGGGTTTTGCGTGGCGATTACGAAAAAAGGTTGCGGTAGTTTATGGGTATGTCCATCAATACTGACTTGCTGTTCCGCCATGGCTTCGAGCAAGGCGCTTTGGGTACGGGGCGGTGCGCGATTGATTTCGTCGGCCAGCAATAATTGCGTGAAGATCGGACCGGGATGAAAACGGAATTCTCGCGTGTTGGCATCGAAAATCGAAACACCGAGAATGTCCGAAGGCAGCAAGTCGGCAGTAAATTGACTTCTTTGGAAATCCAGTCCCAGAGTTGCAGCCATGGTTCTGGCGAGTGTGGTTTTACCCAGTCCCGGCAAGTCTTCGATCAATAGATGGCCGCCTGCCAGTAAACATGTCATGGCCAGACTGACTTCGTGGCTTTTGCCGAGCACCATGCTGTTGATTTGCGCTTTTGCATCGAGCAAGGCCTGATGATGCAAGTCGGTTAGGATAGGTGAATTGGCTGTAGCGGACATGGCGGGGTTCCATTTGGCAATATCAAATCAATATTTGCAGAATGCTGACACAAATGCGAGTTCATGGCGTGTGAAATTTTACCTGCTTTGGTCGTTCACGCTGCTGCTGAAATTATTACTTGCCTGGCAGCTGCAACTGTTTGGTGACGAAGCTTTTTATGCGTGGGAAGCGGCAAAGCCGGCCTGGGCGTATTCCGATTTGCCGGGGATGACCGCCTGGCTAATTCGTGCCGGGATTGAAGCAGGAGGATATTCTCCGTTTGCCGCGCGTCTTGCATACGTCTTGCTGGGCGCATTGTTGCCGTTTTTGATCATTCGTATTGCCCGGCATTTTTCCGGCGAGGCTCATGCCTGGCAAGCGGGCATCTTGAGTTGCTGTTTACCGCTGTTGTTGCCGGTGGGGTTAATGGCATTGCCGGAAGCCCCGTTGTGTCTGGCAGCTTTGCTGTGTCTCGATGCCGCACTGCGATTGCAGGATAAATGCAGTAGTCGCGATTGCATCCAGCTTGCTTTGGGTTTGGCAATCGGCGCTTGCACGCATTATCGGTTTGCAATCATTTTGCTTGCAGGTGGCCTTGGCTTTCTGCTTTCCGGCGGTTGGCGGCAGTTTCGAAATCCGAAATTGCTATCGGCATTATTGGTGGGGGCTTGTGCGTGGCTGCCACTGTTTTTTTATAACCAGCAACACGATTTTGCAGGCTGGCAATTTCAGTTCCAGGATCGCAATCCCTGGGAGTTTTCCGGCCGTGGCGGTCTGCATTTGCCGTTGCAGGCGATCATCGTTACGCCGATTTTGTACGCTTTATTGCTTTGGGGCTTGTGGCGTGTTTTTTTGTCGTGGCGATCGGGCGAAAAAAAGATGGGCATCATTCTGGGTGCAGCAGGGCTTCCGATTATGCTGTTTGCCGGCCTGGCTTTTTTTGCCGACCAGGTGCGCACCAGTTTCCATTGGCCACTGCAGGCCTATTTGGCGTTAATCGCGGTCTTGCCTTATTTGCTGTCCGGGAAATTTCCATCGTCGCAGAAGAAAACATTTGCCGTGGTTTCTTTGAGTGCGTTTGCTGGAGTCGCAATCGCAGCCGGCTATTTTCTGACCGCTATCATCCCCGGCACGGCAGACAAGCTGGTGGGAAAAAAAGCCTATCCCGATAATTTCGTCGGCTGGAATGAAGTATCGATTGCCACACGGGAATTACTGCAGAAAGACGAAATTCTGGTGGCGGATAATTTCATGTTGGCGGCACAGCTGCATTTTGCTTTCGGACAAAAGCGTGAAGTCTACGTACTGGAGCATCCGCTCAATCACAAACATGGACGCGCGCGGCAATTGCACGATTGGTCGGTGGACAATCTTGCCTTGTCGAAATTGAAAAAAAATTCGCCCATTTTGATCGTGGTCGAGGAAACGGCCACCAAGGAGTGGTTGCGCGATAAATGGCGCGCGAAACTTTGCGATCAATTTGACGGTTTGAAATTCGAGAAAATCGTTTACGGTCCTGGCAAAGGCAAGAGCTTCTCGATTTTTCGTGGTCGACTTGGTTCAGACCTCAGCAAACGATGCGATACGCGAATTGCATCGACCGGATTTTGATAGATTCAGAAAAAAGTGACGCCTGCTTGCCGCAATGCTTTACTCAAGCTGATCAGCGGTAGGCCAATAAGGCCGGTCGGATCGTCGGACTCGATCTTGTCGAACAAGCTGATTCCCACGCCTTCCGCCTTGAAGCTGCCGGCGCAATCGTAGGGCTGTTCCTTGTGGAGGTAGCGCTCGATTTCCGTCGCGTTCAATTGGCGGAAATGCACGGTGGTGACATCGGTATTGGCGATGATTCTCTGCGGCTCGACGCGCAGCAGGCAGAACGCCGTGTAAAACCGCATCGTCTTGCCGCTGGCAGCGCTTAATTGGTCGGCGGCGCGCTCGAAGTTCTCGGGTTTGCCTATTGCCTGGCCATCCAGTTCGGCGACCTGGTCGGAGCCAATTACCCAGGCATTCGGGAAATTCTTGGCGACCGAGCGCGCTTTCGCTTCAGCGAGGCGGTGAGCCAGCGATTTTGGGCTTTCATTGGGGAATGGGGTCTCGTCCACGTCTGGCCTGGCTGTCTGGAAAGGCAGTCCCAGGCGCAGCAAGAGTTCGCTCCGGTAGCGGGAGGTGGATGCCAGCATCAGGTTCATTCTTCGCTCCTGCGTAGGCTCGGTGGTTCGCGCTCAGCCGCCTGCTCGCTACTGGCAGTAGCCTGGACCAGGTCGGCGCCGGCATTTTCCAGTGCTTCAAGTTGCTCGGCGATACGGTCCCGCGAGCGGGTCAGGGCCGTGCAGGCCTTGTCGATTTCCTGCTGACTGGCAGTTTCGCTATGTTGTTGAATCCAAAGGCGATGTTGTAACAAATCGCGTTTGGCAGCCTTGATTTGCTCCGAGCTGTCCAGTGCTGCCTTGGCTACTGCGGCAATGTCTGCGGGAACGCGGCCAACGACGGTTTGCATGGCCTGCATGCGTTTTTGGCTCAGATTTAGCAGGCGCTCGACATCGTCGGCCAGGTCTAAAAGGTGAAAAAGCCCGGCACTGCGACGTTTCAGGCTTCTGCGCTGGTACCACAGGAAGCCCCAAACGAGGATAATTAGACCTAGCAAAACCGAAGGTATGAGCACGGGGAATTTCCAGATAGCGAGTCCGCAGTCTGCATTAGCCCCGGAATCTCTGCAAATCCCTGTCCTGAAAGGGTATTTGTATTTGACAGCATACTGGCTAAGTCACTACAATTGCCCTCTTATGTCCGCGACTTTGCCCTCAGTGCTAGATGCTTGGCGCATGGTTGCGACCGGGCGGCGTTTCGAAGGTGTGCTCCCTTTGGTCGGTTTCAAACGACTGGGTAGCAGCCTGATTGATGCCGAAGGCGATTGTCATTATGTCGTCGAGTTTGGGCGGGATGATCTGGGTCAGCGCTATGTTGATCTGCATCTTCAGGCACAAATGCCCTTGCTTTGCCAAAGAACGCTGGAACGCTTTTTCCATCCAGTGGACATTCGGCAACGCTTGGGACTGATCCGCGATGAAGCCGAGGAAGCTGCCTTGCTGCCAGATGTTGAAGCAGTTTTGGTAGATGAACACGGTAATTTAAACCCGGCGGATCTGATCGAAGACGAGTTGATTCTTGCTATACCGGTAGTACCGATTAACCCAGATTCAGAAGCTATTGAAGCCGAATGGCCGGACGAAATAGTGGAAGTAGAAGAAACCCCTAATCCTTTCGCCGCATTATCTGCGTTGAAAGATCTAAAACGAAGCTGATGTAGTGTTGGAGAACCAAAATGGCCGTTCAAAAATCCCGTAAAACCCCGTCGACCCGTGGCATGCGCCGCTCGCACGATGCGTTGAGTTCGAAGCTTTTGTCGACCGACAAAACATCGGGCGAAACCCACATCCGTCACCACATGACCAAAGACGGTTTCTACCGCGGCCGTCAAGTCGTGCAAGTGAAATCGGCTGCTGAAATCGAAGAATAAGATCGATGCCTACGGGCATTTGAATCTCGTTTGACGGTAGTAACACGATTAGTACGGCGGGCTTAGTCCCGCCGTGTCTATTTCGAGCCATGTAAGCCTTAAGATGCATGGCATGAACTTTTGAGGGTGCGGAATGACTATTTATTCGCGAATCGCAGGTACCGGCAGTTATTTGCCGGAAAAAATTCTGACGAATGCCGATCTTGAAAAGATGGTCGATACCGATGACCAGTGGATTCGCGAGCGCACCGGTATCGAAGAACGCCATATCGCCGCTGAAGGCGAAACCACCAGTCAGATGGGCTTTATCGCCGCACAACGCGCGATGGAAGCTGCCGGCGTTACCGCCGCTGACCTGGACCTGATTATCCTCGGAACCACAACACCCGATTTCATTTTTCCATCGAGCGCCTGCTTGATCCAGGAAAAACTCGGTGCATTGGGCATCCCAGCATTTGACGTTAATGCGGCGTGTTCCGGTTTCTTGTTCGCGCTCAGCGTAGCCGACAAATTCATCAAGAGCGGTACGGTAAAAACCGCACTTGTCGTTGGTTCGGAAACCCTGACTCGCATGGTCGACTGGACAGATCGCAAAACCTGCGTGCTCTTTGGTGATGGCGCCGGTGCAGTCGTACTGAAAGCCGATGCGGAGACGGGTATTTTATCGACCCACCTACATGCCGACGGCAGCAAGAAACATCTTCTCTACAATCCGGTCGGCGTGTCGCACGGTTTCAATCTCGATGAGCCGAATGCCGGCGTCCGTGTGATGATGGCAGGCAACGACGTTTTCAAATACGCCGTCAAGGCGCTTGATTCGGTCGTGGAAGAAACCTTGCTGGCGAATGGAATCGATAAATCCGAACTCGATTGGTTGATTCCGCATCAAGCCAATTTACGCATCATCGAAGCAACCGCCAAGCGACTGCAGATGCCGATGGATCGCGTTATCGTCACCGTCAACAAGCACGGCAACACTTCTTCCGGCTCCGTGCCCTTGGCACTCGATGCGGCGGTACGTTCCGGTCGCGTGCAGCGCGGACAATTGATCTTGCTTGAAGCTTTCGGTGGCGGCTTCACCTGGGGCTCGGCTTTGCTGCGTTACTAATCGACGCAATATCCAAAATCATTCGCTAAACCCTACGCCCTCGTACAGACGAAAGGGTGCTTTGGGCTTTATCATGCACACTTTATTTACCGTGGCTCTCCAATGAAATCGACTCTGGCATTTGTATTTCCCGGGCAAGGTTCGCAAAGTGTCGGCATGCTTGCCGAGTTGGCGGCTTCACATCCAGAAGTGCAAAAAGCATTTGCTGAAGCATCCGAAGGTGCGGGTCTGGATCTCTGGGATTTGTCGCAGAACGGTCCTGAAGAAAAATTGAACCAGACGGAAATTACCCAACCAGCCTTGATGACTGCGAGTATTGCGGTATGGCGTGTTTGGCAGGCCAATGGCGGTGCACAAGCCGCGCAATTGTCTGGCCACAGTCTGGGTGAATATGCGGCGCTGGTGGCATCTGGCGCGCTTTCATTGCACGACGGCGCCAAATTGGTACGTGAACGCGGCCGCCTGATGCAAGCTGCAGTACCTGCTGGCGTAGGCGCGATGGCCGCCGTTCTCGGTGCTGAAGATAGTCTGGTTGAAGAAATCTGCAGGGAAGTTTCCACCCCGGATTCCTGCATCGTTCCGTGCAATTACAATTCGCCAGGTCAAATCGTGATTGGCGGTCATGCGACCGCGCTCGAACATGCGACCGCTGTGTTGAATGAGCGTGGTGTCCGCAAAGTCATTCGCGTTGCGATGAGCGTACCGTCGCATACACCGCTGATGCGCGATGCGGCAACCCAGCTTGGCGAATTCATGAAAACCCTGGCCTGGTCGATGCCCGATCGTCCGGTGATCCAGAATGCCGATGTCGTCGTGCATTCGAGCGTCGATGCGATTCAGGATGCGCTGGTACGTCAATTGTATTCGCCGGTGCGCTGGACAGAATGCGCGCAAAAACTTGCTGCAAACGGTGCAAGTCATATCGTTGAATGCGGGCCTGGCAAAGTATTGTCGGGCCTGATCAAGCGCATCGACAAGTCGTTGGATGCGCGCGCAATTGGCACGAGTGCAGAGCTGTCTGCCGCGCTGGTAGAACTGGTTTAAATAATTCCCAAGGATATCCATGAGCCACCATCAATCATTGCAAGGCGAAGTTGTTCTGGTCACTGGCGCGAGTCGTGGCATTGGCGCAGCAATCGCCGATACGCTGGCTGCTCAGGGCGCCAAAGTCATCGGTACCGCAACCAGTGAAGCAGGTGCGAATGCCATCAGCGAGCGTATGTCGGCATTGGGCGGCGTTGGCAAGGTATTGAACGTGACAGATGGGGCCGCAGTCGATGCATTGATCGATTCGATCGGTACCGAATTCGGCACTATTTCTATTCTGGTAAACAATGCCGGCATCACACGCGATCAACTCCTGATGCGGATGAAAGACGATGACTGGTCTGCAATCCTGGATACCAATTTGTCGTCGGTGTTCCGCACCAGTAAAGCGGTCATGCGTTCGATGATGAAAGCCCGCAAAGGACGCATCATCAATATCGCATCAGTGATCGGCGTGACTGGCAATGCCGGACAAGCCAACTACGCTGCAGCAAAGGCGGGCATCATCGGTTTCAGCAAATCGATTGCCAAAGAAGTCGGTTCGCGCGGCATCACGGTCAATGTGATTGCCCCGGGCTTCATCGAGACCGATATGACACAAGCACTGCCAGAAGCGCAAAAAGAATTGATGATGGGCCAAATTGCACTTGGCCGTTTCGGTTCGCCGCAGGACATTGCAGATGCAGTGGCCTTCCTGGCGAGCCCTGCAGCGGCCTATATCACCGGACAAACCTTGCATGTAAACGGCGGCATGTACATGGCATAACGGTTTTTTACGTCATAAATCGGTAAAAACTGTTTTTTAACATTTGCAAGCTGTGAAATTAGGATAAAATGCCGACCTTGGCATTACGGGACCAGCGCGACAGGCGCCCGCTGGACTCGACATTAAAGTTTGCGCCCGAATATTACTCCGGGAGGAGAATCAATCCATGAGCACCATCGAAGAACGCGTCAAAAAGATCGTAGTAGAACAACTGGGCGTCAAAGAAGAAGAAGCCACCAACAACGCTTCGTTCGTTGACGATCTTGGCGCTGATTCGCTCGACACCGTTGAGTTGGTGATGGCACTTGAAGAAGAGTTCGAGTGCGAAATCCCGGACGAAGAAGCCGAAAAAATTACGTCGGTTCAACAAGCTATCGATTACATCAAGGCACATGTCAAAGCTTAATGCTTTGCCGTCAATTTGAATGTCGAGGCCGCGCATGCGCGGCCTTTGCATTTATGTGTGTTGCATATAGGCGTAAACTGCCTATGGATTTACAATCATCACTTCCGATTCCAGGCATTTGAGTAGTGGAGTTTTTATGAGCAAGCGTCGCGTTGTTATCACTGGCATGGGCATTGCTTCGCCCATAGGCAATACTCTCGAAACCGCTTGGGACAGCATAAAGAACGGCCGCAGTGGCATCGGCCAAATTACTCATTTCGACGCTACTCCACTCGCGACGCGCATTGCCGGCGAGGTGCAGAATTTCGATCCGAAATCATTCTTGCCGCCGAAAGACGCAAAAAAAATGGATACCTTTATCCACTATGGTCTGCATGCTGCTTTTGATGCCTTGAATGATTCCGGTCTTGAAATTACCGAAGCCAATGCCGAACGTGTTGGCGTTTTAGTGGGCTCGGGTATTGGTGGCGTGCGCGGTATTGAAGAAAATGCAATCGCCATGCATTTGGGTGGTCCACGCAAGGTGTCGCCGTTCTATATCCCAAGCACCGTCATCAATATGTTGCCGGGTCAGCTGACGATCATGAAAGGAATTAAAGGTCCTAATTTCTCGGCAGTGTCGGCTTGCGCGAGCGCCAACCATGCGTTTGGCGTGGCGATGCGGATGATTCAGTACGGCGATGCCGACGTGATGGTCGCTGGCGGCGCAGAACACGGCATTACTCCGACCTCGGTCGCCGGTTTCTGTTCGATGAAAGCGATGTCTACGCGTAACGATGACCCCACACGTGCATCACGTCCGTGGGACAAGGACCGTGATGGCTTCGTATTAGGCGACGGTGCCGGTATGTTGATTCTGGAAGAGTACGAGCATGCCAAAGCACGTGGCGCAAAAATTTATGCCGAGCTTGCCGGTTTTGGTGCAAGTTCCGATGCTTATCATATGACTGCCCCGAGTGAAAACGGTGATGGTCCAGCGCGCTGCATGGCAATGGCAATACGCGATGCCGGCATCAATGCAGATCAGGTCGACTATCTGAATGCGCATGGTACGTCGACACCGCTCGGTGATTTGGCTGAAACTTTTGCGATCAAGCGCGCACTCGGCGATCATGCATACAAAACCATGGTCAGTTCGACTAAGTCCATGACCGGCCACCTGCTGGGTGCCGCTGGTGGCGTTGAAGCGGTATTCACCGTGCTGGCCTTGCACACCGGCGTCATCCCGCCGACCATCAATCTGGAAAATCCGGGTGAAGGTTGCGATTTGGATTACGTGCCGAATATTGCACGTGACAAGAAAATTTCGGTCGCGGTATCGAATGGGTTTGGCTTCGGCGGTACCAACGGAACGCTGGTGTTCAAAACCGTTTAAGCAAACTTGAAAGCGAGTCGGTGCCCCATGATTCAGCAAGCGCTGCCTCGCGATTTATCGTTCATCGATCTGCAGCGTCTTGCACCCGAACGCTACCCCTTGCTGCTGGAATCAGTCGCCGATAGCAAGGCCTTATCTCGCTGGGACTTTCTTTTTATCGCCAATGGCGAAGGCCTGATTTGCGACGCTGCTGGCCAGACCAGCGATTTAGCCGGCAAAAAAATGCCCGGTGAATTCCTAAATGTACTCGATTCGGACTGGAAAAATTCGCAGATTAAAGACGGTGATAAAGACGGCGATTCGGATATTCCGTTTCGTGGTGGTTGGACATTGTTTCTTTCCTACGAATTGGCCGGACAGATTGAATCGCGTCTGAAACTCCCGGTTTCAAGCAATCCCTTGCCGATGGCATTGGCCTTGCGATGTCCCGCAGCGGTTTTGCGAAACAAAAATACCGGAGAAGTATTTTTCATTGCCGAAGACGGCAATGAAGCGATGTTGTCGCAACTCCAAAAAGATATCGTCGATATGGAAAGCCTGGCGCCATTGGCTGCGTTATCCAAACCGAATGTCATCGATGAGGAAGCGCCCGGAAAATTTCTTTCCGGTGTCGATAATATCCATCAATATTTACGGCAGGGCGATACTTTCCAGGTGAATTTATCACGGGCCTGGCGCGCCGAATTTGCCGAGCCACCGGAACCGGCATCGTTGTATCAATCTCTATGCCGGCACAATCCTGCGCCGTTTGCCGGATCATTGATTTACAAAAATTGGGCATTGCTGAGCTCATCGCCGGAACGCCTGGTTTCCAGTCACGGCGGCGATGTGCAGACGCGCCCGATCGCCGGCACGCGGCCGCGCTTTCCGGGCGACGACGATCAGGATCGAATCCGGGAATTGGTCGGCCATCCCAAGGAACGCGCCGAACACGTGATGCTGATTGATCTCGAACGCAACGACCTCGGGCGCGTGTGCAAACCGGGTAGCGTGCATGTCGATGAATTGATGGCGGTCGAGAGTTACGCGCACGTACACCATATCGTTTCGAATGTGCGCGGTCATTTGCGCGAAGACGTTACGCCGGGACAAGTTATCGCGGCGGTATTTCCGGGCGGAACGATTACTGGTTGCCCGAAGGTTCGCTGTATGGAAATCATCGCCGAGCTTGAAGCCGAAGCGCGCGGGCCATACACGGGTGCATTCGGTTATCTCAACCACAATGGCGATATGGATTTGAACATCCTGATCCGCAGCGCCTGGTTATCCGGGAACAAATGCGAACTTCGTGCCGGTGCCGGCATCGTGGTGGATTCGATCGGCGAGCATGAGCTGCTGGAAACCCGTGCGAAAGCCAAGGGCCTGTTGCGTGCATTGGGAGCTGGTGCATGACTGCGCGTGTCGTCAATCTTGCCGGTGATGAAGCCGATTTTGGTTTGAACGACCGTGGTTTGGCCTATGGTGATGGCGTGTTTGAAACGGTGTTGGTCCACGCAGGCAAACCGGTTTGGTGGGAAGAACATTGGCAGCGATTGCTGCGCGGTGCCGGAGTATTGAAAATACCGGCCCCTGACGAAAATCCGCTTCGGAAAGTTTGCAATGAATTAATCACTGACGCCGAGCGTTGCGTGCTGAAAATTATTTTGACGCGTGGAAGCGGTGGCCGCGGTTACGCAATTCCGGACGAACATGATCCTAGAATCATTATTTCCGTACATCCAGCACCGGCCAATGCTCGACAAGCGGTCAATCTTCGCTGGTGCGAAACCCGGCTTGCGCGGCAGCCTTTGCTGGCGGGTATCAAGCATCTCAATCGGCTTGAACAAGTATTGGCGCGCAATGAGTGGCAGGGTTCCGATATTTTCGACGGTCTGATGTGCGACATGGACAATCATGTCGTGTGCGCAACGTCAGCCAATGTATTTGCCAGGGTGCAGGGGCAGTGGCTAACGCCGATCATCGATCAGGCGGGAATCGCGGGAATCGCAAGAAGCTGGGTATTGAAAAACTTGCCGCAGGTGCGGGAAGCCCATTTGTCGCGCGTTCAAATCGAGCAGGCCGAGGCGATTTTTATTTGCAACGCCGTGCGCGGTATCCTTGCGGTTAACCGCCTCGGAGAGCATGAAATTCCCGGGCATCCGGAAGTCCGGGATTTGCAGAACCTGCTGGCACAGGAACAAGCTGCTTTCGCAATCGGAGAACACAGTGGTTCGTAAAAAAGTAACCGTGGGTCGCATCAGAAAAGCATTGGCGCTGTTGGTGCTTGCCGCCATCATTGCAGGCGGTTTGCTGTGGCAGCATTACCGGGCCTTTGCCGATAAAAGCCTGATGCTGAGTTCAGAAGAGCTCGTCCTGTCTGTCGAATCGGGCGACGGCTTTCATAACGTGCTGAAAAAAATGCGGGAGCTCGGCGTTTATCAAGGCAACGATCTCGAATGGAAGGCACTGGCCAGGCAGATGGAAGTCGCATCGCATATGCAGGTTGGCGATTACGCGATTACCTCGGGTTTGAGTCCGCGCGAGATTTTACAGAGGATCAAGGATGGCGACATCATCCAGAGAAAATTCGCCCTGATCGATGGCTGGAATATCCGCGATCTGCGGAAAGCATTGAAAAACACTAAGCATATCCGGCACATCACCGATGATTTAAGCGATGTGGAATTAATGGCAAAAATCGGTGCGGAAGGCATTCATCCGGAAGGCCGTTTCCTGCCGGAAACGTATCTTTACAGTCGTGGCACGACTGATCTCGATTTGTTGAAGCGTGCCTACGATGGCATGGAGGAAGCCCTTGCAGAAGCCTGGGACAATCGCCAGGACGGTTTGCCGATTACTTCCCCGGATGAATTATTGACCTTGGCATCGATTGTCGAAAAAGAAACCGGCGCTGCCGAAGAACGTCCGATGATTGCCGGCGTTTTTATCCGCCGCTTGAATATGGGCATGCGCTTGCAAACCGATCCGACCGTAATTTACGGAATCGGCTCCAGCTATGACGGCAATATTCGCAAGAAAGATCTGCAAACAGACACGCCGTATAACACTTACACGCGCGAGGGCTTGCCGCCAACGCCGATTGCGATGCCCGGCAAGCCAGCACTGGATGCCGCGGCGAAGCCTGCCGATGGCGATGCCTTGTTTTTTGTTGCGCGCGGCGATGGAAGTGGTCGTCATGTGTTTTCGAAAGATCTCAGCGATCACAATTCGGCGGTGCAGCAATATCTGAGAAATACCCGATGAATGGATTCCTGATTTCACTCGAAGGTGGCGAAGGCGCAGGTAAAACGACTGTGCTCAATGCCTTGCGTGAATGTTTGGTCGAGCATGGCTACGAAGTAGTTTCGACTCGTGAACCTGGCGGCACGCTAGCAGGTGAGATGATTCGCGGTGTCTTGTTGAATCCGGAGCTCAGCCTGTTTTCCGAAACCGAATTGCTGCTGATGTTCGCCGCACGCGCACAATTGGTACGCGAACTGATCCAGCCAGCGATTGCACGTGGCGCTGCCGTCATCAGCGATCGCTTTACCGACGCATCGTTTGCCTATCAGGGCGGCGGTCGCGGTTTGGATATGGGACGAATCGCCGAATTGGAGCGTTGGGCTGCAGTGATCAAGCCCGACCTGACATTTTTGCTGGATGTGTCGGTTCAGCAAGGGCTCGCGCGCGCTCGATCACGTGGCGGCGAACTCGATCGCATTGAACGCGAGCGCGAAGATTTTTTTGAACGCGTACGCGCTACCTATCTGAATCGCGCCAAAAACGAGCCAGAACGTTTCCGGGTGATTGATGCCAGCCAGTCGCCGGAAGCCGTCGTGATCGAAGTCAAAGAAAAATTAAACGTCTGGCTTGAGAAGAGAAAGTCTGCGTGACCTCACCCTGGCAACAAGAAGTTCTCGACAAAACCCTGGCAATCGCGGCGGAAGGTCGTTTAGGTCACGCCCTGTGCCTGGTCGGTCCGGAGAAAATGGGCAAGCTTGAAGTGGCGCAACAGATTGCCCGCGCCTTGCTTTGCCAAACGCCGAGGCCGAATAAACAGGCTTGCGGCGAGTGTCGCAGTTGCGTATTTATCAAAGCGGGAACGCACCCGGATTTTCTGGATATCACCTACGAGGCGAACGAGAAAACCGGCAAGCTCTACACCAATATCGTGATCGACCAAATCCGCCGGTTATCGCAATGGTTTTCGCTGACTCCGCAATTCGGCGGAGCGCAGGTAGCCATCGTGCATCCGGCCGACGGGATGAATTACGCCGCCTGCAATGCCTTGCTGAAGACGCTGGAAGAGCCCTCGCAAAACCGCTTCCTGATTCTGGTTACCGACAAACCGGGCGCACTACCGGCGACTATCCGCAGCCGCTGCCAGCGCATCCTGTTTCGTCTGCCCGAACCGGCCCAGAGCCTTGAGTGGCTCAAGCAACGCGGTTATGCCGCCGACATTGCCGGCCCGGCACTTGGCGCAGCACGCGGCCATCCGGGGCTGGCGCTGGATTGGCTGGAGCATGGCGGCCTGCAAATGCGCCGTGAAATTCAGGCGGACCTGAATGCGGTCGCGACCAACCAGATGAGTCCTATCGAGCTGGCGCAGCGCTGGCTGGGCGATGATCAGGCCGATCTGCGCCTGCAATTTGCCGCCGATTTGAGTCTGGAGGCAGCCGGTCAGCTGCAGGGGTTGCCTAAACCGGCAAAATCGGGCTTGACCGCACCGCCGGATTTTATGAAGCTGTCACAATGGTACGATGCGTTGAATCGCTTGCGTTCACAGCTCGACAGTCCAATCCGCAGCGATCTGCTGCTGGCCGGGCTATTTCGCGAATGGCGTTCAATGCAACAATAAACTTGCTTTAAAAAGGGGAAGAAACGTGACCGGAGCTGCTGCTGCCAGACAGGGTATTTTGTCCCTGGCCATTAAAGACAAGGCCACGCTTTACAATTCCTACATGCCATTCGTTAAAGGCGGCGGAATTTTCGTTCCCACGCCGCGTCGCTATTCGCTTGGCGATGAAGTATTTATCCTGCTCTCGCTGCTTGAAGACAAAGACCGTTTGCCGGTAGCCGGCAAAGTGGTATGGATAACACCTGCCGGTGCGCAGGGTAACCGTGCAGCCGGTATCGGCGTGCAATTCGCCGAAAGTTCGGAAGCCGAAATTGTCAAAGGCAAAATAGAAACATTGCTCGCCGGCATTCTGGAATCGGACAAGCCCACCCACACGATGTAGGGCGGAGCCCAATCCAACCAGGCTGAACCCATGCAGACGCGAATCGAGACGGAACAGAAAATTGATGTCGCGCATCTCGCAACTGGCATGTATGTCTATCGACTCGATCGGGACTGGATAGACACACCGTTCCCGCTCGAAGGTTTTTATATCGAATCGGCCGATGATATTCAGGCCCTCCGGAAAATATGCGACTACGTGATCATCGATCTGAAGCGCAGCAACCTGAATTTCATCGTCAACCAGTACCATGAAAACCCGCCTGAAATAAAACTCAAGGTTCGCGAGTATTTCAATACGGTCACCATCACCGAAGAATTGCCGAAAGCGAAAATCGCGCACGAAAACGCACTGACGCTTGCAAGCAATATTATTTCGGATGTGCGGGATGGTAAAAAACTGAGTCTTGAAGATGTCCGTTCGGCAGTCGAGCCGGTCGTGCAAAGCGTTTTACGCAATGCCGATGCGTTTTTCTGGATCAGTAATTTGCGCAAGCGGGATGCGTATCAATATAGCCATGCCATCAACAGCAGTTTGCTGGCGGTAGCGTTGGGGCGGCATATGGGTTTTGCCGAATCGGTATTGATGAGTCTGGCGACCGGCGGTTTGTTGCTGGATATTGGTAAATCCGAACTGCCGCAGGACATGCTCGACAAGCCCGAAGCCCTGAGCAAAACCGAAATGTTGATGATGCGTCGCCATGTGTCATTCAGCATGCAAATCCTGGAAAGCTCCGGTGTGCACAATCTGGACGTTATCGGCATGGTCAGCAGCCATCATGAGCGTTTTGACGGTAGTGGCTATCCGGGACAGCTGGTGCGCAAGCAAATACCGCTGTTCGGCCGGATGGCGGCGATCATCGACAGTTACGACGCCATGACCAGTAACAGGCCCTATCGGCAGACCATGTCGCCACACAAGGCACTGCAGGAAATCTACCGACAGCGGGATGTCTTGTACCAAAGCGAAATCGTCGAACAATTCATGCAGTGCCTGAGTGTTTATCCAACCGGGTCGCTGGTGGAGTTGAATTCCGGCGAAGTGGCGATCGTGATGGCGCAGAACCAGGCCAGGCGATTGCGGCCGCGCGTCATGATCTTGACGGGCGCCGACAAACAACTGCATCAGTCGTTCGAGGAAATAGATTTGTTCATGCATGCTCTCGGCGATGGTCAAAAGCAGCATCTGGAAATCATTGGCACGCTTGAAACCGGTGCCTACGGTATCGACCCAACCGAGCTTTATCTCACCTAGCTAGATGAAGAAAACCCGCCAGCTCGAGCTTTGCGCCAATACCGGAGCAAGTCATGCTTGATCGGGATGGTTTTTTCGCTGCATTGATGCAGCAGATCGATGGAATCGGCAGCGACAAGCAAGTGGGCCTGATTCTTGCGCGCGTGCAGCGACTGGGCGAGGTCAATATAGTTCTCGATAAAGAGCTGGCTCTTGCGGCGCAATCGCGCATCGAGAATACACTGCGGTCCGATGACAAGGTGTCGAGAGTGGGTGAGTGTGATTTTATTGTTTGCCTGTCCGATCTGAAAAACATCAATCATTCCGCGTTGGCGGCAAATAGTCTCGTACGTGCTTTTGAATCGCCGTTGTTGGTCGATTCCGGGCCGATACAGGCGACGATTACGCTCGGCGTATCGGTATTTCCGGATCATGGCGATTCAATTGGGATGCTGTGCAAACATGCCGAAAGAGCTTTCGCTGCGGCGCTGAAATCGAGTGATCGTTACGCCATATACAACACTCACGAAGAACAAATCGAAATCGACTACCCGGAATTTCGCGAAGCCATTGGCAATAACCGGCTGGAGGTTTATTTGCAGCCGCTTTGGGATTTGCGCAGAAATAAAATTGTCGGTGCCGAATCGTTGGCACGCTGGAAAAGTACCGCGCATGGCTTTGTCGGGCCGGACCAGTTCATCCCGTTTGCCGAGCAAACCGGGCTGATCGGAGCGCTGACGCGCTGGAGCGTCAATGCGACCTTGAATCATTTCGGAAAATTGCATCAAGCGGAAAAAGAATTCAGCGTGGCGATCAATTTGTCGGCACGCGTATTTCACGAGCAGGGCATCGTCGAGCAAATTCTGGGGGCGCTGAAAATATTCGACGTGCCTGCCAGCTCCCTAGTGCTGGAGGTGACAGAGAACGCCATAATGTCGGATTTGCAACTCAGTGCCAGGGTGCTGGAAAGTTTGCGTGAGAATGGCGTGCGTATTTCGATTGACGATTTTGGCTGTGGCTATTCCTCGTTTGAATATCTGAAGAAATTTCCGGCCACGGAATTGAAGATAGACAAATCCTTCGTTTTTGATGTCGCTCGCAACAAACGTGCGGCACAACTGGTGCGTTCGATGATAGATTTGGCGCACAATCTGGATATCGTTGCAATCGCCGAAGGCGTGGAAGACAAGGAAGCCGCAGACGTTTTGACGGAAATGGACTGCGATTTCGCACAGGGATATTTTTATAGCAGGCCGAAACCTGCGGAAGAGTTTATTGCGGAAGTTATGCGGCTTTGAAATGATCTTGTTGAGGTTGAGCCAGGAAATAAATGCTGTTTAAAACCAAGGGGTGATTTATGAGTGATCTTACGAACGAACTAATCAGACTCGGCGAATTAAGGGAAAAGGGTTTGATTACCCAGGAAGAATTCGATGCCGCCAAGGCGAAGCTTCTGGGGCAAGCTGCGGATGCAAGCGATACAGGCGGACCACCTCCGGAAATGCCGCCATTAGAGATGCCTGCAGACATGCCTTCCGATCCGCCTCAGGCAGCACCCCAATCGCGGCCGAGCGTCTTGGGCAAGCAAGTCGATGACAATATCCCACCCGGAATCAAAGGCTGGTCGTGGGGCGCATTCCTGTTGAACTGGATCTGGGCGATTTTCAATAACACCTGGATTGGCCTGCTTGCATTAGTTCCATTCGTAAATCTCGTTATGATCTTCGTTCTTGGTGCAAAAGGCCGCGAGTGGGCCTGGAAAAACAAGAAGTGGGATAGTGTCGAGCACTTCAATCGCGTGCAGCGCAAATGGTCTGTGTGGGCTGTCTGGCTTTTTGTGATCGGCTTTGTACTGGCAGTGATCCTCACCATAGCCAGCATGGTATTCATGGGAATGGCGGCTTCAAAAATGTCATCCGACTTTATGGAAGCGATGCCGACAGAAGTTACCGATCCGACTGCAACTACAACTACGGAAGATGCCGCAACTCCAATGACGGAAGAAACCGCGCCAGAAACGGTTGTCGAAGAAGCTGCACCGCTCGTTGCCGAAGATGCGGTACAGGACACCACGCAAGCGGAGCCTGAAGTTGTCCAGGACGCGGTAACCAATGACACGGCGGCCGAAGATGCCGCAGCAGCCGAGCAAGCGAGACAACAGCAAGCGGAACTCGCAAGGACTCGCGCGGAAGCAGATGCCGCCAAAGCCGAAGCGGCCAAGGCTAAAAAAGATGCCTTGAAGGCAGAAAAAGCCTTGGCCGAGCAACGCCGTCGAGAACGAGAAGAAGCCGAGCGCCTGGCTGCCGAGGAGCGGGAAGCGGCAGAACAAGAGGAGTGCCCATACTCAAGGTCACAACCGCTTACCTGTTCCAGCCGACAAGGTCAGCCGGCTTATTGCGATTGGAATTTCAGGGCTTGCGGCAATCCGCGGATAGCCAAAAAAGAATCCAAGACCACCTGCGATGGCAAGGTGAATTGGGATACCGACAGTAACCAGCTAATTGTTACAGAAGGTTGCCGGGCACAATTCGTTCCGGTGCGATAATTGCTACGAAAAAACGGCCCGAGAGGGCCGTTTTTTTTGCAAGCAAAGCAATCGAACCAAACTCAGAACAGCAAAGATCGAATCACCATCGCAAAGATCATTGCGCCAATGACGCCGAGCAGAATTAATTTCGTGCGCAGCAGTTTCTTTTCCGGCGTCATTTGCGTTTGATCCTTGAACTGCAAACCCGGGATGTACGGGTTTTGAACCTTGTCTTCGAGCAATTCGGCCTGATGCAATAATTCGCGGGCTTTCGTGTAATCCTCGGCCCTGATTACCCAGACAGCGGGATACTGGCTGCTGTCTACCTGGCGTTTCTTGTCGGCATAACTGTGTTCGCGGCGACTATTGCCCTTGTAGGTCCTGCCTTGGGTAATCTTGGTTTCGATGCCGGCATCATTGAGCAATTTATTGACGCCTTCGACATTCTCGAGGCGTGGAGATGAAAACATTTGCCGCATTACTTTACTTCCTTCAAATCTGTTTCTGGTAAGACACGGATCAAGCCTTCCTGTGCGGTCGACGCGACTAGAATCCCTTCGCGGGTGAAAAACTGTCCGCGTGCAAGTCCGCGTGCATTTTGTGCAGTCGGGCTATCGAGCGAATACAGCAGCCAATCGTCGACACGGAAGGGACGATGGAACCACATCGCATGGTCCAGGCTCGCCATTTGCACATTCGGTTGGTAATAGCTGATGCCATGCGGGAACGTGGTGGTGCCAAGCAAGTAAAAATCGGAAGCATAGGCAAGCAGGGCACGATGCAGTTCCGGGGAATCATCGACTTTATCGATCAGTCGCAACCAGACTTGCTGATACGGCGGGCGTTTGGGCGGTTTGACTTCGTCGCGCGGGTAGATCGGACGCATTTCGAACGGTCCCATGCGTGAAAGCCAGCGCTGCATTTTTGCCGGCAATTTTTCCATGACTTCGGCGGACGGCGCGATATTCGGTTCGACATCTTCCGGCATCGGAACTTCCGGCATGTGGAATTGATGCGAAACACCGGGTTCATCATGTTGGAACGAAGCGGCCAGTACGAAGATCGGTTGTCCATGCTGTATTGCAGTCACGCGTCGCACGGAAAAACTTTTACCGTCGCGGGTTCTGTCGACGTGATAAATAATCGGGGCTTCGATATCACCTGCACGCAGGAAATAGGCGTGGATGGAATGCACCGCGCGTTTGTCTTCCACCGTTTGCTGTGCCGCGGATAATGCCTGCCCAAGCACCTGGCCGCCAAAGACATACTTGGTGCCGATATCGCGGCTTTGTCCACGGAATAGATTGTCTTCGAGGCGCTCGAGCGTCAGCAATGCGACCAGCTCTGCAACGACGGGATGGCTCATGGTGTTTCCTGTGTAATTCTTTTCAATTGGACTGCGGACAAAATTTCCTGCCATGGAAATTGCGGTCCTGGATCACGTTTGCGAAAGACCTGTTTGCCTGGATCATCGCTGGCTTGAACTTTCGCAGTATCGAGATCCTCATGGCCGGCAATGAATTGCAGGTTTGGATAATCCGACTTCAGGTTCAGCAATAATTTTTTCAGGACATTTATTTGCTCATCACGATATGGCTCGGTCATGACTTGATTATTCGAATTCAGCCAATCGGGATAACGACCAATATTGACTATCTCGATGCCGATCGAACGCGGGTTATAGCCGCGCGTGTGATTGGCGATATGCAGCGGATCCACGTACTGGAAAACGCAGCCGTCGCGGTCGATATAGTAGTGGCCGCTTGCGCCGGTCCCGGCTTCGTACAAAACACGTTCGCCGTATTCGCGGGCCATTTTCATGTCGGGCAATTCGGTGCAGTGAACCACGACCAAATCAATGTCAGTGGCAGTACGCTTTTGAAGGCGTTCCTGATAGGGCAAAGGCTCTAGAATCAAGCCCAGGCCCAGGTCGGTTTCTGAGGTCATCGTCATCCGTGCATGCTACCATTACACGGCCTTTTTTTGACCCTTCACGACATGACCGCGCTCGCAAAACTGACTTCGCAATTCCCCAGGGCCGGTACGGTTCAGTGGATCGGTTTGCGTCCTAAACGCGATGTGCCCATGCAGGAAGTCGAAGCGGTTGATGCGATCGCCGGAAAAGGTTTGCAAGGTGATCGCTATGCATCCGGCAGCGGCAAACGCGGCATTACACTGATTCAAGCCGAACATTTGCCGGTGATTGCCGCATTGAGTGGTCATGAAAAAATTTCACCGTCGGTATTGCGACGCAATATCGTCGTTTCCGGTTTGCCGTTGATTGCGCTGATCGGAAAAAAATTCCGGCTCGGCGAAGTGATTCTCGAAGGCACCGATGCCTGCGATCCGTGTGAGCGGATGGAAGCCGCATTGGGCCCCGGCGCCTATAACGCGATGGTCGGGCATGGCGGTTTATGTGCACGAATTCTGCAAGGCGGAAGAATCAGTCTCGGAGATAGTCTGGTGCCACTGATCGAGGAAACCGCTTGAAAGCACATGTCATCATTTCGCATGGCTTGGAAAGCAGCCCCGATGCCACCAAGGCCACAGCGCTCAGTCGCGTAGTCGAAGCCATGGGCTGGACTTCGGAACGGCCTGATTATCGAGAGTACGACAATGACATTGGCATTAGCCGCCTGGGTAATGTCCATGGACGCAGCGAGCGTTTGAACGCACTCGCGAAAAAAGTGCAGGGTCCGCTGATTCTTGCCGGCTCGAGTATGGGTGCGTTTATTTCGGCACGTGTTTCACTTGATGTTCCGGTAGCCGGTTTGTTTTTGATGGCGCCACCAACCCAGTTGGAAGGTTTTGAGATAAGACTCGATGCGGCCGATGTGCCGACTTGCATCGTGCATGGTTGGGATGATGAACTGATTCCGGCGTCTGAAGTGGTGAAATGGGCGCATCCGCGTCGCAATCAATTGGTGTTGGTGAACGATTCGCATCGTCTTGCCGAGCATGTTGAATTTTGCGCAGAAGTTTTTGCGCGTTTTGTTCGATCTTTATAAATTGAGTCTGAAATGAAATTTTTTGTTGCCTGCGCCAAAGGTCTGGAATATCTGCTAGCCGATGAAATGATGGCGTTGGGTGCTGAAAAAGCGACGGCCGCGGTGGCAGGCGTGAATGTCGAAGGCAGCGACGAGTTGCCTTATCGTGCGGTGCTTTGGGCGCGGCTGGCAAGCCGTGTGCATCTGCCTTTAACCGAGTTTGAATGTCCCGACGAACAAGCGCTTTACGACAATGTACATGCAGTGGATTGGTCCAAACACCTCGCACCCGAAGGCAGTTTATTGGTCGATGCCCATGTATCGGGTACGGTGTTGACTCACGAACGCTATGTGGCGCAACGGATAAAAGATGCCGTGGTGGACCGTATGCGTGCCGAGAACGGCGTGCGCCCTTCGGTGGATGCAATCGCGCCGGATTTGCGAATCAGTTTTGTATTGCGGAAAGGCAAAGCGGTAGTGTCGGTAGATTTGGGTGGTGGCGCCCTGCACAGACGTGGCTGGCGATTGTCGCAAGGCGAAGCGCCGCTGAAAGAAAACCTTGCTGCCGCATTATTGATGCGTGGCCAATGGCTAAAGATTTACAACGAAGGCGGCGCCTTGATGGACCCGATGTGCGGCAGCGGTACATTGCTGATTGAAGGCGCGATGATGGCCGCCGATGTAGCACCGGGTTTGCAGCGCAATGCCGACCAGGCACCAAGCCGTTGGCTGCAATTTGATACCGCGCTTTGGCAGCGTTGTTTCATGGAAGCCATCGAGCGCGAGCAAATAGGTCGCGCCGCATTGCGGCCGGTATTTTTCGGTGCCGACGTCGATCAGGACTCCTTGCGTTCGGCAATGGCCAATGCCGATCGTGCCGGCGTTGCCGACATGATTCACCTGGATCGGAAACCGATTTCCGCATTGCAGAAAAGTAAATTCGACCGCGGTCTGGTTGTCTGCAATCCACCGTATAACGCCCGCCTTGCCGCCGACGAGCCCTTGTATCGCGAACTCGGTGATGCCCTGCGTGCAGCGGTTCCAGGCTGGCGTGCCAGCTTGTTATGCGGCGACGAAGCGCTGGCGCGTGCAACACGAATCCGCGCCGATAAAAAATACACGCTATTCAACGGTGCGCTGGAATGCACCTGGGTCATCGCCGATCCGGTCCAGCCACCGGAGCGCGAAGTTCGCGAGCCGCAGGCACTCAGCGATGGCGCACAGATGGTGGCCAATCGCGTTCGGAAAAACATCAAGCATTTGCAATCCTGGACCAAGCGCGAGGGCGTGAGTTGTTACCGCGTTTATGACGCAGACTTGCCCGAATATTCTGCGGCAGTGGATCTTTATCAAGAATGCGAGGGCGAGAAACGCCGTTTTCTGCATGTCCAGGAATATCAGGCCCCGGATACGATTCCGGAAGCCGATACCAAACGTCGTTTCGGCGAATTGCTGAATGCCCTGAAAGAAGTATTCCAATTGCCGAAAGAGCAGATTGCGGTAAAGACCCGTTCTCGCGGCAAGGGCGGCAGTAAATATGGCGTGATGGATCAACGGCATGAATTTGTCGTAGTGGAAGAGGGCGCCGCGAAATTGCAGGTGAATCTTTTTGATTATCTCGATACCGGTTTATTTCTCGATCATCGTCCGATCCGTTTGCGTATTGCCAACGAAGCTCGCGGTAAGCGGTTCCTGAATTTATTTTGCTATACCGGAGCCGCGACTGTGCACGCCGCCGTTGGCAATGCGTCTCAAACGACCAGTGTTGATCTGTCCGCGACATATCTTGACTGGGCTGCCGACAATCTAAAGTTGAATAACGCAGGCGGCAGCAAGCATCGTCTTGTGCAGGCCGACGCGATACGCTGGCTGGAGGCTGACGTCGGCGAATACGATCTGATTTTCTGTGATCCACCGACTTTTTCGAACTCGAAACGTGCCGAAGATTTCGATACCCAGCGCGACCATGTCCGTTTGTTGCGGGCAGCAATCGAGCGATTGTCGGATGACGGGATACTGATTTTTTCTAATAATTTCCGGCGTTTCAAGCTGGATGAAAGCAGCGTGTCGGAATTTGCGACATTCCGGGAAATAAGTGCGAAAACAATCGCGCCCGATTTCGAGCGCGACGCGAAAATTCACCGGTGCTGGGAGTTGCGGAAACTCTGACGGATCAATGCGTTCGCATTAAATCCTTACTTGTTTTCCGGAGTTTGTTTAGCGTTCGCGGCCGATTTTTTTACTTTCAAGCTCAGCTTCTTTTTGTTCTGTGCATCATTGAAGGTTTGCTTGTCGATTTCGGTTATTTTCGAAATCCGGCATTGCTCACGTTGCACGCGAATGGCATCAAACGAGCCGCTGCAAATGCGGCCGGTAATCGGGTCGCCCTTGAACTGCAGTGTCGGGCTGATGCCCAAATTAAAACAGCTGTTGAGCAGGGTCACCCGGTATTTTTTCTGGCCTGCGTCAAGTAGCAGGGTTTCTTCATCAATCACGATCCAGTTCCTGACGCGCTGGCTGTCCAGGCAGGTACGTTTTTCAGCCTGTGCAGCAAGCGGTGTGGGCGAACTCAGAGCAATTAATGTGAGGCAGCAGGCTAAAAAACGCATCTCGGACACTCCCTTGGTTCATCATAGTGTAGTAAGGTTGACTTAACCTAAGCTCAACCCAAAGATCCGTGACAGGCATGATAGACCCCAAGAAGACTGTCGAAAAAAACGATCAGAATTGGACTTTTTTTCGACAATGGTTGAAAAACCCCATGGGAATGGCGGCTATTTCGCCTTCCAGTCCGCAATTAGCCAGACAGATGATGGCCGAACTGGCGGAAGACACCAAACGTGTAATCGAGCTCGGCGGTGGCACCGGCGTCTTCACGCAGGCTTTGCTCGAGTTTGGCATCGATCCGACGAATTTGCTGGTACTCGAGTTGAACGAGGAGCTTCACCAGCATCTGCAAAAACGCTTCCCGGAAGCTCATGTTGTATGTGGTGACGCTCGCGAAATTTTCAATCTCGCGAAGCCATTGGGATTTACCGAAAATAAGGCCGATGCGATCGTTTCCGGCCTCGGCTTTCTTTCGATGCCAAGACAATCGCAGTTGGATATCTTGTCGGCGGCTTTTGAATGCCTGAAAACCGATGGTCGCTTCGTACAGTTCACCTATGGCCCGGCCAATCCGATCGCGCGTGAAGTGCTGGAAACCCTCGGGCTTTCGTCCAGGCGTGCGAGCTTCACCTGGTGGAACGTTCCGCCGGCAACCGTTTATGTTTACAACCGCCGTGTTTCCCGCGCTATCCCTGCGAGACCAATGCGCTAGCCGATTGGGTTTGCGGCGTCCAGACATCCAGCAAGCAGTCGGATTTCAACAAGCCAAGCACGATGCTGTCCTGTAATTCGCCTTCGACCAGCCAGCGTTGACGCAAATAGCCTTCTCGTTTGAAACCCAGAGCAGCAAGCAATTTCAGGCAGGCAGCATTGTGCGGGCTTACATCGGCTTCCAGCCGACGTAATCCCAGCTCGGTGAAAGCATGTTTGATCAGTGTGCTCATCGCCTCGCGGCCATAACCATGGCCCCATTGACTACTGGAAATGGCGATACCGATATTGGCTCGTCCCTGCGATGTCGAAATATCACTCAATGAACATGTGCCAATTAGTTTCTGGCTGCCAGCCAGACAAACTCCCCATTGAAATAGTTTTCCGTCGTCAAAACCGTGATGGATACTTTCGATGTAGATATGGGCATCGTCCTGATGGGTAAAAGACGGTTGGTTCCAGTAACGCGCGACCTCGATATCCGAATAAATCTGGAAAATACTGGCGACGTCGGCATGGTCAATCCAGCACAAATTAATCCTCTGGCTCGACAGGGTAGGCAGGCTAGTCGGCTCGCCGAGTTTCCTGATCCGGTCGGTTTTTCGCTTGAAAAAGGGAGGCAGAGGGACAGTCATAGTTTTTTATTTCGCACTGTTTGAACAGCTCAACGTAGTAGCGTGCCAAAGCAGGACAGGGCCACTTCATTCCATCCAAGCAACAGTAGGTTGCAACCAGACCAGTAGTATCTTCACCGGACAGTGCACATATTGCTCCTAAGATAAGGAGGTTTCATGAATAAGCTATATCTGAACAAGCAATATCGCGGTATTCAGCAAAAAATCAGGGGTATTGCGACCTCGGACGGCGCCGGTGTGCGCCTGACCCGCGTTATCGGAAGTCCGGCCTTGCCCATGCTCGATCCATTCCTGCTGCTGGATGAGTTTGGTTCAGAAAAATCCGGTGATTACATTGGTGGCTTCCCGTCTCATCCGCATCGCGGTTTCGAGACCGTCACCTATATGCTGGATGGCCGTATGCGCCATAAGGACAATCACGGCAACGAAGGCTTGCTGACACCGGGAAGCGTCCAGTGGATGAGTGCCGGGCGCGGCATTGTGCATTCGGAAATGCCTGAACAGGAACATGGACTGATGCGCGGCTTTCAGTTGTGGGTCAATTTGCCTGCGGCTGAAAAGATGGGTGAACCGAAATATCAGGAATTCAATGCTGAACAAATTCCGCTGGTCACTACGGCGAATGGCGCGAAAATAAAAGTCATTGCCGGCCAGGTTGGCGATGTCGTTGGACCTGTAATCCAGCCAGCGACGCAACCGCTTTATTTTGATGTGCAGCTTGCCGACGGGCAGGGCTTCGAGCATGAACTTCCGGAGCAGCACAGCGCTTTCGTTTATGTCTATGAGGGCGGCTTGAATCTTGTCCAGGACGGTGAAAAACACCCGGTCAATACCAGCGAATTAATCAGTTTGACCAAAGGTAATTTTGTGCAGTTTGAAGCAAGCCAGGATGCGCGATTTATTTTCGTGGCCGGCAAACCGCTGAGCGAACCAGTGGCGCGTTACGGTCCGTTCGTGATGAATACGCAGGCCGAGATCATGCAAGCAGTAAATGATTTTCAAGCAGGGAAGTTTTGATTCAACCTCTCGCCAAGGTTGTCAGCAAAGCCTTGGCGGTACGGACTCGCGAAGCGGCGTCGGGTAATTCGAGTTTTATCCGAAGCTTGTCGCCGCCTTCCATCGCATAGATTTTGGGTTGCGATTGAATCATCCGGATGACCGACATCGGATCGATCACCGGTTGTGCATTGAAATGGATACGGCCACCGGTCGGACCGAGTTCCAGTTTGCGAATGCCAAGCGGCGTTGCTTCCAGTTTGATTTCCGCTGTCGCGAACAATTGTTTGGTCGGGTCGGGCAGCAATCCGAAACGGTCAATCATCTCGACCTGCAGCTCTTTCAGCTGCTCGCTGTCGCGCGCCGAGGCAATCCGCTTGTAAAGCGTCAGGCGGGCATGCACGTCGGGCAGGTAATCATCGGGAATCAAGGCCGGAATATGCAATTCGACTTCGCTGCCAAAGCGCGTGCTTGGATCGAGATCCGGAATTTTCCCGGAGCGTATCGATTTGACGGCGCGTTCCAGTAATTCGGTGTACAGCGAGAAACCGATTTCCGCCATTTGCCCGGATTGATCTTCACCGAGTAATTCACCGGCACCGCGAATTTCCAGATCGTGCGTTGCCAGCGTGAAACCGGAGCCGAGTTCTTCCATCGAAGCCAGTGCTTCCAGGCGTTTTTCCGCGTCGCCAGTCATGGCTTTTTTATTCGGGACAATCAAGTAGGCATAAGCGCGGTGATGCGAGCGTCCGACCCGGCCGCGCAATTGATGCAGCTGCGACAAGCCAAAACGATCGGCGCGATTGATGATCATCGTGTTCGCGCTCGGAATATCGATGCCCGATTCGATAATCGTGGTGCATACCAAGACATTGAAACGCTGGCGGTGGAAATCCAGCATGACCTGTTCCAGTTCGCGCTCCGGCATCTGGCCATGCGCAATGCGGATACGCGCTTCCGGCACCAGTTCTTCCAGTTCACGGGCTTTTCTTTCGATGCTTTCGACTTCGTTATGCAGGAAATAAATTTGCCCGCCACGCGCCAATTCGCGCTGGAAGGCTTCGCGCAATAAATTTGGATCCCATTGCGCAATGAAGGTTTTGACTGCAAGCCGGTGCGCAGGCGGTGTCGCAATAATCGACAGCTCCCGCAAGCCGCTCATCGCCATATTTAAAGTGCGTGGAATTGGCGTTGCGGTGAGTGTCAGCAAATGCACTTCGGCGCGCAACGCTTTCAAGGCTTCTTTTTGGCGTACGCCAAAACGTTGTTCCTCGTCGACTATGACCAGGCCGAGGTCCTTGAACTTCACGTCTGACTGCAATAGGCGGTGGGTGCCGACGATAACGTCGATTTTCCCTTCGGCAACCTGCGCCAATGCCGCCTTTATTTCCTTTGCCGATTTGAAACGCGAAAGCACTTCCACGCGCAATGGCCAGTCGGCGTAACGATCGCGGAAGTTCCGGTAGTGCTGTTCCGCCAGCAATGTCGTGGGTACCAGGATCGCCACTTGTTTGCCGGCCGTCGCTGCCACGAATGCGGCACGTACGGCCACTTCGGTCTTGCCGAAACCAACATCACCGCAAACGACGCGGTCCATCGGCATTGCCTTGTCCATGTCGGCGATTACCGCTTCGATCGCGTTGAATTGATCCGGAGTTTCTTCGAACGGGAATGTCGCCGCGAACGGTTCGTAAAGGCTGCGATCGATCGGCAATGCCATGCCTTGACGGGCATGGCGACGCGCCTGGATTTCCAGCAATTCGGCGGCGACATCGCGAACTTTTTCGGCGGCTTTGCGTTTTGCTTTTTCCCAGGCTTCGCCACCGAGCGAATGCAACGGTGCATGATCCGGAGAAGCACCCGAATAGCGGCTGACCAATTGCAGCTGCGATACCGGCACATACAATTTGTCGCCTTTGGCGTATTCGATGCACAGATATTCACCGGAGACACCGCCGGTATCGAGCGCGATCAAGCCCTGGTAACGCCCAACGCCGTGATCCTCATGCACGATCGGCGAACCGACGGCAATTTCGCCAAGATCGCGAATGATACTTTCCGGATCACGGCCAACACGTTTGCGACGGCGGGATTGCTCGGCACGTTCGGGAAATAATTGCCGTTCGGTCAATACCGTCAGCATTGGCGAATCAATCGCGAAACCCGCTTCGAACGCTGCAACGGTCACGCTGAGTTTATTTTCGGTATCTTTTAAAAACGCATTCCAGTCGCCAACCTGATGGAAAGGCAGTCCGGCGGTATTCAATAGTTCGATCAAGGCTTCGCGGCGGCCGGCGGAATCGGCTGCCAGTAATACGCGGCCCGGATAATGATTTAAATACGATTGCAGTGCAGCACCGGCGACTTCGTTTTTCTGCGACCACGGAAGAGTCGGAACGGTTTGTTCGGCAATCGCGATCGATTTTGCGTAGTACGGATGTTGATCGCCGCAAATTTCAATGCGAAGTCGCTGGTTGCATTGTGCACGCAATTCATCCGGACGCAGGAATAATTGTGCCGGCGATAAAATCGGTCGCTCGACATCATGGCGGCGTTGTTCCCAGCGTTCGCTTGTCTGCTGCCAGAAATTATCGGCGGAAACCTCAACGTCGTCGCCGGAGATAATCAAGCTGTTGGCGGGAAGGTGATCGAACAGGCTCGCCGTCTTGTCGAAGAAAAGCGGCAAGTAATATTCGATCCCGTTTGGAGCAACGCCTTCTTTCAGGTCCTGGTAAATCGTGCAGCGGCGCGCATCGAACTCAAATTGTTCGCTGAGATTTTGCCGTGCTTTTTTCGTGCCGGCCGCATCGAGCGGGAATTCACGGGCGGGCAATAGCCGCACTGATTCCACAGGATAATCGGAGCGTTGTGTTTCCGGGTCGAAACTGCGCAATGAATCAATTTCATCGTCGAATAATTCAATTCGATACGGCACATCCGAACCCATCGGGTAGAGATCCAGCAAGGCGCCGCGCACTGCGAAATCGCCAGGGTCGTTAACTTGCGGCACGTTTCGATAACCGCTGGCTTCGAGTCGGCGTTTTTCCTGGTCGAGATCGAGCTTCTGGCCTTTGCGAAGATCCAGCACATTACCGGCAATCCATTCGGGCGGTGAAACGCGCTGCATCAGCGATGCGACCGGCACCACCAAAATTCCGCGCTTGATCGACGGCAAACGATAAAGTGCGGCAATGCGCTGCGAAACGATATCGGGATGCGGACTGAACAAATCGTAGGGCAGTGTTTCCCAGTCGGGAAAATGCAGTAACGGTAAATCCGAGGCGACGATGCGTAGATCGTTTTCGAGCGCGCTTGCGCTATGGGTATCGCGGGCAATCGCGAGTATTAAACCATCGTGTTGTCGCGCGGCCTGCGAAATAGCCAGCGCCATTGCGCTCGGGCTATGTGGTGCGCGCCAATAGGCACGTTGTTGACCAGCACGGGGGAATGGGGGGCAGGGAAGATTTGAATCAGAAGTCATCGGCTTATTTTAACCGAAAACCCCTGCCGAACTTTGTCTTAAATTGTCAGCACGATGCGGGTAATGCCCGGCGTGGTATGCCGTGATTCTTTCGTGAAGCCGAGTTTTTCCGCCAGTTTCAACATGGCGTGATTGTCGTCGATCACATCGCCCCACAAGTGCCGGATCCGATGTTTCTCGCACCATTCGATCAATCGCAGCATCAACACTTTGCCCAGTCCCTGGCCACTGACGAAATGGCTGACCAGAATGCCGAATTCGGCACTGCCGCCTTGTTCGTCGAGCGATAGTCTTGCGACCGCACCAACCAGCGCAGTTCCGGGTTCGTAAGGTTCGGCGGCGACAACGACGAAATCGGTTTCGGGGTTCGGTTGAGTCAGCCGTAACAAATAATCGTCACTAAGCGCTTTTACCGGATGCAGGAAACGGCGACGAATTTCATCTTCGTGCAATAAATGGAAAGTTCCGGCGATGGGCAGTGCATCGGCAGCCTGTATCGGGCGAATCCACACGGTGCGACCGTCCGGTAATGTAATGGCTTCCTGACGCTGCCATTTACCGAGGCGTTGAGCTTTTTTTGCTTTTTGCGACATGGCGCTAGCTTGCCATGAAAAGTCCGTGAGAATGCTCTAAATAAGCAATGAAATCAGTGTCATGTGAATTGCTACTGAATTATTTTTCTTCTTTCTTTAACCATTGAAATGCCGAGCTAGCGCCCTTTTCGCCCAATAATCTCGCAAGTACCGGCAACACCGGTTGCAAGGCTTCATCACAATGCCAGGGCGGATTGATAATCAACATGCCACTGCCATTGAGTCGAAGCGGAGAATCATCAGGCCTGACCAATACTTCTGCGACGAACGCGGACTTCATCGGCAGTGCCGTCACTTTGCGGAAGAATGATTGCAGGGTTTTACGCTGCTTGATCGGATACCACACGGCATACATGCCATTCGACCAACGTTGTAGTCCTTCAGTGAGCGCTTTGAGGATGGAATCGAATTCTGCTTCCTGGGTTTCATATGGCGGATCAATCAATACCAGTCCGCGTTTTTCCTTGAACGGCAATTTGGCCTTGATCGCAGCATAGCCATCGCGACCGACTACACTTACCCGCGAATCGCCGGCAAACAGCGCTTTCAGTGGTTGCGCTTCTTCATGTTGCCATTCGCAACACATCAGGCGGTCTTGTTCACGCATGGCCTGGGCAACCAGCAAGGGCGAGCCGGGGTAGACCAACAGCCCGCCAACCGGATTGTCGGTGGCGACAGCATTCAAATACAGCTTGATCGGCGCCGGTAGTCCGTGCACGCCGATCAGCTGGTAAATGCCGCCGCGTGCTTCGCCGGTTTTCCCGGCCTGTTCGCCTTGCATGAAATAGCGGCCACGGCCTGCGTGGGTGTCCAATACGCAAAAAGCGGTGTCCTTGCGTTTCAATGCTTCGATCAGCTGCAGCAAGACGATGTGCTTGAGTACATCGGCGTGGTTGCCAGCATGGTAGCCGTGTTGATAATTCATGGCCTATCTTACTGCATCTTGCCGGTCAGCTTTGTTATTCTTGGGTCATCACCGACACGGCACACTTGGAAGGCATATGAAACGACTTTTTCGCTGGGGTTTTCGCACATTTCTTGTGTTGCTGTTATTGCTGATTTTATTCGTGCTGCATTCGATCTACTTCAAGCCGGTCCATATCCGCATTTTCTTCGAACGGGTGTTTGCCGAATATGCGTTCGAAGACCCGCAATTAATGTCGAGCCTGCGCATGCTGCCGTCCTGGATGGATTGGTATAGCGACGATTTGAGCGACCTTTCTCTGGCGCAACAAGAAAAGCTCGATGCAAAACTGCAAAACGACCTGGCAACGCTTCGCAGTTACGACCGTGCATCGCTGACTCCCGACAATCAAGTCAGTTACGACATGCTGGAATACTTCCTGGCCGTGCAGGCGGAAGGCCAGAAATATGAGTACCACAACTATCCGCTAAACCAGCTTTTCGGCTTGCAGGGAGAATTGCCGACCTTCCTGGCGACCCAGCACCCGGTGTCGAATCAAAAAGACGCGGAAAACTATATCGTGCGCCTGAGCAAGGTGCCGCTGGCATTCGAGCAAGCCCAGCAAGGCCTGGACAAACGCGAGGCACTCAACATCATCCCGCCGAAGTTCGTGATTGAAAAAGTCTTGCTGCAAATGCGTGAATTTGCCGGTACGCCGGCCAACAAGAATATTCTTTACACCTCACTGGAAGAAAAGCTCAAGAAAATTCCGGAACAGGAAATGAATGCCGACCAGCGCACGAAAATTCTTGCCGATGCCGAGCTGGGTATCCAGAAGAGTGTTTATCCGGCCTACCGGAAATTCATCGCCTATTACGAAAAACTGCAGCCCAAAGCTACGGGCAATAACGGTGTCTGGGCTTTGCCGGATGGTGATGCTTATTACCAATGGGCGATCAAGCAAAACACCACCACCAACATGACCGTCGATGAAGTGCATCAATTGGGTTTGAGTGAGGTTTCACGTATCGAAGCCGAGATGGATGCCATCCTGAAATCGGAAGGCCTGCTTGAAGGAACTGTCGGTGCACGCATCGATGAAATTTCAAAACGTCCCGACCAGTTGTATCCAGAAACGGATGCTGGCCGTCAGCAAATCCTGAAAGATTTCCAGGCTATCATCGACGACATCGATAAAGGTTTAACGCCATATTTCAATGTGCGTCCAAAGCAGGGTGTGCGAGTGGAGCGCATTCCAGTATTCAAGGAAAAAACCTCGCCTGGTGCTTACTACGACACCCCTGCCTTCGATGGTTCGCGCCCCGGAACTTTCTACGTGAATCTCCGTAGCACCGGCGAAGTGGCCAAGTTCGGCATGCGTACGCTGGCATATCACGAAGCCATACCTGGCCACCATTTCCAGAAAACCATCCAGCAGGAACTGACGGGCGTACCTACGTTCCGGAAACTGCTTCCATTCACCGCCTATGCGGAAGGCTGGGCGCTCTACAGCGAACGGCTTGCATGGGAAATCGGCTACCAGAATAAACCGCTCGATAATCTGGGCCGTCTGCAGGCGGAAATGTTCCGTTCAGTACGTTTGGTGGTAGATACCGGTATGCATTCGAAGAAATGGACGCGCGAACAAGCCATTGAATACATGCGTGAAAAAACCGGCATGCCGGAGACCGATGTGGTTGCCGAGATCGAACGTTATCTGGTCATGCCAGGCCAGGCGCTGGCGTATAAAGTCGGTATGAATACCATCGTGCGTTTGCGTGAAGAAGCGAAAACAAAATTGGGAAGCAAGTTCGATATTCGCCGTTTCCACGATGTGGTGTTGACCGGTGGCGACATGCCGATGGCGTTGCTCGAACAACGCGTGCACAAATGGATTGAAGAAGAGAAAAAACGCTAATGGTGATGCTGCCCCGTCTCGTTGTATGTGATCAGCATGGTACGCAAGGCATCGGCCTGGTATGCCGGCACATTTTGTCGGCGAAGGAGCCGGGTGGGTTCTTCTGGAGCGATGACAGTGATCAGGCACGTCCGGATGCATGGTGCAGTGATTGTGAAGAAAAACTGGTGAAAGAGGAATTCACCGAGGCCTGGTTCGAACAGGCGGGCTTTCAGGCGATCTGCGCGCTGTGTTGGGATGCAGCAAAAGAACGCGCCGAAACACCGGAGACCGAAGAATAAAATATGGCACGCATCTTACTCGTTGAAGACGAAGCCGCGATTGCCGATGCGATCGTCTATGCATTGCGGACCGAAGCTTTCGAAGTCACCCGGGTTGGTCTTGGACGCGAAGCGCTTGATTTGCTGCAGTCGGAAAAATTCGATGTGCTGGTGCTCGATGTCGGCCTTCCGGACCAAACCGGTTTTGATGTTTGCCGCGAACTACGGAAATTCAGCCAGATACCGCTGATCTTCTTGACTGCGCGAGGCAGCGAAATCGACCGGGTGCTCGGTTTGGAAATGGGTGCGGATGACTATATGGTCAAACCATTTTCGCCGCGTGAATTGGTGGCGAGAGTGCGGGTATGTTTGCGCCGCAATGTCGCCATCGAAAAACCGTCGCAGGTTCAAACACCATCAAAATTCAGGCATGACCAGCAGGGCCAGCGTATTGAATATGCAGGACAACCACTAAATCTGACCCGCTACGAATATCTGTTGCTGGCGACCTTGCTTTCGCGTCCGGGAGCGGTATTTTCCAGGGCAAAGTTGATGCAGGACATCTGGGCGGACGCCCTGGAAACAGCGGACCGCACGGTCGATACCCATATCAAGACATTGCGGGCAAAACTGCGTGCGATTGATCCGGACGATGTGCTGCAAACCCATCGCGGAATGGGTTATTCGATCAGACATCCATAATGAAAATCAGCTATCGAATTTTCCTGGGCTATTTTCTGATCGTCGGTTTGGCGGCGTATTTTATTTTGCAGGTGTTCGTCAATCAGGTGAAACCCGGTGTTCGCCAATCGATGGAATCGAGCCTGGTGGATACCGCCAATGTGCTGGCGCAATTGGCGGCGAATGACGTGAAGAATGGCGTGATCGCCGAGGGCGATTTTTCCCAGGCAGTCAGTTCGGCAAGAATTTCGCGTTACAAGGCGGGCATCTCCGACTACATGAAGGAGATTTTCAATTACCGGATCATCATCACCGATGAAAAAGGCAAGGTAATTTACGACTCCGAGAACAAGGATGTCGGCAAGGATTATTCGCGCTGGAACGATATCTATCTCACCTTGCGCGGCCAGTACGGCGCGCGCTCGACCCGCAGCAACCCGAATGATGAAACCAGTACCGTCATGTACGTCGCTGCGCCGATCATGGATGGCGACAAGTTGATAGGCGTGTTGTCGGTCGCCAATCCGAATGCGAGCATTCAACCGTTCATCGAGAAAAGCCAGAAGAATATCGTCAAGCAGGGGTCGATTTTGCTGGCGGCGTCATTCCTGATCGGTTTGTTGGTCACTTTCTGGTTTACCCGTTCGATCGACCGATTGGGGAAATACGCGAAAGCCATCAGCGCCGGCGAACGAGCGGTGTTGCCGGATTTGGGTCGCAACGAGATGGGTGAACTGGGCAATGCGCTTGATACGATGCGCAAGAAACTCGATGGCAAGCAATACGTCGAACAATACGTACAAACCCTGACCCATGAAATGAAAAGCCCGTTGGCTGCGATTCGCGGCGCCTCGGAAATCCTGGAAGAAAATCCCGCCGAAGCCGACCGGATAAAATTTCTCGAGAATATAAAAACCCAGTCCATGCGCATGTCGGAGATGATCGACAAGATGCTGGCCTTGGCATCGGTGGAATACCGGCAAAACGATATCGACAAGAAGCCGCTGGATCTGGCCGAGCTCTGCCGGAAGGTGGTAACCGATTTCGAGCAGGGTGCGAACAAGAAATTCATCGGCAAGAAAATACGATTTCAATTCGAGAGCTCAGGTGGTGATCTCCTGATCAATGGCGATGCATTCCTGCTGACGCAGTCATTGCAGAATCTGCTCGATAATGCGATAGATTTTTCGCCCGAACATGGGTTGATCAAGATCGGCATCGACTCGGAACAAAATCATTGCCGCATAACAATCCTGGATCAGGGCGTCGGCATTCCCGATTACGCGGCGTCACGTTTGTTCGAGCGTTTTTATTCGCTGCCACGCCCCGATACCGGGCAGCGCAGCAGCGGGCTGGGCTTGAGTTTCGTGAAAGAAGTCGCGCTGGCACACAAGGGCGATATCACGCTTGTTAATCATTCCGAAGGCGGCGTGTTAGCCAGCTTGACGATATCGCGAAACTGACTTCACTTTCGGCACACACAGGCCGCATTCGCCGCACACAGCCGTGACCTAATCTGACCGGGAATTCAAACCCGGAGTCGTTATGTCGTCACAACTTAGTTTTATTCTGAAAGCCCTGGTCGTCGGGTTTTTGATGCTTTTACTGATGATTCCCCTGGCGATGATTCGAGGCACGATCAGTGAGCGCCAGTCTTATCGTTCTCAAGCCATCGAGTCGGTCGAACGGAGTTATGCCGGCAAGATCAAGTTCGCTGGCCCGGTATTGATCGTGCCCTACCAGGACGTTGAAACCATCATCACAAAAAATGAAAAGGGCGTCGAGAGTCGTTACGAAGAAACCAGTAATAGTTTCTGGATTTTTTATCCAAAAACGGTGGATGTGAGCGGCCTAATGGTGCCGAGCATAAAAGAGCTTGGCATTCATAAAGTAAGAATCTACGAACTGAATGCCAAAATGAAAGCGCAGTTTGAATTCAATACACCGGATACCGGGAATCCATTGATCAAACGAACCCTTGGTTCGCCATATCTGAGTTTCTTGATGAACGATACCCGTGGTCTGATGGGAACACCAAAGCTAAGCATTGCTGGCGAAACTAAAGTCATCAAGCAAGGTGCCGGCAGCCACGGTCTTGCAGCACAATCAAAAGGTGTGCATGTGGTATTGCCGATATTTGCACTAGCACAGGCGCAAAAAATTTCTGTCGACATGGACTTTCTGCTCGGCGGTACGGAAACACTCTCTCTGATTCCTATTGCTGACAGCAATAAAGCCAGCATTCAATCGACTTGGCCACATCCTAACTTTAGCGGTGATTTTTCCCCACGGAATTCCGATGTCACCGACAAGGGCTTCAAGGCAAACTGGAATATCTCTTCCTTGTCTGCCAGTGCGCAAACGCAATATCGTAATAAGACTGAGTTGGATCAAATGGACAGTTTTGAGGTCAATTTGATCGATCCAGTCAACATTTATACTCAGGCAGATCGCGCCAGCAAGTATGCATTTCTGTTTATCGTACTGACCTTTGTCGGATTCCTGATGTTTGAAATCATCAAGCAGCTGGCGATTCATCCAATTCAATATGGCCTGGTTGGACTCAGCCTGGCGATATTCTTTTGTTTGCTGCTCAGCTTGAGCGAGCATATGGACTTTTGGAAAGCGTATCTAATTGCCAGCGTCGCCTGCATTGGTTTGCTTGGCGTGTACGTCAAGTCTGTTTTGAAAAGTACCACCCGCAGTCTTGGGTTCTCCGCGATGCTGACAGTTCTTTATTCGGTACTCTATGGGCTGCTGATATCTGAGGATAACGCCTTGGTGATGGGCTCGATTCTGCTGTTCTCGATACTTGCCGCGGTCATGTTGGTGACCCGAAAT
>JBOHYG010000041.1:0-22001 GCA_050737875.1 Arenimonas sp. | reverse complement strand
GTTTTGAACTGGACCCCGCCCGTAGCCTGAGCGCAATGAGTTATGGTTTTTACGTATTTCTTTTTGTGGCACTTTTCGAAGAAACACTATTTCGAGGATTTATCTTTCAAAGGCTTCTTGACGGTGCCGGCATCTGGGTCGCGCAAATCGTGTTGGCGCTGTTGTTTGCGCTTGGTCATTGGGACAATCCAGGCATGGATGGAGCTACCAAGTTCTGGGCTTCACTTGATCTGGCGCTCGGAGCCGTGATGTTGGGGCTTGCCTATATGCGCACTCGCAGTCTTGCGCTGCCCATCGGCCTGCATCTTGGATGGAATTGGTCTCAGGGATATCTGCTTGGTTTCGGCGTAAGCGGATTGGACCATACCGGCTGGTTTCATCCGGTATTCCAAGGGAAAGCCGAGTGGCTAACCGGCGGTAATTTTGGACCGGAAGCCAGTGTGTTCGCAGTGGCAGTGGACCTGATCTTCATCACAATGCTTTGGAAATGGAAAGGCTCCAGGCCGTCGCCTGTCAGTGCTCCGGTTTTAGAATTAAGGGCTCAGGCAATTTCCTGAGCCCGGCTTCCGCTAATCTCGTTACCTGTGGCAGCCATTTACCTGATCCGCCTTGAAATGCTGTTCGAAAAATTGGTCGATCTTGTCGAAGTGTTTCAGCGGCTCCATATGTCCGCCGTCAATGGCAAGGTGTTCGTAATAGTAAGGAAAGTTTTTCTCTTTCAAACGCTGAACAACCTTGTCCGACATTTCGGCGGATGGCCAGAATTCGTCTTTGGTTCCGGAAATTAAAAATACTGGTCCATTGATATTTTCAACTTTGATCGCCGCTTGCTCGACGCCTTTTTTATCTTCAAGCATGATATCGAAGGCTTTTCTCAGATCGCCGCTCAGCAAAGCCGGTGTCGTACTCCACGGCACCGGAACGAAAGGCAGTTGTTTGCCCTGATAAGTAAACGATGAAGTCGTCAAAGCATCGGTCAGTCCTGCAAAAACTGCATGTGCCGGCACAATGCCGACGACAGCCTTGATGTCTTTGTAATGACTACCAAGACTTAAAGCCAATTCCCCGCCCTTCGATCCACCCATCACGGCAATGCATCGACCATCAACTTTCGGGTTTGCAACTGCCTTTTCAATTGCGTCGTGGATGCCTTCCAACGCGATTCGATCAAGTTTTTTCGGGGTTCCTTCCATGCCGAAATAACCGATAGCAAGAACTGAATACCCCTGCGCAAGATATTTATCGCGCTGTGATTTCCAATGGTCACTGGCCCAGGCATTGCCGCCTTCCGAACCACCCAGCCCGACTATCAACGGCTGTTTTTCACCCTTGCCGACAAACAGTTCGGCATTCACCTTGCCATGATTGACAGGCAAGGTTTCGGTATCGAAACTGTTTACGACGTAATACGTATAGGCAAATAACAGAATGACGATCGCCAACAACGAAACAACTGCCCATTTAATCATTTTCAAAAGTATTTTCATTTCTGCAATGCCCTTGTGTTTTCCGGTTATTTCCTATCGGCGAAAGAAGATTTCGTCGACTTTTTTATCGAACACTTCGGCAATTTTCATTGCCAACTCAAGTGATGGTGCATAGCGCTCTGCTTCAAGCGCGATGATGGTTTGCCGAGTGATGCCGAGCGCCTGCGCCAAGGCTTCCTGTGTCATTTCGCCATGATCGAAACGCAGACGGCGAATGTGGTTGCCGATCTTACTCATGGGTCTGCTCGCAAGTTCCGCATATCAAGCCAATAGCAAATCAACTGTGCAACGTACTGCACTAGGCACGACAGCAAGATCAAGGTGACCAGCGCATTGGCTATCAGCCAATGGGTAAAGCGTTGCGTCAGGTCATGTGGCGCAAATCCCAGTGACAATAAAAAGACAATCAACAGAACGATTAAAGCGATGTAGCCCGCTTTCGTTCCAAGATTCGAAATAGCGATATCACGTTCGTCACGCTGAACATCGGGATTACGCAAAATGACATAGGCAATCAGCACTCCGCCTAGAATAATCCAGGAATTAAAGCCGCCAGTATCACCCGTGTGCGTGTGTACTTCGGAGCCAGGCTGGAATAACACTGCAATGACGAAGCCGGCTATTAGTGCCGTACCCACCATCCAAAGCCAAACGTTGCGTTCTGCGGCACTTGGCTCATCACCGGCAACAACTGCACGCCGGCCCCAATAACTTCTCACCCAAGCTGCCAACGCAATCATCAAGATCGCACCGATGTAACCCGGGCGGATTGGCAAATGGAGGGAATTGAGGCTCAGCAAGGCACCAAACGCCAGGGAAGCAAGACACACGGCAAGGATTTTTAGCATGAAAATGTCTCATTAGGCTGACAAAATGTATGCTATACATTACATTTAGTATTGTAAACATTACTAAAGACCTATACCTCCCAATCACGGGTTGGTGAGATACGAGGTTCTCATCAGCTCATTAATTGATTCAATGGTGTGCCTGGGCGCACCCTATGTCAGCAATAAACGCTCGACAAACTCGCAATACAAATCCGGCAACTGTTCGAGTTCGGAAATCGCAACGCGCTCATTGACTTTATGGATGCTGGCGTTGATTGGCCCCATCTCGACAACTTCTGCACCGAGTGGCGCGATAAAACGCGCATCGGATGTACCACCGCCGGTATTTTCCAATGGCGTGATGCCCAGACGATCAATAATTGTTTCGCGCACGGCTTTGCGGAGCTTGCCGTCACGTGTCAGAAACGGTTCCCCACCGCGATGCCAGGCGATTTCGTAATCCAGACCATGCAGGTCGCAAACGGTATGCACTTGGCTGATTAGGTCATCCGACTTCCAGCCCGGGTTGTAGCGAAAATTGAACACCACTGTGCATTCGCCCGGGATTACGTTATTTGCGCCTGTGCCGGCATTGATATTGGAAATTTGGAAGCTGGTCGGCGGAAACTCCGGATAACCGTCGTCCCATGCTCTCGCCGCCAATTCTGCCAAGGGCGCCATTGCGTCATGGATCGGATTGCGTGCACGTTCCGGATACGCAACGTGGCCCTGAATGCCTTTCACTTTCAAAGTGCCTGACAAGGTTCCGCGACGTCCGACTCGCAATAAATCACCGAATTTATCAATCGATGAAGGCTCACCGGTAATGCAGTAATCAATTTTCTGGCCGACCGTTTTAAAATAATCGGCGACGTTGCGAACACCATGAATGGCATCCCCTTCTTCATCAGATGTGATCAACATGCCGATTGTGCCGGGATGGTTCGGATGTTTCTTGACGAACTTTTCCATCGCCAACACGAATGCGGCAACACTACCTTTCATATCGGCGGCGCCACGGCCGTACAGATAACCATCACGTATTTCCGGAACAAATGGATCGCTCAACCATTGATCGCGCGGACCCGGTGGCACGACATCGGTATGCCCCAGAAAAATCATTACCGGACGTTTATCACCATGTGTTACGAAAAGATTTTTGACATCGACAAAGTCCAGTTGCTGGCAATCAAATCCTTTCGCACGCAAGCGTTCACACAACATGTCCTGGCAGCCGGCGTCTTCCGGTGTTACCGAAGCGCGTGCAATTAGATTCGAGGTCAGATCAACTATTTCGCTCATTGTGTTTACTTTTTGATTGAGAAACGAAGTTTGTAGGCGTTGTCGGTGAAGCCTACCGAGACTACACCATCAGCCGAGACCAGCACAGGGCGCTTTATTAATGCCGGATACTCTTTTAGCAATAGTTGCCATTCGGGGTCGCTGCCGGGTTTTTTGCGAGCCTCCGGCAATTGTCGCCAAGTCGTACTGGCCTTGTTGAGAAGCGCATCCCAACTTCCGAGTTGAGTTGACCATTGTTTCAAGATCGCCGGTTCGATTCGATGCTCGCGATAATCGACAAACTGGAATTCAACATCGAAACGCTGCAACCAGTTACGTGCTTTTTTGCAGGTGTCGCAATTATTCAGACCATAAAGAGTATTCACGTGTCGGTAAATCCAGAATTATTTGGTTGCCCGGGCGCAATCAACCCGAACAATCAGGTCTTCGGCAATGGCATTTTTGGCAAAAGGATTGAACGAAAAATTTCTGACCGGCAAGAAAGCCACTTCGTTGCCTAACTTACCAACTTTGCGCAAACGCAAGCTGAGTCTTTGCGGGTTGGTTCCCATGCTCATGCTGACATTCATGATGTCTTGCAGTGGAATTTGATCTTCTACACCACCTTTACGCACGATCAAATAATCCCCGGCATCCTTGACCTCGTCAGCCAAATCCCAGACAAAATACTTAAACAGGAAAAACCCGAATATCAACATGGCTACCGGCACCAATATGAATGCCGGCGCTTCCTTGAATCCGCCAGACACAAGGGCACCAATCAAGCCGATTGCAATAAAACCAAGCCATACTGCCGGAAATACTTTTTTTATAAAAAATGTTTGTCCGGAAGAAATAACTTTCACTCAACGGCCCCGCGCAACAAATCATTGACCGACGTTTTTGAACGGGTTTTTTCATCGACTTGCTTCACGATAACGGCACAATAAAGTGAATATTTTCCGTCTGCCGATGGCAAGGAGCCGGACACGACGACACTGCCCGCAGGCACGCGACCATAGGAAACCTCGCCGGTGGCACGATTGTAGATACGCGTGCTCTGGCCGATAAAAACGCCCATGCCGATAACGCTGCCGCGTTCAACGACGACGCCTTCGACCACTTCGGAGCGAGCGCCTACAAAACAATCATCTTCGATAATGGTCGGCGAAGCCTGCAAAGGCTCAAGTACGCCACCGATGCCGACACCGCCGGACAAGTGGCAACGCGCACCGATTTGCGCGCAGGAGCCAACCGTTGCCCAGGTATCCACCATCGTGCCGGCGCCCACGTGCGCACCAATATTCACGAAGCTGGGCATCAGGATCACGTCCTTGGCAACGTGCGCACCACGGCGAACGACGGCACCGGGAACTACACGAACGCCGAGTGCACGAAAAGCCGCATCATCAAAACCTTCGAAGCGGGTCGGCACTTTGTCGAAATAAGGTCCTGGCGCACCTGACATGACTTGCATGTCATTACAGCGGAAATACAGCAATACCGCTTTTTTCAACCATTCATTGACTTGCCAGCCATTCGCAACAGGCTCGGCAACGCGTGCCCGCCCCGACTCCAGCAGCGACATCACTTGTTCGACTGCCGGTTTCACTGCGCTGTCGATTTCCTCACTACTCAAGGATGCGCGGCGCTCAAAGGCATCCTCGATAAATGGACGCAGTGTTTCAATGTTTGGCATGTATGTCTCCCTCGACACAGGCAGTTAAGTGCATTTGTAATTGTTCCAGAATCCGTTCATCAACGATAGCTCGATCTTGTTCGTCGCTGATCAGGAAAAAATCTTCGACGCGCTCGCCAAATGTCGCAATGCGGGCATCGTGGACGCGCAAATGTTGCATCCGCAGAACCGCGGCGACCTTGGCCAGCAATCCTGGTTGATCGGTACATACCAGACTCAGGCGTGTTCGCGAACCATCTTCGGATGTTTCGAAATCGATTCGCGTCGGTACTTTGAAATGCTTGATGTGCCGCGGCACCATGCGCCTGGCCGGATGTACGCGGGCTGGATCGCGCAAGGCAATTTCAAGAGCGCGAACGATATCCTGCATGGTATGGCGGTCGTCTTTCGCGGCCTGCACCTGGAAACTGTCGAGCGCGTAAGCATCGCTGGAGTTCAGGATGCGGGCTTCCAGCACGCTCATGCCAAGGCGATCAATCGTTGCGACCAGGGCGGCAAACAAACCATCCCGATTCTGCGTACGGACAAAAATTTCCAGGCTGCCATCGGCCTGATGGCCGCGCACGATAACTTGCGATGCATGCGAAATGTTTTTCAATATTCCGTCGGTCTGCCAGACAATTTGTTCGGGGCGATAACGCAAAAACGCCTCGGATGGAAATGAATCCCACAGATCTTCGATCGCTTTCGAGTCGACGCCCTGATTAATCAAGGTTGCCAATGCCATCGCGCGCGAATCACTGATAATGTCTTCGGCATTCAGTTTATTTTCAAGGCCGCGCCGCAGCACGAATCGAGTCGCCGTATATAAATCGGCAAGCAGGCGGTCTTTCCAGGCATTCCATAATTTCGGGCTTGTCCCGGCGATATCGGCACAAGTCAGTAGATATAAATATTCCAGATGCTCGCGATCGGCTACACGCGTCGCAAAACGCGTGACGACGTCGGGATCGGAAATATCCTGTCTCTGCGCCGTCACCGACATGACCAGATGATCGCGCACCAGCCAGACCAGCAATTCGGTGTCAGCATTCGGAATATCGTGCGCTACGCAAAACTCGCGAACGTCATCGGCGCCAAGAATGGCATGGTCGCCACCCCGCCCTTTCGCGATGTCGTGAAACAAACCTGCCAGCAACAACAAATAAGGTTTACGCAGATGCGGCACCACTTCGTGCGCCATCGAAAAACCTTCGAGTGGGCCCCGCATGTAACCATCCATGATGCGCAGAACGGTCAAGGTATGTTGATCCACCGTGTAGACATGGAACAAGTCGTATTGCATCCGGCCGACGACTTTGCCAAACGCCGGCAAATAACGCGACAACACGCCGAGACGCGCCATGCGCGTCAAACTCAAGACTGCGGTTTCCTGCTGCAGCAGGAGCAGGAATTTTTCGTGTACTGCACTGGTTTCTTCGGCATAACCGCGAATCAGCGGCAAGGTCTCGGCCAGTGCCCGTGCGGTTTCCGAATGTAAGCCGCAATCGGCTTTCTGCGATGCCCACACTTCAAACAAATGCAGCACATTCTGCATGCCACCCTGCAGGCTCGACGGATTTGTCATTGCCAGATAGCCCTGGCGCAATTCGAATCCATCGGCGACCGAAACCACTTTCACCTTGCCCGCCAATTGCTCGTCAAAGCGTTGCAACAGGCGGTCATTGATTCGCCGCATCAGTGCAGCACTTCGGAAAAAGCCCTGCATCATTTGTTCGACGGCGAGATTGTCGGCACTGACATCCTGCAAACCCATCAGGGCCGCGAGGGTTTTCTGGTGATCGAAAACCAGACGTTCTTCCTTGCGTTTGGAAATCAGGTGCAAGCCGAAGCGCAAGCGTGCGAGTACACGCCATTCGCGTTCAAGGCTTTGGCATTCGTCTTCGCCAAGTACGCCAATCGGCACCAGATCACGCAAGCTATTTGCGCCGTACAAACGCTTTGCCATCCAGCTCAATGTGTGGAAATCACGCAGGCTGCCCGGACCTTCCTTCAGATTCGGTTCGAGATTGTCGGCAGTATCGTTGAAGCGCGCATGCCGCGTGCGCTGCTCTTCGCGCTTGGCGATGAAATATCCCTTCGCGCTCCAGAGATTTTTTGTCGACAACTGCTTGTTGAGTTCCGGGATGACGTCGGGCCCGGCGAGCAAGCGCAACTCCATCAACGCCGTCAGCACGGTGATATCTTCTTTCGCCGCCTGCAGGCATTCATCGATCGAACGCACTGCATGACTGCTGGCCAAGCCGCAATCCCATAACAATGCATAGAAACCCGACAAGCTGCCCGAGTAATTTTTTTGCTGGCGCTTTGTCGCGACTATCAACAAATCAATATCCGAATGCGGATACATTTCCGTGCGCCCATAACCGCCAGTAGCCAGCAGACTGATATCGGGGCTGTCATTGAGGCTGCGTTGCCAGGCCGATTTCACGATCGCATCGACGATGGCGCATTGCGCCGCAATCAATTTCTCGACGGCTTCGTTTTTTTCGAAACGCTCACGCACATCCCGCAAATGCTCGGCAAGCATTTGTCTGGCGACATCGCGCCATTCTCCGTTCGTGTTTGCTTGAGCCAAACGCTCGGCCGGTGATTCAGTGGCCGAACGAACTATCGAGCTCATAGATCGTTATCGTCACCAGGTACGCGCGTAAGAATTTCCACTCCATCCTCGGTCACGGCAACTGTGTGCTCCCATTGCGCAGACAAGGAACGGTCTTTGGTAACGACAGTCCAACCGTCCGGCATCAGGCGCGTATGACGTGCACCTTGATTCACCATCGGCTCGATCGTGAATGTCATGCCGGGCTTCAGCATCACGCCGGTTCCCGGTTGTCCGTAATGCAAAACCTGCGGGTCTTCGTGATAGATACGGCCGATGCCGTGTCCGCAATATTCGCGCACCACCGAAAAACGTTCTGCTTCGACGTGGGTTTGAATCGCATGGCCAATATCGCCAAGCGTAATGCCCGGTTTCACGATACGAATCGCCTTGAACATGGCTTCACGCGTCACGTCGACCAGACGCTTTGCGATCACCGACGGTTCGCCGGCGACATACATGCGGCTGGTATCGCCATGGAAACCGTCTTTGATAACAGTCACGTCGATATTGATGATGTCGCCGTCTTTCAGGATTTTGCTCGGGCTCGGAATACCGTGGCAAATCACGTTATTGACCGAGCTGCAGATCGTGGCTGGAAACCCCTTGTAACCGACATTGGCCGGAATGGCTTTTTGCTCGTTCACGATGTGTTCGTAGCAAATGCGGTCCAGCTCGGCCGTACTCACGCCTGGTTTGACGTGCGGCGCGACCACTTGCAGCACTTCGGCCGCCAAACGGCCGGCGATGCGCATTTTCTCGATATCTTCGGGGGTTTTGATGGTGATCTTCATAGGCCGATATTATAGGACATCTCAAAAGCGACTGCCTCCCGGGCCTTGGAAAATGGCCTGGAATACTTGCAATAGCGCGCTACGGCCCGCTATAATCGCGGGCTTGCTAGGGGCTTGCCCTGAAGCCGTCGACGCCGAACGTTATCGGTGAATTCACACACATGGAAGATTCCCGTCCCGGGGTGCCTGGTTTACCAGGTTCGGTACGGAGCCTATGTGGAGGCCCAACCCCGAAATCATTGCCTGACCGCCTTGGTTTCATTCATTTAGGAGCATCTCATGCCCCAGGTCACTATGCGTCAAATGCTGGAAGCCGGCGTTCACTTCGGCCACCAAACCCGTTACTGGAATCCGAAAATGGGCCCGTTCATCTTCGGCGCCCGCGGCAAGATTCACATCATCAATCTCGAAAAAACCATGCCTTTGTTCAATGACGCGATGAATTTCATCTCGGCCATTGCCCAAAAGCGCGGCACCATCCTGTTCGTAGGCACCAAGCGTTCGGCTCGCGAATCGATCAAGGAAGAAGCAACCCGCTGCGGCATGCCTTACATGAGCATGCGCTGGTTGGGCGGCACGCTGACCAACTTCCGTACCGTTAAAGCATCGGTTGCCCGTTTGAAAGAACTGGAAGCCAATGAAACCAACGGCGTGTTCGAAAAAATGGTCAAACACGAAGTGCTCAGCCTGCGTCGCGAACGCGACAAGCTTGAAGCCTCTTTGGGCGGCATCAAGGATATGAACCGTCTGCCTGACGCACTGTTCGTCATTGACATCGGTCACGAAGACATCGCCGTGCAGGAAGCCAAGAAACTCGGCATTCCAGTGATCGCCGTTGTCGATACCAACTACGACCCTAACCTCGTTGACTACGCAATCCCGGGCAACGACGACGCCATCCGCGCCGTTCAGTTGTACGTCCGCGCTGCTGCCGACGGCGTTCTGGAAGGCAAAGCCGCTGCTCCGCAAATGGCTGCCCGCGATGACGAATTCGTTGAACTGGACGCCGAAGGCAACCCGGTTGCGAAGGAAGACAAGAAAGGCGCACCACGTCGTGCACCAGCTCCAGCCAAGAAAGGCGCACCACGCCGCGATGCAGCACCACGTGCTGACAAGCGCGACGGCAAGTAATTCGCAATTCGTTCTGAATTAGTCACATACGCACGCGGCAGCTTCGGCTGCCGCGCTGCCTTATAGAAATTAGAGAGGAAACACATGGAAATTACAGCCGGTTTAGTTAAAGAACTGCGCGAGCGCTCCGGCGCCGGCATGATGGAATGCAAAAAAGCACTTTCAGTCAATGCTGGTGATATCGATGCGGCAATGGAATACCTGCGCAAGACAGGTTTGGCGAAAGCCGACAAGAAAGCCGACCGCGTTGCTGCCGAAGGCCGCATTGCCATGGCATCCGAAGGCGGCAAGGCAGTGTTGGTTGAAATCAACTCTGAAACCGATTTCGTTGCCAAAGACGAAAATTTCGTGAAGTTCACTCAAGTGGTTGCCGATGCCGCCCTGAAAGTCAGCGACATCGAAGCACTGAAATCTGCAGCCGTCGCAGGCGGTACTGTTGAAGAAGTGCGCGCCGCACTGATCGCCAAAATTGGTGAAAACGTGCAAGTACGTCGCATGGCGAAAATCGATTCGGCCAACAACGTTGCCGCTTACATCCACGGCGGCCGTATCGGCGTGCTGGTGGAAGTGAAAGGTGGCGACATGGAACTGGCTCGCGGCATCGCGATGCACATTGCTGCCATGAACCCTCCCTACAACAAGGCTGCCGATGTACCGGCCGACTTCGTTGCGAAGGAAAAAGAAATCGAAATGGCCAAGATGACCGACAAGGACAAGGCAAAACCAGCCGAAATCCTGGAAAAAATCATTGGTGGCAAAATCGCCAAGATCGTCAACGAAGTCACCTTGTACGGCCAGCCATATGTGCTGAACAGCGATCTTTCCGTTGAAGCTGCAGTGAAAGCTGCCGGCGCAGACGTGATCGGCTTCCAGCGCATTGTTGTTGGTGAAGGCATCGAGAAAGTCGTTGAAGATTATGCTGCCGAAGTCGCAAAGGCGATGCAGGTCTAATCGTCAACATGATTCAATAAAAAACCCGCGTTTATCGCGGGTTTTTTATTGCGTGACGTGTTCACTTCATCGCGTTTTTCGTTGCTTCGATATATTGTTGAATCCGCAACTTGTCGACCTCGGTCAAAAAAGACTGCTGTATAAGTTCTTCGTAGATATCCAGGCATTCCCTGAATCTCCCAAGCTGGTAGAGATAGGAAGCTTTGCTTTCCGAAACGAAGAATCTTAAATACACCGCCTCGTAACCGATGCCACGGTCGTACCATTCCAGTGCCCGTTCGCGCTGCAGCATTTTATCGTAGACCACGCCCATGTTGATGCTCATCATCGACTTGTCGAGATCGGAAATATCGCTATCGATCAATGACTGCAATACTTTCAGCGCTTCGGTGTATTTGCCTTCGTCCACATGGACGGCAACTTGTTTGGCGCGGGACTCGTAGTCGTCGTAAAGCATGGCTCCCCTACCTTCTTTATTGATCGCTTCGTAAAATACTACACGTAACGCCGTCGCCGTAACGGCCAGAGCGACGGTTTGGCATATGCGTTTCGTTACGCTAACCTGCATGCATTAAATCTCGCCATCATCGCCATGTCCAACAAAATGCTGCGCGTCGCTTTCATCCTTCTGTGTGCTGCCTTGTCGCAGCCATCCACGGCACAAGACGGCGAACTGGCGACTCCGGATCGCCGAATTACCATCACCATCGACGATTTGCCTTGGGTCTCCGGCAACGACCAGGGCTGGGAAGACAAAAATTCGGTGGCCGTACGCGACATTAGAAAACATCACCACCGTCTGATCGCCGCGATGAAAAAAGCCAAGGCTCCCGTCGTCGGTTTTGTAAACGAAGGGAAACTTTATTCGAACGGCCAACTGCAGAAACACAGAGTCGCCATGCTTGATGACTGGTTGAATGCCGGCTTCGAATTGGGCAACCACACTTACGGCCACGTCAGCCTGCATGATGTCGGCCTGCAAGCCTACGAAGAAAATATTTTGAAAGGCGAGCAACTGCTACGACCGATGCTGGCCAAACACCAACAAACGCCACGGTGGTTTCGCCATCCCTATTTGCGTGCCGGCCGAACCCTTGAAGATAAAGTCGCCTTGCAGGAATTTCTGACCCGACACGGCTACAAGATCGCACCGGTCACGATAGACAACGGCGAATGGGTTTGGGCTTCCGCATACAGGAAAACCCTGGCGAAAGGCGGCGACAACAAGGAAACCCTCGCCCGCCTGCGGCGCGAGTATGTTCCGTACATGGCCGCGAAAGTCGATTTCTTCGAACACGCCTCGATCAATCTACTTGGCTACAACCTGCCACAGGTTTTATTGATGCATGCCAATGAACTGAACGCCGATACTTACGGCGATTTAATCGCGACGATTCGAGGTCGCGGCTATCGATTTGTCACGCTTGAAGAAACCATGCGTGACCCGGCCTATCAGCATCCGGATACTTTCACCGGCCGCTTCGGGCCCAGCTGGCTGCATCGCTGGGCACTTGCCGAAAAAAAACCGAAAGCATTCTACGTAGGCGAGCCGGTCGTGCCGCAATGGGTGCTGGATTTGGCCGAAGTGGAATCGGAGTAAGCTTATCCACATCGCCGATCCCCTGCCTCTCCACCACAACAAGCTGGCGACTCGCATGAAAACCATTCCAACTGTTTGCATTCCGATTCTGTGCGTTCTTTTACTGGCTTGTTCGCCTGCAAATAATGCCGCCGGCACGGAGAACGAGGTCGACAACGGACAACACGATGCCGTTACCATCTACAAGGATGGGACACGCGCCTACGTTGACGCGTCCAGCGGAATGACCTACGAAGTGCTTGAAAAAGCGAATGGGGACCCTGCTTACGTTACGAAAGGCACCGTAAAGGTCTGGACCAGATTAACCAATCCCAATGGCAGTACGGACCAACAAACGCAAGGCGACTCCCAGTTCTTCTCCATGTACAGGATGTCCCGCTTCTCGCCCGGTTTGTTACGCGCAATCGAGGCTACGCCAATCGGAGAAAAAAGACGCTGGCGCATGCAAAAAGAAGCCGTCGGCTATTTTGGCGGCGCGAAAATGCAAGGCTGGTACGAACTTGAACTGAAGGTTTTCGGAAATGCCGTAGAGCCGGAAAAACCCACAGATCTCGAAAACCCTTCATCCGACGCTGTAACGACAAGCACGGGACTTCGTTATCGGGTAATAAAGCCCGGCGAAGGCAAACGACCCGCTCCCGACAGCGCGGCACTGATCCACTATAACGGCTGGACAAGCAAAGGCGAGTTGTTCGACAGCAGCTTCGTACGCAACGAGCCTACCGAATTCCCACTGAATCAAGTCACCGAAGGCCTCAAGGAAGGACTGCAATTGATGCAAACCGGTGCGACATACCGCTTCTGGATCCCTTCCCATCTTGCTTACGGAGATGACGAGGATTCGGTCGGAATCCCCGGGAATCTCGTTTTCGATATCACCCTGATCTCGTTCAAGCCTGCACAGGATGAATGACTGACCTGAGCGTCCTAAAATCAAACGGTATTAGCACCGCAAACGGCTTGCCCAAGGGTCCTGCTGCGTAGAGAAGATTTGCTTTTAGTCCAACAGGGAAAATACCGGATAACGCCGCCATTCCGGTTCGTTGAAGCGTTTGCCATTGGCGAAGATGAAATCGAGCACTGCTTTTTGATCCGACAGCAATTCCGGATTTTGTTGCTTCCACTGCTCGAATTTGGTTTTCAATTCCGGCTCTTGCTGCAACATGTCGTATGCACTGTCTTCAAAAACGTAATCGGAATACGCTTCCTTCTTTTCCAGCACGCTATTGAAGAAACCCCAACGGAAAAAACTGTCGTGCGCTTGCGGCTCGAGGGTTTCGACTGCGTAGCGGGCATTGGCCTGATCAAGCGGCACCAGGTAATCGCCGGCGCGCGCGTGCACGGTTTCGATTTGCCTGCTTAACTCCATATCGTCATGGAACATATGGCCCTCGTACGCCGTAGCGCGTGAGGTCACATTCTTGATGCGATAAGTCTGGACTTGCAGTTTTTTATCTTCCGTCAGCCTTTGAAGTACTACGCCATTCCACTGCAGGCGTTCGATCACTTCACGCCAGGCCTGCGGAATCAGATAGGCTTTTGGCGCGGCAATCACGACGTCTGCGACAAAGTGATCGTAATAGGCGATATCTTTTTCCCAAGGTTGGTTGCGATCGTAAGACAGACGCGTGTAATTTCCGATCTTGCTCGGCGAATAAACGGCTTGGTAGCCTCGAAAACGGAACATCGATGGCTTGCTGTAGTCAGCTTTCCATTCCACCGGCCAGTGCTTCCTTCCGGGCTTCCTTGCAGCATCGCGCAAACCACGAATCGTGCTTGCATAATTGACCGTAAAATCGAGTACCGTTTCGACCAGCGCTCGCATCGAAGCATAGCGATCGGCAAACGGTTTCAGCATATGCGTTTCCGGCATAAAGCCTATCGTGTGATGCAATGACGCGTAACCGGTCGAGAAACGCGGCACTTCGAGAAAGTCTTCGATGCCGTCATCGGGCGTGACTTTTACCGGATTGACGTATGGGCACGTTGGCCAACCCAGTGCTGCCATGTCCCGATAAATTCTTGGCACCATCGTATTGCGCAGGAAGCTGCCAAGCTCGGCACCCAACTTGTCTGCCTGGGTTTGAATCAAGGTCATCGTGTAGAGATAATCGGCGCCGTTCGAAGTATGGGTATCCACCATTACATCCGGATCCCACGCACTGAAGAAGCGATTGAATACTTGTGCCGCCAGACTGTCGCATTTGATGAAATCCCGGTTTAGATCGAGATTCCGACCATTGGCGCGGAAACCGAATACTTCAGGGCCATCCTGATTCACGCGGGAGGTATTCTGACGATTCAGACAGCCATCAACGTTGTAGATCGGAATAAACAGAAATACCGTGCGTCCCAATGCCGCCAAGCGATCCGGTTGTCGGCAGAAATCCCGCACCAGTGCCATGCAGGAATCGATGCCTTCCGGCTCTCCTGGATGAATACCGTTGTTATTGAAAAATACCGGTCGACCTTCGCGTTTCAGTTGTTCGCGATCAAAGACCGCATCCGCAGTGATGACGCCTGCGTGCATCGGAATTCCGTTATCGGATATACCGATTTGTTCGAAGCGCAATACCGACGGAAAATCCGCCGCCAGTTTTTCATAGAATGGAATGCATTGTTGCCAAGTCGTCGTCTGGTTTTGATTGCCCGACTCGTACGGAGTCGGATAGACATTGAATGAATTGGCTGACATGACGAGCACCACGTAATGGCTGAAATTCCAGGTGACGAGTGTAGCATTTCACCCTGTCAATTCATCCGCGCCAACCATTGCCTACCTGGTTGGCTGCAAGGCTCCGATACTCAAGCGAGCAGTGTCGCGCACCTTCACTTCAATCGTTCTCGGCTCACTCGGAAGTTGCCATGGCAATGGCAAATTATCGCTAACTGCCACGAGCGTATGCGTGCCTGCACCCACGCGCTCGAAACTGAAGCGGCCATTGGCGTCGGTGCGCGAAGGGTAACGACCATCGAGCAAGACAACGATATCGGCTACCGGTATTTCATCGGCATTTCGAAGGCCGTCCGCATTGGCATCCAGATAAATTTCGCCAACTATATTTCCTGCGCCGCCACCTGCGGCACCGCCAATAATTCCGACGGCCTGACCGGCGCGATGTTCATAACGCAGGGTGAAAAAAAACGAGCGGTCGTTTTCGTCGATTTCGTCCAGTACCAACAGCGGATCCAGATTGAATACCGAGCCACGATGCCCCTGATTCTGCGAATAGGTTGCCGACAATGACCAGGACGGCGTGATGGTCCAATGTACGCCGAGATTCGCGTCCAAACCCGATTGCGCCAAAGGTCCGGAACCATTGGCATAGCGCAGCATGCCATCCCACCTGAAGTGCGAACCAAGGTCGCGTGTTCCATAAACGGCTGCTGACCATTCCCGTCCATTGTGATCGAAACGATCGTGTTGCTGCAGGAGGCCGAATTTTGCAGACCATTGAAAACTGTCGGCATTCGCGAATGATTGATCGAAAGTGATTTGTTCGGAACGAAGTGCTTTGGTACGTGCCTGGTCTATCAAGATACGCCGGGATCCGGTCGCAGTCCTTTGATCCACGAATACCTGCAAACTCGAACTCGCTCCGCCACTTGTCATTCTTGCGCTGGCGGCGCCGCCGAAACCCCAACGGCTTGTCAGTTGGTATCGACCTTCACCAGTGAAGTAATTGATATTGGGCAGTACACCCGAAACCGATTGCACATGATCCAGCCCGCCAGACCAAATCCAGCGTGCCTGTCTTGATCCGGCACGATAATAAATGCCCTGGACATCCGATTGCATGTTGAGTCCGGCCCACTGAAGCATCGGGTCAAATCGAAACATCCCGTAGCGATGTTCAATTCGATCTGGCTTGCTGATCGCATCAATCCAGACACCATTGCCGTTGTCGCCAAGCATTACGTTGCCTTGAATGGCGTTTGAACCTTCGGACCAAGCGATGGCGGCCAATGCCGAAGACTCTGATTTGCCATCATCGTCTTCCGTGGAAACCAGCGTGGCAGCCGCCTGAACCGGTCCGTTGCGTGTCTGTATACCCACTTCGGCAACATTTCCGCCGGTAGTATCGAAATTACTGAAGCGCCCGGCGGTCCGACTGGCAGCCCTGCCGAGCGCACCATTCACTATTCGTCCATCAATATTTTTTATCTCGCTGCTGATGCCGAGCAAAGCCGGAGTCGGCAATACAAAACGATATTGTTGCCTCAGCATCGATGGCATCGGCGCACCGAGCGTACCGAGACTGTTATCCATGAGCCAGCCCTGCCCCATCGCCATACCGCGCTGAAAGACCGTCAAGCGGCCGATCACATTTTCGCCGACATTATTTCGATTGGCATCGACGTCAAAAGACCATGTACCGTAATCGGCGGTTTCAAAATAACCAGAGACCGAAATTCCGGCTTCATGCTGGGTACTATCGTCGTTCGATGTAACACCCGCGCCCAGTTCCACTTGCCAGGCACGCGGCAGCCCCGACTCGTCGAATATTTCGACATCGTCTTCATCATCGATAACGGCCAGCTGATCGGATGCGATGACCCGATCAACATAATCTGCAGTTGCAGCGCCTGTATCTGGAATGTCTTGAGCGATAGCCGGCGTGGATAGCGCAAGGCATACCAACGAACTTACAATTTTTCTCATGGGCCGATAACGAAATCCAGAGGCACACGATCCTTGCCGGCATCGAGCTTCCCGCTAAGTTTTACCGGATAGGCAAGTTCGGGAATCGGCTTGCCTTCTTCAACTTGCGGAATCAAACCAATCAGGCGTGTTTCGCCGGCCAGTATCGGAAAATTTTCCGGGACCAGCGTCCAGCGTTTGCCTTGTGCATCGACCAATTCGGCATAACCTTCCAAACGGGTATGAGCATTGCCTGTATTGCTGACCTTGACGGCCGGCAAACGACTTCCATTCACGGTCTTAATGCTCGTCGACAGTATTTTCAAGTTTGCAGCCACATCGCCAATCGCCAGATAAACGATAACTCCGATGCGGCCAGATACTGGCACGGCAACTTTTCCTTTCACGGTTTCCGGGTCACCTTCAATCATGATGGCAAACCGGCATTCGTGGGCCGGGGCGTCTTTCGGAATGGCGACTTCAAAACGGTAACGGCGTTTGGCGCGTGGCCCGATCGTAATTTCCTTGGCTTCGATACCAACCCAAGGGCGGCAACTATTGGCAGCCAATTTATTATCAAATACCGCCGAGGCATTCTCGTCCAGGGTCCAGTCGGAAGTGTAGATATTGAAGTGGGAACTGGCATCGGACACATTGGTGATTTCGATGACTTCGCGATAAGTGGTACCTGCTTTAGCCGAGCCCTCAAAGCGAGGTGGCGAAACCAAAGCAGAGAATCCCTGGGCATTCACGGCAGAAGACGCCAACATGAGCAACGAAAAAGCGATGCGATGCAAAGTCATGGAATATCGATCTCGAAAGTGAAGTTAATTATTTCGGGGCGTAGTACGCGATTACCATCGGCACGCAAAGTCATAGTGAGCGTATCGCGCAATTGATCCGATTCGATCGCGCCATCATAAACAAGAACGCGTTCACCCGACTGCATATTGCCTGGCAGCAAGACTTCGCTTTGGACAGTCCAACTGGCTTGAATCGGACCGGCAGCAGATGCCGGAGCCAACAGCATGTAAATTTTTCCGGGCTTGCCTTTCCACTGCGCAGTATCGAGCTGAACATCGACAACGACGACGCCGGTGATCACGGCACTTGCCTGACGCGTCGGCGCGGTATTTAACCATTTGGTGCGGACAACCGGCTGATGAACGCGCGTGCCGCGGTCATCGACGGGATGGGTCGCGGCCACTGCGGCAACATTTATTGCCATCAATATCAAAACGGCCAACAGGCGACGAATCATCATGGAGCACTCAAGGTGTAAGTCGCACGGCCAGTATAGGTACCCGACCCAACTACCTGATCATTGAGATACGAGAACGCATGACAGCTCTCGCGCCAGGTATTGACCGGAAAAGTGGTAAGAGTTTGGGTTCCGCCGGTGAAAGTGCCGCTGGGTATGGCTTGCACGCCGGTATCGCCAATTCCCGAACTCACCCAACTAATTTTAGTAAATGAAATGCTCGAGCCGGTGGTGGTCAATGTCGCTGGAGTGTTGACGGTCAAGGTTGCCGTTCCCGAGTTGCCGGGCAGACGAAAAAAACCACCAACATAGACTTGCGCCGGCACCGTGCAGAACGTGAAGCCGTCTAAAAAACTCGCGGTAGTAGTGCTGTTGGTTGTCATCGTCAATGGGGAACCGCTGCCAACTTGTGCAGCTGGCACTGTCACTGAAACGAGATTGACGGACGAATTGTTTCCAGGAATCCCGCCACTGGTGAAAACCCCGGTGAACGTGCCGTTGCCGACCTGTAAATAAATCGCGCGTGGTCCGGCGGTAATGGTGACGGCATAGCAATAGGCTGGCGAAGCCGGAAACGCTGCCAATAACATGATCAGACAGGAAGACCGCGAAACCTTATTCATCATGTTGTCCTCCGTAAATAAAGAAGCCGACGTCATGAGAGTCGGCTTCTTAAAAGCTAATCAGTCCGGACCAGCTTGATCATATCAACATTACCACTGATACATAAACCTAGATCAAGGCATGGAAGCGGTATAAGTTACCTGGCCATTTCTGGCAACCGTGCCGCCGTAGGTACCGGCTGCAACAACGGCATTATTCAAGTAATTAAATGTCCAACGAGCATCTTGATTGGTAACGCGGTTAACCGGGGTCAATGCAACCGATGTCGAACCCGAAGCGGCAAGCGCAGGCGCCGGCAATGCGGTTGCCGAAGTCAATACAGCCGAGCTGGTGGTGATTTGGGTATACGGAATCACTTCGCCTGCGGTACCAGTGGTCAGTGCGCCCGGAGTATTTGAACTAAGCGTTACTACGCCGGCATTCGCTACGACTCGTGCAGTCACGCCCGGAGCAAGGTCGCCGCCGGTGCCAGCAACTGTCGTGCTATCGCCGACGTTTGCAGCAGGTACCGTGAAAGTAACCATATCGACGTTTGTGTTGTTGGCCAAAGTACTGCCGGTACCAACGCGCAGATAAAGAATTCTTGGAACGATGATTTGGAAATCAAGTTTTGCCGAAGCGGAACTTGGGCCAGCAGCAGTCGTAAATTGAGACTCTGCATTTGCCGTCATTGGCAAGAAAGCGAGAAAGGCGGTTGCCAATAAGGTTTTTGAAAAACGCATGCAATGTATCTCCAATTAAGACAAAGGACGGCAAGAAATCGAGGTCGCATTGTAGGGGAACGGCAATATCGAATAACAACAACTGCATCACAGTTTCATCGCCGAAGATGTGACAAGTAGTCAAAACAAATGCGAAAACGGAGAATGCTGTTACAGCTTGTAAAAAGCAAGACTTTTTTAACGAATCCATAACGGCATTGATTCGTGACATGAGTTTAAAACGGCCCCCAACAACAGAAACTGTTGATTGCTTCGCATAAACAGGCGGATTTTCAACGAAAACCCGATTGCAAAAATTAATAAGATGTTTTGCGCAGCGGGACTTATGCTCGCTTGCACTCGATTGGAATTTTGTGACGTCCATGCATCATGATTGGCATTTCCCGAATGCCTCAAGATTCGGCAGTATCGAATTCGGCCGCCGAGCCGTCTGTTCGATACGGCACATGTATCCGCGCCTCACGACCAAAAAAAGCCGACATCTGGATATCGGCTTTTTGCTTTCTATAAACGGTCTCGTTTAGGACGCCACTTTACTATGGTCGCTATTTCATCACCCTGACTCATGGCATCGATGCGGTATAGGTAACGCGACCGTTGTTGGCATTTACTCCGCCATAGGTCCCCGGGGCGACGGCGTTTTGGTTTAAATAGGCGAACGTCCAGCGGGCATCACGATTGACCACCTTGCCGGTAGCAGGCGTCAAAGACACCGTCGTGCTTCCGCCATCCACAAATGCCGGGTGCGCCAATGCCACCATCGAGCTTAGCGGAGTAACCGTCGCGACGATCTGGCCGTGTGAAATACCGTCGCCTGACCCGTTTTGCAATGCACCCAATGTGGATGACGTAAAGGTAACAATGCCATTGTTGCCGACGACCTTCGCCGTGACTGCACCGCCACCAAGATCACCGGATGCCGACGTGGCAGCAACGGGCGAGCCATCACCAACGTTCGCGGCATTCACCTGGAAGGTAATCAAATCAATATTTGAAACATCGGTGTTGTCGGCGCCCGAACCCACGCGCAGAAACAGCACTTTCGGAATTTCGATCTGGAAATCGAGTCTTGCCGACGTGGTAGCGGGAGTTGTGGAAGTCGCGACGTGCCGGGACTCGGCGTTTGCGAGCGCCGGCGCAATCAACAGCAACAGCAACAGAAATGCAATCGTCAAAAAAGTCTTAGCAAAGTACATATCGCACGTCTCCTGGTTGGGGGAAAGCCAGAACGACCAGATATCGCGTGAACAGCGTGCCTATAACAATTTCAGTAAAGGGTTTATATACGGCTAAACCAGGACATATTCATGCACACCAAGGGTTAGCGGGTCTAACATACAGTTGTTACGGCGAATATTGTTCGAACCGGCCAGAAGAAAAACAGCTGGCGACCAGGAGCGCCGTATCAGGAGCTGCAGGACAGCATTGAACAGCCGGCCCGATTGCGAGCCCATTCGGGCCTGCGCTGGGCAAATCTCTCGCGGCCGGCTTGTTGTTGATAGGGGTCTTTCAACACCTCCGTCAACACATGTAGTTCGCTCGCATCACCCTGCTCGGCCGCATCGATGGCTTGCTGTGCGAGCCAGTTTCTCGGCACATAAAGCGGATTGACCTCATTCATACGACTACGCCTGATTTCAGCGGACTCGTCTTGTTCTTTAATCCTGGCTGCATAACGGGAAAGCCAATCAAGAAATTCGCTGCCATGCTCGTTTCGCAATGCCTGATCATAAAAAGCGGATTCGAAAGGCGTTAGTGATGCAGCGTTTAGATCGATATCGGCGAGTGCCCTGAAAAACAAGGTCATGTCGATTTGCATGTTCTGCATGAGCAGGAACAAATCCTGCACAAGCACGCTATCGCTATCATGGGCCTGCGCGAAACCCAGTTTCGCGGCATTCATCGCACGATGCGTCGCATTGAAAACATCGCCATATCGATTCAATCCGGCATGCAGCACTTCATGATCGGGCAACAGCGGGGCAATTGCTCCGGCAAGTCGGCTCAAATTCCATTGCGCGATCTTCGGCTGCTTTCCATAGGCATAACGATGGCCATGAGCATCGGTCGTATTCGGCGTCCATTCCGGATCGAAATTCTCGAGCCATCCATATGGACCGTAATCGATGGTCAAGCCCAGAATCGACATATTGTCGGTATTCATTACGCCATGGACAAACCCCACTCGCATCCAGTGCGCCATCAAGACCGCGGTGCTTTCGCAAACCTCGATAAACCAATCGCTGATTTTGTTTTCGCCGCGGCCCTGCAAATGCGGGAAATCGCGTGCGATGCAAAATTGTACTAACTGCTCAAGCAATCCGGTTTCGCCGCGCGAAGCCGGCAATTCGAAATTGCCGAAGCGAATAAAACTGGG
>JBOHYG010000040.1:0-1468 GCA_050737875.1 Arenimonas sp. | reverse complement strand
GCAAAAGCTGAAGGAAATGCGCAGTTTCTATACACAGGTCACAACGCTCGAATACGACTGGTATTTGCGCGCGGTGTAATCGCGTCGTTTCCCCATGTCCAAAACAAAAGCGCATGTAAATTCCTGGTACGCCGCCAGCGTACCGGCGTTTCCGGATCAGCCTTCGCTGGAAGGTCCGGAAACCGCGGACGTCTGTATTCTTGGGGCTGGTCTTACCGGCCTTTCGACCGCAATCGAATGTGCACAGGCTGGCCTGAAGGTCGTCGTGCTCGAGTCAGAACGAATCGGCTGGGGCGCATCGGGGCGCAGTGGTGGTCAGGCAATATTCGGCTATAGCTGTGACCAGCACAAAATCACGTCGATGATCGGCATCGAGGATTCCCGCAAGCTGTTCGATTTTTCGCTGGAAGGCGTACGAATCATCCACGAACGCTGTGAAAAACATTCCATTGATTGCGACTGGCGCACCGGCCATGCCCATGCAGCGATCAAACCACGCCATGTGACCGAATTGAAAAACTGGCAATCGGATCTCGAAAAGAATTTCTCCTACCAGACACAATGGTGGGAAGCAGCGGAATTAAAACAGCAACTGGCTTCGGATCGTTATATCGGTGGTTTGTATGACGACAAAGGCGGCCATTTGCATCCGTTGAAATATACGCACGGCCTTGCTCGGGCCGCCTTGTCGCTCGGCGTGAAAATTTTCGAAGGTTCGGAAGTATTGTCGCTTCAGCGCGGCGCCAAACCGGTTTTCAAAACCCGCCATGGCCAGGTGCAATGCGATTACGCCGTGCTTGCCGGCAATGCCTATATGCATGGCATTGCACCCGAGTTGGATAGCAAAATCATGCCGGTCGGTACTTATATCGGCGCCAGTGAGCCTCTTGGCGAAGAACAGGCTCATGCATTAATCAAGAACGATATGGCAGTTGCCGATATTAATTGGGCACTGGATTATTTTCGTTTAAGTGCCGATCACCGGATTTTATTCGGTGGTCGCGCAAGTTATTCCACGCTGCCTCCACCAAATTTACGCGGCGTGATGACCAGGCGCATGACGCGGGTATTTCCGCAATTGAAAAATCTTAAATTCGATTATGTGTGGGGCGGTTACGTCGATATCAGTGCCAACCGCGCACCACACTGGGGCCGTTTGGGTTCCAATGTTTATTTTGCGCAAGGGTTCTCGGGGCATGGCATTGCAGCTACCGGGTTGGCAGGCCGCGTGATAAGCGAAGCCATTCGCGGTCAGGCATCGCGCCTGGATGTCTTCGAAAAAATAAAACACCTGCCCTTCCCGGGCGGCCGGGCATTCCGGACGCCAATGCTGGTTGCGGCGATGGCCTGGTACAAATTGCGGGATGCGATGTTTTGATCAGGTAGGACCGACGGAAGTCGGGATGCCGTCAGCTTCTACAAGTGGTCTCCGAGAATTGAAAACTGCAAACCAAATATTGTCCCGACT
>JBOHYG010000039.1:0-1918 GCA_050737875.1 Arenimonas sp. | reverse complement strand
GATCTCGACGTCAACAGGACCTTTCTGCGGACGAATCGAGGTAGTTGCGATGACCAACTGGTAGTTGCCATCCGGTTTTTGTTCGATCCAGCTACCGGCGAAGTTGCGTCCCTGTGCTTTGGCGAGCTGTTTTTCTTGCTGTTCTGAGACGCGTTCGATCTTCAAGTATTGCGAAAGTTGGGCTGAGGTCAGCCCGAGGTCACGTTGCATCGCGGCACGGACTGTAGCCGGCACATTGTCTACGGGTCCGGCGGCAGAAGCAGCCATCGCGAAGACAAGTGGGAGGATTGAGAGAACTAACAGGCCGCGTTTGGCCGAGGAAGCAAACTTGCGCATATGCGAATCTCCAGTTGGATAGTCGAATTGCTGGACCTCCGGCCTCGTGGACGCACTCGCGAAGTTGGCCCGGCTCGCGGACCATATCAAAGGAATGTGACATACGCCACAGTTCTGTCGAACGGAAAAAAGTCTGGGTTCATTCATAAAAAGTGGTCAGGGGTCCATCAGGACCGCGAGTTGTAAACCCTGCCCGTAGACTGCAGACTCTAGCGTCTTCTCTTCGGTAATAATCATGACTTCATATCGCTTTGCGGCCGCTTGCATGCTGGCCATGGGTTTTTTGTGTTCAAACAATGCTCGTGCTGATGACTTGATCTGGCTGGTCAATGCAGGCGGTGGGCAACAGTCCAATTCCGAACAGGACAATCGCATGGTGGGCGCAGACCTGATTTTTTATCAGCACGCGCGCAGCGAACGCCAGGAGTTCGTCATTGGTGTCGGTTACACAGATATCCATACCAATGCCGGATTCAACGAGCATGTGCAGGCAGTTTCGATTTTTCCGCAACTGAATCTGTATGGCAAAGGCAATGATTCGGTACGACCTATGTTTTTCGTACGTGCGCTGGGACCTACCTGGCTGAGCAACCGAAACCTCGGCGATCGCGAACAAGGCAGCAATTTTGCATTCCAGGCGCAAATCGGAGCGGGGCTGTGGTTTGGCAAGGACAAGGACTGGCTGGTCAGCCTTTCCTACAAACATTTTTCCAATGCCGGTTTGGCTTCTCCCAATGAAGCGTTCGATGTGCCGGTGTTGTTGACGTTAGGATACCGGCAAAAACAATAAATCGCGATTCATGTATCGGGGGAACGACATGCCCATAGCGGCATGTCGGGCGGATGCATGTTTCCGAATTCTGGCGTGATCATGCGTTACCCTTGATCGAAAAAAGGGCTTGCGAAAGTTAATGCCGCACTGCTTATTGGGAAATGGAAAAAGGGGTTGGTAGTCGCAGCACTGTTGCGCTATCTTTGGGCCGCCGGACTTCATTGAAGGGGTAGGTCGCATGTCAGAATTAACACCGCCGCCGATTATCGCTTGTGCTCGTGTCATCTGCTTCGCATTGATTGATGACGATGTGCACTTCACTGGTCGCTGCGACATACTTGTCGACGGGAAAGAACTCGGACCCGTCAAACGACTTGCTATCTGCACCAATCCGATAGGCAACGCGCTGATACTGCTTTATTGCGATGAGGACTGGAACTGCCTGGCCGCTGCCGGGCACGCAACCGTCGAGAAAGCCAAGGCTACTGCCGAGCGTGCTTATTCCGGTGTTTCGAGTAAATGGCAAGAATCAACTTCTACCGAAGCGGACACGGTCGTATATCTTGCGGAGCATTTTCCGCCTTGCTCGTTTTGCGGCAAACGCGGATTCGAGGTTTCCAATTTTATCGAGGGTAATCACGCCCGCATCTGCACCAAGTGTATCGAGCATTTCCATCTGATATTGAATCCATAAGAATTCAATCAGTTCACTTGACGGCAACCAGCATTTCGAGTCGCTTTACGATTTCAGTGCGGCCATATTGCAAATCCAAAAAACGGTTTATACTGTTTTTTCGGTTTATCCAGGAG
>JBOHYG010000038.1:0-39947 GCA_050737875.1 Arenimonas sp. | reverse complement strand
GCAGCCAATAATTCACCGAGCGGCGAATTGCGGCGCAATACATCCACATGTTTCGAATCCAGTTCACGGCCGCGGGCCCATTCACGCACTTCGACGCCCAAACCCGGGGGAAATACTTCTTTCCGGCGCAAACTCCATAACCGTTCCACGATGATCGCCATCGCGATGATGGCCAGGGTAATGATCGGAATCATTGCCGGACCACCGGACTTAATCAGTTCATACATCCATTCACCTATGCGTGATTACCGCCTAATAGAATAGCCTGACTCGGCACTTTTCGGGGCATGCCAGTAGCGTGCGGCAGATTGGCGGCGGCTTTCACGCCATTCCAGGCCATTTTTGCCCATTCGGATGCGCATCCAACCGTGTTGCGGACTGGCTGCCAATTGGATTTGACGGTCTTGATAGCGTTCAACGACTGATTGTCTTGGATGACCGAATCGGTTGTCGGCCCCGCTGGCGACCAATGCCATCGAAGGATTTACGGCATTCAGAAATTCGGGACTTGAAGAAGTCTCACTGCCGTGATGTGGCACCTGCAGCAAGTCGGCACGTATTTCTTCCGCTTGTTCTTTGACCAGGCGATATTCCACATGTTTGCCGATATCGCCGGTTAGCAATGCTACTTTCCCGCCTGCTTCTATCCTCAATACGCAAGAACTGTCATTCGCCAGATACGGAAAATATGCCGGTGGATGCAAAAATTCGAAACTGACTCCATCCCAAATCCATTTTTCTTCGCGGAGACAGGCTTTGGATTTTAATTTCAGCGAGCCATCCGACGCGATGATTGGTACAGCTGGATAAGCCTTGATCACCGAGGTTAACCCACCTGCATGATCGTTATCGCCATGGCTAATCACGATTCGATCCAGATTTCTGATACCAACTGCATGAAGTGCAGGCACCACGGCAGATTCGCCGGCATCGAAGCCACCCTCTTTCGCCGGTCCGGCGTCGTACAGCAAAGCATGGTTTCGGGTTTTCACAAGAACTGACAAACCTTGCCCGACATCTATCACGGCGATATCGAATTCGTTCAACGCCGGTTGGTCGAGTTGCGGAAATAGCAACGGTAAAAACAAAAGTACGGCCAACCATTTCCCGGGGATAGCCCGAGGTAACAGCAGGATAAAAGCGCCTAGCAGGGAAAGCGATAACGCAAGCAAACCAGGTTCTGGCAGCCACAACAAAGCCTGTGGCCAATCACTGATTTTCTCGAGCCCCCACCACAGCACTTGCATTGCACCGGCACTGAGTTTCCAAAAAAATGCAGCGGCACCGATATGCACGAACGAAAGCAATAAACCCAACAATGCCAGTGGTACGACAACCAGGCTAATCCAAGGGATACCGACGATATTCGTCAACGGCCCCAACACGGAAGTCTGGCCAAAGAACCAAAGCGACAATGGAAGCAATCCGAGCAAGGCAATCCATTGCGATTTGAAAAAGATTTTTACTTGTTGCATCCGACCCAGTTGAAGTTCGCCGGGATTTGACGGCAGGCACCATACCAACCAGGCCACACCCGCAAAGCTCAGCCAGAAACCTGGCGACAATACTGCCAGCGGGTCAAACAGCAAGATCGCGATCAGTGCCAGTGCCAATGATTGCGAGATACGGATTGGTCTCCTCGATAGCTTTGCAATCGCCACAACGGCAATCATCAGAAACGTACGCAAGGTGGGCAACGCGAAGCCGGCAACGGCCGTGTAGGCGAAGGCCAGCAACATGGCAGACAGTGCCATGCCCTGATGTCGTGGGCAGATACGCCCGAGTCGCGGAAACAGGTAGTAAAGCAGGTAGCAGCACAATGCGGCGAACCCGGCTACCAACCCGACATGAAACCCGGATATCGCGATCAAATGGGTCAGACCGGTAGATCGCAATACTTGCCAGTCTTCATCGCTGAGCTGGCGTGTATCGCCCAAGGCCAATGCCTGCACGAAGCGTGATTGGTCGTTCTCGATTTGGGTCTGAATTTTTCTAGACAGGGATTCACGCCAATAATCGACTCCGGCACCGGCATCCAGGCGAAGAGGTTTTGCATTGCCCTTCACGTAACCGGTGGCGGCGATGTTTTGCTCGAGCGCACGCCGTTCGAAATCGAAACTGCCCGGGTTCTGTAGCCCCCTAGGTGGTCTCAGCTGAACCTGAAACTTCCAGCGCGTACCAGCGTCGAGACCAGGCGCATCGCCATACCAGCCAAGCCTGACTTTTTTATCGATCAGGCCTTTGTCTTTGCTATCACTGATATGAAATTCGAAACTGACGCTGTCTTCATCGCGTATCGGCAAGCCAGTGACTTGTCCTGTTATTTCGGTATCGAGATTGGCGTGGATGCGCTGCGACAATGCCAGGTCGCCGTGGATATTCGCGAGGCCGATACCGAATATTAAAACGGCTGTGCAGCGCAGAAAATTGGAATTTTTCCACCAACACCACGTGCCTGCGAGGACGCAGGCAAGCGACAACCAAAATGGCAATAGCACGCTCCAGGTTTGCACCAGGCAAACACCGGACAAGAGAAACACCGCTACCGACAAACCCAGTGGCGGGATTTTTATTTTTAGCATTACTCGTCGTGTACCAGATCGCTGAGTTGCCCTTGCGTCAGTTCAAGTGTACGTCCGAGCTTTTTTGCCAGGCGTCGATCATGCGTCACCAGCACCAGGGCAGTACCCTGCTCGCGATTCAACTCGAGCAATAAATCGAAAACACCGGCGGCGGTTTTTTCATCCAGATTACCGGTCGGTTCGTCGCCCAGTACACAGGCCGGCTTGGTCACCAACGCACGGGCTACCGCACAACGTTGTCGCTCGCCTCCAGATAGCTCTCCAGGCTTGTGATGCAGTCGATGCGATAAGCCCACACGTTCAAGTAGAACCTGCGCTTCTTTTTTCGCAAGGGGTACCTTTGTGCCTCGAATCAACAAGGGCATCATCACGTTTTCAAGCGCAGTAAATTCCGGCAACAAATGGTGAAATTGGTAGACAAAACCAAGCGCCTTGTTTCGCAAGTCGCCACGGGCGGATTCGGACAATCGGGAAATGGTTTGTCCGGCAACGGTGACTTCTCCCGAGGTCGCGCTATCCAGCCCTCCCAGCAAATGCAGCAGCGTGCTTTTACCGGCGCCCGAAGCACCGACTATCGCAATGGTTTCGCCGGCTGTCACGGAAAGCTGCAGGTTGGCGAATACCGGTGTTTTCAAATCACCTTCGGAATAGGTTTTACCGAGATTTTCGGCACGCAGTACGATATTGGGCATTGGCTTATTCATAGCGGAGCGCACTCGCAGGGTCGGTACGCGAAGCGCGCAAAGCCGGATAGATGGTGGCAATCAGGCACATGAAGAAAGCAACGATTGCAATCACGACGACATCGCTCGGCACGACATGCGATGGAACGCCGCTGATGTAGTAAACATCGGATGGCATCAGCTCGCTACCGGTGATGCTTTCAATCACTTTGACTATGTGGGAAAGATTCAGCGACAACAAAACACCGCAAACGACGCCAATCGTGATTCCAAGCATGCCAATTACCATGCCCTGTATCATGAACACCTGCATGACGCTGGCAGGCGACAACCCCAAGGTTCGCAGGATGGCGATATCCGATTGTTTGTCTTGCACCAGCATCACCAGTGACGACACCAGATTGAAGGCTGCAATGGCAATTACAAGCGAGAGCAACACGAACATCACGGTTTTTTCCATTTTCAAGGCGCGGAAAAAATTGGCATGGTCGCCAGACCAATCTCGCACACGGTAATCGCCCTGCATCTGGTCGGTCAGGTCGCGAGCGACTTCCCAGGCATTCCACAAGTCGTTTAGTCGTAGCCTTACGCCAGTGACGCTATCGCCCATGCGTCCCATTTTTTGCATGTCCTGCATATGCACCAGGGCGAGTCCGAAGTCATATTCCTGAGCACCGGCTTCGAATATGCCCACGACGTTGAAGCGGCGCATTTTTGGCAGGATGCCGACCGGTGTCGCATTACGCTCGGCTATCAGCATGGTGACTTTGTCGCCGATGCGAACGCCAAGAAATTGCGCAAGCTCGGTGCCCAAAATGATATTGAACTCGCCGGGTTTCAGATCCGAGAGTTTTCCTTCCTTCATCTTCTTGTCGAGATCGGAAACTTTTGGCTCCTGCTCGGGCAATATGCCGCGAATCATCGCGCCTTGATCTTCCAATGCCTGCAGCCACGCTTCTCTTTCCACATAAGGCGCGGCACCCAACACGCGCTGGTCGGCTTCGGCTATTTTTACTGCCTTCTGCCAATCCTGCATCGGACCATCGAAGCCGGAAATAGTCGCATGCGACACCGTGCCGAGAATGCGGGTCCTGAGTTCTTCCTGAAAACCGGTCATGACCGAAATAGTCGTGATCAATGCCATCACGCCGATGATGATGCCAAGAATGGACGCCATCGAAATAAAGGAAATAAAACCATTGCGGCGCTTTGCCCGCAGATAACGCAATCCAATCGCTAAAGCCAAAGGTTGAAACATTTCAGTCCAATGTTAGTGGCGTTGCTGCTACCAGACGTAGCAACCGGCGCTCGCTGCTGGTGAGAGTGTCGGGCAAGAAAACAAGATAACGATACTGCCGGGATGCATCAATGCCGCTTATTATCCACAAAGGCCCTTGTCGATGACATCTTGGCTGCGTTAAAGACTCGCGGACATGCCCGAAGTTCAAATCAACGGAATCATCCCCTGCCCGCCAGAATAAGCTGCAACGGGGAGTTTGCCTGAGTTTTCTGATTTGAAATGCCGTGCCGTAAATAATGGCCAGGCAGGCAGGAATCACCAGATGCCAAGATAGCGCGCAGATCATCACCGACCAGACCGCCAGCACCATCAGAACCAATAACACCAACTGCAGCAATCCGGATGGCCGCCACTCAAGGCGGCAGTGCAGTGATTGTTTGGATAAGATCATTGAGTGCCGCGTCCCCGGGCTGTTCGCGCCCCATAAACCAGGCCCACAGCTTATCGTCTTCGCAATCGAGCAAACGTAGGAAAACATCACGCTCGCTTGTAGGGGCTTGCTGGAATCGTTGATCAAGATATCTCAACATCAACTGATCAAGCTCGCGCATGCCGCGACGGCAGCGCCAGCGTAAACGCTTGATTTCGGGATCCAGCTCTTCGCTCATTATCGCGAAATCAGGCGCCGCGTCTTTGCAGCATCAATTTCTTGATTTCACCGATTGCCTTCGCTGGATTCAATCCTTTCGGACATGTGCGCGTGCAATTCATGATCGTGTGGCAACGATAGAGTTTGAATGGATCTTCCAGGTCATCCAGGCGTGCACCAGTGTCTTCATCGCGGCTATCAATAATCCAGCGATAGGCTTGCAACAAAATGGCAGGGCCCAGATAACGATCACCGTTCCACCAGTAGCTTGGGCACGAAGTCGAGCAGCAAGCACACAAGATGCATTCGTAAAGACCATCAAGTTTGTCGCGATCGGCTGGCGATTGCAGGCGCTCGCCGCTGGCAGGTGCCGAACTTTGCGTGCGAATCCATGGTTTGATCGACGCATATTGGGCATAGAAATGGGTCAGGTCAGGCACCAGATCCTTCACGACCGGCATGTGTGGCAACGGATAGATCGGCACTTCTTTCTTGCCGCAATCGCTGATGCCCTTAGTGCAGGCCAGTGTATTGGTGCCATCGATATTCATTGCGCAGGAACCGCAAATACCTTCGCGGCAGGAACGGCGGAAAGTCAGGGTCGGATCGATTTCGTTTTTAATCTTGATCAGCGCATCCAGCACCATCGGGCCGCAAGTATCCATATCGACGTCGTAGGTGTCGACGCGCGGGTTGGCGTTATCGTCCGGATTCCAGCGATAAATCTTGAAGCTGCGAATATTTTTCGCAGTTGAAGCGGCCGGAAAATGCTTGCCTTTGCCAACTTTCGAATTTTTGGGAAGCGTGAACTCTGCCATCGAACTAACCTCTAATTTATTTCGCCATTTTCGCGTGAGCGAAAATCCCGACAATCTGCATCAATACCAATCAATACTTGCGCTCGGCCGGTGGAATCGAATCCACTTCGTTGCTAAGCGAACTCATGTGCACCGGACGATAATCAAGAGTCACGTTACCCTTGTCATCGATCCAGCTCAGCGTGTGCTTCATCCATTCGGCGTCATTACGGACCGTGAAATCCTCGCGTGCGTGCGCACCGCGGGATTCTTTGCGATTCTCGGCCGACACCATCGTGACAACTGCCTGACCCAGCAGGTTTTGCAGTTCCAGGGTTTCGATCAGATCGGAATTCCAGATCATGGAGCGATCCGACACTTTGACGTCTTCGAAACTCTTGAACGCTTGCTGGATTTTCGTCACACCCTGCTGCAAGGTTTCACCGGTACGGAAAACCGCTGCATCGTTTTGCATGATGGCCTGCATATTGTCGCGAATCTCCGCAGTCGGCGTGCCGCCATTGGCGTTGCGTAACTTGTCGAAATTGGCGAGCGATTTATCGCAGGCACTGGCCGGCAAGGATTTATGCGACATGTTCGGTTTGATGGTTTCGGCGGCACGGATAGCAACTGCGCGACCAAACACGACCAAATCCAATAAGGAGTTCGAACCAAGACGGTTGGCACCATGCACCGATACGCAGGCAGCTTCGCCGATCGAGTACAGGCCGGGAACAACGGTATTGGGGTTGCCGTCTTTCAATGTCACTACTTCGCCGTGGTAATTGGTTTGCAGGCCACCCATGTTGTAGTGGACGGTCGGCAGCACCGGAATCGGCTGCTTGGTGACATCGACACCAGCGAAAATTTTCGCGGTTTCGGCAATGCCCGGTAATTTCTTGTGGATGACGTCCGGATCGAGATGGGTCAGGTCCAGATGGATATGGTCTTTCTTCGGACCAACGCCACGGCCTTCGCGAATTTCAATCGTCATCGAACGGCTGACCATGTCGCGCGGAGCCAAGTCTTTTACCGATGGCGCGTAGCGTTCCATGAAGCGCTCACCCTGGCTGTTACGCAGAATACCGCCTTCGCCGCGTACGCCTTCGGTTATCAGGCAGCCCGCGCCATAAATACCGGTCGGATGGAATTGCACGAATTCCATGTCCTGCAACGGCAAGCCGGCACGCAATGCCATACCACCACCGTCGCCGGTACAGGTATGAGCCGAGGTCGCCGAGAAGTAGGCGCGACCATAACCACCGGTTGCCAACACAACGCCGTGGGCACGGAACAGATGCAAGCTGCCATCGGCCATGTCGAGCGCCAACACGCCGCGGCAAGCCCCCTCTTCGTCCATGATCAGATCGAGTGCGAAATATTCGATAAAGAATTTCGCGTCGTGTTTCAAAGACTGCTGGTAAAGCGTATGCAAAATCGCATGACCGGTACGATCGGCGGCGGCGCAAGTACGTTGGGCTGGTGGTCCTTTGCCGTATTTGGTAGTCATGCCGCCAAATGGACGCTGGTAAATTTTGCCTTCCTCGGTACGGGAGAACGGCACACCGTAGTGTTCGAGTTCGATAATGGCCGGAATGGCCTCGCGGCACATGTATTCAATGGCGTCCTGATCACCCAGCCAATCCGAACCTTTGACAGTATCGAAAAAGTGGTAGCGCCAATCGTCTTCGCCCATATTGCCGAGCGCCGCAGAAATGCCGCCCTGTGCCGCAACGGTGTGCGAACGGGTCGGAAACACTTTCGTCAAACAAGCCGTTTGCAAGCCTTTCTGGGCGAGACCGAAAGTGGCGCGTAAACCCGCACCACCCGCGCCGACTACGATCATGTCGTATTTGTGTTCAGTAATTTTGTACGCCGTCATGATGTTGTGCGCCTCAGGCAGAAAATACGATGCGGCCAATCGCGATAATCGAAGCGATGGCAGCGATGGCATAAGCAAATTTGATAAGAAGCTGCAGGGTAATTTCCTGCCAGCCATGGACATAGTCTTCCACCACTACCTGCAACCCCAGGCGGGCGTGCCAGCACATGGCAATAACGAAGCTGATCAGCAAGATGGCATTGAGTGGCTCGGCGATGGCGGCACGAACACTAAATTGGTCGGCACCGATCAAACTTACCGCGAAATAGATAAACCATGGCGAGAGGAAGAGCAGCGCAACGGCGGTGACGCGTTGCATCCACCAATGGTTGACGCCGTCTTTCGCAGAGCCCAAACCGCGTGCGGTAGCTAATGGATCGCGCATACCGCTCATAGGACACCTCCACGCAGGGCAACAAACCAAAGCAGGCCAGTCAGGATTACCGACAGCACAACAACGAGATAACCGGTTTTTTCAACCGTTGCGATATCCATACCCCAACCGATATCCCAAAGCAGGTGGCGAATACCATTCAACAGGTGGTAAATCATGCAGGCTGAAAAAACGAATAATGCGAGCTGTCCAAACCACGATGCGAGAATTTTCTGGCACCAGGCATAGCAATGGTCATTTCCACCAACGCAAAGCAGCCATGCAGTAACTGCCAGTGCACCAATCGCTAGAACGACACCAGTCATACGATGCGTGATCGACAATACGCTGGTAATTTGCTTTTTGTAGATATCCAGATGAGGTGATAACGGTCGCTGTCTAGCTGCCATGGATGCTCTCTCTATAAGTCAATCAATGATAAAAATGCGGATGCGGCAGACGTGTCAAAAATCGATGCAACGTCCGTTTTTTTCCCAGTCGCCGTAACGTGTCGGCTCTGGCCCCTTGCGACCGCCAATTTCCGTCGGCTGTTTTGACTCTGTTTCCCCCGGTGCTTCCGTAGGCTCCTGGGGAACATTGTCATCGTCTGCGTCGGGTTTCTGGCCTATCATCTGCATTCTTTCTCGAAAGATGAATTTTAATTCCCGCGCCTATGTCCGACAAGCTGAATTTTTCACCCGAATCATTGAATAGACTGCAGAGCTATAGCCTTTTAGTGCTGGAAGGCCCAGATGCCGTGGCTTTCATACAGGCGCAAAGCATGAATGACGTGAAAGCCCTGACGGACGGCCAATGGCACTGGAATGGTCTGTTGAACCCCAAAGGGCGTTTGATTGCGCTATTCGCGCTAGTCCGTATCCACGCAGGATTGCTCTATTTGCTGCTACCTGATTTTCCGGCGGAAAAATTAGCCGTGCATTTGCAGCGCTTCGTATTCAGAAGCAAAGTGAAACTGGTTCTGGACAAGGACAGCGTATTTGCGTCCGAATTCGACATCTCGGCCACTTCACCGGCGACACGAGATCACGTCTCCGGGGATATCGATTCCGGGCTATCGCTGGACTTTTCTTCAGACGCAGTTTCTCGAAGGCTTTGGCTATTCAAGAGTCAGTCGATTGCAAATATTGATGCCGATGATGGCAAGCAAGCCAATTGGCGCGATACCGACATCATGCACGGTCTGCCAAGACTGGCGGAAAACCAAACCGAACATTGGACACCACAGATGCTTAGCCTTGACCGGCTGAATGCTTTCAGCCTGAAGAAAGGCTGTTACCCCGGACAGGAAATCGTGGCTCGCACGCATTATCTGGGACAGGCAAAACGGCAAACCTACCTGGTGGAAGCTGGTCGCCTGGAAGTGGGCGGCACTGTTTTACGCGATCAAGAAAAGGTCGGCGAGATTATCTGCGTTACTTCCAAAAACGCTACGGGCCTGGCCCTCCTGCAAAGCGTATCGGACTCTGATTCACTCGCAAGCGACAAGCATCCAATACACCTTTTACAAGCTTTAACAGGTTTACAGCGATCTAATTAACATTTTACCGGCCTTTGGTTGGCACAAATATTGGCTTAGGGCGTATTCTCTGATATATCGAGTTTTGCAGGAGGAGGAATACTATGGAAAATCAAAAGATTAAACGTACGGGCTCGTTGGTTAGCCTCGTATTGACCAGCCTAGTAGTAATGTTCGGATCCATGCAGGTCAATGCAGCAACCTATACGCTGACAGTAGAACCCAACTATCCGACGGCGCAGGCACAGGAAGTTTACAAGCCTCTGCTGACCTACCTCTCCAAATCCACCGGCCACACCTTCGTACTCAAAATCGCACCGAACTACCATGTTCATTGGCGCGACATGCGTGGTAAAGCCAAAGTTGATTTTACATTCGAAGAAGCCCACTTCACCGACTACCGTGCCAAACGCCAACGCATGATCCCGCTGGTGCGCGTTGTCGAACCGACGAAATACAGCTTGTTGATCAGCGACGAAATGGCAGCTGGCGGCGTGCAAGGTCTGATCGGTCATCGCATCACGAGTATGTCTTCGCCTAGCCTTGGCTATCTGCTGTTGGGTGAGATTTACCAAAACCCTATCGCTCAACCGGAAATCAAATCCTTCGCAGCCAATTTGAAAGACGGCGTTGAAATGATTTTCGCCGGCGAATCCGATGGCGCCATGGTGCCAAGCTACATCGCCGACCAATACAGCAATCTGCAAGCTGCGATGGTTACCCGCGAACTGCCTGGCCGTGCATTGTCCGCACATGAAACGGTGCCTGCCGATGTGCGTAAAGCAGTTAGCAACGCCATGCTCAAATTGCACCTCGACAATAATCTTTATGACGTGATCAGCGAAATCGGCACAGCGAAGTTCGTTCCAACCAATGCGGCTGCTTATGCAGGCAGCGAAAAATTGCTGAGCAGTGCGTACGGCTATGCCCCGCCAAGATACGCGGGCTCCGCTCCGGCCAAACCTGCGGCGCCTGCAACCAAGCCGGCAACGCCAGTCAAGAAACCCTGATTAACCGATAGTCCTCAAACAAAAACCCCCAGCATGCTTGGGGTTTTTTATTGGTGCTTTTTTGCCGATTAGTTTTCGGTTTCGAAGTAGATCAAATCTGCAACATTCACGGCACCTGACTGCCCCATGCTGATCGTGCCCGATTTGCGCAGATGCAATTCATCGCGATGCAGGCGTAATTCATCGTCGTCGCCCAACTTGACGTAAGTGGCATTGGTCGAGCGATCGGCAATCATGAAATGGCCGCGTTTGAACTCGATCTGGGCATGGCTGCGGCTAACCCAATCGGCTTCCACCGTCAGATTATTGGTGCCTTCGCGCCCCATCATGAACGGTTCGGAGTTTTGATCGATCTCGATCAACTTTCCGCGATGCCGCAAAGTAAGCTTTGCGACAGCCTGGTGGTCTGCGCCAGGCAGATCAGACAAACGGATGGCGCTTTGCACCATGGTCATGCCGGAAGTATCTTCCTGCCAAATCACATCGACGATATCGATCGGGAAAAGTTTCCCGTTGACGCGGGCTTTGCCCAGACTGCGGGTTTCCGGCATTTTCCCGGAAACCGACTTCGTGGTGCTGAGCGTGGTGACGATTTGTTCGCGTTTGGCCAAAGACGCCATACGGGCCGCAGTATTGACGGCATCGCCGTAGACGTCGCCGTTTTCGTCCAGCGCATCGCCGAAATGAAGGCCGATCCGGATAGCCAGGTTGTCACGCACGAAACAAATGTCGCGTGCCATTTTCCGTTGCATGTCGACGGCGGCCAAAACGCCATTCATCGCAGTTGGCAGCGTGCACATGATTTCATCGCCGATAGTCTTGATCACGCGGCCACCGTGTTGCACGCAAATATCCGACAAAGCGGTTAACACGGATGAAATTAGACGACGGGCTTCAACATCGCCTTTCGTCTCGAAAATTCGCGTACTGCCGCTGACATCAGCAAACAGAATGGCTTGTGGACGTGATGAACTCATACGGTGAAGTGTAACCCGAGCAGGCGAGCTTGGCAGCTCTACGTGTGATTATAACGAAGTTAAACCAGTTCCCCGGCCATGGCGACGATGTCGGCCTCACCCGGGATGACCAGAAATGCGGCTCCAGCCAGCGGTGTATAGGTATCGTGCCCCACCACTCTGCGCAGCGGCTTCGCGCCTTGGCCGGACTCGACGACGGCGGTAATGATGCCCTCGCCCACACCTGCGCTGCGACGTCCCTCGTCAACCACCATAATGCGCGCACATTCACGCGAATGCTTGGCGATTTCTTCGGTATTCAGCGGCTGCAACCAGCGTAAGTCGACTACACGCACTTTCCATCCGTGATTTTTCTCGATGTCGCGTGCGGCACGCAAACTCATCGGAACGCCGTTTCCGAAACTGAAAATCACCAAATCTTTGGCAGTCTCGTTATAAACGCGGGCCGAGCCAATTTCCATGGATTCTTCCGGCGCTGGATATTGGGTTAACCATTGGCCATCGCCAGGCTCGTAAAGGTCCTTGGTCATGTACAAGGCAATCGGTTCCAGATATGCACAGACCCGTCCATCGACTTTCGCCAATGCCATCATGCTGCGCAGCATGGTAGCGGCATCATCGCCACGGCTCGGACATCCCACCACGAGACTCGGAATATCGCGAAGCGCAGTAATCGAATTGTCATTATGGAAATGACCGCCGAAACCACGCTGATAACCCAGCGATGCAATACGCATCACCATCGGATTCCTGAATTGGCCATTGCTGAAGAACTGCAACGAGCAGGCTTCACCACGGATCTGATCACAGGCATTATGGAAATACGCGAGGTACTGGATTTCCGGCAGCGGCATCATGCCCATATTCGAGAACCCCTGGGCCAAACCCAGGATCATGGTTTCATCAAGCAGGGTGTTGAAAACCCTGGCGCCCTTGAAGGATTTTTGCAGGCCCTTGGTTACTGTATAGACGCCACCTTTCTGGGCGACGTCTTCCCCGAACAACAGGCTTTCAGGATATTTGCAGAATAAATCGTGCAAGGCATTGTTGATCTGGATCGCCATATGGCGCGGCGCCAGTTTTTCCGGCAATTTATCTTCACCACCGAATACGGCGAGACGTTTTTCCGAGTAATCGGAGCGATCTGCTTCTGCTCTAACTTTATCCGGCGTGTATGGAGCCAGTGGAGCCATCACATCGGCCAAGCTGTCGAGCTTTGGCAAACTGTCGGCTTTCTCGGCTGCGGCAAAACACAGCTTGCGGGTAGCTTCGTATTTCGCGAGCACTTCTGCCTTGCTCATTAAACCGGAACTTAAAGCGATTTCAGCCGAGCGTAATAATGGATCGCTGGCTTCCACTGCCATTAACTCTTCAAAGCTGCGCCATTCTATTTCGAAATCGGTGCCGGCATGGCCCATGATGCGGGTGGTTTTGAGGTGCAGGAACGTCGGGCGACGCGTGGTACGGCAATGGTTCACGGCGCGGGCGACTTGTTCGTAGCCGCTGACAATGTCCAGGCCATCGGCAAAGAAATAGTCCAGTCCGGGACGTTGCTGGAACGCATTGGCAATCCAACCACTTGGAGTCTTTACCGAAATGCCGATGCCGTTATCTTCACAAACATAAAGAACCGGTGCCGGCAGCTTTTGGTAAGCAGTCCATTGCGCCGTGTTGAAAGCCGTTTGTGCAGTTGCATGATTGCTGGATGCATCGCCAAACGTACAGATTGCAATGGAATCATCTGGGATCGGTAATTGATGGCCAATTCGTTTTGCTTGTTCGATCGCAATCGCCGTGCCGAGGGCCTTGGGCAGATGTGAAGCAATCGTCGAAGTTTGCGGCAATACCCACAACGGTTTGCTGCCCCAGACTTTGTGGCGGCCACCGGAGATCGGATCATCCTTGCTTGCAGCAAAGCTCAATGCCGAATCCATGATCGGATCCATGCCTGGCAATTTGCGGAAACGCTCGGCCATAAAACCGCCCGAGCGGTAATGCAGGAAGGACGGATCGGTATGGCGCGTCAAACGAGCCACCATCGCGTTGCCTTCGTGACCGGACGAACCAATCGTATAGAAAACCTTGTTCTGTACGCGCAATACGCGAGCCATCAAATCGAGATGACGACTGATCAATTGCGATTCGAATAAATCAATAAAGTCTCTTGCCGTGCATAGACTGCCCGGAAGGATTTCTTCATTGGGTGCTGGCTTTCCGTCAACATGGCCTGACCAATTATTGACGAATTCGACAAAGTTTTCGTCGCAAACCAAAGCGCGGTTGACGTTTTTCTGGCGGGCTGGAATCAGTACGGGTTGGGCAGACATATAAGTTTTATCTTTGATTTAATTTTCTTGAGCTACAAAGCCGGGCTGCGAACGAACGCGTTGCAACCAGATTTGCAGGTGTGGGTAGTGAGACAGATCGAAGCCGCCGGTTTCGGCGTCCTGGGTGTAGGAAAACAGCGCAATGTCGGCAATCGAAAAACCGCTATCGACAAGGTACTCATGACGAGCAAGGTGTTTTTCCATTACCGTCAAGGCCTGATAACCGCGTTCCAGCAATCGCGGCAAATCAGCGCGACGCTCGTGGTTTTCGGGCAAATATTTCCTGATGAAACGGGCAACGGCTACATAGGGTTCGTGACTGTATTGTTCGAAGAACAACCACTGCAACACATTGGCCTGCTGCCATTTGTCGTTCGGGAATAAATTGGTATCGCTCGCCAAATAACAAAGGATCGCGTTGGATTCCGGCAAGTACTGCCCTGCTTCGGTTTCCAGCAATGGCACTTTGCCGTTCGGGTTTTTCGCAAGATATTCTGCGGTGCGTGTTTCGCCGGCAACACTATTTACTTCGACCCAGCGATAAGGCTTGCCCAACAACTCCAACAGCAATTGCACTTTGTAGCAATTACCGGAAGATTTCATGCCATAAATAGTATTCATGCTCACAGTCCTAGTCGTTTGCGGTTTTCCGACCACTGTTCACGCGTTTGCTGCCAGACACCGACTTCGATACTCATCGGTGCTGGTAAAACAGCCTTGCGCTGATACGCAGACCCAAGTTTTTCGGCGAGTGCAATCGATGCGACATTTTCGGCAGCGATGGTATGAATTACTTCAGACCAATTCAGATTCTCGAAAGACCAGTCGATAGTCGTTGCAGCGGCTTCGATTGCATAACCCTTACGCCAGTAATCCGCATGTAGGCCCCAGCCCACTTCCGAACCCGGCCATTCCAGCGGTTGCCAGGGACCGATCCGTCCCATCCACTGGCCGCTGGATTTCTCGATCACTGAAAACATCGCATAGCCGTGTGCAGTCCAGCAGCCGATCGCTGTCATCAAACTACGCCATGCCATCGATGGCCCTTGCATGCCGCCCAAATGGCGCATCGTGTCTTCGTGACCGGCAAAGCGAATCCAGTCCTGCAGGTCCGCCAATGTAGGCGGACGCAAGATTAGGCGCGGGGTTTCGATAACGAGCGACATTGCATTCGATTCGATTAAAACGCGTTGATGCCCGTCAATTCACGACCGATTACCAGTTGATGCACGGTTTCGGTGCCTTCATAAGTGATGACTGATTCGAGATTCAATGCATGACGAATCGGGCAGTATTCCGTCGTGATACCGGCACCGCCTAGAATGTCGCGGGCTTCGCGGGCGATATCCAATGCCATACGCACGTTGTTCCACTTCGCCAGGCTGACTTGGGCTGGTTGCATATTGCCGGCGTCTTTCAAACGGCCCAATTGCAGACTCAGCAATTGCGCCAGCGTAATGCGGCGTGCCATATCGGCCAGTTTCAACTGGATTGCTTGATTGGCAGCCAAAGGACGGCCGAACAGGATGCGGGTTTTGCAATATTCGGTCACTTCGGTCAAGCACGCCTGAGCAGCGCCAATCGGGCCCCAGGTAATGCCGTAACGCGCTTGTGTCAGGCAGCCGAGCGGGCCTTTCAAGCCTTTCACGTTCGGCAAGCGATTTGCTTCCGGCACACGCACATTGTCGAAGAACAATGCCGAGGTCACCGACGCACGCAAACTCATTTTCTTGTGGATTTCCTGGGCGGCAAAACCTTTCATGTCTTTTTCTACGATGAAACCCTGGATGCCTTCGTCGGTCATCGCCCAGACAATGGCGATATCGGCCAGATTGCCGTTAGTGATCCACATTTTGGCGCCATTGAGAATCCAGTCGTCACCGTCTTTCTTCGCGGTGGTTTTCATGTTCATTGGATCGGAACCACCGTGTGGTTCGGTCAAACCGAAGCATCCGATGATTTCGCCCTTTGCCATGCCCGGCAAATATTTCATACGCTGTTCTTCGGTGCCGTAGGCGTAAATCGGATACATGCAGAGCGAACTTTGCACGGAAACGAAACTGCGGATGCCCGAATCGCCACGTTCCAGTTCCTGGCAGATCAAACCGTAACTGACCGAATTCAGACCGGCGCAGCCGTATTTTTCCGGCAACGACGAACCCAGCAAGCCCATCGAAGCAATTTCCGGCACCAATTCTTTCGGGAAACGACCTTCGCTGAAGGCATCACCAATGATCGGGATAATCTTTTCATCGGTAAAACGCGCCACGGCGTCTTGAATCATGCGCTCCTCTTCTGAAAGCAGGGAACGGATGTCGTATAAATCGTTTGGATTGAGTGCCATGGGAATACCTGGAAAGGTCGGGAGAATAAACCCCCATTTTAACCTTTCCCCGGACCAATCTGCATCGTGCTGTGACCGAAGCCACAATAAAAAGGGGCTGGAAAACCAGCCCCGTCAAACAAACCTCGCGAAATACCTAGCGTTGTGCGGTTTGAAAGTCATCGGATTCGACGACTATTACACCGTCCTTGATGCGCAATTGCTCGCCGGGTTTTTCATCCATGCGCAAATTGCCGACTTTTTCCTTGTAACGCCAAGTCACGTCGTAGCCGGTTATCACGTCTTTCTGGCCCAGCCATAGACGATCACCGGGGTTTTCGTCTTCCCGGCGTGTCAAAACCTGGCCATCTTCCATACGGTACTGCACGTCATAACCGACGGTTTTTACCTTGCTTGTGTCTTCGGTACGGCAAACCCGTTGGGTTTCCGTGTAGCGCTTGCCACCGACATGGCGACGATCTATTTCGCGGCCGGCGTAACCACCACCTACGGCTCCGGCGACGGTGGCCAATTTCCGGCCATCGCCGCCACCAATTTGATTACCGATCAAACCGCCGACGACCGCACCAATAATGGTGCCGTCCTTATTACCGAAACGTTCCGGTCTGCGGCGTTCAACCAGTTTGTCACTACAGACTTCGCGAGTGCCATTCACGACCTGGGTAATCGGATTTGTACTCAGCACATCCGCGTAAACGTCTTCCTTGATGGTGATCGGCTTTGCCGATACCACGTCCGCATATTGGGGACCAAGATTCCCACTCTTGTATGCCGCAAAAGTTACGCCTGCGGCCAAGACACCCACTGCAGTCACAGCCAGAGTCCTATTCATAAAGTTCTCCTTGAATAACGCGGATCTACTCCGCTCTGCATGGCAAATTTTGAGCTCGCCAAGCTGAATTTTTGCAAACAGACTGAATGCAGATTCACCGGTATGTGCTAACTTGTTGTCGTGCTTATATTTTGGAATATATGAATGGCCAGCCCGATACTCGCACCGATACTTGGCTTCGCATCGCGATTACGTTTCCCTACCCTGTTCATGATCGTGGCGGGGCTGTTTTTATTTGATTTGTTGATACCGGATTTCATCCCGCTACTTGATGAAATCATGCTTGGATTGACCACATTATTGCTGGCTTCATGGAAGAACAGAAAGTTGCCGGCCGACAATGGGAAACCACCTATCGAAGGCGAATTCAAGAAAGATTGAGCATGATTGGCTTTGAACTATTCGATAGCCATAGCCATCTGGACGCGCCTGAATTCGAGCATGACCGCAGCGCCGTGGTTTCACGCGCACAAGCCGGTGGCGTAAGGCAGCAATTGCTACCGGCAGTTGAATTTGCCAGTTGGAGCAATCTGAAAGACGTTTGTGATCACTACGACGGCTTGTATCCTGCGTACGGTTTGCATCCGATGTATCTAAGCTCGCACCGTCCCGAACATATACCTGCCTTGCGCACATGGATTGAAAAGGAAACGCCAAATGCCGTCGGTGAGTGCGGCCTGGATTTTTTTATCGAAGGGCTGGATGCCGAGCAACAGCGTTTCTATTTCATCGAGCAATTGAAACTGGCACGTGAATTTGAATTGCCGGTAGTCGTGCACGCGCGCCGCGCCGTGGACGAAGTTATCAGCAGTATCAGGAAAACCGGCGTATCCAGCGGCGTGATCCACAGCTATTCCGGCAGTGAAGAACAAGCCCGGCAGTTATTTAATTTGGGTTTTTCACTGGGCATCGGCGGCCCCATCACCTATGAGCGCGCACAACGATTGCGTCGTCTCGTTAAAGAAATGCCGATAGAATTTTTATTGCTCGAAACCGATTCGCCGGATCAGCCGAATGCCGATTATCGCGGCCAGCGTAATGAGCCGGCACGATTGGTTGATGTCTTGAAAATTGTTGCCGAACTACGCGGACAATCGGAAGAAGAAATAGCGCGTGAAACAACCGCAAATGCCGAGAGATTGTTTCTGGCCTGATCAATTGTAAATATCAATCGCGAATCGGTGTCACAGTCGCGCCCGGCGTTACATCACCGACGACATCGGCGCCTTTCGGTGGTGTGAAACTGAAATCAGTTTTCATGAATTTCGGATTACGCTGCCACTGGGTGAAACTTATCACCGTGCGTTGGCCGAGGCCATCATACAACTCCATAAGAACCAGGCCCTGGGCAGAGAAGCCAAGCTTGGCTTTTTCAAACGGTGCTTCGTCGTGTTTTTTGGGTATCAGTAACAGCCATTCCAAGCCATTTGCTTTGGCCGCTTCAGTAACCTTGAATTGACGTTCCAATTCGGTGCTATCAATCAGCACCATTAATGGGCTGTTCGATTCTTCGGCGCTTTGGTTGCGTACGGTGACTTGTTCCAGTTCGGGGTCGTAAATCCAGATGTGATCCCCGTCGGCCACAATCGTTTGTGGATAGGGTTTCAGCGTCTGCCAGCGAAACTGCCGTGGTGCTTTCAACTTCACGACACCGGTCGATTTATCGCTCACCTTCCCTGCCGGGTTATAAACCGTTTGCTCGAAGGAACTACTCAAACCTTGCAGGTTTTTGGTAAATGCCGTCATTTGCTGGCGGGCACCGGCATGGGCAACACCAGTCACTAAAAAAAGAAAAATGAAAGCACTGCGGATCATGGTTTGCATAAGTGATTACTTGAGAATTTCGTGGAGTGTGCAAGAGCGCCTATGAACAGGCCTGCAATACTGGAATCAATTCCGTGGCGGCGGTGGCGCCAATACGGAACGATCGCCATTGTGCTCAGGTCGCGAGACGATACCGGCCGCTTCCATCGCTTCGACCAAACGTGCGGCGCGGTTGTAGCCAATCTTTAATCGGCGTTGTACGCCCGAAATGGAGGCACGACGTGATTCGGTGACGATTTTGACGGCTTCGTCGTAAAGTGGATCACTTTCATCGCCACCGCCGCCGCCGGATTCCGGCAAGCCGGACGCACCGACGACAACGCCATCGCCCATCATTTGTACTTCGTCGAGCACGCCTGAGATGTAATCGATGCCACCACCATGCTGCTTGAGATGTTCGACGACGCGATGGACTTCTTCATCGCTAACGAACGCACCATGGATTCGTTCCGGCATCGCGGTACCGGGCGGTAAATACAGCATGTCGCCATGGCCCAAGAGAGTTTCGGCACCGCTTTGATCAAGAATCGTGCGCGAGTCGATTTTGCTCGATACCTGGAATGCGATACGGGTTGGAATATTGGCCTTGATCAAGCCGGTAATCACGTCCACGGATGGTCGCTGCGTGGCAAGAATCAAATGGATGCCGGCAGCGCGGGCTTTTTGTGCCAAACGCGCAATCAGTTCTTCCACTTTCTTGCCAACGATCATCATCATGTCGGCGAATTCGTCGATAAACACAACGATGAACGGCAAGGTTTCCAGCGGACGCGGCGCTTCGTTCAATTCCGGATTCGGCTTGAACAAGGGATCCATCAACGGCTGGCCAGCGGCTTGGGCATCCAACACTTTGCGATTGAAGCCGGCGAGATTTCTGACGCCTACTGCCGACATCAATTTGTAGCGGCGTTCCATTTCGGCTACACACCAACGCAGACCGTTGGCAGCTTCCTTCATGTCGGTAACGACTGGTGCAAGCAGATGCGGGATACCTTGATAAACCGACAATTCCAGCATTTTCGGATCGATCATCAACATCCGAACTTCTTTCGCGCTCGCTTTATACAGAAGACTCAGAACCATCGCATTCACACCAACCGATTTACCCGAACCGGTGGTGCCGGCAACCAGCAGATGCGGCATGCGTGCGAGATCGGCCACGATTGGGCGCCCGCCGATGTCTTTACCTAGAGCAATCGTCAAGGGACTGGTGGATTTGTCATATTCTTTCGAGCGCAACAATTCGCTCAGGTAAATCATTTCGCGTTGCGTGTTCGGAATTTCCAGACCAACGACAGATTTGCCCGGAATCACATCGACTACACGAACCGATTTCACCGACAAACCACGGGCGATATCTTTATCCAGCGATGAAATCTGGCTGCCTTTCACGCCCGGTGCCGGTTCCATTTCGAAACGGGTAATCACAGGCCCCGGATAGGCGCCGACGACTTGCGCCTCGATACGGAAATCCTTCAGTTTGAATTCGATTTGCCGCGACAGAGTTTCCAGGGTTTCTTCGGAATAGCCATTCGGCTGCGGTTTCGGATCATCCAGCAATGAGAGTGGCGGCAGGCTGTTGTCGCCACCGGCATTGAATAGCGGGATTTGCTGCTCGCGCTGTGCGCGTTCGCTTTTTTCAATCACGGCTTTTGCCGGTGGCTCGATTTTCACCGGCTCGCGCTTGGCACGCTTTTCTGTATCGAGTTTGCGGACCTCTTCGCGTTCTTCACGCAAGGCTTTTGTGCGTTGCCATTCCGCTGCTTCGTCTTTTTTCTTGCCAAGGCGTTCGAACAGATTCAGAACGATCCCGCCAATCAAATCCATCAACGCAAACCAGCTCAAGCCGGTTGCCAAGGTCACTGACAACAACAGCATCACAGTAAGCAACAAATTGCCGCCCATGCTGCCAAATACGCTATAGCTGCTATTGCCGACCAGTTTCCCGAGCACCCCGCCTGAGCCTTCCGGCAAATCGGGAGCCGCACCGCCAAGCGAATGGAATAAACCGGTGGCTGCAATCAGAAAGCCGACAATGCCGATCAAGCGCAAGGCTGGACCGAAATCGACACGACCGTCGCCATCACTATCAAGTCCGAACAAGGCGATCCAGGCAATACCGCCGAGCACGATGGGCAGAAAATAAGCGATATAACCGAGCAACATGAAGGCCAGGTCAGCGAGATACGCGCCTAGCAAACCGCCATAATTGTGCATCGCGCCAGTGACGCTAGCCGTACGCGACCAACCCGGGTCATCGGTGGAATAGCTGAGCAGACTAACCAGCAAATAAAACAGGACGGGGGCCAGAATGATTAAAGCGATTTCCCGCTTCATTGTGGACAGGCGCTGATCCTTGCTTGCCTTGAGTGATTCCGAGCTTCGTGCCACCGTCTGCGACTTCCTGAATTCCTGTATTTCAGATGTGATTTATACCTTAAATCACCCTCGCTCGCCCAGAGCGGGGACGAATCCGGCTCAAATAAGGGATAATTCCGAGATTGAATTTCGCTACAACGTCCCTATCTCTAAAACTTCCTTTGGACTGAATAATCTTTATGACCACCACCAAGCACTGCCCTCTGTTGATTCTTGGCTCCGGCCCCGCCGGTTGGACCGCCGCCGTTTACGCTGCGCGTGCCAATCTCAAGCCTGTCGTTATCACCGGATTGCAGCAAGGTGGCCAATTAATGACCACAACCGAAGTCGACAACTGGCCCGGCGATGCGCATGGCTTGATGGGCCCTGCCCTGATGGAACGTATGCAAGCACATGCCGAGCGTTTCGAAACCGAAGTTATTTTTGACCATATCCATACCGCCGATTTATCGAATCGTCCGTTTCGCCTGAAAGGCGACAGCGGTGAATACACCGCCGATGCACTGATTATTACCACCGGCGCCAGCGCGAAATATCTGGGTATCGAATCCGAACAGAAGTTCATGGGCAAAGGCGTCTCTGCCTGCGCAACTTGCGACGGCTTTTTCTTCCGTGACCAGGATGTGGCCGTGATCGGCGGCGGCAATACCGCCGTTGAGGAAGCACTGTATCTCTCGAATATCGCCCGTAAAGTCTATCTGGTGCATCGTCGCGACAAATTGCGTTCTGAAAAAATCCTGCAGGACAAATTATTCGCGAAAGCCCAGGCCGGCAAAATCGAAATTATCTGGGATCATGCCGTTGATGAAGTGCTCGGCGATGATTCGGGCGTTAACGGTATGCGTATTCGCAGCGTGAAAGATGAAAGCACCCGCGAGATTGCCGTACAGGGTTTCTTCGTTGCGATCGGTCATACGCCAAACACCAGTTTGTTCGAGCAGCAGCTCGAAATGCGCAATGGCTACATCACCATCAAATCCGGCCTGGAAGGCAGCGCAACTGCAACCAGCGTACCGGGTGTATTTGCTGCGGGTGACGTTGCCGATCAAGTCTATCGTCAGGCGGTGACTTCGGCAGGCTTTGGTTGCATGGCGGCATTGGATGCCGAGAAGTTTCTCGACAAAGAGCACTGATTACAAAAAAATTCCCGGGTCAGGTGAAGCCATGACCCGGGCTAGCTGAAGTTTGAATGCGCTAAACTTCAGCGATGCCAAATATCAAAACGCGGCAAACGGTTTCCGATATTTCTGCTGTCGACTGGAATGCCCTGCATGGCAGTCGGCAGCCGTTTTTGTCGCACGCTTTTTTATCCGGACTGGAAAGTCACCAATGCTTGCGTGAACGCTGGGGTTGGCAGGCATCGCCGCTAACACTTCTTGAGGGCGAAGAGCTTGTCGCCGCCGCACCCGCGTATATCAAGTCCAATTCGCATGGCGAATTTGTATTTGATCATGCCTGGGCGCACGCCTTTGCCAGAACCGGACGCGATTACTACCCAAAATTGATCGTTGCCGTTCCGTATACGCCGGTTTTCGGCCCCCGCTTATTGGCAAAAGATTCTTCGTCGCGTGAAAGCTTGATTCTCGCTTTCGAACAAAAAGCCTCCGACGAAAATCTGTCTTCGGTTCACATCAATTTTTTACCGGAAAGCGAAGCGCTGACCTTGCCTGAGTACTGGTTGAAACGATGCGACGTCCAGTTTCATTGGCAGAATAAATCCGGCTGGCAAAGTTTCGATGATTTTCTGGCTGCGTTGAGCCACAAAAAACGCAAGAACATTCAGCAGGAACGCAGCCAGGTGGCAAAAGCCGGTGTCAGACTGCGATGCATACCGGGCCACGAGGCGAGTGATGACGACATTTCCGCCATATACGGTTTTTATTGCTCCACGCAACTTGAAAAAGGCAATCACCCTGCCCTGACGCTGGAATTTTTCAGGTATCTGAATAAGACGATGCCCGAAAACGTGGTGATTTTCCTTGCTGAAAAAAATGGCCAGACAATCGCCGGTGCATATTGTCTGCGAAGCGATACCACACTGTACGGCAGATATTGGGGAGCCTCGGAAAATATTCCCGGTCTTCACTTTGAGACTTGCTACTACCAGGGCATCGAATATTGCCTGCGCGAGGGCCTCGTGTCCTTTGAGCCCGGCGCCCAAGGCGAGCACAAGATCGCCCGCGGTTTTATGCCGGTGATAACCCACAGCCGCCATTTCATGACCGAACGGGTTTTCGCAGATGCATTACGCGCCTGGTGTGATGAAGAACGCCAACATATCCTGCATTATCGCGATCAAGTCCTCGAGCATAGTCCTTACCGTCATGTCGATTGAACTGAACTGGCTTGGTAAAGACGAGCATTCGCCGTTTCCGGATGTACGGACAGCCTTGCATGAGCCTGATGGCTTGCTCGCAGCGGGTGGCGATTTATCCGAACTACGTTTATTGAATGCTTACCGACACGGTATATTTCCGTGGTTCTCGGAGGGTCAACCCATTTTATGGTGGTGCCCGGATCCGCGCATGGTATTTAGAACCAATGCAATCAGGCTATCGACCAGATTCAAACAGCAATTGCGAAAATCTACTTGGCAAATTCGGATTGATACGAATTTTGATACAGTGATCCGGCAATGCGCCATCGTAGCTCGCAAAGGTCAGCGTGGCACATGGATTCATCCGGAAATGATCGATGCCTATTGCCAGCTTCATCGACAAGGCCATGCGCATAGCGTTGAGGTTTTTTCCGGAGAAAAATTGATTGGCGGCATTTACGGCATTGCCATTGGCCGAATGTTTTTCGGCGAAAGTATGTTCAGCCTGGAAAGCGGCGCATCCAAAGTGGCGTTGGCGGCGCTCGGTAAAATTCTGAACGACTGGGGATGGCCGATGCTGGATGCCCAGGTCGAAAACCCGCACCTGCAGTTTATGGGCGCGGAGTTTATGCCGCGGCCGGAATTCGTCCTGGAAGTTGCGCGTTTATGCGGCTTGGCCGAAGTGCCCGGGGTTTGGAGTGGCCGGATAGCGCCATTTGCCGCTTCTGAATGCCTGGCTTAACGCTTTCTTTGCAAGAAAGCCGCATCCGTGGCATCATTCGCGACTTTCGTGGCACTCCCGCCCCTGATATTTAAAGCATGTCCAAAGACGATTCCATAGAATTCGAAGGCACGGTGATGGATACCCTGCCCAACACCACTTTCCGGGTAAAACTCGAGAATGGCCATACCATCACCGCCCATATTTCAGGCCGCATGCGCAAGAATTACATACGTATTCTTACCGGCGACAAAGTGAAAGTTGAGATGACGCCGTACGATTTGACCAAGGGTCGAATTACCTATCGTATGAAGTAAGTTCTCGCGACACTGAATAAAGAACGGCAGCCTAGGCTGCCGTTTTGTTTGCTTCAAATAAATTCAATCTCAGTCGACAGTTGCCGGCAACAATTTTTCCGGTTCGGCCTGGGCTTCGATTTTAAGTTCGCCATTTTCGACCATCACGGCAACGCGGCCGCCATTCACCAGTTTGCCGAACAACAACTCGTCGGCCAACGGGCGCTTGATCTTGTCTTGCAGCAAGCGAGCCATAGGGCGTGCACCCATTTGTGCATCGAAACCATTCTCGGCCAGCCATTGGCGGGCTTCCGGCGTAGCCGAAATCGTCACGTGCTTGTCGTGTAATTGCGCTTCGAGTTCGATCAGGAACTTGTCTACCACGCGCAACACATGATCAAAGCCAAGGCCCTGGAACTGCACGATGGCATCCAGACGGTTACGGAATTCCGGAGTAAATGCTTTCCGGATGGTTTCCATCGCGTCGGTTGCATGGTTTTGTTCGACAAAACCCATCGTGCGGCGAGCCGCAAGTGCAGCACCTGCGTTGGTCGTCATGACGACGATAACGTTCTTGAAGTTCGCTTCACGGCCATTGCTGTCGGTCAGTACACCACGATCCATGATTTGCAACAGCACGTTATAGACGTCCGGATGGGCTTTTTCGATTTCATCCAGCAGCAAGACGCAATGCGGCGTTTTGACGATCTTTTCAGTCAGCAAGCCACCCTGGTCAAAACCTACATAGCCCGGAGGCGCACCCATCAGGCGACTGACGGAGTGAGCTTCCATATATTCCGACATGTCGAAACGCACCAGCTCGATACCAAGTTGCATGGCCAGCTGCTTGGTCACTTCAGTTTTACCAACACCGGTTGGACCGGCGAACAGGAAATTGCCGATAGGCTTGTCTGGATTGGCCAAACCTGAACGTGCCATCTTGATAGCCGACACCAAGGTTTCAATCGCTGGATCCTGACCGAAGATAACCATTTTCAGGTTGCGCTCCAGGTTGCGCAGCACATCCTTGTCGGATGCCGAAACCTGCTTGGTCGGGATACGCGCCATCTTGGCGATAATCAATTCCACTTCTTCGACGTCGATGATGTTTTTACGTTGATCCGGAGTGCGCAAACGTTGACGAGCACCAGCCTCGTCAATCACGTCGATGGCTTTATCCGGCAATAAGCGATCCGCGATGTGTTTCACCGAGAGATCGACGGCCGCCTGGATGGCTTCCGAGGTGTATTGCACTTCGTGATGTTTCTCAAAACGCGATTTCAGGCCGTGCAAAATGGCAACCGATTCGGCGACCGAAGGTTCGACAACATCGATTTTCTGGAAGCGACGAGCCAAGGCGCGGTCTTTTTCAAATACACCGCGGTATTCCTGGAAGGTAGTTGAACCGATACAACGCAATTCGCCGTTTTGAAGTACCGGTTTGATCAAATTCGATGCATCCATGGTGCCACCCGATGCCGAACCGGCACCGATAATGGTATGGATCTCATCAATGAACAAAATAGCGCGCGGCTCTTTCTTTAGCTGGGCCAAAACACCTTTCAGGCGTTTTTCGAAGTCGCCGCGATATTTGGTGCCGGCGACCAATGAACCGAGGTCCAGCGAATAAATAATCGCGTCGTGCAGCACTTCGGGTACATTGCCTTCGACAATACGCCACGCCAGGCCTTCGGCCAACGCAGTCTTGCCCACGCCGGATTCACCAACGTAGAGCGGATTATTTTTGCGGCGACGGCAAAGTACCTGAATGGTGCGCTCGACTTCGTCGTCGCGGCCGATCAGGGGGTCGATTTTGCCTTCGCGGGCCAGGTCATTGAGATTGCTGGCAAATTCCTGCAACGGATTGCCTTTCGGTTCGTCGCCCGGCTCGCCATCATTCTTCGATTCCGCCGAGTTCTTGTCTTCGCTGGAATCCTGGATTTTCGAAATTCCGTGTGACAGGAAATTCACGATATCCAGGCGGGTAATATCCTGCTGCTGCAGCAGATAGACGGCGTGCGAGTCTTTTTCACCAAAAATTGCCACCAGTACATTGGCACCGGTAACTTCTTTCTTGCCGGATGATTGCACATGGTAAACCGCACGCTGCAGCACGCGCTGGAAGCCCAGGGTTGGTTGGGTATCCCGCGCGTCTTCCACCGGCAATACGGGCACGCTATCCACAATGACTTGCTTCAGGCCTTCGAGTAATTTGTTTTGATCCAAACCGCAGGCATTAAGCACCGTCATCGCAGATGGGTTTTCCAGCAGGGCGAGAAGCAGGTGTTCGACGGTCATGAATTCATGCCGTGATTCACGTGCCTGCTTGTAGCACTGGCCGATCGAAAACTCCAAGTCTTTGCTAAACATAAATGTCTCCTTACGATGACATCAATATGGGGTGCTTCCTGCGTATTTCAAATACCACTTTTGCAGCCTATGCTTTTTCCATAACGCATAACAAGGGGTGTTGATGACTTCTTGAAAATTCGTTCACCTGCGTTACCTTGGATTCAGCCACATCGCGCGTGAAGATTCCGCAGACCCCCCTTCCGCGGGTGTGTACGTGAAGCATGACCTGGGTCGCTTTTTCACGGTTCATCGCGAAGAAAAACTCCAACACTTCGACCACGAAATCCATCGGGGTGAAATCGTCATTCAAAATCATGACCTGGTACAAAGGAGGACGCGTAACTTCGGGCTTGGCCGTTTCTACGGCCAGGCTGTGATCTTGCTGCTCTTCGGGTTCGTTACGTTTAGCCATGAGTCGATTATAAAGCCATGCTCGACCAACTAATGTGGGTCTGAAATACTTTTTAACAAGTGCATGGACGGCAACCGGGCGTTTCCGACACAATGGACAGCTAAACCAACTGAATTCTCGCTAAAATACAGGATACGAACTCGTTGAATTATCGAAAAGGCAAATTTTGGCAACCCGACGTGACCGTTGCGACCGTCGTTGTACGTAATGGCCGGTTTTTAATGGTCGAAGAGACCGCCAACGGACATCTGGTACTTAATCAACCTGCCGGCCATCTGGAACCCGATGAATCAGTTTTAGCCGCCGCTGTCCGCGAAACCATGGAAGAAACCGGCTGGGAAGTAAAATTGACCGCTTTCATCGGCGCCTACCAATGGAAAGCACCGGAAACAGGTCGGCATTACCTGCGCATGGCATTCGCCGCTGACCCGATCTCGCATTTCCCGGAACGCGAACTGGACGAAGGCATTACGCAAGCAATCTGGCTGACACCGGAGGAATTGGCGTCCGAGAAAGCCCGCCATCGCAGTCCTCTGGTTTGGCGGGTACTGGAAGACTACCTGGCAGGACAGCGTTACCCACTTTCACTTTTAAGCAATATTGCTTGAATCATCCGGCTTCCAGTGATGAAGCCAGCCCACCTACGCTGCGAGCAAATAAAAGGATTCGATCATGAGCAATAAAACACTACAACTCACGGCAAGCATGCTCTTATTCGGCTGCTTGTATGTTTCTCCGGTGAACGCAGTCGACGACGATTCGGTCAAGAAAAGGCTCGATGAACGCAGCATTTCGTTTGATGTCGATAAAGATGGTGATTACAAGATTGTTTATTCCTTCGAGAAGGAAAAGCGTTCGCAATTGGTTTTTATCTCAGGAAGCACCGAAACGATACAGTCCATGAAGATTCGCGAAATATTCGCGCCAGCGGCAAACATGAAAAGTGCCGGAATCGATGATAAAAAAGCGCTCGAATTACTTACGAACAGCAGGAAGAACAAACTCGGCAGTTGGGAAGTTAGCAATGACATGCTGTTTTTGGTAGTCAAGATACCAGACAGCGTAAATGCCGTAGAACTCGAGATCATGCTGGATGCCGCAGCCGGAATTGCCGATGAAATGGAATTGAAACTCACCGGAAAAGACGAGCTTTAAATCCCCAATGACTAAAGTAATGCTAGGCGTCTCAGGCGGCGTTGATTCTTCGGTCGCCGCACTTTTGCTGAAACAGCAGGGCTTTGATGTGGCCGGTTTGTTTATGCAAAATTGGGACGAGGATGATAGCGGCGAGTGCCGCGCCGAAGATGATCGCCGCGATGCCCTGGGCGTTTGCGGACGCCTGGATATCCCGTTTTATTCCCGGAATTTTGCAAAGGAATATTGGCAAGGGGTTTTCGAATATTTTCTCGACGAGTATCGCCGTGGCCGCACGCCAAACCCGGACGTGCTTTGTAATCGGGAAATAAAATTCAAGACTTTCCTTCATGAGGCCCAGGATCTTGGTGCCGAAAAAATCGCGACGGGCCATTACGCACAAGTCGAGCATCGCGATGGCGAATGGAAGCTATTGCGTGGTGCCGATCTGGACAAGGATCAAACCTATTTCCTGCACCAACTCGGACAGACGCAATTAGCCGCCACCCTATTCCCGATCGGACATTTGCCGAAATCCGAAGTCAGAAAACTCGCGGGCGAAGCCAAACTGCCGACCGCCCAGAAAAAAGATTCCACGGGCATTTGCTTCATCGGCGAGCGGGATTTCCGCGATTTCCTCGGTCAGTACATTCCTGCCAAAGCCGGCGAAATCCGCAGTGTTGATGGTCTTAAAGTCGGCCAGCACAGCGGTGTTTTTTATTACACCCTTGGCCAGCGTGAAGGATTGCACATTGGCGGCATCAAAGGCCGACCAGCAGCACCCTGGTTTGTTGTCGGCAAAGACGTTGCAAAAAATATTCTCTATGTCGACCAGGGGATTGATAGCGCCTGGCTGCAATCAACCGAACTCCGCAGCGAGCCAGTGCACTGGATTTCCGACAAGCCCAAAACGCATGAATTTCGTTGCACCGCCAAAACCCGTTACCGGCAGTCCGATGAGACTTGTTTGGTCAGACAGCTTGAAAACGGCGAATTGGACGTCATATTTGATAGGCCGCAACGCGCCGTCACGCCCGGACAATCGGTCGTGTTTTATCAAGACGATGAATGCCTCGGTGGCGCCGTGATTGCCAGCACCAATTCGAAAATGGAAACAAAAGCCGCATGAAAGATCGTGTAATCGCCCTCGCCGGTCTGATGCAAGCGCTTTACCAAGTGCAAGGCATGGCCAATAACGGTCATTTCGAGACGCAGCCTTTATCGGTGTGCATGGATAGCCTGTTCCGTTTCGATGCCGAAACTCCCGAGCAGGTTTTTGGTTCGACCGGTAATCTGAAATCGGGCTTGCAGCAATTTTCCAAACAATTGGAAGGCCAGACCCGTGATGGTTCGATCATCAAAATGGCGATGAGCGTGCTGCAGTTGGAACGGCAATTCAATCGCAGCCCGGAAGCCATGCGTGCCGTTCAACATCAGCTCAAGCATCTAGCCCCACAGTGCATCGAACGTGGCAGCACTGATGCCGATGTGCTCGGCAAGTGTGGCGAAATTTATGCCAATCACATTAGCCCGCTTGGGCCCAAAGTCATCGTGCAAGGCAGCCCGGCATATTTGAGCCAACCGATAGTCGTGGCTGAAATTCGTGCAACTTTGCTGGCTGCGATTCGTGCCGCGGTTCTATGGCGCCAGATGGGTGGCAGTTATTGGGATTTCTTTTTCAGCCGCGGGAAGATGACTAAAGCAGCGAGAGAGTTGCTGGCATAAAGTACGCGATTCGAGCACCCTACGGTTGTAAGTTAATCCAGGTTGCTTTCAGTTCAGTGTATTTCTCGAACGCATGCAGTGATTTGTCGCGGCCGTTACCCGATTGCTTGTAGCCGCCGAACGGCGCCGTCATATCGCCGCCGTCATAGCAATTGACCCAAACACTACCTGCACGCAATTTGCGGGCTACCCGATGCGCGCGGGAGATATCGTTGGTCCAGACTGCTGCTGCCAGGCCATATGGCGAGTCATTGGCGATACGCAATGCCTCGTCTTCGGTATCGAAAGTGATTGCCGATAGCACCGGTCCGAATATTTCTTCCTGTGCAATCGTCATTTTGGCATCGACGTTTTCGAATACGGTCGGTTCGATATAGAAACCGCCGCTTTCGGCATGCGCCTGCACGCCACCCATGCTGAGTTTCGCGCCTTCGGCTTTGCCTTTTTCGATATAACCGAGCACGCTTTTCATCTGGATGGCATCGACCATCGCACCCATTTTCGCGGTTGGTTCCAAAGGATGTTTCGGTTGCAGTTTCTTGCCGGTTTCCATCACCATCGCCAGGAACTCGTCCTTGATTTCGCGTTGCACCAGCAAGCGCGAAGCCGCAGTACATACCTCACCCTGGTTGTAGAAAATGCCGTAAGCAGCTGATATCGCCGCAGATTTCAAATTCGGTGCATCCGCAAAAATGATGTTCGGACTCTTTCCGCCACATTCCATATAAGCGCGTTTCATATTGGAACGGCCGGCGCATTGCAGCAGGTGTTTGCCAACAGCCGTTGAACCGGTAAACACCAGTCCATCAACATCCATGTGCAAGGCCAGCGGTTCGCCAGCGCCCTTGCCAAAGCCAGGCAAGACGTTGAAAACGCCCGCCGGAATGCCTGCTTCCATCGCAATTTCAGCGAGTCGAATCGCCGTTAGTGGCGATTTTTCGGAAGGCTTCAACACCACGCTGTTTCCCATCGCCAATGCGGGCGCGAACTTCCAGGCCGCCATCAGCATCGGAAAATTCCACGGCACGATCGCACCAACTACGCCGAGCGGTTCGCGTGTCACCAAACCCAGTTCGTCGCGACCGGTTGGTGCGACTTCGTCATAGACCTTGTCTATTGCTTCGCCGGTCCAGCTGATGCAGCGAATCGTCGCGGCGACGTCGACTTTCAATGAATCATTAATCGGCTTACCCATGTCGATCGATTCGAGCAGGGCCAATTCTTCGGCATATTTTTCAACTAGTTGCGCAAACTTGATGAGAGTCTTCTTGCGATGCACCGGCGATGTTTCCGACCAGGTACCCGCTTCGAATACTTTCCGGGAAACCTCGACCGCATGATTGATATCTTCCGCTTCGCACTCGGCAACCTGCGCAATCACTTTGCCATCGGCTGGGCTGATGCAGTCGAAGGTTTTGCCGGATGCCGCATCGACGTATTTTCCATTGATGAATGCCTGCGTACGAATCTGCATGGCTTCGGCACGCGCCAGCCATTCTTCACGTGTCTGCGGTTTGTTCATCTGAAACTCTCCTGCTCCGCGAACTTAAAACGATGCGGGCGTATTTGCGCTAATAAGAATGGCGACGTCTTTACCGATGTTGCGGAAGCGGTGCGGAGTCCGGCTTTCAAAATAATAAGCTTCGCCCGGACCAAGCACTTGTATGCGCTCGCCGACGGTGATTTCGACCTGGCCCTGGATAATCACGCCACCTTCTTCGCCTTCATGGCTAAGCATGGTCTCGCCGGTATCGGTTCCGGCCGGCATGACTTCGCGCAGTATGCACATCTGGCGGCTTTTCTTGTGACTGCCGATCAGGAAATAATGCACGTCGTTGTTGCCGACATCTGGCTGATCTTCGTGTGTATAAAAAGGACTGTCGCTACTATCTTGCAAATCGATGGTGAAAAAATCGGCAAGCGAGATAGGAATGCCATCGAGCACTTTTTTCAATGAGCCGACAGATGGACTAACTTTGTTCTGTTCGATCAGTGAAATTGTGCTGTTGGTCACACCTACGCGTTTCGCCAATTCGCGTTGGCTTAAGCCCTTGGTTTTTCTGACTGCTTGAAGTCTGTAGCCGATATCCATAAATTGCTTGCTCACTGTGATGCTGAATTTTTAACACTCTGAACAGATTCGGTCAAATAAATGCACAGATTGAACAGGTTGTAAATTTTATTCAACACTGCTAATTTCTCTAAATCCCCCCAAACGTACTTCCAGGCTCTTGACTATGACCGATTCCAGCGCGGCCAGTTTCAGTAATTTCTATCACCAGCAGGCAATATCCCAGCCAGCGCATTTAGATGCATTTTGGATGCCGTTCACGGCAAATAGAAACTTTAAGCAACATCCTCGCTTGTTGGCCAGCGCCAAGGACATGCACTATAAGGATGTCCAGGGGCGGGAAATCCTGGATGGCACCGGTGGATTGTGGTGCTGTAATGCTGGCCACACCCGACCTCGAATCGTAGAAGCAGTCAGCCAGCAGATTGGGACTATGGATTTTGCGCCCACCTTTCAAATGGGGCATCCACTTCCGTTCGTATTGGCGGAACGTTTGGCAGCGATAGCACCGGATCCGCTAAAACATGTATTTTTCACCAACTCGGGCTCCGAGTCGGTCGATACCGCTTTAAAAATCGCCATTGCCTATCACCGTGTCCGTGGCGAAGGCCAAAGAACACGCTTTATTGGTCGCGAAAAAGGCTATCACGGCGTCGGTTTCGGTGGCATTTCAGTCGGCGGCATGGTCAATAACCGCAAATTTTTCGGTTCGATGTTGCCTGGCGTTGATCATATGCGCCACACGCTCGATATCGAACGCAATGGTTTTTCGCGTGGTTTACCTCAGCATGGTATCGAGTTGGCCGAAGATCTGGAACGCCTGTGCCAACTGCACGATGCCAGCACAATTGCAGCTGTGATCGTCGAGCCGATTTCGGGTTCCGCAGGTGTCGTTTTGCCACCGGAAGGCTATCTCAAACGTTTACGTGAAATATGCACAAAGCACGGTATCTTATTGATATTTGACGAAGTTATTACCGGCTATGGTCGTGTTGGCGAGGCTTTTGCCGCCCAGCGCTTCGGGGTAACGCCTGACATGATGACCACCGCCAAGGGCCTGACCAATGGTGCGGTTCCGATGGGTGCCGTATTCGCCTCCAGTCAAATACATGACACTTTCATGCAAGGTCCCGAAGGTGCGATCGAGCTTTTCCATGGTTATACCTACTCGGGTCACCCGCTTGCCTGCGCCGCCGCCATCGCTACATTGGATGTCTACGCCGAGGAAACCCTGTTCAACAAGGCCATCGAACTCGGCCAATATTGGGAAGACGCCATCCACGGCCTGAAAGGCTTGCCGAATGTCATCGATATCCGCAATTTCGGCCTGATTGGTGCCATCGAGTTGTCATCACGGCCTAATGCCGTCGGTGCACGCGCTTTCGACGTATTCAATAAATGCTTCCACGAGAAAGATTTGTTGATCCGCACGACCGGCGACGTGATTGCGCTTTCGCCACCGCTGATTTTGCAAAAAGCACATATTGACCAGATTTTCGGTCGCCTCGCCGAAGCCATCAAGGAAACGGCATAAGCAAAATCTGATTGGTCATAAGCATTAGGCCGGCAACTCAAGTAAAATAGTGTTTTCACTCTAACAACAGCGAGAACGTTTCATGCTTATCGGCGTACCCAAAGAAATCAAAAACCACGAATACCGTATTGGTCTGACACCTTCCGGTGCACGTGAACTGATCTCGCACGGTCATAAAGTGATGGTGCAACACGACGGCGGCAAATCAATTGGTTTGACCAACGAGATGTATCAAAAAGCCGGCGCAGAAATCGTCGCCACTGCGGAAGAAATTTTTGCCCGCGCCGACATGATCATCAAGGTAAAAGAACCACAGCCGGTTGAATGCAAAATGCTGCGTCCTGGCCAGCTGCTTTACACCTATTTGCATCTCGCTCCCGATCCGGAACAAACCAAGGCGCTCGTAGCTTCCGGTTGCTCCGCGATTGCGTATGAAACCGTTACCGACCGCAAAGGCGGCTTGCCTTTGTTGGCCCCGATGTCCGAAGTAGCTGGTCGCATGTCGATTCAAGCCGGCGCACATGCTTTGGAAAAAGCCCAGGGCGGTTCCGGTGTATTGCTTGGCGGTGTTCCCGGCGTCAAACCTGCGGAAGTATTGGTCATTGGCGGCGGCGTTGTCGGTATCAATGCAGCACGCATGGCGATGGGTTTGAATGCCCACGTGACCATTCTGGATCGCTCGCTTGATCGCCTGAAATATCTCGATGAAGTGTATGGCGACCGCCTGACCACGATTTACTCCACGCACGATGCTATCGAAGAACGCTTGCCCGATACCGATCTGGTGATTGGCGCCGTTTTGATTCCAGGTGCTGCCGCACCGAAACTCGTTTCGCGTGCACAGTTGTCCTTGATGCGCCCTGGTTCGGTTTTGGTTGACGTTGCTATTGATCAAGGCGGCTGCTTTGAAACCAGTAAAGCCACCACGCATCAAAATCCGACCTATGAAGTCGACGGCATCATTCATTACTGCGTGGCCAACATGCCAGGTGGCGTTGCCCGTACTTCGACCTTTGCCTTGACCAATGCGACCCTGCCGTTCGCCGTTCAATTGGCGAACAAGGGCCCGAAAAAAGCGATGCTGGATGACGAACATTTGTTGAATGGCCTGAATATTCACGCCGGCAAAGTGACGTACGAAGCCGTTGCACAAGATCTGGGCTATGCCTATGTCTCGGCGCGGGATGCGCTCAACCAATAAACCTATGGTGACAATATGAACGCGCTGGCTAAAGAAACCCCGCACACTGCCACGCTTCCGCATTTCGTGGGAGGCCATCGCGTTCAAGGACACAGCAATCGCTTTAGCGATGTGTTCAATCCAGCTACAGGCGCGGTACTTGCAAAAGTACCGCTCGCCAATGCAGACGAGGTACGTCATGCGGTAGATGTGGCCGAACAAGCATTCAAAACCTGGTCACAGGTAACGCCGCTTAATCGCGCTCGCGTACTGTTCAAGTTCAAAGAGTTGGTTGAAGCCAATCTCGATACCCTCGCCCACGCGATCACGCGTGAACATGGCAAAGTCTTCAGTGATGCGATGGGTGAAATTACCCGCGGCATGGAAATCGTCGAATTCGCCTGCGGCATTCCACATCTTCTCAAGGGCGAGCATTCGATGAATGTTGGCACCGGAGTGGATTCCTGGAGTGAATACGCGCCGCTTGGCGTCGTTGCAGGCATCACACCATTCAATTTCCCGTGTATGGTACCGATGTGGATGTTTCCAATCGCGATCGCGTGCGGCAATACTTTCATCCTGAAACCTTCCGAACGCGACCCCTCGCCTGCGATGCTGATTGCCGAATGGCTGCATCAGGCCGGCCTGCCCGATGGCGTGTTCAATGTCGTGCATGGAGATAAGGAATCGGTCGATGCGATTCTCGACGAACCGCGTATCCAAGCCGTGAGTTTTGTTGGTTCGACGCCAATTGCCAAATATATTTATTCACGCGGCTGCAGCAATGGCAAACGCGTGCAGGCCTTGGGCGGCGCGAAAAACCATCTGGTTGTGATGCCCGATGCCGATATCGATGGTGTTGGCAATGCCTTGCTGGGCGCCGGTTATGGATCCGCAGGCGAGCGCTGCATGGCGATTTCGGTCGCCGTATGCGTCGGCGATAAAACAGCCGATCAGCTGATTGAAAACCTGGCGCCGAAAGTGGCCGCGTTGCGAGTTGGACCTGGCGATACCGGCAATCCCGACATGGGGCCGCTGGTGACTTGCGCCCATCGTGACAAGGTCAAAGCCTATGTCGATAGCGGCGTAGTCGAAGGCGCAAAACTGGTTGTCGATGGCCGCAATCTCAAAGTAAGCGGCAATGAAGATGGATTCTTCCTGGGCGGTTGTTTATTTGATCACGTAAAACCCGGCATGAAAATTTACGATGAAGAAATTTTCGGTCCGGTCTTGTGCATCGTGCGTGCAAATACTTTCGAAGAAGCCTGCGACCTGATCAACAAACACGAATACGGCAACGGCACTGCGATCTTCACCCGCGATGGTGAAGCCGCACGTGAATTCGCCCATCGCATCCAGGTTGGCATGGTCGGCATCAATGTGCCAATTCCGGTGCCGATGTCTTTCCATAGCTTCGGTGGCTGGAAACGTTCCCTGTTCGGGCCATTGCATATGCACGGCACCGATGGCGTTCGTTTTTACACACGCATGAAAACCATTACTGCTCGCTGGCCTCGTGGTGGCCACGGAGCAGAATTTGTGATGCCGACAATGAAATAATGTGCGCTACCGGTGAACCTCGTCCCGGCCACCCATCGACACGATGTGGAGAAATGACGAATGGACTGCTTGGACGGAGCCCACTATGTCGAACAACGAGAAATCCGTAACACCTTCCACTACCGATCTCGCCTTCACTCGCGAATCACCGTATGGCACCCAAGCCGAACCTACCTATTCCGGCGCCTTAAGTTTTTTACGCCGTCGTTATACAAAAGATCTCAACGGAGTTGATGTAGCCATTATTGGCGTACCTTTTGATTTAGCCACGACAAATCGCCCGGGCGCGCGCCTGGGCCCCCGTGCCATACGTGCGGCATCGGCAAACCTGGCATGGGCACCACCGTATGCCTGGCCTTTCGATCCGTTCGAAAATCTCAATGTCGTTGACTGGGGCGACGTGTTTTTTGATGCAGGTGAACCACACAAAATCCCGGATGTGCTGGCAAGGACGTACGCGGAATTCATCGAGAAAAATGTCACCACATTGACGTTGGGCGGCGACCATTTTGTTTCCTATCCTATTCTCAAGGCACTACATGCCAAGCACGGCCCGGTTTCGTTAATCCATTTCGATGCGCACAGCGATACCTGGAAAGATGCCGACGGTCGCATCGACCACGGCACCATGTTCTATCACGCCGCAAAAGAAGGCATTGTCGATGTTAATACTTCGATTCAAATTGGCATGCGTACTTTCAATTCCGAAACTTATGGCTATCAGGTACTCGATGCCCGCTGGTTGCACCAGAATGGCGTTGATGCCTGCATTCAAGCCATCAGGCAACGTGTTGGCAACTCGAAATGCTATGTCAGTTTCGACATCGACTTTCTCGACCCAAGTTGCGCGCCCGGCACCGGCACGCCGGTTGTCGGTGGTTTCGGCACGCACACGGGTTTGCAATTGATACGTGGCTTGACAGGCTTGAATATCATCGGTCTGGACGTTGTCGAAGTGGCTCCGCCTTACGACGTCAGCGATATCACTTCGTTGGCTGCAGCGAGCATTGCCCAGGAAATGTTGTGTGCTTACGCCAGCAATAAAAGATAATTTATTTGAAATACGAATATAGACCTTCGGCACGATATTTCCGCATAGCCTGCAGCTGTGGCGAAATGCCTTTGGTATGGGCACCTGTTGTCTTGTTGGCATCGAATAACACTACTTCACCATCACGAACAACATAATCGAACTTGCCATAATCGAAGTTCATTGCATGGCGAATGGCAATAATTTGCGGGTCGGGTTCGATTTCAATGCTCTCCAATTCTGTGCGGCTCTTCACCATCGGCTCACTGCCTATCACTTTGGTGGCAGTTCCGCGATCACCCAGAAATTGATAGTTGCGAATGACATAGCGACCATCGTCCATTTCGGGAAGAAATTTTTCGATGACAACGTCTGGCATCGAAAAATACTCTTCCGGAACCACTGATAATGATTTGAATACGCAATAGTCCGAGGCTTTTCGCATACTTGGCTTTTTTGAAATGCGCGACATTGCACTGGCAAACATGTGCTTTATGGAAGGTTCTAAATTTCTCTCGGGTCCACCGGCAAAATTAAGGTCCGACTTTACAAATACCGGGCCTTCGTATGAATCGCCATTTTTCAGAAGCTGCTTGCTATACGCGGACTTTCGAATATCTTTAACTTTCCCGTTCAATACGATTGGATATCTATTGGCGAATTCAAAATACTCCTCGGGCACGATTGTTAAATCGACATGCACAAGGATTAAATCTGCCGGACGAAAATCCCTGATTCCGAAAATGTAATCCACCTGATGACCATCCGACTTCCAATGCGCGGCTAGCCCATGTACGACATAGCGCTCAGCGCTTTGCAGCGTGTCTTTTTCATGGAACAACACGGCGATTTTTTTCAGATGCATATGGTCTGGGGGGATGTTTTAGGCGATTTTAGCAAGAAACGGCCGCAATCGTCGGCAGGACTCCCCACGCATTCCATCTGCTTTTACAAGCAACTATTTCAGCTTGCCTTCAAAATAATGTTCGAGTTTTTCCACTTTCGGCAGTGAAACAAACTGGATGTAGGACTGGCCCGGATTAAGCTCGGCGTAATTGTGGTGATAGCTTTCCGCCACAAAAAAAACATCAAGCGGCTCAATCGTCGTCGCAATCGCCGATGCAAAAACTTTGGCATCGGTTAACTGCTGCATGTAACTCACGGCGATTTCTTTCTGTTTTTGGTCGATGGGGAAAATCGCCGAACGATATTGGGTACCGACATCATTACCCTGCCGATTCAGTTGCGTGGCATCATGCGCTACCGCGAAAAATACCTGCAACAATTGGCCATAGCTTATTTCTTCCGGACGATAGGTAATCCTGATGACTTCGGCATGGCCGGTAGTTCCACTGCAAACTGCTTTGTAATTTGCTGTGTCGTTTTGTCCACCGGCATAGCCCGGCTGCACGGTTTGAACGCCTTTAAGACGGCGAAACACCGCTTCCGTACACCAGAAGCAGCCGCCGGCCAACACCGCTTCTCCGCGGTCTTCTGCTGCAGGAATGTCCAAATTGGGTTGAGGCACCTGATCGGGCTTAACGGCCAAACCAAGACCGGGCAGATCGCAAACAGTATTCATGATTTTCTCCATTGTCCTGCCATATTAGAGGCAAGCATTGATGAATAAGGTGCGAATTTCGCTGAAAAAACTTTCAGTCATCCTCTGCACAGAAAGCAGCCGCATCGTCCGAATAAATCGTGTCTTCCCAGCCGCCCATCATCGCGGCATACAAAAGTTTCTCGAATTCGGGACGGAAACGCTGAATGACAGAATCAGGATCCGGCATGATTTTGGCATCAGCGATCAGACCGAAATACACCTTTCCGTTATAGCTGATAATCGAAATACCGATACCGATCGAACCGGTTTGCGGCACCCAGAACATCTGTTCCGTGATTTGACAGCCCGCCAGGTATAGCGGCATTTGCGGACCAGGTACGTTGGTAGCGACTGCAGTGGCTTTACGGCTGAATAATTCCAGTGCCGTGCGTTGCACACCAACCGGGGCCAGTCCCATCGCCGCCAGCAAGCCAAAAGACACTATCGCCTGGCGCGATTGTTTTAGCTGACGCATATTTTCAGCGACATGTTCTAAACGCCGCACCGGGTTTCCTTCACCAACCGGAAGCTCCAGAAACACCAAACCGAAATGGTTACCCAGTTTTTTGGCGTGTT
>JBOHYG010000037.1:0-28432 GCA_050737875.1 Arenimonas sp. | reverse complement strand
GTTTATGAACTGTCAGATTGGTGGTTTCTAAAAGCGATGTAAATGTTGTAGATGATCCGAAGAATGCGTCCGACAATGGGGTTGGCTAAATGCAAAAATTTTTATTTCACAAAGAGGCAGTGCTGGGTGACATCAGGTCTCCCGTATATATCAATCCTGAGACGTTGTTTCGCTGTGCAGCAAAAAGTGAAACTCTCGAGAAAGTTGTATCTGTTTGCATGTCACTTAGTGCTGATGAATTCACTACAACTATGGTTGAGGCTTATCGCAAAGGCATATCCAATTTCGGTGATTCCTGGGGTTATGTCGATATTACTTCGCTTCTTTATTCAGTGGCAGAACTAGGTCAGCCTGAAAACTATCTTGAAATTGGAGTGCGTCGTGGACGTTCGGCATGCATGGTGGCATCCGCAAGCCCAGATACCACAATCTACGCATTTGACATGTGGCAAGAAAACTATGCCGCGAATGATAATCTTGGCCCTGATTTCGTCAAGTCAGAGCTACAGAAAATCGGCCATGCAGGCCGCATTGAATTTGTCAGTGGAGACAGTCATCAGACACTGCCGAAATTTTTCAGTGAGAATCCGGGGCTCAGCTTTGATCTGATTACGGTGGATGGTGATCATTCGCTAGAAGGTGCCTGGGCCGATTTGTGTGATGTTGTTGGAAAATTACGAATTGGCGGGGTAATTGTTTTTGATGATATTGATAACCCGTATTGCCCTGGTCTGATTGACGTGTGGGATAGGTTTTTGAAAGCGTATCCAGAATTGCACGGGATGACTGTCTATAACCCATTGGGCTTGGGGGTTGCGTTCGCAATTAAAATGCGAGACGCGAAGTTCGTCAAGCCAAAACCTGAAAAGAAAGGTATTAGCTCGTGGCTGAAGTTTTAATTTGCGGGGCGACAGGTTTTATTGGTAGTTATTGCACTTCGGCCTTCCATGACAAAGGTTGGGCTGTCGTTGGTGCAGGGCGTCAAATTGAACCAGTTTATGGGAAATTGCCAATTGGTGTACGCAATTTCCAAGGTGATATTACTGACTCGAAACTACTCGGCGATATTCTCAATGAACACAAGCCGGAACGAATCGTGTTTGTCGCTGGCCCAGCCAATGTGCAGCAATCATTCAAAGATCCAGTTACTGATTTCCGAAACCACCTATTACCGCTGATTGCTGTATTGGATCAGGCGAGGAGAATGCAGAAGCCACCAGGTATTTTACTTGTCTCAAGTGCAGCGGTTTACGGAAATCCGACAGCGATTCCCGTTTCTGAGTCTGCCGCCGTTTCTCCAATTTCTCCTTATGGTTATCACAAGTTGCAGCAGGAAATATTACTGGACGAATTTGCAAGCATCTACGGGTTGCCAACCTGTAAGGCACGCGTGTTTTCAACCTATGGAGCAGGCTTAAGGCACCTTGCAATCTATGAAATTACAAAGCGGACCTTGGCGGGAGATTTTAAAAATTTTGGAACGGGCAGGGAAACACGAGACTATTTGCACGCCTCCGATGTTGGTGCTGCACTAGAGTGCATAGCTAGCAGTTCAGAATTTAATGGTGAAATAATCAATGTCGCGTCCGGTCAAGAGCAATCGATCGAAAAAGTTGCCGAGCTGATTTACGAGACTCTTGCGATAACTGAAAAGCCTGTTTTTGACGGCACTGATCTAAATGGTAGCCCCATGAGGTGGTGTGCGGACGTGAGTCATCTACAAAAGCTTGGTTTTGTGACGAAGTTTTCATTCGAAGCTGGCATGAAAGAAACAGTTGAATGGATTAAATGCAATGCTTAAAGCAGGAGTTGTATCACTAGATACGGAAAAGAAGTGGATTGGGGGGCGGTATTATCTTCAGCATCTGGTCAAGTGCAATTCTCTTTTATTGGCTAGTGAACAGGTGGAGTTGCGTGATGTATGGTGGGTTAAGAAGCCCGAAGAAGATCCATTTTCCGAAGTGCGTGCTTATCTGGGCGAATCCATCACGGTCCGGCCATCTAGCGGTATCGTGAAGCGATTGTCGGGAAAGATTCGCAGGGTGTTTGGGGTGAGTAAGGGGTCAAGCGATCTATTTCGCGAAGCCGGCCTGGATGTTTTTTTTCCGATCCCTCCATGTGAAAATTCCGGAATGCCCTACGTTTTCTGGCTCCCTGATTTCCAATATTTACGACGACCGGACTTAATGAGCGAGACGCTCCGCTCTGATCTTGAAAAGTACTTCCATGAGCACGTTCATGCTGCAAATCGCATTGTCTTGTCAAGTGATGATGCGCGTAACGATTTTGCAAAAGTCTTTCCGCAATTCATCGACCGGACGCATGTCGTGAAGTTTTGCAGTGTTCCCGATGACGATTGGTATAGTTTGGTTCCTGAGGTGGTCGCTGAAAAATATAAATTGCCGCGACGTTTTTTTATCGTATGCAACCAATTCACAAGGCACAAGAATCACCTAACCTTGGTCGACGCGATGAAGATGCTTTCGGAACAAGGAATTCTGGATGTCCATCTCGTATGTACTGGTAGTACTTTTGATCACAGGCAGGAAGATTATGTTGGCGAGGTCACTAGAGTTTTGGAAGATTCTGGCTTGACTGGAAACGTACACATTCTTGGCTTGATTCCACGCGCGGATCAGATAGCGCTGCTCAGGAGGTCGATTGCAGTACTTCAGCCATCCTGGTTTGAGGGCTGGTCAACCATCATCGAAGATGCAAAAACACTGGGAAAACCAGTGCTCGCTAGTGACCTGCCGGTGCATCGGGAACAATTAGGAGCTGAGCACGCTTACTTGCTTGGATTGGATGACTCTGCAGCATGGGCTGATGCTATGGCTCAATTATGGCGTAAGCTTGAAGCTGGTCCTGATTTGGTCGCAGAAGCAGAGGCGAGAATAAAACTACAAGTAAGTCAGCGAGAATGCGGCTTGGCTTTCACTTCAGCACTGAAGGCTGCTGTTCCAGACTTACGTTGATCAAGTAAATAATGAGCCAGAACTTCAGACTCCGGAAAATAGCGATTGTAGCTCCATCGGCATATTTACTGGGTGGCGTCCAGGAGTGGCTGGATTATCTTGTGCCGGGCTTGGAATCACTATATTGGAAAGTCACAGTGATATTGGTTCATGGTGATCACGCGGATAGTCACCAATATTTGAAGCTGCATCCATTCAAACATGCATTCATTGTAAAAAACCAAACAGGAACCAGAGAGGGAAGAGTGCGAGCAGTCGTTAAAGCACTGCGCAGTATTCGCCCAGATGTCGTGTTAGGCGTAAACATTGTTGATACATACGAAGCCGTTGAAAGGTTACGTCAGGAGAAGTCATTCAAGGAAATGAAAGTTGCCATGGCACTTCATGGGTTGAATCCATGTTTCTACGAAGATATCACCCGGCTAGGTGGAATTTTGGATGGTGTTATTGCAACCAATCGGCTTGCAGAAGTTAGTGCAGTCTCTTTGGCTGGCCTGCCTGGAGAAATGGCTCATTACGCACCCTGTGGTGTAGAAATCCAAGAGTCAACGCCAGTTATCGATAATGTGCAGAAGCTGACACTGATATTTTGTGGTCGGTTTGATAATGAAGAAAAGCGCGTGATGGATTTGACACAAATATTGCGGGCGTTGGAGCGAGACAATGTTGAGTTCAATCTTTCTCTTGCAGGTGCAGGTCAAGCAGAATCTGAACTGCGTGAAGCACTTTCACGTTTTAGTGACAAAATAAAATTCCTCGGTATTCTAGATCATGATCAAAAACGTAATCTTTTATACAAACCCGGCTCTATTTTGTTGATTCTTTCTCCAAGCGAGACGGGACCATTGGTAGCATGGGAAGCCATGGCTGCAGGAGTTGCCGTTGTCTCTTCGCGCTTTCTTGGGATTGGCAGAGAAGCCGGCTTGATCGACGAAGTAAACTGCCTCACATTTAATGTTGGTGATACTGAAGCAGCGGCATATTCGATACAGAGGCTGCTCGATATGAAGCTACGATCAAAGGTCATTTCTTCGGCATTGATGATGGTGCGCGATCGCTATAGTCGAGCTGAATCAGTGCAAGCCTGGCATCTTGCATTGCGCCGTATCGCTGAACAATCCGTTCAAACCAGGTCATCGCAATACGAATTGGCAATTCCGGCTGGGAGGATGGATACATTGTTCGGTGCGAATGTCGCTGAAACAATACGGCGTATTCTTGGCTTACGATATTTGCATAAAGAAGCGGGGTCAGAATGGCCGCATACTTATGGAAGAGATGATTCCGCCATATTCAAGGAGAAAATGGCGGCCTTGGATAAGATTGGTAGTGCCAAATGAGATTCTTTCGCCTAATATCCAATACTTTGTTTTTTTGTCGCAACTGGCTTGGCGTCATTTTGTTTGACAGATCAAAATTCATTCATGCAGTGTCTGCTCCAGGCAGTGAATATCTGGTCATTTGCAATCGAAAAGAACAGCTTGAACATTCTCCAGGCGACCTGGGCGTTCGCTGCCTGTGGCAATGGACTTCAGATTTGCATGCCCCGAAATACCTTCCAGATTTGGGTTTGCGCCTGATGGTACGTGCGTTGGCTGATCATCCGATCAGCTTTAAACCGATTCCGGCGAAAATCGGTGGCAAGCCTGATATTGCTTTCATTATTGGACACCGCGGTTTGGATCGTTTGCCACATTTGCTCGCCACTTTGGAAAGCATCGCAGGTCAAAGTAATGTTACGGTCGAATGCCTTGTCGTTGAGCAGGATGCAGTGACTCGCATCGCCGACAAACTGCCATCCTGGATACGTCATGTTCTGACGCCGCCGCCTTCGCCTGACATGCCTTATTGTCGGTCATGGACATTCAATGTCGGTGCAAAAATGGCCACAGCGGATGTATTGGTTCTGCATGACAATGACATGCCGACCCCCGCTGATTATTCTGCAAACGTCTTGAAGAAGGTCATCGAAGGCTACGAAGTTGTGAATCTTAAGCGGTTCATTTTTTATCTCGATAAGCAACACACCAAAAACGTGTTCGTTGACAGGGATTCGCTGTTGAAACGGCCTCCGGAATCCATCATGCAAAACAGCGAGGGCGGAGGCAGCATTGCCATTACCCGTAAAGCATACGAAGAAATAGGTGGCTTCGATGAAAGCTTTATTGGCTGGGGCGGTGAAGACAATGAATTCTGGGAGCGTGCCAAAACTCGTCGACTTTGGCCTTATGCATTCCTTCCGATTGTGCATTTATGGCATGCAGCACAACCTGGTAAAGCGAAATTGGATAATCAGACACTTAGCCTTTATCAAAAGCGATCGGAAGTATCGCCCGAAATACGTATCGCAAAACTACGTGCAATGGAGTCCGGCAATTTGTCGGGCCCAGTTGGCTACCGGGTGGTTAAATAGCCATGTGCGGCATAGCAGGCTGGCTATATTCACCCGGCACCGAGCCAGCACCTGCTGTGCTCGACAACATGGCACACGCGATTCGCCATCGCGGCCCGGATGATCGCGGTTTTTTTCGTGATCCTGAAAAAGGTGTTTCGCTCGCACACCTGCGCCTGAGCATTATCGATCTGAGCAGTGCCAGTCATCAGCCTATGCTTGATGCTGCTGGCGAGCTGTCGCTTGTTTACAACGGCGAGCTATACAACTTCCGACAATTACGCGCCGAGCTCCAGTTGCTGGGTCATACCTTTGTGTCGCAAGGCGATAGCGAAGTCGTTCTGAAAAGTTATCTGCAGTGGGGTACGCAATGTTTCTCGCGTTTTGCCGGCATGTTTGCCATTGCATTATGGGATGGCAATGCGCAGACGTTGCATCTCGCAAGAGATCCTATGGGAATGAAGCCCCTGTATTACACAAAGTACAATGGCGGCTTCGTATTTGCTTCGGAGGTAAAAGCTTTTGCCGAGTTGCCTGATTTCAAGTTGCAGCCAAGTCAGCTTGGCCTGCAGCAGTATCTGGAATTTGGCTACGTATTTGATGAACATCAGACTTTTCTTCAGGGTGTTTACAAGTTGGCACCGGGTACGCGAATGGAAGTGCGTGCGGGAGTACAGGAAAAAACATTGCCGTTTTTTTCATTGCCGGCACCCGATCCAAACGATCTTAGGGGTGAAGCGGAGCGAGTCGATGAACTGCGTGATGTATTAAGTCAGGTCACCAGCGAACATTTGATAGCCGACGTGCCGGTAGGGTTATTGTTGTCAGGCGGACTGGATTCCAGTGTCATTGCTTCTCTCGCTGCAAGACAAGGCCAACTGCTGACGATCAGCATGGGCTTCGCCGATTCGATCATTGATGAGCGCCCACAGGCCAAGCAAGTCAGTAATTACATCGGATCACGACATCTCGAAATTCTGATCAGCCCGGAACAGGTGATGGCCGAGGTCGACACCGGTGCCTGGGTTTTCGATGACCTGTTTGCCGACTGGGGTACGATGACCACGCGGCTGATGTATCGTCGTTGTCGCGAGCAGGGCATTAAAGTAGTCTTGGTCGGCGAGGGTGCCGATGAATTGTTCGGCGGCTACGATATTTTCAATTTGCCCAAATCATTGAATACATGGCAGCGCTTCCGGCTTTATCAGCGTTATGCCGGACGTCGACATGGAAAATTATTTAGCGAATTCAGCCGGATCCTGCAGCCCTATCTTGAGTCTGGGGGCGGAAATGCTTTCCATGCGGTCCGCATGTTTGAATCACGACGACAGCTGCCAAACCAATATGTGATGAAAGTGGACAAGGCCAGCATGGCCGAGAGCATTGAGGCGCGTGCACCGTATCTTGACCGACGTGTCGCCGAGCTTGTCTATCGGACACCGCGCGAATGGCTGCTTCGCAATGGTGAAAACAAATATCTTCTGCGTGCACTGGCCAGGCGCGAAAAACTGTTGCCTGATTCCATCAGTCTGCGTGTTAAATTCGGCGCACCATTGGCCGCCAGCTGGATGGATGATAATGCGGCTTTCCGCAACTTTGCTCGTGAACGCATTCTTGAGGGTCGCTGGTGCCAGAGGTTGGGTTTGGAGTCAGCGATGCAAAGTTATTTTATCGAAGGTCGAAAAGGCTATGGCTTTCCACGCGGGCTTTCCATATTCAGCAACCTGGCCTGGCGTTTATTATTACTGGAGTTGTGGTCGCAGCATTATCTAGGACGCGGAACGACGTGATAGAAAACCTGGTCAGCACCATTATTCCGGTCTGCAACCGAGCCGCCATGTTGCGGGAAGCGGTGGCCAGCGTATTAGCACAAAGCTGGCGGCCGATTGAGATCATCATTGTTGACGATGGTTCCAACGATGACACCGTTCATGCGGCCGAGGACTTGCAGTCACAGCATCCGGAAATCACCCATGTGCTTCGCCAGAAAAATGCCGGCCCCGGTGTTGCAAGACAAACCGGGCTGAATGTTGCGAAAGGCGAATTTATTCAGTTTCTCGACAGCGATGATTTGTTGTTGCCTGATAAATTCAAACTACAGATTCAAGGTTTAAGAAATGATATCGAAGCCAATATTGCTTACGGTAAAACCTATACCGAAGAAAATGGAGTGCGTTTGCCCGTGTCCGCGCAACATACAGGCGAAGTTCATCGACAACTTTTTCCCGCCATGTTGCAAGAGCCGCTATGGCCGACACTGACCCCACTTTATCGGCATGAATTCATAAGAAGAATCGGCCCATGGCCTGCGAAAAAACAATTGGAAGACTGGGAGTATGACGCGCAATCAGGTGCATTGAATGTAAAGCTGAATTACATCGATGAATTCATTGCCGAAACGCGCAACCATGGCGGAGTCCGGTTGTGCCACCTGTGGATGACAGATGCCAACGCCATGCGTGATCGTATTTCAGCTTATATCGCAGTACTGGAACATGCTGAAAAAGCCGGCGTTGCTCGCGAATCAAACGAAATGCAGAAATTTGCACGCAGCCTTTTCTGGATGGCGCGCAATGCAGGCAGATATGGTTTTCCGAAAGAAGCACAAATATTGTTCCAGCTGGCAAGAAATCTGTCGTTGAATCCTGGCTGGGATTTTCGTTTGTTTGGCATCGCCACAAAACTGATTGGATGGAAATTGTCCAGCCGTTTGGCTGAATTGTTGCTGGGGCGGCGACAATGAACTCATCTCCACAAATCTCGGTTGTAATGTCCGTTTATAACGGCGAAGGACATTTGGCTGAAACACTGGATAGTGTGTTGATGCAGGAAGATGGTGACTTCGAATTCATCGTGGTTAATGATGGTTCAACCGACAGTTCGGTAGCCATTCTGGACAGGTACGCAAGCCAGAACTCGAGATTGAAGGTCATTCATCAGGAAAATACCGGCCTTACCAGGGCCTTGATCATTGGTTGCAGCCAGGCGCGTGGTGAATTCATTGCACGACAGGATGCGGGCGATATTTCCTTGCCCGGAAGGTTGAAGAAGCAATCGGACTTCCTGTTGAATCATTCCGACGCGGTCATGTGCGGATGCGCCGTTCTTTTCACCGGGCCATTGCATGAGCCGCTGTATGAAACCAGCAAGCCGATGTTACAGCTGGACAATGGCTTTCGAAAACTGGATATCAAGCATTTAAGCGGTCCGCCGCACCACGGCGGAACCATGTTTCGCCGCGAAGCCTATCTGAAAGTCGGTGGTTATCGCCCAACATTCATGGTGGCGCAGGATATTGACCTATGGCTGCGCATGTCTGAGCTTGGCCTGTGTCTTGGCATGTCTGAATTGCTGTACCAGGCACGCTTGGAAGCCGGCAGTATCAGCAGCAGGCGACGACTTGAACAATTTCGTTCCGGGAATCTCGCGATTGATTGTGCACGGATTCGACGATCCGGGGGAAACGATCAGTCTTTGCTTGATACCTACAAATCGGTTGTTCATGCAAGAAAATCCGTCGGAAGATTCGAGAAAGCACGTTTCCATTATTTCATTGCCAGTTGTCTGCTAGGGCATGACCGTGCGGCCGCAAAACGCTATTATCGGCAAGTGCTCAAGGAGAATCCTTTGCATTTGAAGGCACTTTTACGACTGCTTGCGAATTGATATGAAACCACCTGTGTACAGCGCTGATTGGCCCGAAGATGTGCAAGCCCTGTATCGGCACGATATGCAGGAGATATGGGATCGCCGTATCTCGCCGCAGATATGGAATCAATACCACAATCAGCTCGATTACTACCTCGGAATCGCTGGCAATGAGCCACTGAAAATTCTCGATGTCGGCTGTGCGCAAGGGACCCTTGCATTGAAACTGGCAGAATTGGGGCATCGTGTCACTGCTGTGGATATCCGCCAGCAGTTTTTGGAATATGCAAGATCGCGTCATGAGGATGGCGATATCCAGTTTTTACAGGCCAATGTACTGGAAGATGAATTGCCGGGAGACTTTGATCTGATTTTCGCGAATCAAATTATCGAACATCTGGTTTATCCGGCCGAATTGTTGCAACGCTTGAAAAACTTGCTGAAGCCGGGCGGGCGTTTGGTGGTAACGACACCGAACGGTGATTACGTAAAAAACGGATTGCCAAGTTATCGAGACCTGGGCAATCCAAAAGACTGGGAACATATGCAGTTCTCGGCAGACGGTGACGGCCATTTCTATGCTTATCGCAGTCGCGAGCTGATCGATTTCTTCAAGGCATCCGGCTTTTCCGAAGTCAAGGCAAAATTTTTCGAAACGCCTTTCATCTCTGGCCACATGAAGTTGCGTTATTTGCATGGCGTCACTCCGACCACTCTGTTGCGAGTAGCAGACCGGTCGTTGTTGCTTATGCCTTGGCTGAGAAAAAAAATGACTCACCAATTATTATTGATGGGCACGTGCCCATTGGAAGCCTGAATGCTGCCATTTGTCGAAAAAAAATTCGGAGGGTTGTTTGCCGTCGCTGCTGACCGAATGCGGGCAATTTGGCTTTCACTGCGTGGTGCGCAACTTGGTGATAGGGTGCGCCTGGGAAGACGTACTCGGATCCAGAGACCTTGGTGTCTTTCTGTGGGGGGCCGCTCCCAGTTTGAGCATCAGATTTACATCAAGGCAACCAATGACAAGGCGCGAATAAAATTGGGAGAGGACGTTTTTGTCGGATTCAATTGTGAATTCGATATCTCGGAAAATCTGACGATTGGAAATCATGCACTGATAGCACCGGGTTGTTTTATCACTGATCACAATCATCGTCATGCCGCAAATAAATTGATCGCCGAGCAAGGTTGCGAAACCGCACCAGTCATATTGGAAGATGATGTCTGGTTGGGCGCGCATGTGGTGGTGCTGCCCGGTGTAACCATCGGTCGTGGTGCAATTGTGGCGGCGGGTTCGGTGGTCAATCGCAGTGTCGAATCGATGAGTATCGTGGCCGGCGTACCGGCACGTGAAATAGGCAGAAGGGGCTGATGGTGCAGCAAAGACTGCCCGTCAGCATTGCGATTCCGACTTATCGTCGCGAGAAAGTATTGCTCGAGACATTGGAGTACCTTCTGGCAATGGATATAGGCGCTTCTGAAATAATCCTGATAGATCAAACCGTCGAACATGAAACAGCGACTTCCGAAAAATTGTCGGAATGGAATAAAGCAGGCCGTATTCGCTGGATCAGACGTGAACAACCTTCCATTCCGCAGGCGATGAATCAGGCTTTGCTGTCTGCCAGCGAAGATATCGTTTTATTTCTTGATGATGATGTTCGCCCCGAGGAAAATCTTGTCGCGGCCCATTTTTCGGCACATCAAAACCATGCGGATGTCCTGGTGGCTGGCCGAGTGATTCAGCCTTGGGAAGAAGGCAATGATTTTTCAGGCGATACGCATTTCCATTTTGCTGCACATAGACCGGCATGGATAAAAGAATTCATGGGCGGCAATTTTTCGGTGCGACGTGATGTTGCTTTAGAGATTGGAGGCTTTGATGAAAACTTTGTACGAGTCGCCTATCGCTTCGAGGCTGAGTTTGCCTATCGTTTTCTGGCTTCCGGGCGACGTATTTATTTCGAGCCCAACGCCTGTTTGCATCACTTGAAGGAAAGCGCGGGCGGCACTCGTACTTTTGGTGAGCATCTCACGACTTGGCGGCCTGACCATGCTGTTGGCGCTTATTATTTTGCGTTACGGACAAAATCAGTTGGGAGATGGTTGATGGATTTCACCTCGCGACCTGTTCGTGCTTTATTGACGAGACACCATCTGTTTCGCCCATGGTGGATTCCAGTGACTATCATCTCAGAGTTAAGAGGCATGTTCTGGGCTTTGAAGCTGAGTCTTCATGGTCCACGGTATGTTGAAGCGGAAAAAAATCATGATTGAAATTTCTTTCCTGTTGCTATTCGTCATGTCGTTGCTGGCTATGGCCAAGTGGCGCTGGGGTTTTGCGCTTTGCGTGCTGATGGCGATCTTGCAAGGACCAATACGCAAACTGGCACCGGACCAACCGGTGTATTTCGTGATGTTTGTTGCCGTGGTGTTTGCCGCAATGCTTTTTGGTGCATTCATGAAACGTGTGCCCTTGTTGCCACGTAGTATTGCGGGCTGGAGGGAGAACGTAGCAACCCCATTCAATCTGTTTCTGATGCTGATTCTGATTCAAGCTGCGCACTCGCTGTTTACGTTGGAAAGTTTTGTTATTACCGGAATTGGTCTGTTGTCGTATCTCGCACCGATTCCGGCCATTGTGCTGGCCTACCAGTTTGCATTGAGACAAGGCATCGAAGGAGTTCGTCGCTGGATGCGTTTCTATGTCGTCGTGGCGACATTGGCAATTGCGACTGTTTATTTGGAATACTTGGGCTTCGATTGGTCGTTGTTGGGACAAGTCGGTAGCGACATGTTGATTTCGTATGGCGATAGTCAATACAAGGGAAATTCCGGGATTTTTCGTGCAACTGAAATTGCCGCCTGGCATGCCGCAACGATCGCCTGTTTTTCTTTCCTGTTATTCCTGGGTAAGCGTTTTACCGTAAGCAGAATCATTCTGGCCTTGTTGTTTATCGCGTTTCTGGTTGGACTGGGTGCGCTGACGGGGCGTCGGAAAATGATTATCCAGGTGGCAATATTTCTTTCGACCTATATCGGTTTGATCACCTGGTTTCGGCGTGGTAACGGCAAGCTAGCAGTGTTGGCATTCGTTATCGGCATCATCAGTTATATTGGCGTCGCTGGTTGGCTTGCGCCAGATCCTGGTGATGCCAAGTATGCGGCTCTGTCCAATAGCTATGTCGCCGAAAACAACACCAATATCATCAGTCACCGGACACAGACAGTGTTTGCCGAAATCCCGGGTCGAATAAAAAGACTGGGGGTCGAACCGATTTCCTGGGCAGTAGAAGAAGCCGGTTGGCTTGGAGCAGGCGTCGGTGTGGGTAGTCAGGGCGCGCAACATTTTGGTGCCAAAGGCAGTGGTGCAGCGGAAGGCGGGCTTGGGAAATTTACATTGGAGCTCGGTGTGCCTGGCCTGATCTTGTTCGTCTGGTTATTCACCGCCTTTGCACGCTATGTTTGGCGTCTGCTGGCTTTCATTTCACATAACGCGCCGGCTTATGCGACTCTCGCTTATGGATTGGTCTCATTCATCCTGGCCAATGTGGCGGCGTTTTCGGTAGCAACACAGGCTTATGGTGACGTATTTATTTTGCTGACCCTGGGCTTGTCGCTCGGCTTCCTTTTGGCACTGCCGACCTTGTCACAAATGCATGCTCAGAGCAAGCCAAACTCAGATCACATGAGAAGCTGAATTCAAATCCGGAAGCACTGGCAGGAAGCTGACGACGAACTTCAGCTTTGTGATGGATTACCATGACGCTATCGCAACAAATGCAGCGTTAATTCTTGTGTCAACTGCTCATTTAAGGCTTGTTTTTCGACCGGATTGCAGCTGTTTTTACAAGCTTTGACAGACTCAGATCAGGGGGGGGGGTATTATTACCTCGAGTGCCGCATAGCTTGAACTGACAAGCCCCCTCCTGTGCGGTGAATGCAACTTCCGTTGTGTCGAGCCGACAGTGAATCGGGCGGAAACAGCCGAGACGAAAAAGCCGATGTCTGAACTAGTGCTGATATTGTTGCTTGCTGTAGCTGCCATGGCATTTATGAACTGGCGGCTCGGCCTTGTGCTGTGTGTGGTTACCGCCATCTTGCAGGACCCATTACGCAAATTAACGCCTGGACAGCCGGTGTATTTCGTCGTGCTGGTCGGTGTGGTGTTTGGCGCCGCTTGGCTGGGTGCGCTGGTAAACCGGGTAAAACTGGCACCCAATGGCATTGACGGTTGGCGTCAAAATATCGGCACGCCGTTTACACTGTTTGTCATCCTGGCAATTTTTCAAGCCCTGCATTCGCTTGCGGTCTACCAGAACCCGACGATGACGGCGATCGGCGTACTTTCCTATTTTGCCCCGGTCCCGGCAGTGGTCTTTGCATACCAGTTTGCAATGCGTGAAGGCATGGCGGGTATTCGTCGCTGGATGAAATTCTATCTGGCCATTGCGATGATCGCGTTGTGCAGCGTCATTTTGGAAAGTTCCGGTGCCAGCTGGCGAATTCTGGGCGAAGTGGGCGAAGGCGTCTTCATTTCTGGGCAAGGCGAATATTACAAGGGCAATTCAGGCATATTCCGTGCAGCAGAGATTGCCGCATGGCATGGCGCGACGGTGGCGTGCTTCGCTTTTATAGTGTTTAGCGGCCGGCGCTTTTCGTTGCCGAAGTTGATACTGGTGATGGCGTTGGTGGTTTTTCTTTTATACATTGGCGCCTTGACCGGCCGACGAAAAATGATCATCGAGATTACGATTTTCATTTGCGCCTATTTCAGTCTTGGCATTTGGTTCAATAGTCATAAAGGCAAACTTGCTGTATTGGTTGCCTTGCTGGGCGTCGTGTCCTATATCGGCATTGTCGGCTGGGTTGCGCGCGGCCCTGGCGAGCTTGTGGAAAGATCCAGTCAACTTGAAGACGCCGAAGGAACCGGTTTTGGTAGATATTCCGCGCGTGCCGGTACTGTATTCGAAGATCTTCCGATTCGCTTGCGCACCATGGGCGTAAGACCAATAGAGTGGGCGATCGATAGTCAAGGCTGGCTGGGAGGCGGGCTGGGTATCGGAAGCCAAGGTGCTCAGCACTTCGGCGCAGAGGGTAATGGTGCAGCAGAAAGTGGATTGGGAAAACTCACAGTCGAATTGGGAATGCCCGGCTTGGTCTTGGCATTTTGGCTGGTGCTTGCGATGGCGCGTCACATTTGGAAACTGCTGGGTACCTTGTCACACCTATCCAGAGCCCATGCCAATTTTGCCTATGGTTTGGTTGCTTTTCTGATCGCCAATGCGGCCACTTTTTCGATTGCGACCCAGGCCTATGCCGATATCTTCATTCTGCTGTCGCTGGGATTGTCACTCGGCTTTTTGTTTGCACAATTAAAATTGGCAAGTCGCCAGGTGAAAAATCCGGTCGAAGCCCGTGATTACGAACCGGTCAACTTCATCGAGCCCTATGAACCGAAACGGCATTTGGCCGATGAAAAAGATCTTGACGAGTTATGGGCGATCAGAGTTGAGCTGGATGCGCGGCTCGTGAAATACCAGGACAGAATGAAGCTGAAAAAAGTCATAGCAGAGGAATCGTGCTAGCCAGGATATCGGGTAGCTGCTGATGAGATAAAGCGTAGGACGTAGTAAGCTTGCGGCGAGCCTTTTCCCGGACGCAAGATGCTGGCAATACTCAGTACGCACCCCATTCAGTATCAGACACCGATCTGGCGGGGCTTGGCAACCAAAGCCGAAGTGCCGTTCAAGGTGTTTTTCATGAGTGATCAAGGCATTAAGGCCAGCTTTGATCCGGGCTTTAATCGCCATCTGGCATGGGACATTGACTTGCTCGATGGCTATCCACACGAGTTTCTGTCAGTAGTAACCGGAGCAAAGCAAGACGGGTTTGGCTGGTTGAAACTGAAGCCAGGCTTTGGCGCCATGCTGAAAGCACAGGGTGTGAAGGTACTCTGGGTACAAGGCTGGCAAGTCATGGCGTATTGGCAAGCCATACGCGAAGCGAAAAAAGCCGGGATTAAAGTGTGGCTTCGAGGTGAATCCAATCTTCGCAGCAACAAGGGCGGATTGAAGCAAAGTTTGAAGTGGCTGGTATTAAAGCGCCTGCTGAACAAGGTCGATTATTTTCTGACGATAGGCAAGGCAAATGAAGCTTTCTATCGCCGACTGGGGTATCGACAAAACCAATTCATCAGTGCGCCTTACTGCATCGAAAACAAGCGCTTTCGCGACCAGGCAGACAAGCTGTTGCCGGAACGCGCAAGCTTGCGTGCGCAATGGGGCATTCCCGAAGATGCCTTTTGTTTTCTGTCGGTGGGGAAATTCATTCCGAAGAAAAGGCCTTTGGACATTGTTGCCGCATTGGCGAAATTGCAGCAGCAGTTTCCGCAAAAAAAAATGCATATGCTTTGGGTCGGCACGGGTGAGCTGAGTGATGAGTTACACGCCGCCTGCGATATCCGTTATGAAGATGGAAAAGTGTTTCCTGAAAATCGGCAATCAAGGAAACCTGTCGCCAGTTTTGCCGGCTTCCTGAATCAAAGCGGGATTTCGCGTGCCTATGTCGCCGCCGATGCCTTGGTGTTGCCAAGCGATGCCAAGGAAACCTGGGGGCTAGTCACCAACGAAGCGATGGCAAGCGGCCTACCTTGCGTCGTGAGCGCCGAGGTTGGCTGTGCGGATGATTTGATACTGCCGAATTTTCCGGAGTTCTGTTATCCGATGGGCGATATTGAGGGTCTCGTCGCGTCAATGGCCAGGATGGTCGAGAAAACGCCGGATACCAAACAAGTCAGGGAAATCATCGAGGCCTATGATTTCGAGCGTACGGTTGAAAACGTGAATGCTGTGTATCGCAGGCAGTTTTCACACGACTCGAAAACGGGAATCTGAAGCATGCGCATTCTGCATGTCGTACCCACCTATTTGCCGGCGGTTCGTTACGGCGGGCCGATCGTGTCGGTGCATGCATTATGTGGAGCACTTGTGCAACGTGGGCATGATGTCGAGGTATTTACGACCAATGTCGATGGTGAAGATGTCAGTAATGTGTCACTCGACGCGCCGAGCTTTCTTGATGGCGTCAAGGTAAATTATTTTCCGGTGTCGCGATTTCGACGTCTGTATTATTCACCCGCGATGATGGCGGCGCTTGTTTCGAATGTCGATAAATACGATTTGGTGCATCTGCATTCTGTTTTTCTTTGGCCAACTTGGGCTGCAGCACGGGCTGCCCGTAAAGCCGGTGTTCCCTATGTAATATCGCCACGCGGCATGCTGGTGAAGGACTTGATCAAAAGGCGCAGTCGCTGGCTGAAAACGGCATGGATTGCCTTGATCGAGAAAAAAAATCTATTCTTTGCTTCGGGTGTTCACAGCACTTCAAAAATGGAAACCGAGGAAATGCTCGCGCTGGACATCCAATTGCAATCGTTGCCATTTGAAATACCTAATGGCGTTGCATTGCCCGCATTGAGCAAGCAGCTGGATATTCGTGCGAGCGAAATTCCTTTTGTGCTTGCACTGGGGCGTATTAGTTGGAAAAAACAGTTGGAGCTTTCAATGCAAGCCGTTGCCAAAGTGCCAGACCTGAATTTTGTGATAGCCGGTCCGGATGATGAGAATCTGACGCCGGCATTGCGGCAAATGGCAGCAGGACTCGGAATTGCAGATCGCGTCAGATTTGCCGGAAGTGTTTCAGGAGTCGAAAAAGATCAATTGTTGCAACAAGCGCTTGCCTTGATGATCACTTCAATTTCTGAAAATTTCGGCAATGTGGTACTTGAATCGATGGCAGCAGCGCGACCGGTCTTGTGTGTACCGCAGGTAGGTGCGGCAGAAATCGTGGTGGCGTCACAAGCCGGTGCTGTTGTAAATCCCGAAGCCGAATCACTGGCAGAAATACTGAGTCACTGGAAAGACAATCCCGCGACAGCCGATTTATTGGGTGAGCGTGGCAGGCATTGGGTGAAATTATATTATTCCTGGGATACCATCGCAGCACGAATGGAATCGCAATACCGTTCGATTCTAGGGATGGAGTCATGCTGAATCAGATCACGCCATTGCTACTCACTTTCAACGAAGAAGCGAATATTGCGCGCACCCTGGACCGATTGCGTTGGGCCCGGGAAGTCGTCGTTATCGACAGCGGCAGCACGGATCGTACGCTTGAATTGATTGCGCAATTTTCCAATGCGCGCGTGCTTTCCCGCGATTTTGACAGCCATGCGCAGCAATGGAACTTCGGTTTGCAGGAGTCGGGCATCAAGACCGCATGGGTGCTGGCGTTGGACGCGGATTATGTGCTGACGGATGAATTCATCAATGCATTGCGCGAGTTGACGCCTGTTGATGATGTTGGCGGTTACAAAGCCAATTTCCGCTATTGCATTCACGGGAAAAAACTGCGCGGCAGCTTGTATCCGGCAGTGACGGTGTTGTATCGCTTCGATGGTGCGCATTACCTTCAAGATGGCCACACACAACGAATAGTGCACGCCAATAAAAATGCCATGCTTTCAGGCTACATTCTGCATGATGATCGTAAGTTACCGGAGCGTTGGCTCGCTGCCCAGGTTCGCTATGCTCGCCTGGAATTGGTACATCTGATGCAAATGCCATTTTTCGACTTGTCCTGGCCTGATCGACTCAGGCGTTTGTATGTCGTGATGCCTGTGCTCGCCATGATGTACTGCCTGTTTGTCAAAGGGGGCATTCTGGATGGTCGTGCCGGCTTGGTGTATGCCATGCAAAGATCCATCGCCGAAGCGGTACTGTCTTTGGTGATGCTGGAAAACTTGTTGGAAATTCGTAATTAATTCGGAGCGCTATGTATATTCTCGGCATCAATGCTTTTCACGGCGATTCATCGGCCTGTCTTATCCTGGATGGAAAGATTATCGCGGCTGCCGAAGAGGAACGTTTTCGTCGAATAAAACACTGGGCCGGATTTCCCAGCCAAGCGATTGCCTATTGCTTGAAACATGCCAATATCGAATTGTCGGCAGTGGAACATATCGCCATCAATCAGGATTCAAAAGCAAATCTCGGAAAAAAACTCGCATTTACGCTGACCAAACGGCCCGATCTTGGCATGGTGCTGGAGCGCATCCGCAATAAACGCGAGCGTGCCGGTGTGGCAGAGCATCTAGCAAAAGCGTTTCCACACAGCGAATTCGATGGCAAGGTGCATGCGGTGGAGCATCACGTCGCTCATCTTTCATCGGCTTTCCATGTGTCGCCGTTCGATCAGGCAGTGGCGGTGTCGGTTGATGGCTTTGGCGATTTCGCCAGTGCCGCCTGGGGCGTTGGCAGCGGCACCCAGATTCAGGTGGAAGATCGCGTGTACTTTCCGCACTCACTCGGCATTTTCTATCAGGCGCTCACACAGTATCTCGGCTTTCCGCATTATGGCGACGAATACAAAGTGATGGGTCTGGCACCTTATGGAGAACCGAAATTTCTTTCGCAAATGCGCGAAATAGTGAAACTGGAACCCGATGGCAGTTTCAAATTGAATCTGGATTATTTCCGCCATCACCGGGAAAAAATCGAATACGAATGGGAAAACGGTTCGCCTTCGGTCGGCAATTTGTATTCCGATAAATTGATTGGATTGCTCGGTCCGATACGCAGTCCGGATCAGCCCCTGGAGCAACAGCACAAGGATATGGCACGCTCGATACAGGCGATGTACGAGGAAGCCTTTTTCCATCTGCTCAATACCCTGCATGCCAAACATGGTATTGACCAGCTTGCGATTGCCGGTGGTTGCGGCATGAATTCGGTGGCCAATGGCAAGGTCACGTTGCAAACCCCATTCAAGGAGATTTATGTGCAATCGGCTGCCGGTGATGCGGGTGGTGCGATTGGCGCAGCGTATTCGGTTTGGCATGATCTGGGCGGCGGGCGCGGACCGGAAATGGATCATGCTTACTGGGGGCCGGAATTTGATAATAATCAGATCGAAGAATTGTTGATTCAACGTACCAAAGAAATTGCCGAGCAAGGCTGCTCGCTGCAGAAATACGACGATGAAGAACTGCTTTGCCAGAAAGTCGCAGCCAATGTTGCTGACGGTAAGGTCATCGGCTGGTTTCAGGGCAGGATGGAGTGGGGGCCGCGGGCTTTGGGCAATCGCTCGATCGTTTGCGACCCGCGCCGCGCCGACATGAAAGATATCCTGAATCTCAAGATCAAGCGTCGTGAATCCTTCCGGCCGTTTGCCCCGTCAATTTTGCGAGAATCGGTCAAAGACTGGTTTGAGCTCGATGGCGAAGTCCCTTTTATGATGCAGGTGTACCAGATACGTGCCGAACAACGCAGCAAGATTCCAGCCGTTTGCCATGTCGATGGTTCTGGTCGTCTACAAACGGTTTACGAGAACACCAATCCTCGTTACTACCACTTGATTCAGGCCTTTGATCAACTCACGGGCGTGCCGATGGTATTGAATACGTCGTTCAATGAAAACGAGCCGGTGGTGTGTACGCCGCAGGAAGCGCTGGATTGTTTCCTGAGAACAAAAATGGATTGCCTAGTGTTGGGTGACTGGGTGTTGGAAAGAAGCGAGTCGCGCGTCAGGTGACAATCGTTTTCGTCAATCGCTACGGTTATCCCGATCATTCAGCGACCAGCCAGATCATGTCGGATCTGGCAGCAAGTCTTGCATCAAGTGGTCTTTCGGTGGCGATGGTGACAAGCCGGTTGGTGTATGACGATCAAGCGGTAAAATTGCCCGGACGCGAAAAATGGAAGAACGTCGATATCCATCGCATATGGACCAGCCGATTCGGGCGCACGCATTTGCTTGGTCGTATGTTCGATTATCTGACTTTTTATCTGAGCTTGCCCTGGACACTCATGCGTGAATTGCAGCGCGGCGATGTTGTTATCGCCAAGACCGATCCGCCGCTGGTGTCACTTGTTGTCGCGGTGGTGGCGAAATTACGCGGCGCGGTATTGGTCAACTGGCTGCAGGATGTGTTCCCGGAATTGGTCGTCGCGATGGGCGAGCCTAAAATTCCCAAGCTGCTGACGGACATGTTGCGGCGGCTTCGCAATAAAAGCCTGCAACTGGCCGCAACGAATGTCGTTATCGGCGATCGCATGTCGGAGTATTTCCATTCGCAGGGTATTGCGTCCGAATGCTTGCGGGTGATTCACAACTGGGCGCATGAAGACGATATTGTGCCGATGCTTTCATCACGAAGCACGCTGCGCCAGTCATTGAATCTGGCCGATAAGTTTGTCGTCGGGTATTCCGGTAATCTCGGTCGCGCACATGATGTGGAAACTCTTTTCGAAGCAGCCAGAATTTTGAGTGATACATGCCGCATCGTTTTCCTGATGATTGGCGGCGGCCACGGTTACCAGCAATTGCAACAACGTGTTCAGGAAGTCGGGCTCACATCCATCATTTTCCTGCCCTACCAGCCGCTGGAAAAACTGTCGGATTCGATGGCAGCAGCGGATCTGCATCTGGTAAGTTTGCGGCCCGAATTGGAAGGCCATATTGTTCCGAGCAAGTTCTACGGCATTGCTGCGGCAGCGCGTCCGATGGCTTTTATCGGCGATGAAGATGGCGAGCTGGCAAGGCTGATAACTGCACATGGCTGCGGTTTCCTGGTTGCGCAGGGTGATGCTGCCGCATTGGCCCAAGGCATTCTTCGACTGGCGGCCGACCTTGAACTTTGCAATCGCTACGGTCAGGCAGCGCGGCAATTGTTGCAGAGCCAATATTCTCGTGCCCATGCCCACAAGCAGTGGCGTGATTTACTGCAGGATTTAGATAAAATAAGGTCTAAGCATTAGACTGCCGGTTCAGTTAAAAGGAATGCAACGTGAAAAAAGCTTTGATTACCGGAGTTACCGGCCAGGACGGCGCCTATCTGGCAGAGCTGTTGCTCGCCAAGGGCTATGAAGTGCACGGTATCAAGCGCCGTGCTTCTTCGTTCAACACCGATCGCGTTGACCATTTGTATCAGGACCCGCATATCTCCAATCGCCATTTTGTCCTGCATTACGGCGATCTGACCGATGCCACCAATCTTATCCGCATCATTCAGCAAGTACAGCCGGACGAAATTTACAATCTTGGTGCGCAAAGCCATGTGCAGGTTTCTTTCGAGACCCCCGAGTACACGGCAAATTCCGATGCGATGGGAACACTGAGACTGCTGGAAGCAATACGCATTCTGGGCCTGGAAAAGAAAACCCGTTTTTATCAGGCATCGACTTCCGAGTTGTACGGCAAAGTGCAGGAAACGCCGCAAAAAGAAACCACGCCGTTTTATCCGCGTTCGCCCTATGGTGCGGCCAAACTCTACGCCTACTGGATTACCGTGAATTACCGCGAGTCCTACGGACTTTATGCTTGCAACGGTATTTTGTTCAATCACGAATCACCATTGCGTGGTGAAACCTTTGTGACCCGCAAGATTACCCGTGCCTTGTCACGAATCCATCTCGGTCTGCAGGATTGTCTTTTCCTGGGCAATCTGGACGCACGCCGTGACTGGGGCCATGCACGCGATTATGTGGACGCGATGTGGCGCATGTTGCAGCAGGAACAGGCCGAGGACTTCGTGATCGCGACCGGCGAGCAATATTCGGTCCGTGATTTTGTCAATCAAGCTGCGAGAGAATTGGGAATCGTCATTGCCTGGCATGGTAAAGGTGCCGACCAATTTGGTGTGGTGGAAACTGCGCCGACAGACTCGAAAGTAAAAATTGGCCAGAAAATTGTCGCCATTGATAGCCGTTATTTCCGTCCGGCCGAAGTGGACACCTTGTTGGGTGATGCCAGCAAGGCAAAACAAAAACTCGGCTGGCAAGCCACGACGTCGTTTGCCGATCTGGTCAAGGAAATGATGGGCAGTGATCTGGATATTGCCCGTCGTGATGCAATGGTCAATGAAGCAGGTTATCGGGTTTCAAACCACCATGAGTAATGTGCAGTGGGTTTGCTGAGTACCGCAAAATTCATTTTGGGACATCCGCTTAATCGCGGTGGCCGTATCGCTGCGCTTGGCAGGTTTTTCCGCTGGCAAATTTCATCGCGTCTTGTGCAGCACCCGGTGGCTTTGCCATTCGTGAATCATTTCAGCTTGTTGGTCGAGCGCGGAATGACCGGCGCTACCGGCAATTATTATTGCGGTTTACATGAAGCCGACGATATGGCTTTCGTGCTGCATTTTTTGCGTTCCGGTGATGCTTTCTATGATGTGGGTGCCAATGTCGGTTCATACACCCTGCTGGCAGCGGCAGCCGGAGTAAAACAGATTACGAGTTTCGAGCCCTCGCCATCCACTTGCGAACGCTTCGAGAGAAACATCTCGTTGAATCGGCTTTCCGATTCGGTCGTGTTGCAACGCTGCGCATTGGGCAACGAAACCGGCGAAGTCAGTTTTACCAAGGATAGCGATACAGTGAATCACGTGGCCTCCGCCAACGATGACGCAAGCAGAACGGAGTTGGTGCCACTGCGTCGTTTCGATGATTTCTATGTGTCCGGCAAGTCGTCCTTCATCAAGATTGATGTCGAAGGTTACGAAGCGTTTGTGTTGTCTGGCGCATCGAAAGCATTGCAGGATCCCGGTTTGATGGGGGTGCTGATCGAAGACAATGGCAGCGACCAGCGTTACGAAAGCAAACAGTCGGTTCTCGAAATCCTGAAATCGCATGGGCTGGAACCCTGTCGATATGACGCAGTAAGCCGTGAACTCGTTGCTGCTTCGGGAGAGATGGGATTGTTCGGCAATATTCTTTTTCTGAAAAACAGAGGCGAGGCTGCGCAGCGGGTGAAAACAGCTGGCCGGTTTCGCTTGATCAATGGGTGGATATAACCATGCAGAACACTAGCCGCATTTTCGTTGCAGGACATCGGGGGCTTGTCGGTTCGGCCATCGTGCGCCGATTAGAGCAGGATGGTTTCGACAATTTGCAGTTACGAACCCGTGCCGAACTGGATTTGACCAAGCAGACGGATGTCGATGCTTTTTTTCGTGAAGAAAAACCGGAATATGTTTTTCTGGCTGCGGCGAAAGTTGGTGGCATCCACGCTAATAGCAGTTACCCGGCCGAATTTCTGCGTGACAATTTAGCCTTGCAAACCAATGTCATTCACTCTGCCTGGCAGCACGGCGTCAAAAAACTTTGCTTTCTTGGTTCTTCATGCATTTATCCCAAATTGGCGCCACAGCCACTGAAGGAAGACTATTTGTTGACCGGGCAGCTTGAGCCGACTAACGAGTGGTATGCCATCGCGAAAATAGCCGGCATCAAAATGTGCCAGGCGTATCGTCGGCAATATGGCTTCGACGCGATCAGCCTGATGCCAACCAATCTCTATGGACCTGGCGACAATTTTGATCTGGCAAATTCACATGTCTTGCCTGCGCTGATTCGTAAAATCCACGAGGCAAAATTGCGAACCGATCAGGAAGTCGTTATCTGGGGCACCGGTTCGCCAAGACGGGAATTCCTGCATGTGGATGACATGGCCGATGCCGCAGTATTCCTGATGAAAAATTATTCCGGCGAAGAATTTCTGAATGTCGGTGTCGGTGAAGACCTCACGATCATGGACTTGGCCAATATGGTGGCAGAGATTATCGGGTTTGAAGGAAAAATTCTTACCGATACCAGCAAGCCGGATGGGACGCCGCGGAAGTTGATGGATGTCGGTCGTCTGCATGCACTCGGCTGGCAAGCGAAAATGCCGCTACGCAAGGGTATAGAGCAGGTGTATGGCTGGTATGTTGCCAATCAGGCGACTGGCATGGAAGCCAGCCGACCATGAAAATTCTGGTAACCGGTGGTGCGGGGTATATTGGATCGCATACGGTTCTGGCTTTGCTGGAACGCGGCCATGACGTGTTCGTGCTGGATAATTTCAGCAACAGTTCGCCGAAAGTAATCGAACGCCTGGAAACATTGTCCGGCAAACGGATTCCCATGCATCGCGTCGACGTGCGTGATCATGCCCAGGTAGTCGCTATAGTGAGCAATCACCAGATCGAAGCGGTCATCCATTTCGGCGCGCTGAAAGCGGTCGGTGAATCCTGCGAGCAGCCCCTGCGATACTTCGATAACAATGTAGGAGGCACGATTTCCTTGTTGAGTGCGATGCGCGAGACCGGCGTGAATCGTTTCGTTTTCAGTTCATCGGCAACCGTGTATGGCGACACCAATCAGAATCCGATTCCGGAATCGGCGCCACGTTCAGCCACCAATCCCTATGGTCGAAGCAAATTGATTATCGAAGATATCCTTCAGGATGTCTGTGCTGCCGACCTACATTTTCATGCGGCCACGCTGCGGTATTTCAACCCGGTCGGCGCGCATCCCAGCGGCCTGATTGGCGAAGATCCGCGCGGCACACCTAATAACTTGATGCCTTACCTGTGTCAGGTCGCGGTCGGAAAACGGGCCGTGCTGTCTGTGTACGGCAATGATTATCCGACACCCGATGGCACCGGGCTTCGGGATTATCTGCATGTCATGGATTTGGCGCGCGCACACGCCGATGCGCTGGATTTTCTGAAAAAGGAAAATCGCAGCATCACGGTCAATCTGGGGTCTGGCCGAGCTTATAGCGTGCTTGAAATGATCCAGGCATTCGAGCAAGCCAGTGGGGTAAAAATCGACTTTGAAATGGTCGGTCGCCGTGCCGGTGATGTGGCCATATTATTTGCGAAAGTGGATTTGGCCAACCAATTGCTGGGCTGGCGAACCGAATATGACTTGGCCAAAATGTGCGCTGATGCGTGGCGCTGGCAGTCGAAAAATCCGGATGGTTACGCGAATTAATTGCAATTCGTGACACTCTAGCAGCGTACAAATCAATCTCAGGAAGCTGCGTTTACGGTTTGGGTGTCGCGGAAAACTTCCTCGCAAGATCGACGACATGATTGAGTGCAGTTGTAACGCTGTCGAAACGCTGAGGAAACAACTCGACGAGATCTCTTGCTGTCTGCCCCTGTGATTTCGAATTGGCAAAGGCAGTGAGCACTTCGCGCACAATCGCGCCGTCTTCGTTGAGTGTTGGACAATTATCTTCGGCAACGGCCTGCAGATCAATCGGTTGTAGAAGCTGGGATTTGAATGTGGTTTGTCTGAATGAAGCTTTGGCGTTTCCTTGTGCATTACAAATCGTAGTGTCCCAGCGAAAGATGAATTTATCGCCAATCAGGTTAGCCGATAGATGGCAGGTGATTTTGTCGCCGACGTCGACGGCTATGGGCCGTTCCATAGGGAAAAAAGCCCGGCCATAAACCAGTTCCGGCAGCGTCGGGGCATTCGAGTACGACAATCCTTCTGCTGTATCACCCTCAAACCAGACATAAAGCCCGTGCAAGATTCCTACTCGTTCTATGGTCCAGGCCAGATAGCCGTCAAGGTTTTCACTTTCCACTTTTCGGTAGTCGATTTCACCCCACGGTTGGGCGATCGACAATAAATTTTCCTGCAGCACGACATCCGATTTTGCCCTCCACCAATTATTGAGTACATAACTGCTGCCGGCTGAAAAATCGATCCCCTGCGGATTGTTTTGCCAAGGTGATTCAACTGACGCATATTCCTCGTGGGCTTGCGCCGGAACTGCATATAGGCGATCTCGTATCGAGATCATCTGGCCGCCTGATTTCAAATGTCGTTTTCGCGCATCAATCATCGATGCGATATTTGCATTGTAAAATGGCAGCGTGCCATGCAGGTCAGCAATCACGATGTCGGCTTTTTCCGGCAATTCAAGTTGTGTCGAAAGTCCCTGGATCCAGGTGATTCTATCTGCATAGTCGGTATTTTCCGCACACAGTTTCGCTACTTTGATCGCATCGTCCGGCTCGATGGCATAGACCTTTCTTGCACCAAGTTGGCAGGCAATGAAAGAAAAAAAACCGAAACTTGCACCAAGATCCAATACAACGCTTTCACCCGGAACGATAGCTCGCCTCAACGCCTCGATCAAAGGTGTCGTTCGTGTGGCGTCATTTATCATTTGCCCGTAATTTCGCAGTGAGTAATTATCGGCGTTATACATGCGGGCCTTTGATAATGCTACTTGGAGGCAGCTATCTTCCCACTAATTCCTGCATGCTGCAGTATCGCAGCGCGAACATTGGCAAGTTCGGCATAATCCCGGGGGTAGTTCAGCTCGAAGAAAAGCCCGCGCAACGACAATTTGGATAATTCGTCGAAATGCTCCGTCAACATCTTCTTGTCTTCGATATCCAGTAGAAATGAATTCTTGATCAGTTCTACCAGAGCGCGCTGGGCACTGAGTTTTGTGATTTTGATTTCAGTACAACCTGCATCGGGATCACCAAGAAAATAGATTCTGTGCAATTTACAGAGGTCCTGGTGGTGAGACATCGTCTTGTTCGCGGGGAATCGCAGTTTAGTCGTGTAGTCCAATGGCACTTCCGATTTGGCATGCGGGTCAAGCACAGCCAACTGGCTGTCGTCCCACAAGCGAATCGAAGGATGACTCGGGGTGACGAAATAATCATCGCAGATCAGTTTTACCAACAAACCATCATCGGTCAGAAACGGGAAATTGGTGATGGAAAAACTGGCGGTCAGTGTTGATTTTCCTCGGCCGGAAACGCCCACGAAGGCAAGTGCCTTGTTGTCGGCCACAATGGCACCACCATGGAATACCAGTTTGGCTTTACGGCTTTGCACCAGCGGGACGACCTGATTCAAGTAAAGCTGGTTGATGGTTGCCATTGCTGTGTTAGGCGCAGGCCAGCAGCAAACCTGCGAACTTTCGGCATCTATCTTGAAGTCGGCCAAGTCCGGGAATCGCAGCAGGTAGTCATTCTCGACTCGATAGAAACAACACCAAGCATTGGAGTTCGCGTCGGACCAGACATGAAAAGGTTCAAACGAGAAGTTGGTTTGTTCGCGTGCTGTGACTATGAATAGTTCATCAACAAACATTTTGCCCCCCCCGTGTTTCAGTCATCCCCTGAAGAATCGCCACTATTTTCGTGTGTTCCGTTGATATATAGGCCGGGGGGTGAGTTATTTGATGCCTAGGGGATATGTTATTGAATAATGTTCTCTGTGGCTGCTCTGTTGACAATTATTAACTGTAACTTTTTTGCTTTTATGGCGTTTTCGCCGTTCCGGCGAATGCATTGTGACAACCTTTAACCTAGACCATCATACCCATGCCACCATCGCCGTTAACAGCGCCGGAGCCTTGGGTCATAAGATGAATCGCACCGTATTGTTTCAAGCTCGGACTGGCATAGGCCTTTTTGGCCTTTTTGTTCTTCGGGAGGCTGGACAATTGGGTTTCCTGCTTTTTCATACTAACCTCTGAACGAAACGGGATTCAAAATCCGGCTCTATAAAGCCGTGAGCCATACTATACACAAATTGCATCACAACTGAATAACCCCCACAACTGCCATTCAGGCATGCCATTCAGCGTGGGGCCTTTCTGGGTCGTTCGATACATTTCAGTCAGTTTTTCGGCAATCACCCAGTCTTCATGTCTGGCAGGTATTTCCCGGCAAAATTCGCTTTCCATTTCACGCAGATAGTGCCGATAAGTCACCATGAAGTCGGCTTTCGTTTCGCGATTGATGACGGCCGGCGGCAGCAGCCCATGCATGGCCCGGCGGTGTACATATTTGTTGGTACGGCCTCGTAGTCGGATGCGGTCGGGACTCGCGAAGGCGAATTGTGCCAACTGCAGATTGAAGAAAGGCCACCGAAGCTCCAGGCCACGGCTGGCGGCCAATCTTTCCTCGGCTTCGCGTGCATCGGCATTGGTCGGGGAAAACAGCATATGCCACTTCGAAATCTGACTGATCTGGGTGAATCGGGATGGGTAGGTTGCATGTGCTTGCTCTCGTCGGTCGAGCACCCTGGTTTGCATTTCAGCCGATAGCCAGGACATATCGGTATTGCCGAACGGGTGCTTCGACGAAAATTGACTGCGAATAGCCGTCTTGAAATTCTGCGGCAATAAAGGCAGCAGCCCGAACCGTGCCAGCCAGTACACACTTTGCAGCACGCCGAAATTCTGCCTGTCTGCTAACCAGCATTCCGCTAGCTGAGACCACCGTCGCGCCCGCATTTCCTCGGCATAGTAACTGCGCCCGGCAATCAGCCATTCATCGCCACCGACACCCACGATAAGCGCTTTCGATCCATTGCCTTGACTTTGTTCACGGATGCCGTCTGCCATCACCGAATTGGGGTAGGGCGGCATTTGGCCATAGCGTCTTGCCCACTCCCGGTGCCAGTTCAGCGGAGGCATTGATGGCATTACCGAACGAATGGCTCTGCCCAGATGCGTGCTGACGGCAGCCACATAATTTAATTCGTTGGCGGCCGGGTCATCATGGAAATCCAGCGTGTAAGCCTCGATCCCGGGCGCAGGCAATATG
>JBOHYG010000036.1:0-1113 GCA_050737875.1 Arenimonas sp. | reverse complement strand
ATCTATCTCGGCGGCATGCGTGCGGTTGACGATGATGCACAAGCGATCGCGATCAATCGCGAAGCTTTTATTATCGCCCGCCAGTTGGCGCAGCGTCTGGAATCCGAGCGCGGACTTTTCGTCACGGCGCAAGATACCGGCGGTAGCTTCGGCATGGAAAAAGTGGATGCACGACGCGCCTGGCTTTCCGGATTGCCGGCATTGGTGAAAACCGCCGCATTGGAATGGCCGCTCGCATCCTTGAAAGCCATTGATCTGGAATCGGCCGGACGCGATGCGAAGACATTGGCAAAAATTATCGCCGATGAATTGCTCGAAGGCGGCGGCGAAGTTGAAATCATGCTGCGCGCCGATGGTAGTCGCGAAACTTTGCGTAGCGTGGCCGAACCGGTGATTCCCGGCAAATCGGTCATTTCGGCCGGCGAGGTCGTGCTGGTTTCCGGCGGCGCACGCGGCGTTACCGCCAGTTGCATTGCCGAATGGGCACGCGATTGCAAAGCACGTTTCGTATTGCTCGGACGTACGCCATTGAACGAAGAGCCTGCCAGCTGCGTTGGCGTTTCCGATGAAGCTGGTCTCAAGCGCGTATTGCTGGAACAGGCACGCACACAAGGTGAAACACTGAAGCCGGCAGAATTACTCGCACGTGTCCGCGAAGTACAAGGCGGCCGTGAAATTCGTGCAACACTTGCCGCTATCGAAGCAGCTGGTGCGACTGCAAGATACGACGCAGTGAATGTCGCCGACAGCAATGCATTGAAAGCGTTGCTCGCCGACGTACATAAAAGCTGGGGCCCGGTAAGCGGCATCGTGCATGCCGCCGGCGTACTTGCCGACAAGCGCATCGTGGAAAAAACCGATGCGATGTTTGATCAGGTATTCGATACCAAGGTGCAGGGCTTGCATGCGCTGTTGGCGGCAACCAGCGATGAACCAATCAAACTTCTGGCCGTGTTTTCGTCCGTGTCGGCACGTTGCGGCAATAACGGCCAGGCCGATTACGCAATGGCAAACGAAGTGTTGGCGAAAGTAATGTGGGCCGAGTCTCGTCGTCGTCCTGGTTTGATCGCGAAATCTTTTGGCTGGGGTCCGTGGGAAGCCGGCATGGTGACG
>JBOHYG010000035.1:0-12954 GCA_050737875.1 Arenimonas sp. | reverse complement strand
CGTTACCGCGCTTGCGGCAATATTCTTCCAACTAAAACTGTTGCCCTCAATGCCAGCCACTTCATTGGCCGCGTAATTGGATAAGGCGCCACCGATGGCAGATGCTGCGACCTTGGCCGCATTAAGCATTGATGGCGCCTCGGCGAACTTCGCTGCAAGCTCTGCGGTTGAGCCACCTAATTGTGTGGAGATGCCTCGAGTCAAGCCATATGTCACGCCCGCGATGACGCCCTGTTTCACGGAATTTCGCCAACTGAAAGTATCCAGCCCCGCTGCGCTTAACGTGGCAGTAGTGGACGCATGTGCTCCAAAGACAGCTGCGCCCACGATCACAGCCTCGGCTACTGCGAGGCTCGTGCCCAAGACAGGGGCTACATACGGAGCCAGCACTGGCGCATAAATGCATATCACGATCGTCACGACCATCATGATGATGGTCGTGAGCCCATTGCAGCCCGCTTCGGGAATAGGCATGTACGGCAGCGTCGGCGAAGTATCACCAATCACCTCCGCCGGGTTATACGGCTTGAAAGTAGTAGCATCATTCTTGTGCTGCCCGACATCGGGTACCTTCAGGGTGGTACCGGCGGTGATCTCGTTGTTGCCAATCGCATTGGCATCGGCCAACACATACCACAAAGACGAATTGCCGTAGACACGTTGCGCGACGGCCTGAAGGTTTTCGCCGGTTTGCACGATGGTTTGGCTATTGCCGCCCCCGGCATCCGCATTGCCTTGCAGGCTGGCGATATCGAGCTTGCCCTGACGCGACTGCTTGGCTACCTGCTGCCCATTCGCATAGGCATACAACATGTCGCGACCTTCTTCCAGATCGGTCTGTGCGAATACATTGCTCTCGTTCAAGATGCCTTCGCGACGACGCAAGATGCCGCCTTCCCCGTCGTAGGTGAAGTAACGCACGCGGTCCTGCAGTTCGCCCATATCACTTGGTAATGGCGTTTCCTCGCGCACAGCCAATCGCTTACCCCAGGCATCGTATTGGCTGAAGCTGGTGCTGGCTTTGAAGTCGGAATTACTGCTGCCACCGTTCACTGAGGTTTCCAGATAACCGTCGCGCCCTTCGTAGCCCATGCGGTAGTAGTGCATGTAGTTGGTTGCGTCCGAGCTCTTGGCCCCTACGCCTGATTCATGGTTGATGTAGTGGTAGTCGTAGCCAAAAATCTGACCGGGAACAAACGAGGTAAGGTAGGTACTTTTCACGGTGGAGAGCATGGACAACGGTGGTGTATTGCCCATTTCCAGTGCCAGGTTCGGCGTCGTGGAAGCTTTCCAGTCAAGCAGGCGACCTTCCGAACTTTGGTAGGTGACCTGGCCATCCAGGTTGTAGGTGTATTTGTCACGATGCTTCACCCAGCCACCGATGCTCACATACTGCCCCGCTGTTGTAGTTTCACGGGTTTCGGCAAGACGGAAATACGTGGTGGTACTCAACAATCTTCCGTTGGCGTCGTAGGTTCGACGATCTTGCAAGGCGCCTGTCTGGCTTTGACCGATTGGCACTGGTTGATAGACATTCAGCAACAAGCCGCGTTCGTTATAGCTCGACACCTCGACACTGATCACGCCGCCAAAACCGATTTGACGCGCCACCATGCGGCCCACGGCATCGTAGGACTGACCACTGCTGATATCGTCCTGGCCAATCACGATTTGTGCGTTTCCGGTACCGGCATTGATCAACTGACCATGGTTCACCAGCAAGCGATTTTCTGCGTCGTAGGTGTACCAATAATTTTTCTGGGCATCGGCAGCGACAAACGGATCGGAATAATGATCCGGCAATTGCTCTGGATCGTCCTTGACTGCCGTCAACACAAATGTCTGGCTGGTCGTGGCATAGGAACCATCGGTTGCAATGACTTTAAGCGTGGTGACTTGCAGATGCGGATTGGGAAATTGATTGAACGGGATCTGGGCATTGGGCCTGACGTAGAAAGTGCCGTTGTTCGGATCAAAGCTGATCCAGCTTGGCAATGCAGTGCCGTCACCCAGTGTTGCACTGAGCGTGATGGCATCGCCGGCATTGGCATCGGTGAAGCTGCGATACGGCACCTGGAAACTCAAGCCATTATTCTTGTGGAATAACTGATCAGGAATCGAAGTGACCACGGTCGGGCCCGTGTTGCCCGGCACCGTTACCGACAATGTCACCAATGCAGGTGTGGAGAACAGGCCATCGGTGGCAATGACCTTCAAGTTGATGGGGCCCAAAGTCGGCGGTGTGCCGCTGAACGTGCGAGTGCCAGCATTGAAAGTGAGCCAGGCAGGCAAGGCGCTGCCATCGGCCAGTGTGGCTGTGTAGCTCAGCGGGTTGCTGTTGGCATCGGTGAAGGTATTGCTCGGCACCGTGTAGGACCAGGCCGTGTTTTGGTAAGCGCCTTGATTGACCAGGGCATTGGCAACGATCGGAGCATAGTCGGTACCAGGCGAATCGACGTACCAGGTAAACGTGGCCGATTTGGTCAAGGTGCCATCGGACGCCGTGACGGTAATTGTGTAATTGCCCAAGGCAGTTGGCGTACCACTGAATGTGCGAGTGCCTGGAGCGAAGGTAATACCGGGCGGCAGACCTGTGGCGGTATAAATCAATGTAGTGCCAGTGTTCGGATCCGTAAATGATGTCGAACTAAACTGGTAAGTCTTTGGAGAATTAACATTGCCTGATTGGTTGGCCAGCGGCTGATTTGGGTTCACTGCCGGTCGTCGATTCATCGACAAGGTGAAGTTGGCACTGGTAACACTAGCAGCACCGTCACTGGCGATGATCCGCATGCTGTAGCTATTGCTTGCAGGTGCGGTTGGCGTTCCCGTGATTCGACCGGTGTATTTGTCGATGCTCATGCCCAATTTCGGCAATGTCTGCCACGTACCACCGATTTGAATCTGCGCGGTATAGGTCAACGGATTGCCATTGGCATCATTGAACTTACCGGCTGGTAAAGGAAAATCTACGACGAGCCCTTCATTAGCACTTAGTGCTGGCAGGGTGCCTGTCAATGTTGGCGCCGAATTACTGGCAGTGGATGAATTGGTAACAGTGAATGTCGCCGTGCCAACTTTACCAGTCACGTCGGTGGCGTAAACGTTGAACTCATAGGTTTGCAACGCGGCTGCGGTGGTGCCGTAGACAGTGCGCGTTGCCGGATCGAAACCGAATTGACCGTCTGGCAAGTAGGATTCTTCGTAATGATCCGGTTCCCAAATGCCCTCGCCATCATAATGCCCGGCGATGAAAACATTTTGGCTGACGGAATATGTCAGGGCATCACCATCGGCATCGGTGAATGTGTTTGCAGGAATGACGTAAGTGAAGTTACGCGAAGCCAATACCGTTTGATTCGGAATGGTGTTGGCGACTGTCGGTGCAGTGTCGGTTTGCACCGTGAAATTGATCGTCAACGAACGTGTCAAACCACCAGCGTCCGTGGCAGTCAAGGTGACGCTACGATTCCCGCCTTGTGTATTGCTGGTCGGCTTGCCCGACAATGTGAATACGCCGGTCGTGGTGTTGAGATTGAAACTGAGCCAGTCGGCAGTCGGGTCACCGCCGGCAAACGTGAGTTGATAACTCAGGCTGTCATTTTCAGGGTCGCTGAACAGGCTCGCGATATTGCCTTGATAGCTGTAGGCCTGATTCACGCGCACCGATTGCGTTGGCACGCTGCCCAATAAATTAGGCTGAACATTCTGTTTCACCAGCACGGACAGATTGGTAATGGCACTTGCACCACTGCTGTCGCTTGCGGTGATTTTGAAAGCAAAACTTGTATTGTCGGTGGTGCCGGCTGGTGGTGTTCCCTGGAAGCGCAAGACAGGCAGCGAGCTGCCATCCGTCACTTTCACGACGGTCATCCACGCAGGCAATGGTGAGCCATTGGCCAATGTGGCGACAATGGTCAATGCATCAGCATCGCCATCAGTGAAAGCCTGACTGAAAGGAATGTCATAGGTGCTGAAGCGACCGGCAATCCAGGTTTGCGACGTCAGGTTCGTAGCGCCGGCAACCGGGGCAACGTTGGTGTTTGCATTAAGCGTAATGGTTTTGGTGACGTAGCCACCTTGTTGATCGGTTGCACGCAGGTAAATCGTGTAAACGCCCGGTGTGCTTGGCACGCCCGTCAAGCGCAATGCCTGCGGATTGCTTGCGTCCAGCGTTACACCGGGTGGCAAGGTAGAGCCGCCGGCCAAACTCAGACTCAGCACATCACCGATATCGGCATCGTAGAAGAATGCGCCCGGTGTCAATTCAAGCGAAAAGTTCACGCCCGGCTTGGCACGGAAACTCGGTGTGTCGGTATTCAACAGAACCGGAGTGGTATTGCTTCTCACCGACAATACAAAATTGGCACTGGCGGTCTTGCTGCCCGCCGCTGCATTTTCCGTGGCGATGATCTTGATATTCAGATCTTGCCCTAATGCAACGCTCGAACCAGTGGTGGCAGTAAAGACCAGTTCGCCAGTCGCGCTATCGGTCGTGACGGTCAGCCAGCTTGGCAAAGCGGTATCGACACCACCCACTACGAGTACGGCACTGTAGGTCAGCGTGTCTTGTTCCGGATCTTTGAAAAGATCTGAAGCGCGCATGCGGAAAGTACTGGCCACACCCGAACGCAAGTTCTGCGTGGGTATGGTGAGCAGACTGGCAGGTGCCAAATTGGCCGTGGAAATCGTGCTGGCTTGCGTTGACAACGCACCGAAGGCCTGGACATTACGACGGTTGCCGTTGGCATCGTAGCTGTAGGCCATATCCAAAATGCGACGTACAACGGAGCCTGTGATTTCGTCTTGCGTGAGATGTTCAATGCGGTTGTGGCTGTCATACACGATGCGAGTGCGCAATGTGATTACCGAACCATCGGCATCTTGCGCCACGGATTCTTCCATCGTACGGTTGCCGGCTGCGTCATAGGCATAACGGTAAATGTTGCCGTTTTCCCGCAGTTCTTTCAGCTGACCGTTCGCGTAGTAGTACATTTCACGCGTGCCGGTGGTGGTCACTTCTACCTGGATTGGAATCAACAACGGCAGACTGCCGCTACCTATCTGGGAATTCGTGGTCACGGTATTGACGATGGTTTGCGACCAGTTATTGGTTTGACTGGTTTGTTGCGCGGTTTGAGTGTTGTAGAAATAGTTGTAGTCAACACCACTGAGATCGTTGTGATCGATCAAGCGACCGAAGGCATCATAATCCCAGGTCTGTTCGTTCAATCTCACCGACTCGGCAGACAATCCATTCAACGTATCGTTGGTGTCTGTCACGGTAGAGCCTACAAAAGAATTGCGAACATTCACCATCAACTCCACCGAGCTCGAGTTGCCGTTGGTGTCGGTTGCCGTGACTAACAGTTGCAGCGGGACGGTGCTGGTTGGCGTCCCCGATAACGTGCGGGTTGTTGCATTGAATTGCAGCCAATCATTTGCCGTCAGATCGCGATACTCCACATAACCCGGATCACCCGGTTCGCCGGGAAAACCAGGGAAGCCTGCCGTCCAGGTACCAATTTGTACGGAATAAGTGAGCGTCTGACTCTGCGGATCGGTAAACGTATTGGCCGGGATTACATGACTGAAAGCCTGATTCACATAAGAAGTTGGATAAACCGGCGGGTTCGTTAATTGCGGTGCCTGTGCAACATACGCGTTGTAGTTTGCGGTAGACATTGCGTTCACAGTGATGGTCTTCGTGGCGACGCTTCCACTCGATGACCGCACAGTGATCGTAACCGTGTATGTATCCTGGGCAATGTTTGATTTGGTGAGGGTTCTGGTGTTCGGGTCAAAAACGAATCCGGGCGCCACGGTGGTTTGGTACTGACCATTCAGATATTCGTAATGGGTCACCATGACTTCATAGGTCAAGGGAGTGCCGGCACCGGTGATAAACGCTTGCTCTGGTATCGTCAGCGAGAAGTTCGATCCAGCAAGGACTGGTTGATAGTCAGCCAAGGCACCGTTGTAGCGTGGCTGTAAATAATCAGTATACGAAGCGTTCGACATTGCATTGTCTTCGCGAATCTTGTTGCCTTGCGCGTCATAGCTATAGCCCATGATCAGGCCCATCGCCGCTTGACTGCGCAACAACAAGTGACGACTGTCATAGTCATACTTGCTGGTGGCCCCCATGGCGTTAGTTACCGCATTGCGGTCGCCATTTTCATTCAGCGCATAGCTTTCCAGAGTGTTGCGAGTACGCGATGTGCCATTGAGGCTGAATGAATAATCGCCAATCGAAGAAATGCGACCTGCCTTGTCGAAATTGCGATAGGTGATGTAGTTCAAGGCATCCTGGGTGAAGCGTTGATTGCCCAACGCATCAAAGGCATGCGTTGTCGCATTGCCGAAAGCATCGCGTGTCCGAATCAAGCGTCCGCTTGCATCGTATTCGCTGCGACGTACATTGCCATTGGCATCCTGTGTTGCGATTTCATGACCCAACACATCATAGAACCAACGCTTGACTGGATGCGTCCAGGTAACGGCACCGGTTTCAGATACCACCTTCACCAATGGCTGTGTTTCCTGGGTAATCTGATTGGTTTGATTGTATTGATACAGCGTTTGATAGCCGCGTGTGTCAATGACTTCGATCGTATTGCCCCAACGGTCAAATTTGAAGCTCACCGCTACCTGCAGGGAAGTATCGTCGGTGTAGGAAGGCAATCGCGTCACGATGGCACGGCCCAATTTATCGGTGACCTGGCGTGTCACGACATCGATTACCGATCCATTGGCGATCGTCTTGTGTGTTTCGCTTTGTTGATGCTCTGCAAGATTGTAGCCATATGTACGCATCAGACCGGCATTGACATTGCTTTGAACCAGACGACCGGTGACATCGTAAACAAATTGGATTGGTTGTGTCGTGCCATCGAAACCTTTGCTGATGACTTCGCCGAATCCGTTGTAGCTGACATATTCGCGTGCATCGTATTCAGTGGCGCCAGCCGTGGTGACACCATAATACGTACGCGACATTTCACGCTGTACGACGTTACTGGTTTGACGGCCAGCTGCGTCGTATGTGAGCAAGGTGCGGACGGTAGCGAAACGGCCGTCATTGCCGGTGAGGGTCATCCAGCTTTCGGTGATCTTGTCTGCTTCGTTATAGCGATTGTAGGTATTTACGTTCTGCGCATCGGTAGTGATGACAGCGCGACCTTGATAGTCGTAACGGGTTTGGATGACTTGGTCGCGTGTTGCATCGGCGACCAATGCACCATTCACCTTGCCATTGGCATAGCGTGTGACGCGGACTGAATTGCCGAACGCGTCGTAAACCATTTCGGTGTAAGGAGATGAACGCTCGTAAAGCGCAAGACTATTGAGATTCAGGGTAATCTGGCTTTGCAGCAATGTATCGGCGGTGCTGCGCACAACATCACGCTCGGCCTCGGTTACCGACAAAATGCGTCCAAGTGCGTCATAAGCCGTTTGCGATTGAACGCCATCCACCGTCGTGCTGATGACCTGCCCTTCCGCGTTGTAGCCATAGCTGCTGACAACATCACGGAAACCTTCGCTCAAATCACTGCGTTGATAGCGACGCAGTACGGTGTCACTGATCTTGCGACCCAGCGCATCAAAACTGGTCAAGGTAGTGCGGTCGTACCCCGTGACTGCGTCACCAGCAGCCGGCATGCCCGGTGGCGTGGTGGTCAATAAATTGGTGGTGCTGATTGCACGGGCGTATTCGGTTGTGGCGATGGTTTCATCAAAGCCGTTGTACTGCATGGAAGTGACATAGCCTTCGGCATCAACCATCACCGTTTGACGGCCCAATGCGTCGTAATACGAATAAGTGTCGGCCCATACCGCGTTGGTAGTCTGCGAGCTTTCCTCCAGCAACACGGACTCTTTGACTTTTTGGCCATACGCGTCGTACACGAACTGCGTAACTGGGCTTCCGCTGGCAGGGTCACCGTTGGCTCTGACGTAAGTCACTACAGATTTCGTGACTTGGGTTTTTAAACCACGGGCATCATAGGTCGTCGTCAGGACGCGATTGTTGACGTTGGCTGTGTCCAATACACCTGCAGTCGTCAGTTGTGCAAAGCTTAATGCAGATCCTGCTGTCCAGCCGCTGAGTCCAGTGGTATTGATTTTGACTGCGTAGCGAATCAGTCCTGTTTGTTCGCCATAGCTGTTATAGCTGTAGCCGGTGACATAGCCTTCGGTATCAATGTCATAGGCCACACGGCCCAATGAGTCATAGACTTTGTAGGTGTAATTGCCGCGCACATCTTTTTGTACGACGGCACGATTCAGGGTGTCATACACAACACTGATTTCAGGCTTGATATTGGTCGCAACAAGTACGCCGTTATTGTCCAGGCGGTATGCGTCTGGAAAAATGGTTTTGATTTGGCGGCCACGGGCATCGTAGACGTATTGAGTCGTGCGACGTTCCAACACATTGACGGCTTCGGCATTTTCGGTACGAGTCACGACATTGCCGACTGCATCGTAGGTGCTTCGTGTTACGACCGGTTTGGCTTCGATGACCAAATTGCCGCTGGCATCATAACGAGCCACATTGATCGAGGGACTGCGTTCTTCAATCTGGCGTCCGGCGGCATCGTAACTATAGGTCCACACATGGCCGAGCTTGTTTGTCCGGGTGAGTACTTGACCAGTTGCGTTATAGGTATAGCTTTCCACGCCATTGAGGGCGTCGGTGGTGGTGCTTATACGGCCTGCAATGTCGTAAGTATTGGTAGTAATGCGGACATTGGTTTGACCAACCAAAGCAGCGGCAACATTGGCTTCTGTAGCCTGGCTTACCGAAATGATTTGACCATAACGCAAACTTTGCGTGACTTGACCTAATGCGTTGTAGCGTTGTTCGCTTACTTCGCCGACGTTATTGATGGTGAAGCGAACGCGGCCATCTGCATCATAGGCATAGCGGGTAACACGCTGATTCTGCGCCAGATTACCGTTGACATTGTTGATTGCCGTGCTGGTGGCAGAAAGACTGCTGCCTGAACTGTAGGCAATAGTGATGCCGTATTGCACCTCGGTAGTCACTTGGCCCAAAGCGTTGTAACGATGTTCACTGACGACTGCCGTTTGGCTCACGGTATCGCTGCGCGTCAGTGTATAGACCACGCGTCCTGCTGCGTCATGAACGAGCGTAGTCGCGCGCGCTGCGCTGGCATTGCTGCTGACGAAGCTCGCAAAAAAACTGACAGACGCGCCTGCACGTACTGTCGTCAAATCCGTTGAATTCAATGCAGTGGTATAGGCCAATGTTTCCGTCACGCGACCGGCTGCGTCGTAGCGTGTTTCGGTGACATTGCCGAGTGCGTCAATTGCAAAACGCTGACGGCCGGCTGCATCTAGCACGACGTATTGCTGCGCATCTCGTGTATTGTCTGCTGTAATTACAATATCGCCAGGCAATGCGATACCTGCTTTGAGTTTGTCAAGCAGAGGGGCGCTGATCGTGATCGTATTGGCATACGTACGCTGCGCGATCACACGACCGCTGGCATCAAATACCGATTCGGTGACCGTGCCGAGAGAATCAATGCTGTACTTCGCACGACCGGCTGCATCGTAAACCACATAGCTGGCATAGCCACGTGCATCGGTCACGCTGATGCGGCGACCGGCTGCATCGTAGCCAAACTCGGTGACGTTGCCCAGTGCGTCCAGGCTGCGGATCAGGCGGCCAGCAGCATCGTAACGGTTCGCCTGCACTTGTGCGTTTGCACGCGTAGTGGAACTGATATTGTCAACGAATACCGTGCCGCCGCTAACGCCCGGATGCTGTTCGCCATAGGCGTACCACATTGTGCTGCCATAAGTAGCCGAGGTGGTTTGTCTGGTAAAACTTGTGCCGCTGCTGCGCTCGCTTCCTTTGGCATAGACATAGGTTGTTACATGGTCACCAGCAGTTTCTGTTTCAACAATATAGGTCGTACCAAGCACCATTGTCAGCAAAGGTGTTTTGGTCTCCGTTGCACCAGCATACTGGTGTCGATACAGCACACCGTCCTGCACCATGATGGCATCACGCAAAAAGCCTGCACTCAAATAATCGGCTTGATTTTGAATACCAATTTCTAGAAACGTGCCGGTCGCATTGGAATCAATGCGAAGTTCGCTGCTATAAGTTACGTTGTCGTTTAGATAGGAATGAATATCGCTGGACAAAATGAGGGCACGACTCGATCCAATGGCTGGATCACGGGAGAACTCCGCTTCGCCATTAACGACATTCGGGAATACCCAACCAAGATTACTGAAGCCGGTTTGAGCAGTGTTGTCGAAACCGTTATCCCAAACCAAGGTAACGCGTTGTGCAAGGAAAGCGGCGAAAGTGCTTACGGTTGCAGTACCAGAACGGACTGTCGTCAAGTCAGTTGAAGACAACGCCGTGGTATAGGCGAGTGTTTCTGCCACACGGCCTGCCGTGTCGTAACGCGTTTCGGTGACATCACCCATCGCATCTACGCTAAAACGTACGCGACTATCACGATCATAAATCTGGTAACGCACTTGATCGAGGGCGTCATTGGCAACTGCATCGACACGCGACTTGATCACGCTGGCTGTCACGCCAGCCATGGTTGTAAGATCGGAGACCACAATCGCAGTCGCGTAAGCACGAACAGTGATAGCACGACCATCGGCATCGTAAGTCGTCTTGGTCACTGCACCCAATGCATCAATGTCATAGATACGGCGATTGGCTTCGTCATACACAAAGCGTGCTACTTGACCGGTAGCATCGGTACGTTGTACGACATTGTCGTTGGCGTCATAGAGATAATTGGTCGTGAGATTCAAGCCGTTCGGATCGACGCGTTCTTGTGTGCGACGACCGAGAACGTCATAGACATACTGTACGGTGCGTGCAGCAGAGGTACCCGACCCTTCGGTCACCGTGATCTGATGGCCCAATGCATCGTAGCTGTATTGCGTGACGAGATTCAGGCCGCTTGGGTCCTGCACCATCGTCAACAAACGACCTTCCTGATCGTAGCTCATCGTAGTGACACGGCCGCTGGCATCGGTCACTTTGACTTGACGACCTTGGCCATCAAATACGGTGGTGCTGATCAGATTCAATCCAGCCGCGTCTTCGATACGACTGAGCACGCGACCCACAGCGTCATAGGTGTAAGCCACTTTGCGGCCACTGGCATCGGTGGTCTCGTTCAACAAACCACTCAGCGGATCATGGTCGTAGTGGGTGACCTGGCCGAGCGCATTGGTGATGGTGGTGATAGCGCCATTTTTGTCGTAGGTGGTGGTGCTGACTACAACACCCGCCTCGGTGACAGTAATTGTCTGACCATAACGGTTATGAGCTGTACTAATGACCAGCCCTTCTTGTGAGGTAACCGTCATCGTACGGTAGTCGTCACTGTAGCTATAGCTCGTCGTGTTGTTCAACGCATCGGTCAGTGTGACTGTGCGAGCAAAGGCATCATAAGTAGCGGTAGAAGCCGTTTCCGTGCGTGCCACGCCTTCCGAAGTTACCGTCATGCTGCGAGTCATCTGACGACCCAGGCGATCATAGGTTAGTGTCGTCACTGCACCACGTGCATCGGTGCTGGTAACCGTACGACCAAAGGCATCATAGGTTTGGCTGCTGTTGCGCGCCAGGCTGGTACCGACACCATCGGTACGTGTGGTCAACAAACCGCGTTTGTCATAACTGTAATTGGTCGTGACTTGGGCACTGCTACCTACGCCACTGACTTGGCTAAGCAGTTGACCAAAGGCGTTGTAGCTATTGGTATTACTGACCCCTAGGTCATCCGTGCTCTGCGCTAACAAACCACGTCGATCATAGATAAATTGGTGACGCGTCTTATCGGACTCAGCAACCATGCTCAGTGTGCTGATCGCGCTTTGCACACTATTGCGGTCACCTGGTGTACTAATCGTGATGCGACCGGTATAAGCCAGCGTTTCGATGACTTGGCCGAAGGCGCTGTAGCGCGTTTCGCTGACTTCGCCGTAGCTATTTTGCACGCCGGTAACGCCGGCATTATTTTCTGCAACACCTCTGACCACGAAGGTTTGGCGGCCTTGGGAATCGTAGAAATAGAAGGTCTTGTTGCCAAGTGCATCGCGACTTTCAATACGACGGCTCAGTGCATCGTAGCTATGGGTCACGCCATAAGCGTTGTAAGCCGCATTCAATTCGGTTTCCGTTAATGACGGATCGTTCAGTAATTTCCCGCCCGGCAAGGTGGCAGTCGCCTGCAGCACTTGCTCGCCACTGATCTGGCCAATTAGTTCATTGAAGACGTTGTATCGATTAAAGCTTTCGCGTACTTCGCTGGTGTTCTCGGCAGTTTGCGTACGGACCAAACGACCGGCCTCGTCGTACGTGAACTTGGTAACGGTGCCTTCGTAATTGGTTTGCGTGATTAATTGACCCAAACCGTTATAGGCGGATTTGCTTTCACGATACGGTTCGGCCGGCGCGGCCGTCGTAGCTGACAACTTGAGAGTGGCAAAGCTTTCGCTACCGGTCAGGCCGGTCAGCTGCTTGGCATAGCGACGCTGGGCACGGGTATTGCCGGCTTCATCGACAATATTTTCCGTCAGATAACCGAGTGCATCCAGGCTACCGATTTGCTGGCCGCGGCCATTGTAAAAATAACGCGTGGTTTGATCGTTCGCGGCATTCAAAGTTGGACGCAAGGCCGCAACCGTCGTGGCGGTTGGCGTGGTGGTCGCGGTGGCATAGACGATCGTGCCGACCAAACGGCCGCTCACATCATATTGATATTCGGTGACAAAATTTTCGGCGTCGACTTTCGCCAACAAACGACCCGCATTGTCATAGATTTGACGGGTTTCACGCGCTGTCGCGGCGGTACCGACACTGTCGGTCGTTCTGACCAACGTCACACGTCCTGCCGCATCGTAGGAATACGTCGTGATCTGGCGATCGGTGCTACCAGC
>JBOHYG010000034.1:0-38672 GCA_050737875.1 Arenimonas sp. | reverse complement strand
ACGACTACAAGGACTCTATTAGTTGTTCCGGGACTCAGAGCCCAGGGCTATGTTCAACATGACTTTATGCATGCATATGCCGGAAAATCCGGTCGGCGAATATTTCCGGATTGGCGCCGAGTGGTTCAAAGTCGTCGGCATGATGGAAAAGCAGGGCGAGGTGCTCGGCTTTAGCCAGGATAATTATGCGGTGATTCCGTTCGATGTCGGCCATGCCTTGATGGGCAATAATAACGAACCTTTCGTATCGGCATCGTTTACCGCGGAGAAAATGGAAGAAGTCGAACAAGTGCGCGAGCGTGTAAAACGAGTCGTACGCCAGTCGCGCGGACTGAAGCCGGGACAGGAAAATGATTTCAAGGTAGAAGCCGCCGATACGTTCAAAAAACAGTTCGATGAAATTACCGCTACTGCGACCGCAGTGCTGGGTGGGATCGTTGGCATTTCATTATTGGTCGGCGGCATTGGCATCATGAATATCATGCTGGTATCGGTCACCGAACGCACACGCGAGATCGGCATCCTGAAAGCACTCGGCGCAACTCGCCGCGATATCCTGATTCAATTTTTGCTGGAAGCCGGCTTGCTCGCATTGTTGGGCGGCATCATCGGCATTATTCTTGGTTATCTGGTAGGTATGGGAATTGCTTCGATGATTCCCGGATTCCCGCCTGCACAAGCGCCGCTTTGGGTCGTGATTGCTGCCGCTGGTTTCTCGGCTCTGGTGGGAGTTATTTTCGGCATCATGCCGGCATCGAAAGCGGCGGCATTGGATCCAATCGAGGCTTTGCGATACGAGTAACGTAGGTCGGGCCCCGGCCCGACGCTTTATACAGATTGCGATATCGCCACTGTCGGGCCAGGGCCCGACCTACACAGCTTTCAAGGCCGCCCTGTATCTGCGACTGCACGGAATCAAACTGCCGTCTTTCATCAGAATCCGTGCATCGCCGGTATCGAGCGGCTCCATTTCCTTGATGAAATTCAGATTAACCATGTAGCTGCGGTGCACGCGTACAAACTTGTTTGGATCCATGCGTGGCTCGATCGCGGCCATTGTGGTGCGCAATGGATAGTCACGCGAATGCAGATGCAGATTCACGTAATTGCCGGAAGCTTGCAGGTATTCCACTTCGGCCGCCGAAATCAGGAATTCCTTGCCGAGCTTGCGCACCAGAAAACGTTCAGGTCGTTCGACCGGTTCCAATTCGGGACCATCTTCGGGGGCATCCAGCAAACTGGCTTCGCCCTGCAGTCTTAAAAGCAGCAGGCGGTACAGGAAAACCGTGAACAGGATGCCGGAGTAGGTTTGCCAATCCTTGAGATATTCGTAACCCAATTCCAGCGGCCAGTTGCCGAAATCGTAATGCTCGCCCTGATTCATATAGATCAGTTTGCGAATGGCGACCATGCCGGAAACATGCAGCAGGCAAAAAACCAAGCTCGCCAGCACATGCCAGGGTAGATGCTTGCGAAAGACCCCAATGTACAAAGGCACTCGGCGCTCGAAATAAATCACCGCCGGTACCAGAAGCAAGAGCATCAGATTGCTGCTTGTTTCCCAGACGACGGGCTTCCAGCTCTCGAAATCGAGATTGGCTCGATCAATGTCCATCGACACGATGATTGAGTTGATGCTGGAGGCCAGAAGGTAGTTAAGAACCCAGAAGCCGATTTCACAATAACGACGGTAGGGTAGGTAGCGGGCAAGTAGCTGGCTGTAATCATGGGGCGTGGATGTCATGGCGCAATTCTAAGGTTTTTTGAGTGAGCCCAGGCGTTTCCGGCTGCCACAGTTCGTCACAATTTCGTCCCAAGTCCCTTCATTCGTACCTTCTTTTCGCGACTGGTCACCGATTCCGGTCGATTAATCACTTTCCTGATGCACCTGTTGAGCCAGGCGGCCAAGATGGCTCGTCCACAAAAAGAGGTCCGCCATGTCAGCACTACCCGATGCCCCATCAAACCCACTAACGCGACGCCATGATCTTGATTGGCTTCGGGTTTTGGTTTTTGGTTTACTGATTTTCTATCACATTGGCATGCTTTACGTGGCCAACTGGGGCTTTCATTTCAAAAGCCAGTATTTAAGCCAGTCACTGGAAGGACTGATGTTAGCCGTCAATCAATGGCGTATGCCTTTGCTGTGGGTGATTTCGGGTATTTCGATCCGTTTTGTACTTCAGAAAATGTCTGCATTTCGCTTCATAAGTGCCCGGAGTTTAAGGCTTTTATTGCCGGTTTTATTCGGTATTTTGATCGTTGTACCGCCCCAGCTCTATGTCGAAATGACCGGAAAAGGCGAGCTGGATATGGGTTATTTGCAGTTTTATCAGTTGTTTTTCGACCTGGATAACCCGATTTTTGACCAATACAAGCCGGGAATTTTGCCGCATATTGACGTGAATCACCTCTGGTATTTACGGGAATTATGGACTTTCTCGCTGATCACCTTGTGCCTTTCACCACTGTTAAACACTCGCTTTGTCCAGTCAGGTATCGATTGGCTGACCAAAAAAACCGGTGCAATTGGCTTGTATTTGTTGCCGCTTATCCCATTGGTGATCGTCAATGTTGTATTACCTGATGATCGTGGAGCGAGCGGATTCACCTTCCTGCTCTACGGTTATTTGATCGGCTGGAATGTTTCGATATGGGAGCTGATCAAAAAACGCCGCAGTGTTTTCCTGGCGATCGCGATTGCCAGTTATGTGGCTATCTTGTTTGCCTACTTTATTGTCTGGCTCAATCCGGAGCTCAAAGCCATGTGGTGGGCAAAATGGCTGGCCTTGATTGCCATATTCAATGCCTGGTCCGGCGTGTTGGCATTGCTGGGTTATGCGGCGGTCTATTTGAACAAGCCAAGTGCCAAGCTTCGTTATTTGAATGACGCAGTCCTGCCTTATTACATTCTGCACCAGACATTCATTATCGTCCTCGCATTCGTGCTCTCGCCAATGCAATTGGGGCCAGTGATCGAACCGCTGCTGATCATCGCGGGCACATTTGCAGGCTGCCTCGCCAGTTACGAAATCATCCGTCGGGTGACATTGCTGAGGCCATTGTTTGGTTTGAAATGGCATGCGGGACAACCCGTTGCACCATCGAAGCTATCGATGATCTCATTTCGGTTACGCAGCGCCATGGCATACGTGGTGATCGTGCCGCTTGCCTTGAAGTTGATTATTTTTTGATCGGATGTGGATCAACGTCTGGTTCTGAAGATTTTCCTGGTTTTTGGCCTTGATACATACGCGAATGCCATTGCTGCGACAGGGAGAATCAACATGAGCAAAGTTTCGGTCAGCTCTGATTCTGCGCTCGTGTCGAGAAACCAGTTCCAAACAAAAAAGGAAATCGCTCCGTACGCAAGAAGGACGAGCAGCATTTTGCCGAGCGGCCTGATTAATATGAGGATGACGAGTGCAGACAACGTGTAAATGCTTGCATAAAAGCCGAGTAGGTAGATGACAGAGGGATCGCCACTCGCCATGGCGATTTCCGGTAACAGACCGCAAAGGATCGACGCTATGGCCTTTCGTGGAAGTTTCATGTTTGCGCAAGGGTCATCATGTTTTTTTGATGCCCGAACAATGGCATAAAACGCAAGACAATGGTCTGGTCGGGGAGACAGGATTCGAACCTACGACCTCTACGTCCCGAACGTAGCGCTCTACCAGACTGAGCTACACCCCGTTGCATGCATTCTATTGGCTGCTTTTCAGCCAATCAAGGTAAGCACCCAAGCCCGGATTCACGTTAAAATATCGGCTTAACCCAGGAGTAAGACCTTGATTAAGCCACGTACACCGCCCGGCGTGATGGAGCTTTTGCCGCGCGACCAAATTGCCTTTCAACGCATGTTGGACGTTATCCGCTGTAATTTCGAACGTTACGGTTTCCTGCCGGTCGAGACGCCGGTATTTGAATTAACGGATGTCCTGTTGACCAAAACAGGTGGCGAAACCGAGCGTCAGGTGTATTTCGTGCAATCGACTGGCGCCCTGGAACAAGGTGGTACGCCCGAATTGGCTTTACGTTTCGACCTGACGGTGCCACTGGCCCGTTATGTCGCCGAACACGAGCACGATTTGGCATTCCCGTTCCGCCGCTATCAAATGCAGCGTGTTTATCGTGGCGAACGCGCACAACGTGGTCGCTTCCGCGAATTTTACCAATGCGATATCGACGTTATCGGCAAGGATTCGCTGTCGGTACGTTACGACGCCGAAATGCCGGCCGTGATCAATGCGGTATTCACCGAATTGGGTTTTGGTGCGTTCACCATCCAGTTGAATAACCGCAAATTGATGCGTGGGTTCTTTGAAACTCTTGGTGTTGCCGATGGTGAAAAACAAACGCTGGTATTGCGCGAAGTCGACAAGCTCGACAAACGCGGTGCCGATTACGTGCGCGAAACCCTGACCGGTGAGGCGTTCGGATTGAGTGCCGAAGTTACCGGAAAAATTCTCGATTTCGTGCAAACCCGCAGTTCTTCGCATGCCGATGCGATCAATCAACTCGATAAATTGGGGCAAGGAAGTGATGGCTTCAATCAAGGCGTGGCCGAACTTCGCGAAGTGATTGAATTACTGAAAGCCTACGGCGTGCCGGAAAAAAATTATGCGGTGAATTTCTCGATTGCCCGCGGCCTGGATTACTACACAGGCACCGTTTACGAAACTACATTGGATGACTACCCGGATATTGGTTCTGTCTGTTCTGGCGGACGCTACGAGAATCTTGCGAGTAGTTATACCAAGTCCAGGCTGCCCGGCGTCGGTATTTCCATCGGTGCCACACGCTTGTTCTGGCAGCTGCGCGAGGCCGGTATTATTTCCAGCGCCGAGAGCTCGGTGGAAGCCCTGGTCGGCTTGATGGATGAAGCACACCTGCCGCAGGCTTTGGAGTTGGCTCAACAGTTGCGTGCTGCCGGTATCAATACCGAAGTGCAATTGGAAGCAAAAAAACTCGCCAAGCAATTCCAATACGCCGATCGTTCCGGGGTTCGCTTTATGGTGCTTTGTGGTGAAAACGAAGTGTCTCGTGGTGTTGTCACGGTAAAAGACCTGCGTCGTCAGGAACAATTTGAATTGCCACGTGCAGAATTGGCGAGTGCATTGAAAGTGGAAATGGAACAACAACGCGCATTAAAAGGGCAATAAGCATAATGAAACCGATTCGACTGGATGGACAATCCCTCACGCGTGAACAAGTCGTTGCCGTTGCCTATGGTGCGAGTGTCGAGCTTGATGCAAAGCAATTGGAAAAAGTACAGCGCGCTGCCGATTTCCTGGCCGAGCAAGTGCAAAAGCAGGAGCCAATTTACGGCGTGTCCACCGGTTTTGGCAGCAATGCCGATAAATTGCTCGGCGCGCATCGCGTACGCCAGCCGGACAATTCCGAAGAGTCGGTACTGGAAGAATTGCAGCGCAACCTGATCGTTACGCACGCAGTTTGCGTGGGTGAACCTTTCGGCGCCGATGTCGTGCGAGCGATGCTGGTCATCCGCATCAATACTTTAATGCGTGGTCATTCCGGTATTCGCGTTTCAACGTTGCAAGCCCAAACCGCGATGCTCAACGCTGGCATTGTTCCAGTCGTGCCACAAAAAGGCTCGGTTGGTGCCAGCGGCGATTTGGCACCGCTTTCGCATCTGGCCATCGTAATGCTTGGTGGTGGCGAAGCGTTCTATCAAGGTCAACGCATGCCGGGCGCCGAAGCGCTTGAACGTGCCGGGTTAAAAGCAATTCGCCTGTCGCACAAGGAAGGTTTGGCTCTGAACAACGGTACCGCGCAGATGCTGGCGACCGGTGTATTGGCAGTCAACAAGCTCGATGAAATTATCGATACCGCCGATGTTGCTGCAGCGATGACGATTGACGCATTCGCCGGCCGCGTTCGCGCATTCGATGAACATGTTCATGCGCTGCGTCCACATCCCGGACAAGTGCATTCGGCCAATCATCTACGCGAGTTACTGGGTGATTCGACTTTGTCCGATATTGCTTATCACCTGGTTCCGAAATTCAGATCCTGGCATCCCGGTTGCTGGGATACCAAAGCAAACGAACACCTGGCTTTCGATATCGCCTGGGACTGGGTGCCCTTGAATCAGCGTCACGGTCGCGAACGTTTTTACCAGCGCTTCAAACCGTTCCGTGGCGGCAAGAAGCATCAGCCGCAGGATTCCTATTCACTACGTTGCATCCCGCAAGTCCACGGCGCGGTTCGTGATGCGATAGAACAAGCCAAGCGCGTGCTCGACGTCGAGTTGAATTCGGTCACCGATAATCCACTGGTATTCCCGGACTTTGAAAACCCGCGTCATATCGAAGATCAAGTCGTTTCGGCCGGACATTTCCATGGCATGCCGTTGGCCCTGGTAATGAGTTACGTGAAAGCCGCGATTCCGGTGCTGGCCAGTATCTCGGAACGTCGATTGAATAAATTGGTAGATCCGGCAACCAATGACGGATTGCCGCCATTCTTGATCGGCAATGAAGACGCGACCGAGTCGGGCTTCATGATCGTGCAATACACGGCTGCTGCCTTGGTCAATGATCTGGCTTCGCGTGCGCACCCGGCTTCGGTGTATTCGATACCGACCAGTGCAAATGCCGAGGACCATGTCTCGATGGGTGCCAATGAAGCGCGTCATGTGCTCGAAATGACCCACGATCTGGCTCACGTCATTGCACTGGAAATCTACACGGCGGCACAGGCTTTGGACTACCGTCGCGACATGATCAATGCTGCGCGTGAATTGGCGAAAAATACCGACGCTGCCGCGTTCGCAAGCAAAATCCAGAATGTGCCGCTGCAGACTTCTCCGGACTATGCGGTATTCATGCAGGAAGTCGAAGCATTGCGACTTGAACTCGCCAATTCGGAAGAGTTTCACGCCAGTCAGGCCGTTCGTGCCGTGTGGCATCGTTTGCGTCAGGACGTGAGCTTCATGGCGAAAGATCGTGCGATGGATACCGACATTCGCAAGGTATTGTCGTTGTTTGACCAGGGCGAGTTATTGATGGCCGCGAAAGCGAGTGCGGATGCACGCAGTTAAGCAATTCCGCAAAAACGCTTAAATGGCTTCCTTCGCAACACTCACACGATTGCGACCATTGTTCTTTGACATATAAAGCGCTTCATCTGCCTGATGAAGCGCCTGGTCGGGGCTGATGTGCTTGTTTTCCAAAATTGAAAATATGCCGAGGCTGGCGGTGATCGTGATGGTTTGCGCCCCGATTTTGATATTTTCCTGCTCAATGCGTGATCGCAGTTCCTCGGCAATCGTCGTCAACTTGTCTGGTGTCACGTTCGGAATCACGGTGACAAATTCTTCGCCGCCAAAACGGGCAACGATGGCGTTGTAACCGGTCATGGTGATGGTGATGGTTTTGGCTAAAGACCTCAGGCACTCGTCGCCGACCAGATGGCCGTAGGTGTCGTTGATTTTCTTGAAGAAGTCCAGGTCCAGCAAAATCACGCCGAGTGGCTGCCTGCGCTCGGAAGTCTGGCGAAGCATTTGTTCGAACACTTCCCGAAAATGACGGCGGTTGTAGAGGCCTGTCAGGGCATCGCGTTGATTGGATTCGCGAAGCCGCATATTGGCGTCGGCAAGCTGTTCCAGCGCCAGGCTAAGTTCGGCGGTCCGTTTGGATACATTGCTTTCCAATTTGTCGTTGGCTTCATAAATAATCTTGATGTTCTCGTTTCGCAGATTGGCGTAGCGATAAGCCAGCGCGAAGGAAAGCAAAATCATCTCAAGCGCCGAACCGATCTGGATGCCGTATTCGGTGATGAATACTTTCGGGAGCAGGCCGAACGAGACCGAAGCGTAAATGAAAGTACCGATCAGCAAGGTAGCCCATGCGATCAGGAATAGTTTTGCGGGACGGTAGCCTTTCTTTATGGCGATAATCGCCTGTGTCAATACAAAAATGATTCCCGGGAAAACCGTATAGGTAGTTACCTTTACCGCCGTCGCATAGTCGATGAAAATCGAAGCCAGACCCATCAGGCAATAGAATGCGATAAAACCAAATGCGACCCGGTTTGCAATCGGCGACATTTCACGCATGTTGAGAAATAGCCTGGCAAATTGATGCATGGCCAGTTGCGAGAAACACATTGATAGCGGAATCGCGTGGTTGGCCAACCACGGCGAGTTTGGCCAGAGATACTCGAAAGCCAGGCCATTCAGGCAGAACAACACCAGGCCGAAACCACTGATATGCATCATGTACCAGAAATGGTTTTGGTCGCGCAGGGTTATCCAGAGAATCAGGTTGTAGCAGAACAGCGCGAACAGGATGCCGTTGTAAATGCCGATGCCGAATTGCGCATCACGTTCCATCTCGGCAAATGCACTGGTGGTGTAGATCGCCAGTGGTGCCTGGATTGAGCTTTTGCTTGATACGCGGACCAGTAGTTCTACCTGGGTTTTCTGCGGCAATTCGATCCAGAAATTAGGTTGGCGATAACGAATCGACCTGGCTGAAAACGGCTGCATGTCACCCGAAGTCAGATGCTCAATGTGGTTATCCGGATAACGAAGGTAGACATCGACGTAATCGAGCAGCGGATATTGCAGGACCAGCAACCAGCGTTGTTCGGTGTTGTCCTGATTGAAGAGGTGGCTATGGAACCAATACGCACCCTTGCTGAAACCGAACGTCGCATTGCCGCTTGGCAATGGTTTGAATTTGTTGGCTTTGGCCACGTCGAACATTTCGGCCGAATCGGCACGTCCATCGGTGTCGTGAAAAAATCTGACGTATTCGGACAGGGCCATTTGGCTTTTACCCGACTCCATGACCGCCACATTGTTTTGCGCCGACGCCCGGGGAGCCGGGAACAAGAGCGCTAAAAACACTAGTAATGGCATGAACTGTCGAAGCATAGTGCTGCCGAATTTCCCCAAGTTTCATCACATTATGACGGGTTCAGGTTTTTGTCACCTGTTAAGCTTGACAATGTATTAATGCGCTATTACATTAGCATAATGAAAAAGCGCGACATCACACCGGAAGTCCCGTTAAAGCAAGGTCTTGAGGCTTTGGCGCAGGCTTTTGCGGCGTTGAAAAATCCTGCTGATATCAAGGCTTTCCTGCAGGACCTGTGCACACCCGCCGAAATGGAAGCGATGGTTGATCGCTGGCAAGTCGTGCCTTACGTAATAAACGAAATTCCCTATCGTGAAATCCACGAGCATACCGGCGTCAGCGTAACGACGATCGGTCGTGTTGCCCGCACCTTGAATACCGGCGCAGGTGGCTATCATGCCGCCGCCAAGCGTCTCGGTATTTCAAAAACCAGCCATTAATCTAAAACCACATTGGAATTGACGTCATGCGCTCGCACGACCGTTTACGTATTGCCATTCAAAAATCCGGCCGCTTGTCAGACCCCGCACGCGATTTGTTGGCGCGCGCCGGGCTGCAATTTCGGGAAAGCCGCGATCGCTTGTTCTGCTACGGGGAATCATTGCCTATCGATTTACTGCTGGTACGCGACGACGATATTCCGGGGCTGATTGCCGAAGGCGTTTGCGATCTTGGCGTGGTTGGCCAGAACGTACTCGAAGAGCAAGCCGCCGAACGCGCTTCGCAAGGCCTGGACGATGCATTCAAAATCATCAAGCCATTGGGATTTGGACGTTGCCGCTTGTCTGTGGCGGTGCCGAACGAATGGGAAGGCGCCGACCTATACCGTTTGAACGGTACTCGCATCGCCACCAGTTATCCCAATTTGTTGCGGAAATGGATAGCCACGCAAAAACTGGATGCTGAAGCGGTGGTTTTATCTGGCTCGGTGGAAATTGCGCCGCGCCTTGGCAAAGCGGAAGCCATTTGCGATCTGGTTTCCTCCGGTGCAACGCTGGTCGCGAATCAACTGAAGGAAGTGGCTGTTATTCTTCAAAGCGAGGCCGTGCTGGCTGGGCCGGCCAAACCGTTCGGCGATGAACGCGCCGATCTGGCTGCAATGTTGCTGCGCCGTCTTGAAGGTGTGTTGAGTTTAAGAGCCAGCAAATTGGTGCTTTTCCAAAGTCGTCGCAAGTTGTTGCCCGAACTGATGAAATTGTTGCCGGATGCCGAGTTGCCGACCGTCATGAGTCTTGAAGGTCGTGCCGAAGAGGTTGGCGTGCAAGTGCTTTGCCGTACTGCCATGACCTGGCAGCGATTGGAAGACATGAAACGCGCCGGTGCTTCGAATTTGCTGGTATTGCCGGTGGAGCAAATGCTGGCATGAAAGCTTATAACTGGAATCAATGCACTAATGAGCTCAGGCAAACGCTTTTGCAGCGGCCCACACGGGCCGTACAAAAAGAGCTGGCCGACAGCGTCGCACGCATTATTGAACAGGTAAGAGCCGACGGCGATATAGCGTTAAGAGCATTGACGCGACGTTTTGACGGCGTCGAGTTGTCGGCATTGCAAGTCACCGAGGCGGATTTCAATCGCGCCGATGCAAGTGTCAGTAATGACTTGAAGACTGCGATGCGTGAAGCAAAGCAACGCTTGGAGCTCTGGCATGAAGCGGGAAAGCCCGGCGAGTTTGAGATAGAGACTGCTGAAGGCGTTCGTTGCGGAAGAATTTTGCGTGGTATCGGTACAGTGGGTTTATACGTGCCTGCCGGTACGGCGCCTTTGCCATCGACAGCATTGATGTTGGGCGTGCCTGCAAGCATTGCTCAATGCGAAGATGTGATTTTGTGTACGCCGATTCGCAGTAATGGCGATGCTGATCCCGCGGTTTTGGTGGCGGCGAAATTATGCGGCATTACGAAAGTCTTCAAGCTTGGTGGCGCACAGGCCGTCGCGGCTATGGCGTTCGGCACCGAAAGCATTCCGCGTTGCGACAAGATTTTCGGGCCTGGCAATAGCTATGTAACCCAGGCGAAACAGCAAGTGTCGATGATGCCGGGAGGTCCGGCGATTGATATGCCGGCCGGGCCTTCGGAAGTGTTGGTGATTGCCGACGCTGGCGCGAATCCGGTTTTCGTCGCTTCGGATTTATTGTCGCAAGCCGAGCACGGCCCCGATTCTCAAGTCATTTTATTAAGCGATAGTGCCGAACTGATCAATCGGGTCGCAAATGAATTGCAAACGCAATTGGCAAAGCTGCCTCGCGAAGCCATTGCCGAGCAGGCGCTGGAAAATTCACGCGCGATCGAAGTTGAAAGTATCGAAACGGCAATCGCAATAAGCAACCTTTATGCACCGGAACACTTGATCCTGGCGCTTCGCAATCCGGAGGCTTATCTGTCGCAGGTGAAATCGGCCGGTTCGATTTTCCTTGGTGACTATGCTCCGGAATCTTTAGGTGACTACTGTTCCGGTACCAATCATGTGCTGCCGACCAATGGTGCAGCCCGTGCATACAGCGGCGTCAGCGTCGCCAGTTTTCAGAAAAGCATCAGCATCCAAAGCGTCACTCAGGCAGGTCTGAAAACTATCGGTCCATGTGCGGTCACGCTGGCAAATGCAGAAGGCCTGCAAGCGCATGCGAATGCCGTATTGCTGAGGATGGGTGAGCCATGAGCGTGCTCGATCTGGTACGTGATGACTTACGCGACTTCGCCGGTTACTCGTCGGCGCGTCGTGCAAATGTCACTGGCAATATCTGGTTGAATGCCAATGAGTCACCATGGCCGAATGCTGCAGACAACAGCATGAATCTGAATCGATATCCTGAGCCTCAACCTCAAGCCTTGGTGAAGCGATTGTCTGAACTCTACGGCATCACTGCACCGGAATTAATGATTACCCGTGGCAGCGATGAAGGCATTGATTTACTGGTACGCGCATTTTGCAAAGCAGGGCAGGATGGCATCTTGATTGCACCGCCGACCTTCGGCATGTATGCCGTATGTGCTCGCGTGCAAAATGCCCGTGTTATTGAAGTGCCATTGATAGATGGTGAATCGCAGTGGAGCTACGACCTTCCCGCCGCGCTGGAAAAAATCCGGCAGGAACCGGTTAAATTGATTTTCGTCTGCACACCGGCAAACCCGACCGGTCAGGCGATTTCGCTCGATGCCATTCGCGAACTAGCTACGGCAAGCAATGGCAAGGCAATCGTCGTGGTCGATGAAGCGTATTTCGAGTTTAACCAGGCCGATTCGGCAATCGGCTTGTTGTCAGAGTACGAAAACATCGTCGTGCTGCGCACCTTGTCCAAGGCATATGCGATGGCCGCTGCACGTGTCGGTATCCTGATCGCGCGGGAAAATATCATCCGGGTGCTAAAGAATATCTGCGCGCCTTACCCGGTGCCGACGCCCTGTGCCGTGCAGGCTTTGGCAGGTTTGAGCGATGAAAACATAAGGCAGGCTAAACAACGCGCCGTGATTTCCATCGGTGAAAGAAACCGGATTTACTTGATGTTGCAAAGCTTGGATGCAGTCAAACAAGTTTATGCGTCGCAAGGCAATTATTTGCTGGTGCGTTTCAGCGACGCCGAAAAAGCATTCCAGGCATGTCTTGCATCGGGCGTGGTAGTCCGCGATATGCGGGTGACTGCAGCGTTGTCGGATGCATTGCGGATATCGGTCGGAAGCCCTGAAGAAAACGATGCGCTACTGGAAGCATTGGAGAGTCTGTGATGACCAAAATTCTGTTTATCGATCGTGATGGCGTATTGATTGAAGAGCCCGCTGATGAGCAAATCGATGCCTATGAGAAATTCCGCCTGGTCGAGGGCGTGATTCCGGCCTTGATAAAATGCCGGGATGCCGGGTTTGAATTCGTGATGGTGTCGAATCAGGATGGCTTGGGCACCGCGAGCTTTCCACAAGAAAACTTCGATGGCCCGCAAGCCTTGCTATTGCAGATTCTCGCATCGCAAGGAATTGCTTTTCGCGAAGTGTTGATCGACAAAACACGGCCGGAAGAAAACTCGCCGAATCGTAAACCCGGTATCGGCATGGTCATGCATTATCTGCGTGATCGTTCGATCGATCTGAAAGCCAGTGCCATGGTCGGCGACCGAGAAACAGACATGCAATTCGCCGACAATCTAGGCGTAAAAGGTTTCTGTCTAGCGCCGTCAGCGTATTCATGGCCGGAGATTGCACACGTGTTGGTCGATTCACCACGTGTAGCAAATATAGAACGTGTCACCAAGGAAACCAGGATTCGCGTGAATTGGAACCTGGATCGTGCCGCCAATCCGGTGGTCGCGACCGGCCTGGGATTTTTCGACCATATGCTGGAACAACTCGGAAAACATTCCAGTACGACACTGGAGTTGACCTGTGCCGGTGATTTGCACATCGATGAACACCACACGGTGGAAGATTCCGCGTTGGCACTGGGACAAGCATTGAAACAGGCTCTGGGCGAGAAACGCGGCATCGCTCGCTATGCCTTCAGTTTGCCGATGGATGAAACCGATGCCAGTGCATTGCTGGATATTTCCGGACGCCCGTATTTTGTATTCGAAGGAAAATTTCCGCGTGAAATGGTCGGTGATCTTGCCACGGAATTAGTACCGCATTTTTTCCGCTCCATTTGCGAAACGGCCGGCCTGAATCTGCATTTGAAAGTATCGGGCGAGAATGCCCACCACATGGTTGAATCCTGCTTCAAGGTATTCGCTCGCGTGCTGGGAGAAGCCATCAAGCGCTCCGGCAGCGAGCTGCCGAGTACAAAAGGCGTGTTGTGAGTACGCGATTGGTCCTGCTGGATTCAGGTGGCTCGAATCTTGGCTCCGTACAGGCAGCTTTCGCACGCATGGGTGTCGATGCACCGGTAACGTCGGATATCGCCAAAATCAGAAATGCCACGCACGTTATCTTGCCCGGTGTTGGCGCAGCGGGAGTCTCGATGAATCGCCTGCACGAAAATGGCTTGATAGACGTCATCCCGACCATCGAGCAACCCTTGCTCGGAATTTGCGTTGGCATGCAATTGCTATTCGATAGCTCGGATGAAGGTGACACTGCTTGCCTAGGCCTGTTGCCGGGCTGCGTAAAAAAATTGCAGGCACAGGCAGGTGTGCGAATTCCCCACATGGGTTGGAATAACTTGAACGTTAATACGACGAGCACGCTTTGCGATGGCTTGCAGGACGCCGACGTTTATTTTGTCCATAGTTTTGCAGCCGGTGTATCCGAATACACCTTGGCGAAAACCAATCACGGCAATGCATTTTCAGCCATTGTCCAGAAAGGCAATGTGATGGGGGCGCAATTTCATCCGGAACGTTCCGGCAAGGCTGGTGCGCGTCTGCTCCGGAATTTTTTATCGCTATGAATTTCGAAATCTACCCGGCCATTGATATTCGTGACGGACGTGTCGTGCGTTTGCTGCAAGGCGATTATGCACAGGAGACGTCGTATTCGAATGAACCGCTCGAGATAGCTCAGAATTACCGAAATGCTGGTGCAGACTGGCTGCATCTGGTGGATCTTGACGCTGCCAAGGTTGGTTCCTACACATTGCTCGAGATCGCCGGTTTCATGCAGAACGTGATCGGTTTGAAGATTCAATCCGGTGGCGGAGTGCGCAACAAGGCGGATATCGAACTTCTGGTTGAGTCGGGTCTCGATCGGATTGTCGTCGGAACGCTGGCGGTGAAACAACCCGAATTGGTTTCGCAATGTATCCAACAATTCGGCGCCGATCGAATTACCGTGGCACTGGATACGCGTCAGCACGAAAACGGGCAATGGCAGTTGCCGGTAAAAGGCTGGACCGAAACATCGGAAAAAAACCTGTTTCAGATGTTGGAGTTTTAGCAGGGCGCCGGGTTACGGCATTTCCTCTGCACCGATAGTGCGCGTGATGGCATGTTGTCGGGTCTGAATAATGTTTTGTATGGCGAAATTGCAAAAAGATTTCCTGACTTGGTGGTTCAAGCATCCGGAGGCGTGAAATCCCTTGATGATATTCGCGATGCCAGAGCGGCCGGTACCGGTGGCGTAATCCTGGGTCGTGCCTTGCTCGAAGGGCGTTTCAGTTTGCAGGAGGCTCTGTCATGTTGAGCCGCCGGATTATTCCCTGCCTGGATGTGAAAGATGGCGTTGTCGTGAAAGGCGTGAAATTTCGTGATCACGTCGTGATGGGCGGGATCGTGGAGCTGGCACAGCGTTATCGCGATGAAGGGGCAGATGAGCTGGTTTTCTACGATATTACCGCCAGCCCTGAAGCTCGTACGGTGGATCGCGATTGGATAAAACGGGTATCGGATTTAATCGACATTCCATTCTGCGTTGCCGGCGGAATCAGCAGCGTTGAAGAAGCAGCAGTTGTCCTGAATGCAGGCGCCGATAAAATCTCCGTCAATACACCTGCGTTGCAGCGGCCGGATTTGATCAATGAGCTGGCGCAGGCATTCGGTGTGCAATGCGTCGTAGTTGGAATCGACTCATTGCGCGATGAAGACGGTCAATGGCGTGTTCGCCAATTTACCGGTGATCCAAACAAGACGCAGGCATTGGCGAAGACCACACTCGAATGGATAGTCGAGGTGCAGCAACGTGGTGCCGGTGAAATCGTATTGAATTGCATGGGCAGCGATGGTGCTCGCGATGGTTACGATATCGAACAGCTAAGCGCAGTGCGTTCAATCTGCCAGGTTCCGTTGGTGGCTTCCGGCGGTGCCGGTTCGATCCAGCACTTTATCGATGTATTCGAGAAATCCGATGTCGATGCGGCATTGGCCGCCACGGTATTCCATTCCGGCAGCATTCCCATTCCCGAATTAAAACGGGCTTTGTTCGAAAAAAAGATACCGGTCCGACTTTGAGGTAATGACATCATGATCTTGAAAAATATCGATGCGCTCGATTGGAGTAAGCAAGATGGCTTGCTACCGGCCATTATCCAGGATGCCGATAACCTGCGTGTACTGATGCTGGGCTATATGAATCGCGAAGCATTGGAAGCCACAAATGAAACAGGGCAGGTCACTTTTTATAGCCGCAGCAAGCAACGGCTCTGGAAAAAAGGCGAAACAAGCGGCCATGTACTTTCAGTGGTGAGCATTGAAGCCGATTGCGATAACGATACTTTGCTGATTCAGGCAAAACCGGCCGGTCCGACTTGCCATTTGAATCGTGCGAGTTGTTTCGAACAAGCACCCGGCGATTTTATCGGCACATTGGATGCCTTGCTTGAACAGAGACAGCGGGATTTGCCGGCAGGCAGCTACACAACGAAATTATTCCAGTCCGGAATACGTCATATTGCCCAGAAGGTCGGCGAAGAAGGTGTTGAGACCGCTCTGGCAGCCGTTGCACAAGAGGAAACGGATTTGCTCAATGAAGCCAGTGATCTGGTTTATCATTTGATGGTGTTGTTGCGTTCCCGCGGGTTGAATTGGAATGCGGTGCAGGAGCACTTGAAGAAACGCCATCAATAATGAGTCGGTAAAGGAAGAGGAAAACATGCTGCGCACAATTTTTCCGTTTATTGTAAGCACGCTTTGTTTTTATTCCATGAACGCGTTTGCATTGCCGCCAATGGTAGAAGGCCTGGTGTTTGATGACCGAAATCAAAACGGGCGCATGGACAAATCAGAACCCGGTATCGCGAATATCGCGGTATCCGATGGCCAGGTAATTACCAGAACCGATGTAAAAAGCCGTTGGCAACTCACTCCGTCCGAGGCCACCATCGTTTTTGTAATCAAGCCGGATGGTTGGCAAGTTCCGATGGATGCCAACGGGCTGCCGGATTTCTGGATGGATATTCATTCTGAAAAAGCGAATCGTGGAATCCATTTCGCCTTGAGAAAGAATTCAACGGACTCGAGCAAGAATAAGCTCGACATGCTGGTTTTCGGAGACCCTCAGCCGAAAAACATGCAAGATGTTGGTTATTACGAAAAAGATATCGTCGAGCCTTTGGTGGGACACACGCAGGCCGAGCTTGGTATTTCGCTCGGCGATATCGTGCACGGCAATCTAAGCCTGTACCCGGCGATGAACCAGGTGACGCGGCGTTTGAATACGCCTTGGCTGCACGTTTCCGGAAATCATGACCGGGATCAGGCGGCAGATAGCGACGAGCAATCGCTGCAAACATTTTCTCGCCATTACGGTCCGGACACTTTTGCCTGGGAACAATCCGGTGCCAGCGTCATTGTGTTGGACGATGTGATCCATAAACCAAACACCGGCATGCCGGCGGCTTACGTCGGTGGTTTACGGGAATCGCAATTTCGATTCCTGCAGGCATACCTGACCGAGATTCCAAAAACGCGCCGGATTATCCTTGCGATGCATATTCCGGTTTTCGATTCGGATGCAAAACCGCAGCTGCATACTTTCCGAGATGCCGATCGGCAACATCTGTTTTCCATTTTGTCCGGCTTTGAAAATGTTCTGCTACTGACCGCACATGCGCATATGCAACGGCATTTTTTTCACGACGAAAAAACAGGCTGGAAGGGAAAAAGTCCATTGCATGAATTCAACGTCGGTGCTGCCTGCGGTGCATTTTGGTCCGGCATGAAAGATGTCGACGGAATTCCCGATGCCTTGATGCAGGACGGTACGCCGAATGGTTATGCGCGATTGTCATGGGCAGAAAAAGCCAAACCACGACTAAGCTGGCAAGTGGCCCGGGCGTCCGGTGACAAGCAGATACAATTGTTCGCACCGAAAGTATTGCGGCATAAAGCCTATCCGGGGTTCGCTGTGTATGCGAATGTGTTTATGGGGATGTCGGATACACTGGTTGAATACAGGATCGATGGCGCCGAGTGGAAGCCGATGCTGCGGGTCGAAACGCAGGACCCAAACGTGCTGGAAATAAATATCAAGGATGCACGTTCGGATCATCTGCGAAGTTATGACCTGATGGCGGAAGCATTGCTGTCGGCACACCTGTGGCGTGGTGCCCTGCCGACGAATTTGCCTGTCGGCGAACATCGGATTGAAGTACGCGCCAGATTGAACGATCAGTGGTTCACCGAGTCGCTGCGCTACCAATTGCAACAAGCCGAACCCTAGATCGTATTGATTTCCTTGAACGACTCCACCCGACGATGGCCGTGGGTGGCTTCGTTGCGACGCGGCACGGGATAATCATTCAGGCGATCCAGCAATACGGTATCCAAGCAGGCTTCATCTGCCGCATCGAGTTCTTCAACGATATCCGAAAGAAAAACGATATCGGATGGATCCGTATCGATCGCAGCCGCAATTCTGCGGTAGCTTTCTGCATCGCGTTTGCCGCCCATCTCGGTATCGAAATAACCCGAAAACAGCGGTGTCAAATCACCGGCGGTAGTGTGGGCGAAGAATAATTTTTGTGCAGGAACCGAGCCGGACGAATAAACATAAATCCGGTAGCCGTCAGCATGCCATTGCTTCAACATCGCGGCGGCATCATCGTAGATATGGGCGGCGTAATCGCCATCGCGATAACCTGCGACCCAGATCATTCCTTGCAAGGCTTTTAACGCGGTGTGCTTGCGGTCGGTATCTATCCAGTTCAACAGAGTTTCGATCAAATGTTCGTCATTGAAGATTTCCGAGCCCAATTCGAGCTGCACCTGGTCCAGCCAATACCTGACTTTCGCGTCATGCGCATGTTTGCGGACAAAATTCGGCAGTTCGCGGCGTGCGTACGGAAACAGCACTTCCTTTACGAAGGAAATAGAGCTGGTGGTGCCTTCGATGTCGGTAAGGATAGTTTTCACGCCGCTTGCCCGATTTCATAACGCGGAAATTTTTCGGCCCAGTCGCTACCGGTGAAATGGCCAACCCAGCCATCTGGCTCGGTGAAAAAGCGGATAGCGATGAAGTAGGGCGCGGGCCCCATGTCAAACCAATGCTTGGTGCTGTCGGGTACGCCGACCAAATCGCCTTGCGTGCAAAGGATTTCATATACACGGTCTTCGACATGCAAGGTAAACAATCCAGAGCCGGCGACAAAGAAACGTACTTCGTCCTCCTTGTGGAAGTGTTCGTTCAGGAATTTGCCGCGCTTGGCTTCCCGCTCAGGGTCATCTGGTGCAATGCTGACCACGTCGACGGTCTTGAAGCCTTTTTCCTGCACGATATTATCGATATCGGATTTATAGGCTGCGAATACTTCTTCTTGCGATGCGCCAGGCTTGACCGGAGCATTGGCCTGCCATTGTTCGAAACGCACACCAATTTTTTGCAGTTGCTCGGCAATAAATTCATGCGTGTGCGCAACCATCATCGGATTGGCGGTGTCTTGCTCGGAAAAAATACGAAGACGGCTCATTATTTATATTTCCTCATTTCGAGTTCGCAATTGATCAGGAAGTCGAATGCTTCCAGATGCCGGCGTGCTTCCATCATGTCGCGGCCCCAGGCATACAATCCGTGTCCATTGATCAGGTAGCCCCAAAGCGGTGCCTGGTCCAGCTTGGCTTCCACTTGTCTGGCCAACACATCCATGTCCTGGGTGTTCGGAAAGATCGGCAAATCAAAGTGGGTGTCGTGGGTTGTTTGACCTCGAAACGCCTTGATCAGTTCATAGCCCTCAAACCGGATAAACCCCTGCGCCGCATAAAGCCTGGACGCCAGTGTCTGGTTGATCGAATGGGTGTGTAGCACGCAGCCGATTTCCGGGAAACGCGCGTAAAGGTGAGTATGTAGCTGGGTCTCGGCGGATGGTTTCTGGATCGTGGCAACCGGATGGCCTTGCAGATCGACCACCATGATATCGGCCTCGGTCAGGCGCCCTTTGTCCCGACCAGAGACAGTGATGGCAGCATGTTTATCATCAAGCCGCATGGAAAAGTTGCTGCTGGTCGCGGGCGTCCAGCCACGTTGGGCCAGCTCGCGGGTCGTTTCCACCAGCTCTAGCGCCCGGGCCTGTAATTCCCTGGAATCGTAAGGTAAGTCGTTCATAGTGTTAAGTTTAACGGATGCAACAGAAATGGGTGCCGGTTTGACCTAAATCAATATCATTGCCCGAAATTTCGATAGACTGGCAGTACTCAGGAGTCCAGCCATGAACACCGTCAATGCCCGTCGTCGTTTTATGCTTCAAGCAGCCACTGTCGCAATTGCTTTGCCGTTGTTTGGTCCGGCATTTGCACAAGCCCTGAAGAAGCTTCCGGCAGATAACGCCACTGCCAAGGCACTCAAATACGTGGACGATGCAGCTAAATCGAAGGAACCCAGCAAAAAACCCGGCAGCAGCTGTGCAAATTGCCAGTTTTTTACCGCCAGCAGCGGCGCCTGTTCCCTGTTTGCCGGATTCTCGGTTGTGCCCAAGGGCTGGTGCACTGCCTGGGCCAAAAAAGCCTAAGCAATTTTCGCTCTCAGGTATTGAGACCTCAATGATTTAAGATGGGCCAGGTTTTTCAACAAGCTTGGCCCAATGACTTTTAATACCCTTGGTTTGATTTTCCTGACACTGGCTGTCGTTTTTCTGGTGTTGGCCATTTATTTGTCACGTAAAAACGCGACTCTTGAAGCTCGACTGCAATCGGCGTTGGCCGAAAACGAAGGCTTATCGCTGAAAGCGAATAGCCTCGAAACTCTGCAGCAGCAATACGCTGCCCTGAAGGCTGGTTCCGAAGCACGCGAACAGTCGGGCAACGAACAAATCCAATTGCTGAAATCCGCCGAAGATCGATTGAAGGAAAACTTCGAGAACCTGGCGCAAAAAATATTCGAAGATAAAACCGCCAAATTCAAGGAGCAGAACAAGGAACAGCTGGATGCCTTGCTGAATCCGTTGAAGACGCAGATTTTCGAATTCAAGCAAACCGTACAGCAAACCAATCAGGGTATTCATACCTTGAAAGAACTCAATGTGCGAATGGCCGACGAGGCTATTAACCTGACGCGCGCGCTCAAGGGTGATAACAAAGCCCAGGGTGGCTGGGGGGAGCAGGTGCTGGGCCGTATTCTCGATGCTTCCGGTTTGACCGAGGGCAGGGATTACCAATCGCAGTTTTCCTACGTCGATGAAAACCAGAATCGCAAGCAACCCGACTGCGTGATCTTCCTTCCGGAAAACAAGGCGATAGTCGTTGACTCGAAAGTCTCGCTGGTTGCCTATGACCGTTACATCAATGCCGAAAGCGAACAGGCACGCGAGCAAGCCTTGAAAGAGCACGTGCGTTCATTGAAAACCCATATCGACGGCTTGTCGGCCAAGTCTTACGATGCATTGCCTGATAAACGCAATCTCGATTTCGTGCTGATTTTTATTCCGATCGAATCGGCGTTTATCGATGCATTGCGCCTAGACGATGCCTTGTACACCTATGCGTTGGACAAGAATATCGTTCTGGCGGCGCCTAGCACCGTACTGGCGACCTGCCGCACCGTGGCACATCTGCAAAAGCTCGATCAGCGCAGTGGTAATGCGATGAAAATCGCCGATCAGGCTGGCAAGCTTTACGACCAGTTTGTCGCGTTCTGCAGTGATTTGAATAGGGTGTCGAAAGCATTGGAGCAGGCAAATGAGGCACATGGCTCGGCATTGAAGCGCTTGTCTTCCGGCAAAGGCAACCTGGTTCGCCAAACCGAGCAAATCAAGGCACTTGGTGCGAAGACCAACAAGGCGATACCGAATAACTTTATCGAAGATGATGTAGACGATTCGGCGAATGCATTGGGTCTCGACGAATAAAATAACGGCGCGATAAACGCGCCGTTTTTTATGGTGTGACGATTGTCTTATTCTACGAGTTGAACTTCTGCGTGCTGAGCTTCGCCTTTCTGCAGGCGGGAGTTGTGCATGCCATAGACGAAGTAAAGCAAAATCGATCCCAATACATACCAGCCGAAGAAAACCAGGACGCGGGTTTCGACGGTGAAGATCAGTGCAAAGCACGACACGATACCGAGAACGGGCAGCACCGGATAAAGCGGAACTTTGAAGCCACGCGGAATATCCGGATGGGTGGTACGCAGCCAGATCACAGACATACAGACGATACCGAAAGCGGCCAGTGTACCGACCGATGTCATATCACCCAATGTATTGATGTCGAAGAAAGCTGCCGCCACTGCGGTAATCAAGCCAACGAGAATGGTGTTGACCCAAGGCGTTCTGAACTTCGGATGTACCGTGGCGAAAATTTTCGGCAACAGGCCATCGCGCGCCATCGTGTAGAAAATACGGGTTTGGCCGTACATCAGCACCAGGATGACCGAGGTCAGACCGACGATCGCACCAATCTTGATAGTCTTCGCGAACCAGCCCCAGGCCGGGCCGAGTGCATCGACTGCGACAGCAACGGGATCCGGAACGTTGAGCATCTTGTAGTTGACCATCAAGGTCATGACGATCGAAACGAGGATGTACAACACTGTGCAGATAAGCAGCGAACCGATGATGCCAAACGGCATGTCTTTTTTCGGGTTTTTGGATTCTTGGCCGGCCGTGGAAACGGCTTCGAAACCAATGTATGCGAAGAATACGATCGAAGCTGCGCGGAAGATGCCGCCCCAGCCATACTCGCCTTCTTTACCGGTGGCTTCAGGAATGAAGGGGTCCCAGTTTGCTTTCAGAGTGTCGAAATGCTGGATAACGTACCAGCCGCAGATAATGATGAACGCAATGATGACCGTAGCCTTGATGGCAACGATGATGTTGTTCACCTTGGCACTTTCTGAAACACCGATTACCAAAAGACCGGCCAATGCCGAGCAAATCAGGAATGCTGGCAGATTGAAGAGAGCTGTAACCGGATTACCATCGGCACCGATCAATGCAACGCCATCTTTCATTACGGCATGACCGTAAGGTCCGGTTAGTTCAGGTGGAATGACCAGGCCATAGTCGCCTAGCAGGCTGACCACGTAACCCGACCAGCCCACCGCGACCACCGATGCAGCCAAGCCGTATTCAAGTAGTAAAAGTCCGCCCATAATCCAGGCAGCGAATTCACCAATGGTTGTGTAACTGTAAGTATAGGCGGAGCCCGAAACCGGCAGGGTCGAGGACAGTTCGGCATAACACAGGCCTGCGAGCGCACAGACAACACCGGCTACCAGAAAGGATAAAAGTACTGCGGGACCGGCATGAAGGGCGGCAGCATTACCTGTTCGTACGAAGATACCGGCACCGATGATGCAGCCAATTCCGAGGAATACCAGATTCCATGGGCCAAGTGTCCGCTTCAGTTGGCTGGTTTCAGTTTCTTGCTGAACCTGCTCGACAGTCTTTCGAAGCGTCAGGCGCGAAAGCAACCCGGGTTTTGAAGTGCTCGACATCAATTTCTCCCCAAAAATGAGTGTTGTATGTTTTTGAATCCGTATTGTCGCTAAATTTCCCGCGCCGCCATTAATCAGCTGGCGAGACAATCCGATACCATACCCTGCGTTGGTGGCGAGGCGCAAGTCAGTAGAAGTGATTCTGACGCCTTCAGCTGCATGATTTAACGAACAAATTTCGGGCTTTTCTAGAATTTACTTGAACAATTAACAATACGTCATTGAGCATTCCATTCACCGAGAGATTATTTTGGACAATTTTTCACCAGCACAGCAGCAAGTCTTGAACTTGCTGAATCAATACACCGAATATGAACAGGAAAACCAGCATTCGAAGGCTCTCTTGGTCGAATTTGCAAAACGCCATCAAGATTGCTGCGAACGTACATTAACGGTCGGACATTTCACGGGGTCTTGTTGGTTGGTGTCCAAAGATGGCCAACGGGTTTTGCTGACCCATCACAAGAAACTGGAACGATGGCTGCAATTGGGTGGTCATGCCGATGGTGATAGTGATTTGGCGCAAGTCGCGCTGCGTGAAGCCGAAGAAGAATCCGGCCTTGTCGATTTAAGCGTTGAACAGGAAGTATTTGATCTGGAACGGCATGCGATCCCGGCACGAGGTTCGGAACCGGAACATTATCATCACGATGTGCGCTTCGTTGTGCGTGCCAATGGCAGCGAGGATTTTGTCGTCAGCGATGAATCACACGCGCTCGCCTGGCGGGTCATCAGCGAATTGGTCGATGATGATGAAGCCGAAGAAAGTATTCGCCGTATGGCGAGGAAGTGGTTGAAGCGATTTTAAAGATAGATCCAACTGAGAATAATTTCCTTTCCCGGTGGGAGAGGTGGCGCGTAGCGCAGGAGAGGGTACGAATACGCAATTATCTGCGTAATTTTACCCTCTCCCCAGCCCTCTCCCATAGCGAGAGGGAGCACCTCAGAAATTCTTGGTTTCGACCCGGCCGCCGAATTCGCCAGTGATCGTGCTGACGTAAATTTTCTCGCCGTTGGCGATATATTCCGGCACCATGATTTCAATACCCGTGCTCAACTTGGCGGGTTTCGGGCGCTTGGTGGCCGTGCCACCTTTTAATTCCGGCGGCGTATCGATTACTTCAAGTACCACGTTAACCGGCAATTGCAGACCGATGGCCTGATCGTCGATCAATTGCACATGGCACTCTTCCAGGCCTTCGGTGATATAGCCTTTCGAATCGCCGAGCGTAGCCGGGCTAAGCGTGTACGGCGTGTAGTCTTCCTTGTCGAGGAACACGAAATCATCACCGTCCATGTACGAAAAACTGGCTTCGCGGCGCAGCAAATCGACTTCGGTCAATTCGTCTTCGGATTTCAAACTCAGGTCGAGTTTCTGCCCGCCAGGTACGCTGTACATGATGAAACGGAAAGTCATGTTGCCACCGCGGCCTTGCGGCGAGCTGCGTTCGATGTCGCGTACCTGGTAAATCGTTTTGTTGTGTTCGACTACGTTGCCTTTTTTGATGTCGTAAGCTTTCATAAAAATTCTTGATGTTAAGTGTGAGCGCCTTCAGGCGATTCTTTCGATCTGGAAATCGGTGTTCAGTGTTATTTCGGCGCCAATCTTACTGCGCCATCGAGACGAATGGTTTCGCCATTCAAATAAGTATTTTGCAGGATGAAACCGACGAGTTCGGCAAATTCTTCCGGCTTGCCAAGACGGGATGGAAATGGAATCGATGCACTCAATGATTCCTGGACAGCAGGAGGCATGCCGTCGACCATTGGCGTCCAGAAAATACCAGGGGCAATTGTCATGACGCGAATTCCAAAACGGGCAAGCTCGCGGGCCATTGGCAAGGTCATGCCGACTACACCGCCTTTCGACGCGGAGTAGGCCGCCTGACCAATCTGGCCGTCATAGGCCGCGACCGAAGCGGTGTTGATGATCACGCCGCGTTCCTTGTCGTTTTGCTCGTCGTTATGTTGCATCTGGTTGGCGGCTGCTTTTGCGACATTGAAACTTCCGACCAGGTTTACCATCACGGTGGTCGAAAATTGTTTCAAAGGCATCGGCGCTTCCTTGCCGAGCACGCGACCTGCACCAAGAATGCCGGCGCAATTAACGGCCGCATTCAGTCCGCCGAGTTTTTCTTTTGCCGCCGCGACATTCGCTTCGACTTGTGCTTCGTCGGCGACATCGGTGCGAAAATAAAATGCATTTTCGGCACCCAGTTCGGCCAATGCGGTGGCGGATTTATCGTCGTTGATATCGAACAGGGCGACTTTGCCGCCGTTTTTGACGATGTACTGTGCAACGGCAAAGCCGAGACCGGAAACGCCGCCGGTAATGACGGCACGAATGTTTTGAATTTGCATGGGGAATCCGAACGCGGAAAGTCCGTTATTTTACTGTAGGAGCCCGTCTGCCGCCATCAATGCAGGGCGCAGCAAGCTGCCCCCTACAACTCCAGCAAATAAAACGTATCGCAGCCGCCATGGCCGGTGTCGCCCATGGTGCCGCATTGTTTTTTGAATCCGCTGCGTTCGTACAGGTTTTGTGCGTCTTTCATGCTGTCCAGTGTTTCAAGATAGCAGCGCTTGAAGCCGTGTTGACGTGCTGCATGCAGACATTTGGCCATCAACGCAGTGCCGGCACCCAGGCCACGGCATTCGCGAAGAAAATACATTTTCCTCAATTCGCAGGTCTCCGGATCACCACCGAGCAAGGGTGCAATTCCGCCGCCGCCTTTGACGACGCCGTCGATCACCACCACGAAGTAGCTGCAACGTGGTTCCGAATAAGCGCGACTCATCCAGTCGACTTCGGGATCGTTGATCGCAAAGCCTTCACCAACTGCACCGAATTCCGGCATCACCTTGCGAATTACCTGCGCCATGGTTTCATCGTCTTTCGCTTCGATTGGCCGGATGTGGAACGGTAAGACATCCGTCACCCGTTCAAGGACATGATTTGGCAGCCAGCCGGAATTTCCTTCAATCGTACGGCACCAGGACCAATCGCCGAGGGTTTCTTCGGCAGTCACGAGTTCGCCGGAACGTACCGTCAACTCGATGGCATTGTAGTGGGAGGTGGTAACCGCTTTCTTGTCCGAGGTAACCAGGAATTTGGATTGATGCACCCAGCCTTCGCGGCCTTGTTCATCCTTCGCCCATAGGAATTCGGGAAATTCGGCATCGCGTCCACCCAGAGTAATCAGCTGGCCCGATTCAAATTTAATGGGGTTTGCATATTTGGGTTGATAGGCAGCAGTAGTGCGGTAACGGCTACGAGTTCTCATGCGATGCTGGCCCGATTGACTTTGCTGCTTGTTTCGCGGCCCAGAAGATCCGAGAGCCAACGTCCGGTGTCGATTAATTTATCCAGTTGAATTCCGGTTTGCATGCCGATGCCTTCCAACATGTAGACAACATCCTCGGTAGCTACGTTGCCGCTTGCACCTTTGGCATAAGGACAGCCGCCGGTGCCGGAAACCGCGGAATCCACAACGCGGACGCCTTCTTCAAGGCAAGCGAGAATATTCGCCAGGGCCTGTCCGCGCGTGTCGTGGAAATGTACGGCTAACGCCGCCATCGGGATTTCAGCCGCCACGGCTGCGAGCATATTGCGTGCATTTTTGGGTGTGCCGATTCCGATCGTGTCGCCGAGGGAAATCTCGTAACAACCGAGTTCATACAGGCGTTTCGAAACACGGACGACATCCGTGACTGGCACATCGCCTTGATAGGGACAGCCGAGCACGGTTGAAACATAGCCGCGTACTTTCACGTTATCGCTTTTGGCCTGTTCCAATACGGGAATAAAACGTTCGATGCTTTCATCGATGCTGGCATTGATATTTTTCTGACTGAAGGCCTCGGATGCAGCGCCGAAAATTGCAACTTCGGTTACCCCGACGGCGCGGGCACGTTCATAACCCTGCAAGTTGGGCGTCAAAACCGGATAACTGACGCCGGCAACTTTTTCGATGCCGATAAAAACCTCGGCTGCATCGGCAAGTTGCGGGACCCATTTCGGGCTGACAAAACTGGTGGCCTCGACAGTCTTGAAGCCGCAATGGCTCAAACGATTAATCAGCGAGATCTTGTCGGCGACGCTGATAATGGTTTTTTCATTCTGTAGGCCATCACGCGGACCCACTTCGACGATGCGAACGGCATTATTCATTTGGATTTTTTATCCGGATGATAATTCTTTATGGCTTTCTGGATTAATTTGACTTCGGCAGGGGTTGCCGAAACCAGCAGCAGGCGATCATTTGAGTACAAGTCCAGAGTATCCAGGTAGCCCGCGATCAGTTTTTCGTCGCCCCGGACATAGACATTCGCTGCCTGGGAAACGCCTGGATTATCGCGATCAACAAATATCTGGCCGTTCATTTTGCGCGCAAGAACGAGTTGGATCGTCTTGTCGAGATCGACCGTCCGCAGTATCACGCCATCCTTCCCGGTATTGATTTGGTAAATGATTTTTCCGGAAGGCACCGTAAGTTCGGGTGTGATTTCGAAACTGGTTTCTTTCGGAGTGATCACCGCATAGTCATAGGTGCCACCACGGACGAACTGGATTTTTTGTTCGTCGTTCTTTTTTAAATCATCAACCTTGGATTCCTGCTTGCCCGATTCTTTCTTGATGGTGACTGCATAAATATTGGAGCAATCTGCATTTACCGAAAGAAAATCCAGAGTGCTGGATGCCGGTGAATTACGTTCACCCTCTATCACTCTCCAATTGCCGACAAGTGACGGATGACAAGTTAGAAGTTCGGTTCCGGGTGCCGTTTGAAAAGTCACGCCGTAGCCGGTGCAGCTCGACATCGTAGCCAATAAACATGTCGCAAAAATGATTCTCATCAAGCTATTCATTGTGCTGCCTCCAGTTTAATCAAAAGGGCATCTGCTTCGACAAAATCACCCACACCTACCGAAATGGCTGAAATTATTCCGGTACGCGGGGACTTCAATGATAGTTCCATTTTCATGGCTTCCATCACTGCTAACTCCTGACCTTCAACGACTGCATCGCCAGTGGCTGCCTTCACTACGACAATACGGCCCGGCATTGGCGCGAGAATCCGGTCGCCGCTGCCGATGGCTTTGCTGTCGTCAAAGAAGAAGGCCGGTATCCGTTCGAACGAAGCACGTAACTGGCCATCATGCACCGTAATACTGTTCTTGTCGGCGTGTACAAGAAAACGGTATGCCGTAGCATCCATCTGGAATGACAGGGTAACGTCATGCAAATGGGCATTTCCGATATTGATGGTTTTACCGTCGATGGCGATTTGATAATTACCCTGTGCGCCTTTTGCATAGACGTCCAGATTCAGTTCGCGCCACCGGAAACATAGTTTGCGTTGGCTCTCGTGGCCAATTCGCCAGCCGTCGGCAATTGCCCAGGGCGAGTGCGGATCGTTTGAACGCATCGCGGATTGGCGTGTTTGTTTTTCGTCGGCCAACAAGGCGGCTACCGTAGTTGCGATAACGAAATGTGCAGATGCCGAATCTGCCTGCGGCAAGACTTCGGATAAATGCTGGTCGAGATAATTGGTAGTGATCTTCCCGGAAACGACGACCGGATGACGCACGAGTTTTTCAAGGAACTCGATATTCGATTTAGGACCTTTGATATCGGCATACGACAAAGCATTTTGCAGCTGCGCCAATGCTCGCGGACGGTCTTCATCCCAAATAATCATTTTTGCGATCATTGGATCATAGAAAATGCTGACGGTATCGCCTTCAACAACGCCGGCATCTAGTCGCACGTTTTTTGAAGCGTGCGGCAAATGCAGCTTTTCCAGACGGCCGGAACCGGGTAGAAAGTTTTTCTCCGGATCTTCGGCGTACAAGCGCACTTCGATCGCATGGCCGCGTGTTTTTATTTCATTCTGTGACAACGGCAGTTTTTCGCCAGCAGCCACTCGTAATTGCCATTCGACCAGATCAAGACCGGTCACCATCTCGGTAACAGGATGCTCAACTTGCAAGCGCGTATTGATTTCCATGAAATAGAAATCACCATCGGCACCAACGATAAATTCGACCGTGCCGGCATTTACGTAATCAATGGCTTTGGCAGCCTGGACCGCGGAGTCCCCCATTTGCTTGCGTCGTTCAGATGTGAGGAAAGGCGAGGGAGATTCTTCGATGACTTTCTGATAGCGGCGTTGCGCAGAGCATTCACGTTCATTCAAGTGGATGGTGTTGCCAAGGCTGTCGGCAAAAACCTGTATTTCGATATGGCGTGGTTGTTCGATATATTTTTCAAGCAACACGCGGTCGCGGCCGAAAGCGTTTTTTGCCTCGCGTTGGCAAGATTCAAGATTCGCAAGAAACTCGTCGGCACTGCGAACAATCCGCATGCCTTTTCCGCCGCCGCCGTGGGCAGCCTTGATCATCAACGGATACTGGATTCGATTGGCTTCCTGCAACAGATAGGCGGCGTCCTGATTTTCACCGGTGTAGCCTGGAACGACCGGTACGCCGTGGGTTTGCATCAAATCCTTGGCGCCGGCCTTGCTGCCCATCTTCCGCATGGAGGCTGCTTTCGGACCGATGAATCTTATTCCGGCGGCTTCCACCGCTTCGGCAAAATCGGCGTTTTCAGACAAAAAACCGTAGCCCGGGTGAATCGCCTGTGCTCCGGTCTTTTTAGCGGCTTCGATGATCTTGTCACCGCACAAATAACTCTCGGATGGAATCGAACCGCCCAGATAAACTGCTTCGTCGGCTTGTTTCACATGTTGCGCTTTTGCATCGGCATCGGAATAAACCGCCACTGTACGAATGCCAAACTGCCGGCAGGTACGAATGATGCGGCAGGCAATTTCACCACGATTGGCGATTAATATTTTATTGAACATTCTTATTCGCCGTCCCAGTAGCCAAGGTTGTCTTGCTCGCGATTCAAAATACGGATGGCGTTAGGTCTGCCGTCTGTAGTGCCACCGTAATAATAAGCAGCACCGGTTTTTCCGGAGTCTGGATATTGCACGAAATCCGGGGTCTGCATCGTGCTGACTGCCAGATAGCGCAGTGTCTGCGTAGCCGAGCTGTTGATGATTTGATGTGCGGTTTCCGGTCCGCCGGCAGGGCAGGCGATTACATCACCCTGACGTATCGGAAATTTTTCGTTACCGATGCGAACTTCACCTTCGCCTTCGATTATGTAGAACATTTCTTCATTGCCATAATGATTATGCGCGGGAAATGCGGCTTTGCCCGGTGGCACGATCGTCATGTTGTAGCCCAGTCGCTTGGCACCGATCAATTCCGAAATTTGCGCCAACATCGCGCCCTGGTATTTCTCGGGCGCGCCGGGCTTGAGGTCGCTAATCAGGACGGCTTTCGTGTCATTAATATTGAGTGTCGGCTTTTTCATGCGGTGCTCTTAGGCGGAATGGCAAACGGCTTCGATATTGTGGCCATCCAAATCGATGATGAAGGCACCGTAGTAATTCGGGTGATAAATCGGCCGCAAACCCGGTGCACCATTGTCTTTGCCGCCCGCAGCGAGTGCAGCGTGATAAAAGGCATCGACTTCGGCGCGGTTACTGGCGGTAAACGCGATATGGATAGACGGACATACTTCGCCCACGGAGCTGATCCAGAACGATGGTTTTTTATTGGAACCAAAACCGCAGTGCAGGGAGTCACCGCCGGTCATTTCCGGTGTAATTTCCATAACGCATTCATGCCCAAGTGTAGCCAGGACTTGCAGATAGAAAGCTTTGCTCTTCGGATAATCCGAAACGCTGATACCCAGATGGTCAAGCATTTTTTTCTCCGTTAAATCCAGCGGGCGGCGCGTTTTTCCAGGAAGGCGTTCAAGCCTTCCTGGCCTTCCTGTGACACCCGCAGTCTTGCGATTAATGCGGCATTTTCCTGATCAAGGCGTTCCGCATCGGACAAGGAATTTCCGCTGACACGCAAAGCCAGTTGCTTGGCTTCTCTTTGCGCCAATGGACCCCCCTTGAGCAGCCAATGCAATGTTTTATCCACAGCTTCATCGAGTTTCGCGAATGGCACTATTTCGTGCAGCAGGCCAATTCGCAGTGCGAGTTCGGAATCGAAAATTTCCGCACTTAGAAACAATCGGCGTGCATGGCGAAGTCCGATTGCGGAAATCACGTATGGAGAAATTACCGCTGGCACCAATCCCAGTTTGACTTCGCTCAGCGAAAACTTCGTGGCTTCGATTCCGATCGCAATGTCGCAGCAGGCAATCAATCCAACGCCACCGCCGTATGCAGCTCCGTTCACGCGTGCAACGGTCGGCTTGTTCAGGTAATTCAAAGTCCGCATCAGCTTCGCGAGCTGCAAGGAGTCTTCGAGATTCTCGGATTCGCTGGCCTTGGCCATGGCGCGCATCCAGTTCAAATCGGCACCGGCGGAAAAAGTGGAACCGGTTCCCGTAATGATCACCGCCCGGATGCTGTCATCCTGCTCCAGTTCCTGAATGGCTGTCGTCAGTTGCCGTATCAATTCGGCATCAAACGCGTTGTGGGTTTCCGGGCGATTCAGGGCGAGAGTTGCAACACCCGCATGTTTATTCAGAGTTAGCACGGCTTCCCCATGGTGTGGTCTCGCAATCGTTAACCGTCCAATGATACCGAGCCGGCACGGTTTGCCATAGCGGCGGCTTGTTGAACCCCGGGATGGATGTATAATGGGAATCATTACTATTTAGCCGGGAACGTCGATGTTGCTGAGCGAGCTTGCATTGGGTCAAACAGCGAGTGTGGTGTCCGTCGAAGACGCCTACCCAGCGGATGCGATTGCACAGCGTTTGAGAGATTTGGGCTTTGTCAGCGGCGAATCGATCAAGATTCGTGCGCTTGGTCCAATGGGAGCCGAGCCTATCCTTGTGAATATCGCCAGCTCGCAGTTTGCCCTGCGTCGCAATGAAGCGGCCCGTATCCGAGTTACTCAGGCTAAAGCCTCATGAGCACACCGGCGGCAACAGCGATGAATATTGCTCTGGTCGGTAATCCGAACTGCGGCAAAACGGCGCTGTTTAATCGCCTGACCGGCGGCCGCCAGAAAGTTGCGAACTACGCCGGTGTTACCGTCGAGCGCAAGGAAGGTAAATTCCAGACGCCGCAGGGCAAGTCGATCCACGTGCTGGATTTGCCGGGTACCTATAGTTTGACGCCCTCCAGTCCGGATGAGGCGATCACACGTGATGTCTGCATGGGGCTAATCGCCGAAGTGGGGCTGCCCGACATAATCGTTTGCGTGGCTGATGCGACCAATCTGCGATTGCATCTGCGTTTCGTGCTTGAACTCCAGCAACTCGGCCGCCCGATGATACTGGCGCTGAATTTGATGGATGAAGCGCAACGTCAAGGCATAAAAATCGATTCGCAGGCTTTATCCCGCGAATTGAATATGCCGGTGGTGGAAACGGTGGCAGTGAAGCGCCAGGGTGCGGAAGCACTGGCAAAGCAACTCGATTTGCCAGCACCGGCTTCGACAACATTATCCAAAGATGTCGATTTGCATCAACGCGTTCGCGATGTGATGGCAATTGCGGTAACACTTCCGGATCGGACAGACACGTTCGGAGACCAAATCGATCGCTGGGTTTTGCATCCAGTACTGGGTCTGGTGATCCTCACTGCCGTGATGTTTTTGATGTTCCAGGCGGTATTTTCTTGGGCAGCGCCGTTGCAAGACGCAGTGTCGGCTTCAATCGGCTGGCTGGGCTCGACTGTTAGCTCGGCCTTGCCCGCAGGGCCGTTGAACAGTTTGATCAGCGATGGATTGTTTGCAGGCTTGGGAACGGTGATGGAATTCCTGCCGCAAATCCTGATGCTGTTTCTGTTTATTTTGATATTGGAAGAATCCGGTTATTTGCCGCGTGCGGCATTTTTGCTCGATAGATTCATGTTTGCTGCCGGTCTGACCGGGAGATCCTTTATCCCTATGTTGTCGAGTTTTGCCTGTGCCATTCCCGGGATTATGGCGACACGTAGCATTCAGGACCCGCGAGATCGATTGACCACGATCATGGTGGCGCCGCTGATGACTTGCTCGGCGCGCCTGCCGGTTTATACCTTGCTGATCGGTGCATTCATTCCCCGCACCGAAGTGATGAGTGTCTTTAATTTGCAGGGTTTGGTGCTTTTCGCTCTTTATATGGCGGGCATTCTGAGCGCCCTACTGGTGAGTTATGTCATCAAGAAAACCCGTAAAGACAAAAGCGAGCATGCTTTATTGATGGAATTGCCGCGGTACCGTTGGCCCAATCCGCGCGATATCGCGATGGGTTTATGGGAACGCACGGTTATTTTCATGCGCCGCGTTACCGGAATTATCCTATCGCTGACGGTGATTCTATGGTTCCTGTCGAGCTATCCGGCACCGCCGGAAGGCGCTACTTTGCCCGCAATCGATTACAGTTTTGCCGGCAAGATTGGCCACTTTATGGAACCGTTCTTTGCGCCAATCGGTTTTAATTGGCAGATCTGTATCGCATTGATTCCAGGGCTGGCAGCCCGCGAAGTTGCCGTTGCGGCACTAGCGACCGTGTACGCAATCTCGGGCGGCGACGATGTCGCTGCACAAGCCTTGTCGCCATTGATTGCCGCGCAATGGACTATTCCCACCGCGTTGTCGTTATTGGTTTGGTACATCTATGCACCGCAATGTCTGTCGACATTGGCCGTAATAAAGCGTGAGACCAATTCCTGGAAACAGGTGTTTATATCTACAGGCTATTTATTCGCACTGGCATATTTCGCTTCGTTCCTTACCTACCAACTGGCGAGGTTATGGCTATGAGCTACGTGTTGCTGGAAACATCAGTAATGAGTTTAATATTGCTCGCGGCCGGCTTGTTCGCGATCAAACACTTTTTACCCGGGTTTTTCTCGGACGTCTGGCGTTTTATTTCGCGGAAAAATAGCCGCAGTATCGAGATCAATTTGGTTGCAGCCACCAATGCCGGTTCGTGCCAGACAAAATGTTCAGCCTGCAACGGTTGTTCAATGGCGAGTAAGTAGCAAACGTATTTCGGCAGCTATACCAAAGCCGTCTTTTCAGTCGGGGTCGTGAAGTGTGTCGCTAGTACGACCATATAGAACATGATTGTCCATTTCGGACGCCGGATATTTTCGAATAGCGAGAATAAATTTCGCTGCAGGTTCAACCAGTCTGGTTTCCAGTGCTGGCCATTGTCGACGACCTATCCTGCGATCGGAGGCCAGCAAGATATCGATCAATCCCCAGGTGGACCATGAAGGCGTCCAAGTGAGCAGGTCGTCACGTGGGACATCCATATACTCCACCATCATTTCTACCAGCCAGCCGGGACTTCTTCGTGCTTGCATGCCGATGTCGCCCTGGTCGCCGCTGTGTCTGTCTTTCGGAATGGCCCACAAGGTCTTGCCGTTTAAGCTAACCCAGAGTTTCCCGGCAGATTCCGTCCAATGAGGCGTCGCAATTTTTTCCTGGCGATATGACGTGAAGTAGAAACGCAGTTTTAATTGTGGATCGCTCAAGTCGCGTATTCGCTTTTCCACTTTTGACCACGGTCCCATGCCCTACATCCGGAACACGCCGAATCGTGATTTGACGATAGGGGCGTTCAATGATGCCGAAATGGCCAGACCGAGCACACGACGTGTGTCCGCAGGGTCGATGATGCCGTCGTCCCACAAGCGGGCGGAAGCGTAGAAAGGGTGTCCCTGGCGTTCGTACTGCTCGCGAATCGGCGCCTTGAAAGTTTCTTCCTCTTCGGCGCTCCAGGCTTTACCCGAAGCTTCGATACCATCGCGTTTAACGGTAGCGAGTACCGATGCGGCTTGTTCTCCACCCATCACGCTGATGCGTGCATTCGGCCACATCCATAAAAACCGTGCGCCATACGAGCGGCCGCACATGGCGTAATTGCCGGCGCCGAAACTACCGCCGATCACGACGGTAAATTTCGGCACATGCGAGCAGGCTACTGCAGTCACCATTTTCGCACCGTCTTTCGCGATGCCGGCATGTTCGTATTTCTTTCCGACCATGAAACCGGTGATGTTCTGCAAAAAAACCAGAGGGATATCGCGTTGATTGCAAAGTTCGATGAAGTGCGCACCTTTCAATGCGCTTTCTGAAAACAAAATACCGTTATTGGCAACAATGCCGATCGGATAGCCGTGCAAATGCGCGAATCCGCAAACCAGCGTCTTGCCGTACCGCGCTTTGAATTCCTGGAATTCCGAGCCATCGACGAGTCTCGCGATGACTTCGCGAATGTCGAAAGGTTTTCGGGTATCTTTTGGAATCAGGCCGTATAACTCGCTGCTCGGATACAGCGGTTCTTTTGGAACTTGAAGCGCAAGTCCAATCGTTTTCTTGCGATTGAGGTTCGCCACGATATTGCGGGCAATTTCCAGCGCGTGGGCATCATTCTCGGCCAGATGGTCTGCGACGCCGGAAATGCCTGTGTGGACATCGGCACCGCCCAGGGTCTCGGCGTCTACGACTTCGCCCGTTGCCGCTTTCACCAACGGCGGGCCACCAAGAAAAATCGTGCCTTGTTCCTTCACGATGATGCTTTCATCGCACATTGCCGGAACGTAGGCGCCACCGGCTGTACAGGAACCCATCACAACGGCGATTTGTGGAATGTTTTCTGCTGAAAGCCGTGCTTGATTATAAAAAATGCGACCGAAATGTTCCTTGTCCGGGAAGACCTCGTCTTGCATCGGTAAAAACGCACCGCCTGAATCGACCAGGTAAATGCAGGGTAGGCGGTTTTCAAAAGCGATTTCCTGGGCGCGTAAATGTTTTTTAACCGTGATCGGAAAATAGGTTCCGCCTTTTACGGTAGCGTCATTGGCGACCACCATCACTTCGGTGCCGTGTATCCGGCCGATACCGGTGATGATGCCGGCACAAGGAGCCTGATCTTCGAACATGCCGTGAGCGGCGAGCGAGGATAATTCCAAAAACGGGGAGCCTGGATCGAGCAGGGCGGTAATCCGGTCACGCGGGAGTAACTTGCCACGCTCCGTGTGCTTGGCACGTGACTTTTCACCACCGCCTAATGCAATACGGTGCTGCTGCTCTTCGAAGGCGTTGACCTGCCCGGATAGATACGCGTGATTTTCCTGAAAATCGGGTGATTTTGGTTCAATCAGAGACTTGATTATCGGCATTGCACGAACCCGTCAGGAGGGGGGGTAAAGTTTAAGCGTTATGCACGTTGCAGCCTAGGGTATTTCGATATAGGGAAACTCGAGGCAAAAAAAAACCGCCGGTTTGCACCAGCGGTTTTTTGTGACTCAGGTAAAAGAAGTTATTACTTCTTTTCGCCTTCAGCAGCTGGAGCTGGTTCAGCAGCAGCGGCAGCAGCAGCGCCGTCAACGGCAGCAGCAGCGTCGGTAGCAGCAGCGTCAACAGTTGCAGCAGCGTCGGTAGCAGCAGCGTCAACGGTTGCAGCAGCGTCAGCAGCAGCAGCGTCTACGGTTGCAGCAGCGTCAGCAGCAGCAGCTTCGGTGGTTGCAGCAGCGTCGGTAGCAGCTTCATCGGTCTTGGTGCAGGCGGTCAGTGCAGCGGCCAGGGCCAATGCGAGCAGGGCTTTATTCAGGGACATGGGTGTTTCCTCGTCTAGACGTTAAACAATATTGTTAATAACAAAACGTGCGCATACGGCGCACGTCCGGATATGATGACATTATCTTTGCAGTAGTCAAGTGATTTGTAGATACAGCCTTAAAAACGGGGCTTTGATGGGGCAAAACACGTGATTAGAGAAGCTCGATTGCGATAGCAGTTGCTTCGCCGCCCCCGATACAAAGTGCTGCAACACCTCGCTTACCACCTGTTTTGCGTAAGGCATGGATCAGCGTGACTATCAAACGGGCGCCACTTGCACCAATCGGGTGCCCTAGCGCACAGGCGCCGCCATTAATGTTCAGTTTGGCGTGTGGGATACCCAGTTCGCGCATTGGTGCCATGGCAACGGTCGCAAAGGCTTCATTGACTTCGAATAAATCAACATCCGCTACCGACCAACCGACTTTCTTCAGTACTTTTTCGATGGCAGCAACCGGTGCCGTGGTGAACCACTCGGGAGCTTGTGAATGTGTGCTGTGGGCAACGATGCGAGCCAAAGGCTTGAGGCCCTTGCCGCTTGCCTGGCTTTCATCCATTAGTACGAGGGCAGCGGCGCCATCATTGATGCTCGAAGAACTGGCCGCCGTTATGGTGCCGTCTTTTTTGAAAGCAGGCTTCAGGGCCGGAATTTTGCTGATGTCACATTTACCTGGTTGTTCATCGCTATCAAACACCACGTCCCCTTTGCGGGTCGAAACCGTGACAGCAGCAATTTCGTCTTTGAATGAGCCGTTCGCCTGTGCTGCCAAGGCGCGACGTACTGATTCTGCTGCGAAGGCGTCTTGTTCTTCACGGGTGAATTGGTATTTGTCGGCGCATAACTCGCCAAAACCACCCATGGGTTGTTTGTCGTATGGATTGGTCAAGCCGTCCCAAGCCATGTGATCGAGCATTTCAGCACTGCCAAAACGAATGCCGGTACGCGAACCGTTCAGCAGATGCGGGGCATTGGTCATGCTTTCCATGCCACCTGCGACTACGACTTCGGCAGAACCGGCTTTGATCAGGTCATGGCCCAGCATCACCGCTTTCATGCCCGAGCCGCAGACCTTATTGATAGTCGTTGCGCCGGCTGCCAATGGAATACCGGCTGCAATCGCTGCCTGACGAGCAGGGGCCTGGCCTAATCCGGCAGGCAAAACACAACCCATGATGACTTCGGATACGTCATCGGCTGCAACTCCGGATTGCTCTAAAGCAGCCTTCATGGCTGCTGCACCCAGCACTGGCGCAGGCACGCCGGTAAATTGACCCAATAAGGCACCCAGTGCAGTGCGTTTTGCACCGACGATAACGACAGACATGGCAGACTCCAAGCAAGAATTTATGTGTAAGCGGGCGCATTCGCGCGCCGCATATTATGCGCCTGCCGCCGTACTTGAGGAAACCCGGCCTGTTTTCACGCGAACATGCGGCGGCTTGTGCCAAAACTCAAAGCTGGTTAGCCTGAGTCACTCAGGGGAAATCTATGTGTCCTGCATGCGTTCTTAAGGCGTTGGCGTTATCGATGATGTTCGCATCATCGCTGTCGCAGGCGCAGGATTTGAACGCAGTGCGCTTTCAGCGATACGGTGTAGAAAATGGATTATCCCAGACGACAATCCGCGACTTGTATCAGGACCAGCAAGGTTTTATCTGGCTGGGTACACAAGACGGATTAAATCGCTTTGACGGTTATGAATTCCGGATTTATCGGAACGATCCAGCCAAAGAAAACACCATCGGCGACAATCACATAATCGCGATTGAAAATGCGGCTAGCGAAGGTTTTTGGGTAGGTACCCAATCCGGCGGGTTGGCACTCTATGACCCGTCAAAAGACGAGTTCAAAAGATTTCAGGCAGCAGGAAAATTCGGTGATATCGCCCATAACAGTATCAGC
>JBOHYG010000033.1:0-13019 GCA_050737875.1 Arenimonas sp. | reverse complement strand
TGAAAAATCCTCACCGCCGCGCCTTCTGGCAAGTCCATCTATGCGTCATGCTCTGGGGCTTCACTGCCATCCTCGGCAAACTGATCACCCTGCCCGCGCAAGCCTTGGTTGTATGGCGCATGGTTTTGGTCTGCGTATTTCTGGCGTTGCTGCCGAAAGTCTGGCGCGGCATAGCTGCACTGAAACCGAAACTTATCCTGACCTATGCCGGCATCGGTGTGATTGTCGCGCTGCATTGGCTGACATTTTACGGCGCGATTAAATTGTCGAATGCATCGGTGGCCGTCAGCTGCATGGCACTCGGTTCGATTTTCGCCGCGATGATAGAACCTGCGTTGACTGACAAGGCCTGGAACAAGAACGAATTGATTATCGGCATTCTTGCTGTTCCCGGCGTGATATTGCTGGTCGGTGGCGTTCCGCTATCCATGCATACCGGCATTATCGTCGGCGTAATCTCGGCATTCCTGACTTCGCTGTTCGCCGTACTGAATAAACGTTATGTGCATGATGCCGAACCGGAATCTGTCACATTTATCGAAATGTCGGCCGGTGCCGCCTTTTTGACTGCCGCGAGCATTTTGTATTTCGGCAGCGAACAAACATTGATGATGCCCGATAGCCGCGATGCAATTTTATTGCTGATTCTGGCGCTGGCTTGCACGCTGTTTCCATTTATCTTGTCGCTGCATGCGCTGCGCCACATCACCGCGTTCACGACGCAACTGGCGCTGAACCTCGAACCGGTTTACGCGATTGTGATAGCCGCTTTATGGCTGAAGGAATATGAAGAACTCACACCGCAATTTTATCTGGGCGTGAGTATTATTTTATTCGCGGTGTTTATCCAACCGGCCGTGCTGGCGTTTAAACGGAAATCGGAAAGCCGCAGTATCGCCAAATAGCTTTATTTGCCTTGCTTGTCGGCAAACCGCATGCTGAACAGTAAAGTTTCCAGGTGTTTTTTGCCTTGCTTCGACCAGACATTGTAAAGACAGCCCTGTCCTGCAACCGTGACATAAGCCAGATAGCCAGGACCGGTGCCGCCTTCCAGACCATAACTGGCATAACTGCCATCCGACCAGCGAATCGTGTTCGGGAAAATCGTTGCATCGTTTTGACTCAAGGCCAACGAACCGGTACCTGCAATACCGAAGGAACTGCGGGCGTTTGGTTTGTCGTATGCCACGGCCCAACCGCCCGAGAACGACGCTTTTCTTGGCTTGGCTGTTGGCTCCTTGTTTGCGGCCGTCAATACCAGAATCGCGCACTTCTTCTGGTTTTCCGCCTTGTGCCATTGCGAATAAAACACCTCGGGCACCTGATTGGCTTTCACGGTTCTTGCGGCCCAGGGCGGCGGCCCGGGCTTGCTGGCTTCAGCAATGTTGATTTGTGAAATCAGAAGCAGGCTAACAAACAATTTAGCCAACGGGATTTTCCTGTACGCGATCATGCTCGTCGACTCCCTATATTCATAAACATCAATCAATGATTGTCCATCATCTCGGCGCTAAATTGGTATTTCAGGATCAATATCTGTTTAAGCCTGAATACAATTTTATTGCATTCGTCCGCATTCAATAATTCATTGCTGCCAGTCCACGCCAAACGATCGGCATAGTCGGGAAATTTCGGTGCTTCGCCCCACTTCACATCCGGATTACTCGAACGCGGATTTCTGCCCAATAAATGCAGATGCACGCTGCGCGAGGTTTTCGCGGCCTTGAATCCCTTCGGCTCTGCCTGTTCATTCAAGGCCCAATTGCCGGCTTCCCAATAATTGATGCAGCCATCCTTCAGCTGAGGGAGCACTTCCAACATGGCCTGGCCCGTTGCGGCAACCAGACAGGACCAGAGCTTCAATTCGTCCGCATTAAGTTCGCTGCGTTCCCAGACATCCCGAGGTGGATTGACGATCAAATTGCCGCCATCGCTTCGAGAAATCAGGGCTGCGCCGATATCCGGAAGCAAGACCTGTCCACCTTCGCAGCTGAATAATTTCCGGCCCATGTCGCCTCCATGTTCCTGCACAAAGCTGAATGCTACATCACGGCGACCGCTTGGCCGCATCGATACTTTTTCCGCGTTTGGAATAAACATCCCCCCACGCCTGGAGTATCCAATGGCAAGTTTCAAAGTCAACGCACAAGGCAGCTATATCACCAATGATGATCGCCTGATGTTTGTGGTCGAAGTTCGAGATGAAGATGGCGCCCCGATTACCGGACTGAAGAAATCGAATTTTAAAATCTGGCAGATGTGCCATTTGTTTGGTGATCTCAGTTTTTTTGTTGTCGAACTTGACACCATTGCCGGACTCGAAGGCCATTATCATCTGGTCAGCGGATTCTGGAATCCTGCAGTGAATGGCACGTTTGCGTTCAAAATTCTCGTCGGCAAATCGCGTACCAAAGGCCAAGCCATGACCTGTGTGGTCAAAGTCGACGGTGGACCGAAATAAGCACCGAAACACTTCGCTCCGGCACAGACCGGGGCCCGGAAATCGCCGAGAATACGTTTCAAAGCATCGCGACGGTAAAATAACGCTGAGTGTGCGGCCTGTCTTTTTCGAATTCTCGCAATGGTTTCTGGGCCCCGGTCTGTGCCGGATATACGTTTACCATTGAAGCCTGGACGTCATTTTTTCTTTTCTTTTTTCTTGGCAGGAAAATGCAGGGATTTGAGGACGCGCTCGACTTCGGCGCGCTTTTCCGGACTGGCGGCGGAAAACTCGATCGTCAGTAATTGGTATAGCTTGCCGTCGATCAAAAAAACCCGGTCGTTGTATAGATTGCCGTCCTTGTCCAAAATTTTCGCATGTCGTCCGACGTAGCCATCGAGAGAATCCTCGACCTTGGAGACCAACGTCTTCCCCTCCGCAACGCCTCCCACGGTATCGTCCAGTATTTGCACAGGGTCTTTCTGGATACCAAGCAAATCTCCCACCATCACCATCATGGCGACTTCGCCAAGATCGATGGTGTATGTAGACGTGGGAAGCTCCCTGCCGTCTTCCATTTTGGTCTTGAAATGCTCGACTTTCGGCGCTGCAGGCACTTCGATCGTAAACGATGCCGACTCGTCCTGAAATGTAGTCCAGGTTTCCAAAGCGGATGCCGGCAATGCAAGGCCCAATACCAGAAGCAAAAATGAAAATTTGCGCATGTGATTATCTCCTCGGAAAATGCAATAAAACGCGGATCGCCAATCGTCGCACTATGCTCTAAATGCCGTCCGTTTGGAATCACGCGCCCGATAGCGATCACGCCAATGGCATGTCGCTGTCAGCCTTGCATAATTCGTCATGCAGCATGCGGACGTTATCTACATTCGGGTCGACATGACCACTGCCCATGTCGGCCATGAACCGGCAGGATGCAAATCCGTCCGACTTGCGTTCATAGTCGTTGACCCAACGTTCGCGGTCCGGCAACCGGTCCGACTTGATCGGCCAAATTCCGGGACGCGGTTTCAGATGGCTTTTGATTCCGATTCGCCAAGGCTTCGGACTGACGCGTGCACGGAAACAATGTTGATGCATGCACATCCGCACATAAATCGGGTCGGCTTCGACTTCCTTGAAGAAGTCGGCGACTTCCGGCTCGGCAGGATCGAAAGTGCGATGCATCGCCAGGGCACGAAAACCGGCCGGCGTTTTATACAACATGATCCGCCAATCCGGATGTTTTTTCAGGAAAGCGTTAATGCGATTTGTGGCCTGTTGCTCGGGCGTGCCTTTTGCTTTCTGTTTCATTCCGAACAGATATTTCGCAACGCTGTAGCCAATGATCAATGCAGAGAACATCAAAACAATGGCCAGACCCCAGCCACTGTAAATTTTTCCGATTGCGGCCCCCGCAATGATCAGGAGACAAACCACCTGCACCACAAAGCCCGGCATCGGTTCGTCAGAAAAATCGATATCCGCGAACAACACATTCGGCGTGTTCAGGCATTTTGCGCCATAGATATTCCGGGTGATAACCACATCATCGTGCCTCGAAAGCACCTGCTCGCGGATCGGCACGCCGAACGCGCCGTTATAGGGGACTTTCGGTTCACTACGTTCCAGTTTTTCACCTGCCACGACTCGTGCGAAAGCATCTTCGGCGCGAGCATCGGCATTGCGCTGGGCATCGTCCTGACTTGCTTCCGACCAGCCAAATCGGCGCACGGTTATTTGCTTGCCGGAAACACGATGCTTAAGCGTAGCCTCGGCCCAGTAATCGGGAATCAACATACAAATATCCTTTACTTGTTTTGTTGACCCTTGCTCAAGGCATTCAACATTTGCGCGTTCAATTCCTGGAAATCACGGACCAGTTGATCGCAAGCGGTTTTTTTGGCTTCGCAAATAACACTCATGTTTAATACTATTTCCCCGTCTTTTTCTACCGGAAAACGTTTCACGACGGAGGGATACGATGGATGGCCAACCGGCGTGAAGGACCACATGGCATTTGCTTTCGGCTGCCTGATGATCATCCAGCCACTCTCGGTTTGCACCGTATTCTCGGGATCGGATTTCAGCGCAGCCCGGGCTTCTTCAACAGATTTGTAGCCAATATCGGTCGACTTCGATTCTTGCAGTGGTCTCGGCTCTTCTGCATTCTTGTTTTTCAGCGTATAGGCCGCTTCATGACGCGTTAGTTTGAATTCGGATGTCTCGTTCAAGCGATACCAAACAACATATCCACTATGAAAATCGGCATTTTGATACTTGCTCACGAAATCGACTGCCACATACAAGCCCGGCGCCGGCGCATTCTGCGGGTCCTTGTACCAGGTAACTTTGGTTTTGGTACGGCTTAACAAACCACCCAAATCCGCAGCGGTCTTTTTCTTGAACTCGGACCATTGCTCGTAATCCGCCAGCATCTTCATCTCCGGCGTCTGCATTGCATAGGCAAATTTATAATTTCCCGCTTCGACGGCTGCAAAATATGCTTCGGTCTTTTGATCAATCGCCTCCATATCTTCCGCCGATGGCGTGTAGTCAGCCGCCGTTGCAAGCAGGGGGAATAAACCAAGAAAACAAAATAGCGTGAAACTCTTTAGTGACATCGGGATAGACCTTGCAGGTTTGTATTCTGACTGTGACTGCCATTATGACTCAGATTGCAGTATTGCCTTCTAAGTTCTTCGCCGCAATGAATAAAACGGAATATCCCGGCGGATGCGATAGCCCATTTGCTCGTATAGCGACAGCGCCCGCGAGTTCTCGTGACTGACATGCAGGAATGGCTGCCGGTTTTTTTCCAGACTGTCGTTGCTGAGCATTGCCAGCAATCGGCGAGCATAACCGCGACCATTGAAATCCGGATCGGTACAGACCGCACTGATTTCCTGGTGAGTGTCAGTACCCAGTCTTTCGCCAATCATCGCGGCAAGTCGGCTGTCCTGATAAATGCCGAAATAGCGGCCCATATCCATCGTGCGGCGGCGAAAATAATGCGGATAAATACGTGAGGTCAAATCAAGCACATCGGCGCGATGCCCATCGGTCAGCGGAATGATTTCCGGCCCGTCGATCACTTCCAGCGGCGCCTCGCAAACCATTTGCGCCAACGGCCGGAAAGCTTCGATCTGCCAGTCATCCGGCAATGTCGGCACTACGCCCAGCAGATACACCGATTCATCCGGCGCCAGCAATGACGCCAGTGCTTCGGATGCATTCACTTCGGCATTTGCGACGCCGAGAAACGGCGCGAACTCGGCCGGAAAGCGAGCCACTTCGCCAGCACACAATGCGATATCGCGATGCCTGCTTTGCAGCGAAGACCAGAAAGGGTTATCGAGCTGGGAGATTGTCATGGTGTTTCCGCGACACTCGCAATATATGCACCGGTAGAAAATTTCCAACTTAATTCAGGCGCCGATTTTTTGTCCATGCAATTCTCTGCATAATCGGTTATTTGTCCAGACGCAGTTGCATCCTTTACGTCAGTCAAGTCGAGTGTTTCAAATTTGTTTAAAGGCGATACAAGTTTCAGCAAATCGCCTAGCTGAAGACCTTGCAAACTCCCCTTGTCCAGCGTGACGCGATACATCCGCAAGCACATATTGCGTCCCGGCCTATCTGACAAGTGTTCTATTTTGCTCACGCCTGCTATTACGGCAACGCTTCGTATACGTTCCAGAAACTGTGGCGGCAAGCTCGGCAGGCCATCAGCAGGTTTTTTTTCATCCCCGACGGCGAGAGCGAAACTACCGTGGATTTCGTTTCTCGGCTCGAAGCCCTGATTGATCTCGGCCACAAACTTCGCCAAGTCTTTCTCCGGAATCAAATACCGTCGCTCGCCCCATCGCACCGGACGCATTGCATCAGCAAAACCGCCAAAACCTTTCTCGTTTTTTCGTGCAAATGTAAATTCAAGCACGCCCTGGTCGTTTTGGCGGATGGAACCGTAGTTCGCACCATAAAGTCCTAGGCAGCCACGCCAGGTAGTGGCCACACCTGCAACAGGCGAGACAAACATGCGGATATTCGCACCCAAGCCATCGCCTTCATAGTATTCGGCAGCCCAAGGGTTATGATCCAGCCCGGCAAATTCCAACTCAATTTGAGTCATGTGTTCTTCTACTTCATTTTCGAGCTTCTCTCGCTCGTCAAAATACTCCTTGGCTGCCGCCGTCTCTATCTTCACCATATCCGAATCCTGGTTGTCGGCATACACGAGACCGCAGACGGCGATTGCCGCTAACAGCAAACACCACAAGAAGACACGCAATCGCCTCGCATTTCGCCATTCAAAGGACATGGGGTGACGCTCCTCGGCATGTTTTCGACAAGTTTACTACCTACACCGATTGGAATCATCGCTTGAGGGGCTCACAAAAACGGATCGACATACCACTCGACATTTTTCTGTATCCGGTATTTGGCGATCGTTGGCAACGACGATGCCGCTCTGAGCAAAAGCGCACGCACATTGAGAAGCCAGGTGCGCTCGCTGGCCAAATCCTTCTCCAGATTCGCGTGTTCGTATCGCCCCTTGAATGCGGACAGGACCGTCCGTTGATGCGTTGGCGCTTGTTGCAATAAACGGCTCACGAATACGGCAGGGTCGATCGCGGCCAGAATTGGAATCTGATAATAGGTATTGTCATCGGAGTGTGTACTGCACAAGCGCCGGTAATAAAGCGCCGGATCGCTGGCAAGCTCTTCCAGCAGTTTTTCACTCTGGTCGGGATAACGATCAACTCCGGCCAGATGGCATTTCTTCTTCAGGTAGGCAACCAGATCCTTATACTCCGCTGTTCCGGCTTCATGCATGCCCAAGCCATCATGGTTGTCAAAACGGAACTCCTGCCCGTGATCGAATGGAATCGGGCTGAGGCGTTTCTGGTCATAGAGATCGTCGATATAGGCCTTTGCTTCCCGTACGACTTCGGAACGCGTTCTCTGGAGAACGCCGATATCGGAAAGCCAGAGCCGCAGGCCGAATACCTGCAATATCTCGCCGATAACGGTGAACTCCCGCGCGGCAAACTGCCGTTCCATCTCAGCTAGCGCCTGGTTGAACGTCTCTTCGGTTTGATCGAGCGCATGCCACAACACCCGCCAGGCCGGCACATCGCCCGGATCGACAAAATACGGGCTACGATCAAGTGATTCGTGGATCGCATCTTTATCGACGACGCCACGCGAAAGAATATCGATCAACAACTCATCCGACATCATCGAATCGCCCAGATCGATATCGGGGTAATTCTTTTCGGCAAACTGCAAAGGCATTGGATCGGTGTCGATGTTCAACCGGGCCATGGCCGACACCATGCCGCCCATTCTCGTACCTAGTGCTTCTTCGGTAATTCGTCCCGCTTTAAGTTCGAACGACAAGGCGAAAAACATTTTCAACAGAATCGTCATCGCATTGTCGTTTGCCCGGTGTTTTGCCGACAGCACGCGATACACACGTTCGAAATCCCAGATAGTCTGCTGCAGGATTCGCAGGTTATGCAGTTTCGACTGGTAATAGGTCGCGGAAATATCCGCCGCTTTTTCCTGCACGAATCTCTTCGTATCCGCGTCATCTATTGTCGATATGAAATACGCTATGGCTTCGTCGAATGAAGACTGCACTTCCAGCGTCTTTCCGACCAGTTTTTCACGGCGACGGCGATACTCTGCCCCGTCCTCGATCTCTTCTTCGTTGGCAATGATTAAAACCTTGCAGCCATCATGTTCGATGAACTCGTTTATGTAACCGAGCACCTTGTTGATAGGCTTCAGCTCGCAGCGTTCCAGGTCATCGAATACGAAAAGTTTCGCATTGTACTGGCCAAGAAAATCGCCAAGTTTGAAATCGGTTTCTATTGCGCCATAGCTGAGCGCCGCCTTCACGACTCGCCCGGCTATCTTCACGCCTTTGCATTCAATCGCAGGATAGATCGCGGCCAGCAAGGCCTCGTTGATCTCTTCGATGCTAGTAAGTCCGTACAAGCTCATGTAGATATACTCTTCTTTCTGCTCCTTGAAATGCTCATCGAGCAATTTTTTGATCAGAAAGGTCTTGCCTATCCCCCAGGGACCGTTAAGAAGCACCGCATATCCCGGGGAATGCTGAAACGAAAAATAATGTCTCAGGTATTCACGGACATGGCTGTTCGGGCTCGACACCTCGTTTACAGTAGCGGTTGTCTTCACCATGCCTCCTGAAAATCATTACGTTTTTAATCAGCTTGATTAGTAAGACGGTAAATCAGACCCAAAGCAGACAATGAAGTTTCGGAGTTTGCGCTTTACTGCACCTTCTCCAGATCGCCGAGCAATTCTGTGAGGCGTTGCGTCATGGCTTTCCCGGCATCTTCATCGAACGTCAGATCAAGCTTCCAGACGCCCTCGTCCAGAATAAGATAAGCCTGGCCCTTGAAGCGAAAGACTTGACCATCGACGATGGCATTGGCCGATGTTGAAACCACAGCCTTGTTGCCCGTGATAACCGGTTCGCCAATCGTGAAGTCCGAGAGGCTGGCGAAAAAACGGTCCGAAGCCGCTTTTTCCTCGGGGGTCTTGAAGCCATCCTCATAACCCTTCTTCATGTCCCGGGCGAATTCATCCTGAGTGCCAAACCCGGTCTTGCCCTTCGCCGTCACGGCCAACAGGTAATACATCGCCCGGTAATCCTGATCGCGGACAGACTGGTAAATTTTCAAAGTCTGGGCCGCCGGAGTGGCCTGCGGAATCGCTGCAGCTTTTGCCTTTTCCTTCGCATCAGTGGGCGCAGCCACGAGCAAGGCGATTACGCCAACAGCGAGCAATACACGACGAAAACCAGTCAACATGGCGAACTCCTCAAAGTGCCCAGTATTTGCTAAAGGCATTAAATACCCGGCCTATCGGGAAGTCAAAGTTACATTTTGTTACACACAAAATGAACGCGTTGCTACAACAACTCCCGCAACGCAGGCAGATATTTTTCCGATGAACCGGTATTAACTGCGACGACTCTTTCACCTTGCTTAATCAGTCCGCGATCCAGGCATTGCGGGATTGCGGCAAGACACGCAGCACCTTCCGGGCTTATCCACCAACGCTTGTCATTCCAGACACGTTTTAGTTCAGCCGCAGTATCCGCTTCGCTGACCGCAATCGCGGCACCACCGCTTGCACGAATAATTTGTAGAACCCGAAAATGGCCGACACCGCCGGGCACATTCAGACCAAAACTAATCGTGTTGCCTGCGGTTACTACCGTAGTATCGGCGGCATTATTGTTGAACGCATTGACCAGCGGCGGCGTTACTTCGCTTTGCACGCAAATCATCCGCGGGCGTTCGCTTCCGATTAAACCCAGTGCTTCCAATTCGTCCCAGGCTTTCCACATGCCGAGTACGCCGGTGCCGCCGCCGGTTGGATAAATCACCGCATCCGGCAATGACCAACGCATGTTTCCCGGCAAAGGTTCTGCGAGTTCCAGGCCGAGCGATTTCTTGCCTTCAATGCGCCATCCCGGCTCCTGAAAAGTCGCGACCGAAAAATAACCTTGCGGAATATATTTTTCTTTCAGTAGCGCACCGGCTTCGCGAATCGTCGGGCCGATCAATTCCAGTTTTACCTGATCGGGAAAACGATGCGCAGCCGCGGCGACATTGCCCTGAATCGGCATCGGCGTGTCATCGGGCATCGCCACAACTACCGACAAGCCGGCTGCCAATGCATAACGCGTCAATGAATCGCCGGCATTGCCTTGCGTCGGTACCGCCAAACGCGTCAGCCCCAAACGGCGGGCCTGCGCGACCACCATCGCCATGCCGCGATCCTTGAAACTCTGGGTCGGATTCGCACCGAAACCCGGATGCGCCTTGCCTTCTTCCTTCACCTGCAATGAAATCTTTGCCGAAGCTGCATGCGGATGATCGCGATAATCCAGCAACGGCGTATTGCCTTCACCAAGGCTGACGATGTACTTCGCATCGTCGGGATTCGTAATATCCAGCGCCATCAATGCACCGAAACGCCAAAGATTACGGCGCGTCGGGTCGTACCAGGCTACATTGGGTTTTTCTGCGGCAAGGCGTTCGATATCCAGCACCATTTCGACCGGGCGGCCATCGACCGGATCAAGATTCATCGGCACATCGGCGGAGTATTCAACACCGGAAGCAAGACCGCGCAGGCAACGTACGTATGACATGAGGGAATCTCTTCGATATGAACGCGAAGCATATATTGCTGTAGGTGCGGGTGTCGCGCACCTTCTAAGTGCGCCAACGCACTGACTGCCACCGCATGCATTGATAGCTTGAACTCACAGGCATTGCTTCCCCGCAAACATCGGGCAGCGTGCTTTCATGAATTCACCGATGAGGTCACAAGCATGAACACACAATATCAAGATGGATTGAACAACTCCCCTAATCCGCAGGCATCCGTCATGCCGATCCGCACCGATCGCGTTGACATGATTACCGCACTGTTCAATGACCGCGAGAGTGCAGAACATGCATTCAACTCCGTCACCAATCGTGGCTATGACAAGGACGAAGTTAATTTGGTCATGTCGGATGCAACGCGTCAAAAACATTTTTTGGCCGCTGACAATATTGAAACCGAAATTGGAAACAAGGCAACTGAAGGCGCAGGTATCGGCATCGCCATCGGCGGTACGATTGGTGCGATTGCAGCTGTGGTTGCCGCCATCGGAACAACGATTGCGATCCCAGGCCTTGGCATCGTTATCTACGGGCCTGCGGTGGCCACATTGGCAGGGCTCGGCGCCGGCGGATTAACCGGTGGCGTGGTGGGTGCCTTGATCGGCCTGGGCATTTCCGAAGAGCGCGTTACCCATTATCAAACCGGTATTGATGAAGGCGGAATCTTGATGGGCGTAAAGCCAAAATCGGATGAAGATGCCGCCCATTTCGAACAAGAATGGAAAGCCAACAAAGGGCAACATATTTATCGGTGAGTATTTATTGAATCAAAGCGGCACTGGCTCCCCGTCTACGCGGGGACGACGATTCTTTTTTTGTACCCGACTTACCACGTCAGTAACTAAAAGTTGCCGAGCCGAAAGGTGTACCGCTGACTGTAAAAGTCTTGTGGCGTTCACTCGTTGGGTAGGGCTCTTCCACACTTTCCGACTCTTCGGTATCTTCCGTTTCTTCGTTGTCGTATGTTTCAGGCGGGTTGTCGACCATGTACTGCTGAACTGGCGGCGGAGCATTAACGTAAACCTCTCCGAACGTTGTCTCGAATGTCCGTGTTGCAGTCGGTGTGACCACTTGTACTGACACAGGGATCGCTGCAACAACGGCAATAGGAGTCGGCAAGGCGGTGACAGCAACAACGGGGTCTGCGGGGGTGGGAACGTGTTGAACTTCCAGCCCGCCGAGCATGATATGGAATTCGGCTTCGCTAATTGCGATCTGGTTCAAGCGTTCGATTTGTTCCTGTGTTTGTTGCGAATTATGGATGATGTCCATAGCCGCTTTCTGATCTGGAGAAGGTCCACTCGGCGTTTGTGAGTAGACATAAACCATGGCTGCGGCAAAAATGGCAGAGACTACCCCGACGAATTCCAGCCAGCTGGACTTTGCTGCTGCCTCAACTTTCGGTGCGGACTTCATGACCTTGTCGCCGAGGTCTTTTACGCTTTTCCACTTCGCTCCAAACATTGCCTCGGCATCGGCTTTGCTTATGCCCTTATCCATCCAGGACTTCGTAAGATGCTTCTTTACTTCATCACGTGCGGCATCCGTAGACTTGCTTCCCGTGTCTTTGCAGGCTTTCTCGAAATCCCGGAAAGTCTGTTCGGCATCGGCCTCACCCTTGATCGCAGCGTCGGCAGCCTTCTCGAAAGTATCGATAAGGTTCTTGTGGATTTTGCCGACGACTGTCGTGAATGACTTCATGTTTTAACTCGACGCGGGGGCTTGTATGCGCCCCAAACTGCAGCTGCAAGTGCACCGATTGTGGTGGCGCCAGCGATCATATCCAATACTGCATTTACCTCCATCACGGAAGCCGGTGCGGGTACCAGAAAGAATGTCGACACGATGCCGAGCACGACGACGAGCCCAAAAGCGAGAAAGGCGTATCCGAATGAAGCAAGGCGGCGTGAACTGGTAAAGACCGCCTGAATAAACAGAACCAGACAAATCAAACCGATAACAGTGATGACATTTTGATTCATGAAAGCCTCCCAATAACAAAACAGGTACGGCCGCTCGGGTGTATGTGTCGGTCAAGCTCTCACTTAATCTAGCAGGAAACCCATCCGTTTGTAGGATGCGCTCACGCACTTCTTATCGAGTTGTCGTCCCGACGGAAGTCGGAACCCAAAAACATCTACAAGGCAGCGTCTAAAACTTACTTCGACCTAAGCTTCTGGGCCCCGTTCCTCAACGGGGCGACGATTCTTTTTTGTTTTGTAGCAATCCGGCTGCTTGACACGGAAACCGACTGTTGCGATATTTTCCCTGGTTTTTTTGGGGAGAAAAACACTATGTCCGGCGATTTGCGAGACATTTCATTGAATGGGGTCGGCCTGGAACCGCTCGAAGGCGAAAGC
>JBOHYG010000032.1:0-24007 GCA_050737875.1 Arenimonas sp. | reverse complement strand
CCAAAATACCTCGGCGTGAAAATGTTCGGCGGTCAAGCAATTGACGCGGGCAATATCATTGTTCGTCAACGTGGTACCGAGTTTCATCGCGGTGCAAACGTCGGCATGGGCCGCGACCACACCCTGTACGCTCTTAAAGACGGCACGGTGAACTTCGCAATCAAAGGTCCGAACAAGCGTCGTACCGTTAGCGTTATTCCAGCAGAGTAATTCCTGCCAGATGACGTAGCGCAAAAGCCCCGCCTGCGCGGGGTTTTTGTTTTTTTCAGACGGAGTGTTTGAACACTCCAGTCTCGATTCACCAAATTAAAGTTCAGAAAAATTATGAAATTCGTCGACGAAGCCATCATTACAGTATTTGCCGGTGCCGGTGGTAACGGGTGCATCAGCTTTCGTCGCGAGAAATTCATTCCGCTCGGTGGCCCCGATGGCGGCGACGGCGGCAATGGCGGCAGCATCTGGCTGGAAGCCGACGAAAATCTCAGCACACTGATCGATTTCCGCCATGACCGGCAATTCCGCGCACAGCGCGGTGAAAACGGCATGGGCCAGCAACGCTTCGGCAAAGCCGGCGAAGACATTACGATTAAAGTGCCGGTCGGAACTTCGGTAACCAACGTAGCAACAGATGAAGTGATCGGAGATCTGACCGAACACGGTGCCCGCATGCTGGTAGCAACCGGCGGCGAAGGCGGCAAGGGCAATGTGCATTTCAAGAGCTCGATTACCCGCGCGCCACGTCGTTCCGAGAATGGCAGCCCAGGTGAAGAACGCGATATTCGCCTCGAAATGAAATTGCTGGCTGACGTCGGCTTATTGGGTTTCCCGAATGCCGGTAAATCCACATTCATTCGTGCGGTTTCTTCGGCAACGCCAAAAGTCGCGGATTATCCGTTCACCACTCTATATCCGAATCTTGGCGTGGTCAGTGTCGAGGCTTATCGCAGCTTCGTGATTGCCGATATTCCCGGTTTGATCGAAGGCGCGGCCGACGGCGCCGGTTTGGGCAGCTTGTTCCTACGCCACGTACAACGTACCCGCGTGTTGTTGCATCTGGTCGATATGGCGCCGTTTGATGAAGACATCAATCCAGCCGAACAAGTGCGTGCGATTGAAAACGAATTACGCAAATACGATCCGGGTATGCTGGAAAAGCCACGCTGGCTTGTCCTGAACAAAGGCGATTTGCTCGATGATGAAGAGCGTGCAGAGCGCGCAGCGGCGATCGTAAAAGAACTCGATTGGAAAGAGCCTTGGTTTACCGTTTCCGCGATTGGTCGCGATGGCACCTGGCCGATCATGCTGAAGATCCAGCAATTCTTCGATGACGAAAAACATGCTGCGCTTGAAGCGGCTGAAGATATTGCAGAACGCGAAGCGATGAAGCCGCGGTAAATTTATAGGGTGCGCCTGTGGCGCACCAGGCGGTCGAAAATTCGACTAGTGCCAATCCAGCCTTAGCCCTGATTCAAACGCACGTTGTTGTCCAGTAATCGGATCTGCGAATGCAATCCGCTGTGCCAATAACTGCAGCGGCTTATCAAAATCATCCTGATCCGCTGCGCGATGCGCCGGGTAAATCAAATCATTAAGAATCGGAATGCCGAGTGCCGCCATATGTGCACGCAATTGGTGTTTCTTTCCGGTGATCGGTGTTAATTGATAGCGCGCCAAATTATCGCGTCGCTCCAACACTTCGATAAACGTTTCTGAATTGTCTTCGCCTGCAACGGCTTCCATCTGCATGAAGTTTTCGCTTTCCTGCAGCCGGCATTTGTACGTCATCGGGAAAATTAAATTTTCACGATACGGTGCAATCGCCTGATAACACTTTTCGACCTGCTTGCTCAGGAACAGCGATTGATAAGCTCCGCGGGTTTCGGGCTTGATCACGAACACAACAAGTCCGGCGGTTTCGCGATCAATGCGATGCATTGGCACCAGCGATTCAATGCCGGTTTTGCGTTTCAAGCGCACCAGCAAGGTTTCCTGCAAATAAATGCCGGCTGGCATTACAGGCAGGAAATGCGGTTTGTCGGCAATGATTAAATGTTCGTCCTGAAACAGGATGTTTTCTTCGAACGGGATCGGGATTTCGTTTTCGATCGAACGGTAATAGAAAATTTTCAGATGCGCCTGATATGGCCGGTCCGGATAAACGGACAATCCGTTTTCATCCCTCACCAAATTTTGTTGCATACGTGCCAACCATTCCTTGCGCGGAATGGCATCGAAGCGTTGTACAAGAAAATCAATAACGAGTAGCCAGTCGCCGACGGGCAGGGTAATCACGCTGGGACCAACACCGTCGCGTGTCGGTAACATCTTAGTCGTTCGCAGCGGCAAGTTTTTTGGCGCGATTCAAGCGCCATACGCCGTCCGGCTCGCCGTCGTAAACATCTTCCAATGTGGTGTCGGTTTCTTCCAGATGGGTGTCGAGTGCAATGCGGTTGTCGAAAACAAAGCATTCGCCTTGCCAGTCTTTTTCGGCGTCCGGCATTTCCTTGAAATAATTCAGGATGCCGCCTTCCAGTTGGAATACCGGGATTTCCATATCGAGCATCCAGGCGCTGGTTTTTTCACAACGAATACCGCCGGTGCAATACATTGCCACGCGCTTGCCTTCGGTTTTCCATTGATCGACATGGGCTTTCACGTATTCCGGGAAATCACGGAAGTTGCGCACGCCGGGATCAATCGCATTTTTAAAATGGCCCAGGCGGAATTCAAAGCTGTTGCGATTATCCAAAAGAACGACGTCTTCTTGTGCAATCAATTCACGCCATTCCTGCGGACTCAGATTGGTGCCGGTTTTTGTCGCATCGACATCGGAAATACCAAGCGGCACGATTTCGGCTTTCTTGTGCACTTTCATCTTGCCAAACGGCACGGTCTTGCAAGGGCTGCGCTTGAAAACGATACCCTCGAAAGCGCCGTCGAAACGCGGATCGTTTTGCAGGGTCTGTTCAAAACCGTCAATCGCCGATTCCGATGCGGCCAACATGCCGTTGATTCCTTCGCTCGCCACCAGAATGCTGCCCTTCAAGTCTTGCGTTAGTTCGCGCAGTACATCGACTGCCGCATCGACATCTTCGATACGAACGAATTTATAGAAAGCGGTATGGATCAGGGCGTCGGTGTTCACGGCAGACTCGGAAAACATGGAATTACTCGGGTTTATTTTGCGCCAGAAATGAAAAAGCCGCATCGCTGCGGCTTTGTTCAATCAATGTAGCGGGCAATTAAGCCGCTTTCATTGCCTTGATGCGGGTGTTGATGCGACTCTTGTGGCGAGCGGCTTTGTTCTTGTGGATCAAGCCACGAGCCGAGTAGCGGTCAAGAATTGGCACGGCAACTTTGTAAGCGGCTTCGGCAGCAACAACGTCATTGCCTTCGATGGCTTTGAGGATGCGTTTGACGGCAGTACGCAGCATCGAACGATGACTGGTGTTACGCGCATTACGGACGACAGCTTGCTTGGCGCGCTTTTTGGCAGATTTAATGTTGGCCACAGCGGGCTCCTGAACGTAAAATGGGGTTGGAAAGACTGCGAATTATGGCGGATTCATGGACTTGAGTCAATTACCTTGGGGCTTTTGCCCCTTTTACATGGAGTAGCGGCATGGCTCGGTCGGGCTTATTACGGTCAACGGCAATATTCACCAGCATGACTTTCCTGTCCCGGATCATGGGATTTGCCCGGGATTGGCTGCAGGCCAGCCTTTTTGGGACCAATGCCGCAGTTTCGGCCTTTGTCGTGGCCTACCGGATTCCGAACTATTTACGCCGGATTTTTGCCGAGGGCTCGTTTTCCTCGGCTTTCGTCCCGGTATTGTCGGAATTGAAGGAAAAAGGCGATGAAAAGGCCTTGCAGGACTTCCTGGACCATGTAGCCGGGGCCTTGCTGGCCGTCGTGATGATAGTGACCGCGCTGGGCATGTTGTTGTCACCCTGGATCGCCCGTTTATTCCTGTTATTCGCCGATGAAAATTCGGCAACGGTCGCCCTGACAGCCGATATGTTGCGGATCACATTTCCGTACCTGATGTTTATTTCGATGACCGCGCTGGCGGGTTCGGTGCTCAATAGTTACCGCTATTTCGGCCTGCCGGCCTTCACGCCGGTACTTCATAACCTTTCACTGATCGGCGCGATGCTATTGCTTGCAAGGTATTTCGAGATCCGGGAGTTTTCGCTGGCCTGGGGTGTCTTTATCGCCGGCGTGTTGCAGATGCTCCTGCTTTGGCCTGCAATGGCACGTCACGCCAAGAGCCCGCATTTCAAATTCAGTTTCAAACATGAAGGCGTGAAACGCGTCGCCAAGCTCATGTTACCTACGATTTTTTCGTCCTCGGTTTCGCAAATCAATTTGCTGGTCGGGACCATGTTTGCTTCACTTCTGGTCGTCCAGGCGCAGTCCTGGCTGTACTACTCGGATCGCCTGGTAGAGCTGCCTTTGGGCTTGTTCGGTGTTGCGATCGGCACTGTCATCTTGCCGCATTTATCCTCGCGCCATTCTGCCAACGATGCGACCGGCTTTTCGCATTCGATTGATTGGGGTCTGAGGCTGGTCATGCTTGTAGGGTTACCAGCATCGCTGGGTCTGATTTTGCTGGCCGAGCCGCTGACGGCGACCTTGTTTTTCCATGGCAGATTTACCCTTGAAGATGTACGGATGGTGGCTTACAGCATGACGGCCATGGGCATCGCGATTCCCGCCTTCATGTTGAGCAAGGTTTTATTGCCGGCGTTCTATTCGAGGCATGACACCAAAACGCCGATGCGCGCCGCCATTTTGACCGTGATCGTGAACGTCGTGTTGACTATCGCCATCGTCATTCCGCTTTGGAAAATGCAGTTCAAGGCCGCCCATGCCGGCATTGCCCTGGCAACCGCGTTGGCCGGCATTTTCAATACGGCCATGTTGTGGCGTTATTTGATGCGGCTCGGTGTATATCGGCCTGAGAAAGGCTGGCGCAAATTAATGACGCAGATCGTCCTTGGCCTGTTGCTGATGACCGCGGTGGTTTTGGGCATCCGCCATGTTGTGGGTGATTGGTCTCAATATGTTTGGTGGAGCCGGGTATTGCTGCTGCTGGGTGTGATCGCGGCGGGTGGTGTTGCCTATGGGCTGGCCCTGATTGCGACCGGCCTGCGGCCAAGGCATTTGCGAGAGCATTAAACGCCCGGAAAGACCGGTATCGCGGCTATAATTGGGCCATGACGATTTTGTTTCGCGACGTTTCGGGCCAGAGAGTATGCAGCCCGCAGGGGAGTGTGGTTTGTATCGGAGCATTTGATGGCCTGCATCGCGGGCATCAGGCTTTGATCGAACACACCCGTTTGCGCGCCCGCGAATCGAATCTGCCGTTGGTCGCTTTGAGTTTCGAGCCTTTGCCGCGCGAGTTTTTTTCGAAGGACGCACCGCCACCGCGTTTGTTGCTGCCACGTGCGAAGTACGAAGGTCTTGCTGCACTGGGTTGCGATGTCGTTGGCTTGCTGCGTTTCGACGCAAAGCTCAGCACGATGAGTGCCGAAGATTTTATCGAACAGGTATTGGTCCGGAAATTAAACGCGAATGAAGTCTGGGTTGGCCCTGAATTTCGTTTCGGTAAAGGCCGTCGTGGCGATATCGCGATGTTGCAAACAATGGGTGCACAGCTTGGTTTTACTGCACACGAAATTACCCCGGTATTGTTCGAGGGCGAACGCGTTTCCAGTACGCGCCTGCGTTTGCAATTAGCCAGTGGCGACATGGTCGGTGCCGAGAAAGCGCTCGGTCGTCGTTACGCGATTGCCGGCAAAGTGGTGTATGGCAAGCAATTGGGTCGCAAGCTGGGTTATCCGACCGCCAATATCCGCCTGGCGGGCAAACACACGGCGCTCCACGGGATTTATGCGACCTGGGTACACGGTGTCGGTCCCGAGAAAATAGCCAGTGTTTCCAGTTTGGGAACCCGGCCCACGGTATTTGGTGTCGAGCCTTTGCTCGAAGCGCATCTGTTTGACTTCGATGGCGACTTGTACGGAAAACGCATCGAAGTGGAGTTCGTCGCCAAGCTTCGCGATGAAGAAAAATTCGACGATCTGGCGGCACTCGTCAGGCAAATGGATATGGATTCACAACAGGCACGGAAAATTCTGCGCCATGATAAAAACGATAAGAAAGATATTGGAGTTAACGCGTGAGTAAGGATTACAAACACACCATTTCATTGCCCGATACCGCGTTCCCGATGCGCGGTGATTTGCCCAAGCGCGAGCCAGATATGCTCAAGCGCTGGCAAGACATGAATTGGTATGAAGCCATTCGTGAAAAGACCGCTGCACGCGACAAGAAATTCGTGCTGCACGATGGCCCGCCTTATGCGAACGGCTCGATCCATATCGGTCATGCCGTCAACAAGACTTTGAAAGACATCGTGGTGAAATCGAAACTGTTGTCGGGTTTTGATGCGCCTTATGTTCCGGGCTGGGATTGCCACGGTCTGCCGATCGAATTGGCAGTCGAGAAAAAACACGGCAAGGTCGGCGACAAAATGGATGCGGCCACTTTTCGCCAAAAATGCCGCGAATATGCGAACGAGCAAATCACAGGGCAATCGAAAGATTTCCAGCGCCTCGGTGTATTGGGTAATTGGAAAAATCCGTACCGCACGATGGACTTCAAATTCGAAGCCGACATGCTGCGTTCGCTCGCGAAAATCATCGAACGCGGCCATCTGGCACGCGGTGCAAAGCCGGTGCATTGGTGTTTCGATTGCGGATCGGCATTGGCCGAAGCCGAAATCGAATATGCCGATAAAGTATCCCCTGCGGTCGATGTCGCATACGACGCGATCGATCCGAAAGCGCTCGCAGAAAAATTCGCTGTCGATAGCGGCGATGCAATCATCACTGTTCCGATCTGGACCACCACGCCCTGGACACTGCCTGCCAGCCTCGCGGTTACCTTGGGCCCGGATCTCGATTACGTTTTGATCGAAGGTCCGGCACGCAACGGTAAACGCGTTTTGGTTGTCGTTGCCGAAGCACTCTGCGAAGCCGTCGCGACACGTTACGGTTTGGGCGAAGCCACGGTTCTCGGTCGTGCCAAAGGTGCAGCGCTCGAATTGCTGAAACTTCAGCATCCATTTTATTCGCGCATCGTGCCGATCATTCTCGGTGACCACGTCACCACCGATGCCGGTACCGGAGCGGTGCATACTGCGCCTGGCCATGGTCAGGAAGACTTCGCGGTCGGTGCCAAGTACGGTCTGGAAGTGTTGAATCCGATCGACGGCAAAGGCGTGTATTTGCCGAATACCGAAATTTTTGCCGGCCAATATATCTGGAAGGCCAATGATGCAGTTGTTGCCTTGTTGCAGGAACGCGGCGTGTTGCTGGCATCGGAAAAACTGAGCCACAGCTATCCGCATTGCTGGCGCCATAAATCGCCGGTCGCATTCCGCGCCACGCCGCAATGGTTCATCTCGATGGATCAGGCGAATCTGCGTGCCGATGCGCTCGAGTCGATCAAGAAAGTCGCCTGGATTCCGGAGTGGGGCGAAGCCCGCATCGTCGGCATGATCGACGGTCGTCCGGACTGGTGTATTTCGCGTCAGCGTACCTGGGGTGTACCGATTGCGTTGTTCATTCACAAGCAAACCGGCGAACCACATCCGCGTTCGGTCGAATTGATGCGTGAAGTCGCCAAGCTCGTCGAGCAAAAAGGTGCCGACGCCTGGTATGGCATAGATGCGCAGGAATTTCTGGGCAACGAAGCCGCAGATTACGATCAGGTCAAAGACATTCTCGATGTCTGGTTCGATTCCGGCGTCACGCATGAATGCGTGCTCGCATCTCGCCCGCAAGATGGTTTGATCAAACCGGCCGATTTGTATCTGGAAGGCTCCGACCAGCATCGCGGGTGGTTCCAGAGTTCACTGCTGACCGGCATCGCGATGGATGGTGTTGCACCATACAAGCAAGTGCTAACGCATGGCTTCACGGTCGATGCGCAGGGCAAGAAAATGTCCAAGTCATTGGGCAACGTCGTCGAGCCGCAGAAAGTAAATGATGCGCTTGGTGCAGACGTATTGCGTTTGTGGATTGCTGCGACCGATTACCGTAACGAAATGTCGGTGTCGGACGATATCTTGAAACGCAGCGCCGATGCCTATCGCCGTATCCGCAATACCGCACGATTCCTGCTCGGCAATCTGGCTGGTTTCGATCCGGAAAAAAATCTGGTTCCACAACAGAACATGTTGCTGCTCGACCAGTGGGCGGTTGCCCGCTCGCTGGCGGTGCAGGAAGAAATCATTGCGGCCTACGAACGCTACGATTTCGCTTCCGTCGTCAGCAAGCTGCAAAACTTCTGCACCAATGATCTGGGCGCGTTGTATCTCGATGTCACCAAAGATCGTTTGTACACCATGCAAGTCGATAGCCTGGGCCGTCGTTCGGCACAGTCGGCAATGTTTCATATCGCCGAAGCTTTCGTACGTTGGATCGCGCCGGTATTGAGTTTCACCGCCGATGAAATCTGGCGCACGCTACCGGGCAAGCGCGACGCACATGTGCTGATGGCAACCTGGTATGAAAATCTAAAAGCATTGCCAGCGAATGCGGCTTTAAGTACTGCTGATTTCGACGCCGTATTTACAGTTCGCGATGCGGTCAGCAAAGTGCTCGAGCCAATGCGAGTCAATGGCGAGATCGGAGCGTCCCTGCAAGCCGAAGTCGATGTGTTCGTCGATGATGCACTCTTGCAAAAACTGCAACCGGTATCGGAGGAAGCCCGTTTCCTGTTCATTACTTCGCAGTTGAATCTCAAGCCATTGTCCGCAAAAACCGAGCAGTCGCTCGCCGTGGAGAATTCGCCAATTTTCATTTACGCCCAGGCCTCGAAGCACACCAAGTGCGTACGTTGCTGGCATTACCGCGAAGACGTCGGCAGTCACAGCGACGACCCGGAACTTTGCAGCCGTTGCGAGCTCAATGTGAACGGTGGCGGCGAAGAACGTCGTTATTTCTAATCAAAAGTCCCGGCCATGCCGGGATGAATCCCAAAAGACATAAAAAATAAATGAACACCCATCAAAAATCGCCGACTGCTCTAATCTGGTTGGTGCTTTCAATTGCAATGATTCTGCTGGATCAGTGGACGAAAAGTATCGCAACAGCCAATTTGCAATTGGGCGAGTCAGTAACCTTCATCGACGGATTTTGGGATTGGACCATGGCACACAATCGTGGCGCCGCGTTCAGTTTCCTGGCCAATTCCGGTGACTGGGCGCACTGGTTTTTCGTCGTGATGAAAATTACCGTGAGTCTGGTCTTGACCTATTTGCTGGCCAGAATGCCGCGTAATCGTTGGCGCGATGCTTTTCCATTTGCGCTGATCATCGCGGGCGCACTCGGTAATTTGATTGACCGGTTCCGCTTCGGTTATGTCGTCGATTTCATCGAGTGGTATGTCGGGACCTATCACTGGCCGGTATTCAATATTGCCGATAGCTGCATCGTGGTAGGAGCAGTACTATTGATACTATTCAGTTTTGGTAAAAGGGACGAAGTGAAATGAACATCGTACTTGCCAATCCGCGCGGTTTTTGTGCCGGCGTCGATCGCGCCATTGAAATAGTAAAACGTGCGATCGAAAGTTTCGGTGCACCAATCTATGTTCGCCATGAAGTCGTGCATAATCGATTTGTGGTGGAAGATTTACGCCAGCGTGGCGCAGTGTTCGTCGAAGAGTTGGAAGAAGTGCCGACGGGTGCAACGGTTATTTTCAGTGCTCATGGCGTATCGCAAGCCGTTCGTGCTGAAGCTGCGCAGCGTGGCCTGAAAATCTTCGATGCCACCTGTCCGCTGGTAACAAAAGTTCATATTGAAGTTGCGCGTCATTGCCGCAACGGCCGCGATGTCGTGTTGATTGGTCATGAAGGCCATCCGGAAGTGGAAGGCACGATGGGTCAATGGCGCCAGGAAGACGGCAAAGGAAAAATTTATCTGGTCGAAGACGTTGAAGACGTGATGAATCTCGTTGTCGAGCAACCCGATAATTTCGCCTACACCACGCAAACCACGCTGTCGGTGGATGAAACGCGCGATGTGATCGCAGCCTTGAAAAGCAAATTTCCGCTAATACAGGGACCGAAACACGACGACATATGTTATGCCACGCAAAACCGGCAGGACGCCGTGCGCGAATTGGCGGCTAAATGCGATTTGGTATTGGTGGTCGGTTCGGTCAACAGCTCAAATTCCAATCGCCTGCGCGAGCTCTCCGAGAAAGAAGGTTGCGAAGCCTATTTGATCGATGGCGCCGAATACATCAAGTCTGAATGGTTGGTTGGCCGCAAGAATATCGGCGTCACCGCCGGCGCTTCGGCCCCCGAAGTGCTGGTCAAAGGCGTGATCGCAAAACTGCAGGCGCTGGGAGCCGGAGACGTGGCGGAACTGGACGGCGAGCCGGAAAACATGGTGTTTGCGCTTCCGAAAGAGCTGCGTCTGGTCCTGGTCGACTGACGTTTTAAATTGACCCACCCCCGCTAAACCTTTAAAATCGCGGCCTGCGCCGGAATAGCTCAGTTGGTAGAGCGCGTCATTCGTAATGATGAGGTCGTAGGTTCGATTCCTATTTCCGGCATACTTTTTAACCCGCTTCGGCGGGTTTTTTTGTATCTCATGTTCTGAGAATGTTTTGTAGGAAAATGCCGACGACAAAAACCGTTGTATGTCGAATTACTTTCATGGTCTTTCGGATATAGTGGTTTGACAGCACGTCTTTCTTGTTCGATCCCTTCATTCTGCGAATTGCGTACTATCCGATGGCTACAGCTAAATCAAAATCTAAAACCGCATACGTCTGCAGTGAATGCGGTGCTGATCACAACAAGTGGCAGGGCCAATGCGGCGAATGCGGCGCCTGGAATACGCTGAGTGAATTCGTGGTTGAATCTGCGGCCGCCGCCAAACAGTCGACACGCCAGGGCGGCTGGGCAGGCGATATCCACACACCGAAAATCACCGCGCTGAAATCGGTCAACCAATCCGAAGAAACACGGATGTCGACCGGCATCGGCGAATTCGATCGTGTACTCGGCGGTGGTTTGGTCGAAGGTTCGGTGGTGTTGATCGGCGGCGATCCGGGTATTGGCAAATCGACCTTGTTGCTGCAAACACTCGCGCATATGGGCGCGCATATGAACGGTCTGTATGTCAGCGGCGAAGAAAGCCTCGGGCAAATTGCCGGGCGTGCCACGCGATTGGGTTTGAATCTGGATGTGCTGCACGCGCTCGCCGAAACCGGTGTCGAAAAAATCATTGCGCAGGCATCGACGACCAAGCCGAAATTGATCATCGCCGATTCCATTCAAACGCTTTGGTCCGAAATGTTGACGGCTGCGCCAGGCTCGGTAAGTCAAGTAAGGGAAAGCGCCGCACGTCTCGTACGTTTTGCGAAAGAAACCGGCACAGCAGTGTTCCTGGTCGGTCACGTAACCAAAGAGGGCGGCATTGCAGGCCCTCGCGTACTCGAACACATGGTCGATGCGGTTTTATATTTCGAAGGCGATAGCGGCAGCCGTTTCCGCGTACTTCGCGCATTCAAGAATCGCTTCGGTGCAGTGAACGAACTCGGCGTGTTCGCGATGTCGGAAAAAGGCCTGAAAGAAGTGCCGAACCCATCGGCGATTTTTCTTTCCGGCTCACAAAGCCAAACGCCTGGCAGCATCGTGCTGGTGACTCGCGAAGGCACACGTCCGCTGCTGGTCGAAGTGCAGGCGCTGGTCGATAAAAGTCCGCTTGCGAATCCGCGTCGCGTGACTCTAGGTTTGGAACAAAACCGGTTAGCGATGTTGCTGGCGGTATTGCATCGCCATGGTGGTGTCGGTGTTTACGACCAGGACGTGTTCGTCAATGTCGTTGGCGGGATTCGCGTACAGGAAACCGCCGCCGATCTGCCAGTGTTGTTGTCAGTGTTGAGTTCGCTGCGCGACAAACCATTGGCCGATAAAACCGTTGCGTTCGGCGAGGTCGGTTTGTCCGGCGAGATCCGCCCGGTGCCGAACGGCGAAGAACGTCTGAAAGAAGCGGCAACACATGGCTTCAAACGTGCGATTGTGCCGAAAGCCAACGCCCCGAAAAAAGGCATGTTCAAGGATATGGAAGTGATCGGTGTCGAGCGGTTGAGTGATGCGTTGACTGCTGCGTTTTGAAGCAATCAAACCCTACCCAAAATCTCCAACACCGCACGGCTGCCAAAGTAGGACAGCAGCAATAAACTCATCGCGATCAGCGTCAATCGCACGGCACGCGGGCCGCGCCATCCATAACGCCAGCGGCCGAATAACAGGCCGGCGAAAATAATCCAGGACAGAATCGACAGCACGGTTTTATGCCAGAGATGCTGCGCCAGCATGTCTTCAACAAACAAGACGCCGGTGACCAGGACGAAGGTAAGCAGAATAAAACCGACGCCAACGGTGCGAAACAGCAGGGTTTCCATATGCACCAGCGGCGGCAGTGCTTTTAGCCAGCCGTGAATTTTGTGGTTTCGCAGTGCGCGTTCCTGGAAAAACAACATCAGCGCGAGCAGCGATGCGATCGCCAGGGTCGCGTAGGCGAGCAAGGCCAGGATCGCATGCATCATCAATTGCCAGCTGAGTTGCGTTGGCTGGTTATTGCCGAAAAAATAAAACAGCACGACGAAAATGGCCGCCAGCGGAAAGACCGCGATGCCGAGCGCCTGCATTCTCCGGTTCAACGATACGCTGGTGGTGAGTGCTGCCATGCCGAGTGCGACCAGCGACAAGGCGGCAAAAAAATGCAGTTGCAGTCCGGTGCCATTGACGATTTCAAGAATATGCACCAGCGCATGGCAAAGTACCGCATTGACCGCCAGGAAAAACGCGGGCTTGTGTGGAGAGTCGGTGTCGGGTTCCGTGCGCTTCAGCAATAAGCCAGCTGAAACGAGATACAGGAGGGCGGCAAGGAAGGTGAATATCATGCCGCAAGTGTCGCATGTTCAGTTAAGTCTGAGAACTTGGGCCTGAAAATTCGCGCCACTGGGCTATAATTAGCCTCTTTTTGAAAGCCGGATACACCATGTTCGAGTCACTTACCCAGCGCCTTTCCAGCACCCTGCAGAACCTGCGCGGTCGCGGCCGTTTGAGCGAAGACAACATTAAGGAATCACTGCGCGAAGTTCGCGTTGCCTTGCTGGAAGCCGACGTCGCATTGCCGGTGGTAATGGCCTTGATCGAACAGATCAGGACACGCGCAGTCGGGCAGGACGTGATGGCCAGCCTGACACCGGGTCAGGCGCTGATCAAAGTCGTGCATGACGAAATGGCAGCCGTGATGGGCTCGCAGGCCACTGACCTGAATTTGAATGTGCCGGCGCCGGCAGTGATCTTGATGGCTGGTCTGCAAGGTGCCGGCAAAACCACGACGGTCGGCAAACTCGCCAAATTCCTGAAAGAAAAGCGCAAGAAAAAAGTGATGGTCGTCAGTTGCGACGTTTATCGTCCAGCTGCAATCCATCAGCTGGAAACTCTGGCTAAACAATCCGGCGCGATATTTTTTGCATCGAGTGCGAATCAAAATCCGGTCGATATCGCCCGTGCCGCGATCGATGATGCACGTAAAAGTTTTGTCGATGTCCTGATTGTCGATACCGCTGGTCGTCTCGCAATTGACGAAGCGATGATGCAGGAAATCAAGGCCCTGCATGCCGCGATTTCACCGGTGGAAACATTGTTTGTCGTCGATGCGATGACCGGCCAGGATGCCGCGAATACCGCAAAAGCTTTTGCCGATGCCTTGCCGTTAACCGGCGTCGTGCTGACCAAAACAGATGGCGATGCCCGAGGTGGTGCGGCCTTGTCGGTGCGGCATATCACCGGCCAGGCGATCAAATTCGTCGGTGTTGGTGAAAAACTCGATGGGCTCGATGTTTTCCATCCGGATCGTGCCGCCAGCCGTATTCTGGACATGGGCGATGTGCTCAGTCTGGTCGAACAAGTGCAGTCGCAGGTCGATCAACAGAAAGCCCAGAAATTTGCCGAAAAAGTCGCCAAGGGCAAGAAATTCGACATGAATGACATGCGCGATCAGCTCGAGCAAATGCAGAATATGGGCGGTTTGTCCGGCCTGATGGATAAATTGCCGGGCATGTCGCAGGTACCTGACCATGTGAAATCGCAGGTCACCGGCAAGGAAGTGCCGCGTATGGTCGCGATTATCAATTCGATGACCAAGAAAGAACGCCGCAATCCGGCTTTGTTGAATGGTTCGCGCCGCGCGCGTATCGCAAAAGGTTCGGGCACCACGCCTGCCGATGTGAACAAGATGCTCAAGCAGTTCCAGCAAATGGAAAGCATGATGAGCAAACTTGCCGGCGGCGGCATGAAAGGCATGATGCGCGCCATGAAGGGCATGATGGGCGGCGGCGGCTTCCCGGGTGGTGGTGGATTCAGGCGTTAATCGAACCAGGGGACGACTGAAATATGCGTTTCCAGGGACGGATTATTAAGTGGGATGACGATCGTGGCTTCGGGTTTGTGATGCCCGATGATGGTGGCGAACAGGCGTTTGTTCATATCAATGCTTTCCCGGGCCGCAAGCGTCGCCCAGTCGAAAATGACCTCATTTCTTTCCAGCTGGCAACGGATAAGCAGGGCCGCCGTCGAGCGGAAAACATCCAGTTTTCAGGCGCATTCTTTGGACCAAACGAAGTACCCATGGGTCTTGTTCTTGCCCTGCTCTTTTTCGGCCTTGTCATTGTCCTGACCATGGTCGGCAAACTTCCGTATAACGTGTCCGGCCTTTACGGCACAGCCAGCTTGATTACCTTCGTTGCTTACGGCTTCGATAAACTCGCGGCCCGGAATAATCGCAGCAGGATCCCCGAAAGCACTCTGCATGTTTTCGGACTTGTCGGAGGCTGGCCCGGCGCCGTATTGGCGCAGAAAATGTTCCGCCATAAATCCAAAAAACAGTCGTTTCAAACGGTTTTCTGGGTGACAGTGTTCATAAATTGCTGTGCTTTTGCATGGTTGTTTAGCTAGGCCGGGCAGATGTTTCTCGCGAATCTTCAGGGCGATCGCTGAATCAGGCTCGGCCGGAGCAAGTGGGTCGTGGTTGTTTAATGCACGTGCCAAACCCATGGATTTGGCTTGCAGCCCTTGTTTCAAGCCGCTTTTTCCGGGCAAATCGGGGTTTGGACTTCCCCGGAAGCCATTTCCCCGCTATAATCTCCGGCTCCCCGGCGGTCTACATACCTGTAAACCACCAATTCACCTTAAGAAAGTAGAGCAAATATCATGGTCAAGATTCGCCTGGCCCGTGGCGGCGCCAAAAAGCGTCCCTTCTATCACGTCGTTGTGACCGATCAGCGCAACAAGCGCGATGGTCGTTCCATTGAGCGCGTGGGTTATTACAACCCTGTTGCCCAAGGCCAAGAAAAACGCGTTGAACTCAATCTTGAACGCATTAATCATTGGGTTTCGCACGGCGCGCAATTGACCGACAAAGTCAGCGTGTTGTTTAAAGAAGCTGGTAAGGCTTCGGCCTAAGCTTTTCGCCATTTCATAATGGCGATGCCTAATGAATAACTCAGAGCGCCGCATCCTGATTGCCAGGGTGGTCGGCGCTTTTGGCGTTCGTGGCGAAGTGAAATTGCAATCTTTCACCGATCCGCTGAAACAATCCCTGAAATACCAGCCCTGGATTCTGCTGCATCAGGGCCAGGAAAAAGAAATCAGCGAGATCCGCGCCCGCGAGACCAATAAAGGCTTGACCGTGTTTTTTCCGGGTATTGAAGACCGCGATGCCGCCGAAGCGCTTACCGGCGCCGAAGTCTGGGTTCCGCGTTCGCGCCTGCCAGCCCCGAAAGCCGGTGAATATTACTGGATCGATCTCGAAGGCATGCAAGTGCATAACCTGGAAGGCGTCGATTTCGGCAAGGTCTCGCATCTGTTCAATAACGGCGCGAACGACGTGATGTTTGTCCAGGGTGAACGCGTACGTTTGCTGCCTTTCGTGATGGACGATTACATCAAGAGTATCGATTTCGATACCCAGAAAATTACTGTCGATTGGGATGCGGATTTTTAATCGATACGGGAAAAATCATGCGAATTGATGTCATCACATTATTTCCCGACTTTATCGCTCAAAGTGCCGGTGTCGGCGTAGTGGGGCGCTCGCAGGAACGCGAGTTGCTGCAGGTGAAATCCTGGAATCCACGTGATTACGCGACCGGTAATTATCGCCGTGTCGATGAGCGTCCGTTTGGTGGCGGTCCCGGCATGTTGATGTTGAACGAGCCGCTGAACGCCTGTCTGGAAGCCATCCGCAGCGATTCGGATATCCCGGCCAAAGTCATTTATCTCAGTCCGCAAGGACAGCCGCTGACGCAGGCCAAGGTCAGGGAGCTGGCATCAAGCGAACGTTTGGTTTTGCTCTGCGGCCGTTATGAAGGTGTCGACGAGCGTTTTATCGAGCGCCACGTCGATGAAGAAATCTCGATCGGTGATTACGTGTTATCTGGCGGCGAGTTGGCTGCAGCAGTGATCATCGACGCGGTCGGCCGATTGCAAGATGGCGCTCTGGGTCATGTCGATTCGGCGGCTCAGGATAGTTTCGAAGATGGCTTGCTCGATTGCCCGCATTACACGCGTTCCGAAGCCTGGGGTACCGAAGGCGTTCCAGCGGTCTTGTTGTCGGGCGATCATGCCGCGATAGCCAAATGGCGCCGCCAGCAAAGTCTGGGTCGGACCTGGCTGAGACGCCCGGAATTGCTGGCTAATCGCCAATTGAACAAGGCCGATGCCGCTTTATTGGCCGAATTTCAGGCCGAACACCTGAAAAAAGTGAAAAAGCCCTAGCCAATCAGGCACTTTGACCTTTATAATGTGCGACTCACTACGGCTGTACTGACGCCAAGTGCTTACGAATTCTTACCTAAAACTACTTAGTTTGGTGCAACCATGAACAAGCTTCTCCAACAATTTGAAACCGAGCAAATGCAGCGCGAGCTGCCGAAATTCGGCCCAGGCGACACCATCATCGTTAACGTAAAAGTTAAGGAAGGTAATCGCGAACGCGTCCAGGCTTATGAAGGCGTTGTTATCGCCATCAAAAATGCCGGTCTGAACTCCGCTTTCACGGTGCGCAAAATTTCGCACGGTTTCGGCGTAGAGCGCGTATTCCAAACCCACAGCCAAATCATCGACTCGGTTCAGGTGAAGCGTCGCGGTGATGTCCGTCAAGCCAAGTTGTATTACTTGCGTGACCTGGAAGGCAAGAAAGCCCGCATTAAAGAAGACCTCACTGCAGCCAAGTAATTGCTTCCTGCAAAGTTTTCGAAAAAGCCACCTCCGGGTGGCTTTTTTATTGCACGCAAGCGCAGCAGGTTTATCATGCAAGCATGCCGTATACGGAAAAATATCCCGAGAAATTCATAAGCCGGATCAAGCGGTTTATCCCGGAAATATTTTGTCTATTCGTAGCGGCGGCACTCTTTTCCGGGGCATGTTATTCGGCTGAAATGCCTGGCAAGGCACTGGTTTTGAAATTCGATGCATATTCGCCTGCAGCGGCGACCGATGAAATCATCCGGCGAATCATGAGTCCGGTCAGTGCGGACCGAATCCAGTCCCATTTTGGAGAAGAGGCAACAACATTGCCCCAGCAAAGCATCCTGCTGAAAAAAGAAAATTTTGATTTCTATCTACCTAGCGGCGAGGCGCCTGCAAAGGGCTATGGTTTGCTGGTGTTTATTGCTCCGTATGACCAGGCCGAGATTCCTTCGGAATGGCGCAAGATACTTGATCGTGCGGGAATCATTTATGTCGCGGCACGAAAATCCGGCAATGATCACCATATGATCGGACGCCGGATACCGCTGGCTTTGCATGCCTACGAAAATGTTTCGCAACAATACCGTTTGGATCCCCAGCGCGTTTATATTTCAGGCTTTTCCGGCGGATCGCGGACCGCGATGCGAGTTGCGTTGGCATTTCCCGACATTTTTAGCGGCGCGATACTCAATGCCGGCAGTGATCCCTTCGGCAATACCGGAATTGCGATACCACCGAAGGAGTTATTCACTTTATTCCAGAATCACTCGCGGATCGTGCAAGTCACCGGAACCGAAGATGACCTTGTCGTTACCGGTGATGCAAGAATGCGGAAATCCGCTCGCGATTTATGCGTCCGGCATCTGGCTTCGCAACCTATGCGCAGAACCGGTCATGCCTTGATTGGAGGCAGAGAACTGGATAGCGCATTGTCCTGGCTTGAAAAACCGGATACCAATGCCGGGGATTCCACGTCATGCAGCGAAAAACTGCAGCTGGCGATTGATAGTGGTCTGCACGAGGTGCAGGATTCAATAACGAATGGCTCGAAACAAAAAGCAGGCAAGCAGCTCTCGGCGATAGATAATAGTTATGGCGGTTTGGCCGCGCCTGCTTCGGTTAAGTTGGCGCGCAAAATCCTGTCGATGGAAAATATCGAATGAGCGATGTAGCAAAAACATGAATGCAAAAAAAATAATGAGCACGGCAAAGACCGGTCCCGAGCCCGCGATCCGGGTCGATTTGTGGCTTTGGGTGACGCGCTTTTATAAAACCCGCGCGTTGGCGAAACATGCAATAGAAACCGGCAAGGTAGAAATCGACGGGCAGCCCGTGAAGGCTTCGCGATTGGTCAAGATCAACGATCAATTGCACATTACCCGCAGCAATGAATTATTCGTGATCACCGTGCTTGGCATCAGTGAAAAGCGAGGCAGCGCTACAATCGCACAAACGCTGTATCTCGAATCCGATGAAAGCCGGCTGAAGCGCGAAGCAGAACGCGAACGCCGCAAGATGGAAAATGCCGGCTACAAAGCCCCGGCGACCAAGCCCGACAAGCGTGCCCGACGTTTGATCAATGCGTTGGGCGATCTGGATATGCTGTAACCAATACAGGAGAGAGAGATGGATTCACAATCGATCGGTGGCTCGTGTCTGTGTGGTGCCGTTGCTTATGAAATAAGTCCGCCGTATCTGTTTTTTCAATATTGCTATTGCTCGCGCTGCCGCAAGAATTCCGGTTCGGCGCACGCCGCCAATTTGTTGATGGATAGCGGGCAATTCAAATGGCTGCTTGGCGAAGAAAAAGCGAAAGTTTTCCGAATGCCCGATGTACGAGCCTTCTCGACGAGTTTTTGCACGGAATGCGGATCGGCATTGCCCTGGCAGACTAGAAATGGAAAGTTTTATCTGGTGCCTGCCGGTGGATTGAACGAAGATCCCTGCGCCAAACCGGACCGGAATATTCATTGGGGTTCACGCGCGTGCTGGTATGTGCAGGAGAACGAGTTGCCGTGTTTTGAAGAAGGAAGTCCGGCCTGAAATCAGTTCAATAATTTCAGGCGATACAAGGCTTCCAACGCCTGTTTCGGCGTCAGCTCATCGGGATCAATCGCCGCCAGTGCATCAGCAATCGGTGATGGCTTCACGAATAAACCCATCTGCTGTGGTTGTTCCAGTGTGACGGGTGACATCTCGCTCGCATGTGATGGGCGTGCTTCCAGCTCGGCCAGCGTGCGTTTTGCATGCGAGATGACGCTGCGCGGCAAACCGGCAAGCGCAGCAACCTGCAAACCAAAACTGCGATTGGCCGGGCCATCTTTTACCGCATGCATGAACACCAGTTTATCGCCGTGCTCGATCGCATCCAGATGCACATTCGCAATACCACTTCCGGCTTCAGCCAGAGCAGTAAGTTCGAAATAATGGGTGGCGAATAAAGTGTAGGCGCGATTTTGTTCGGCCAGGTGTTGCGCACAGGCTTCCGCCAGCGATAAGCCGTCATATGTCGAAGTGCCGCGGCCGATTTCATCCATCAACACCAGCGAATGTTTTGTCGCGTGATGCAGGATGTAACTGGTTTCCGACATTTCGACCATGAAGGTCGATTGTCCTTTTGCCAGGTCATCGCCGGCACCGATGCGGGTCAGGATGCGATCAATCGGTCCAATAACGGCTGCGCTGGCCGGCACATAACTTCCGATGTGTGCGAGTAAAACAATCAACGCATTTTGCCGCATGTATGTGGACTTGCCGCCCATGTTCGGACCGGTAATGATCAACATGCGGCGATTTTCATCGAGCTGCAAATCATTCGGCTCGAACGGTTCGCTGCGTACGGCTTCCACTACCGGATGACGACCACGTTCGATATGGATTCCGGGGGCATCCGATAATTCCGGGCAGGCCCAATCCAGGGCTTGTGCACGCTCGGCAAAACAGGCCAGCACATCGAGTTCGCTCAGTGCCGCGGCACAACGCTTCAGTGACTCGAGATTTTCATTCAAGGCATCAAGCAGATTCTCGTACAGGAATTTCTCGCGCGACAATGAACGATCTTTCGCCGACAACACTTTGTCTTCGAAGTTTTTCAGTTCTTCGGTGATATAGCGCTCGGCGCCGGTTAACGTTTGTCGACGAGTGTAATGCGTTGGCGCCTTGACCGATTGGCCTTTGCTGATCTCGATGTAATAACCATGCACGCGGTTGTAGCCGACTTTCAAGGTCGGAATGCCGGTCTCGGCTTTCTCGCGAATTTCCAGGTCAATCAGGAATTGATCGGCATTGGTCGCCAGCTCACGGAATTCGTCGAGCTCGGCATCGTAGCCATTCGCAATCACGCCGCCATCGCGTAATAAAACCGGAGGCTGGGCGTTGATCGCAGACTTCAATAATTCGGCTTGTGCATCATGCTGGCCGCATTCGAGCAATAAATTCTTCAAGCGCGGTGAATCAAGCGATGCAAGCGTTTCACGCAACCCGGGCAAGCTAAGCAGCGCGTCACGCAGCGTACTCAAGTCACGAGGACGAGCAGAGCGCAAGGCAACGCGCGCAAGAATGCGTTCGATATCGCCGAGCGCACGGAACTGCTCACGCAGACTTTGCTCGCTGCGATTTTCAATCAGGGTTTTTACCGCATGTAAACGTTCGCTGACGACGGCGCGGTTTTGCAAAGGACGATGCAGCCATCGGCGCAATAAACGTCCCGCCATTGGTGTAACGGTTGAATCCAGTACGCCAAGTAGCGTGTGTTCGATACGGCCATCGGTACGCGAATCCAGTTCCAGATGACGACGCGTTGCGGCATTCATCGCGATACTGTCGTCGGACGACTCGAGAACAATATTCGACAAATGTGGCAGACGTTGTTTTTGTGTTTCTTCGACATAAGCGAGCAGGGCACCGGCAGCACCAATTGCCAGTGGCATGGTTTCGACACCGAAACCGGTTAAATCATGCAACGAGAAAAACCGCAGTAATTGGCGGCGACAGGTTTCGCTATCGAACAACCACGGCGCACGGCGACGAACGCCAGTCATGCCTTGCAAAAAAGCGGGTAGGCCATCTTCGTCAGGAATCAGAATTTCCGCTGGATCCAAACGGGCAAGCTCGGCTTGCAGTGCATCTTCATTCGCCACTTCATTGACCAGAAAACGCCCGGCAGATAAATCAGCCCAGGCCAGACCGAATCCATGCTTTCCGTGTGAAATCGACAACAGCAAACTATCGCGACGCTCCTGCAACATCGCTTCATCTGTCACCGTGCCTGGCGTAACGATGCGAACGACTTTGCGTTCGACCAAACCTTTCGCCAGTGCCGGGTCGCCGATTTGTTCACAAATCGCGACCGATTCGCCCAAGGCCACCAATCTCGCCAGATAGCCTTCGGCCGCGTGATACGGAACGCCGCACATCGCAATCGGCTGGCCGGCCGAATTGCCGCGCTGGGTCAGCGTAATGTCCAGCAATTTCGCGGCTTTACGGGCATCGTCATAAAACAATTCGTAGAAATCGCCCATGCGAAAGAACAGCAGAATGTCGGGATATTCAGCTTTCGCGGTAAAAAATTGCCGCATCAGCGGCGTGTGTTGGCTTAAATCCACGGCTTCATCATGGCTTTCATCGACAAGGCCCACTATTCTAATGGAATGAACGATATCGCCAACGAAAATATTGCCTACGACGACAACCAGCTGCATGCCCTTGCTGAACAGGCCGGCAGCGCATTGAAAGCCGCGCATCTGAGCCTGGTGACGGCGGAAAGCTGCACCGGTGGCTGGATTGCGAAAATGATTACCGATATTCCCGGTTGTTCCGACTGGTTTGAAGCCGGCATGGCCGCCTACAGCTACGAAGCCAAGCAGGCCTTGCTCGGCGTGCGCCCGGAAACCTTGATGCTGCACGGCGCGGTCAGTCAGGAAACCGTTATCGAAATGGTTTCCGGCGCGATGATTACCTCCGGTGCCAGCGTTTCAGTTGCAGTAACCGGCATTGCCGGCCCCACCGGTGGCACCGAAGACAAACCGGTCGGCACCGTCTGGATTGCCTGGAAACGTCGCGGCGGTTATCCGATTGCGAAAGTGTTCCATTTCGATGGTGATCGCGAAGCCGTGCGTCGGCATACTGTGGCCGAAGCACTCATCGGCGTTTTGAAACTCGTTTCCTGATCGACATACAAAAAAATCTGGGAATACCTTGAAAAAATTTATCGTCTTGCTATTGCTTGCACTCTTTCAATTCAGCAGCCCGTTATTAGCCCAGGAAGCTAGCGCAGTATCACAATCGCTTGCCGATTTTCCGCCACCTGAAAAAGACAAGGCGCAAATTATTTTTTTTAAGCCCATGCTAAGCAAGACCGGCAAATTACATGTGCATTTATTTGAAATAGAAGAAGCCGGTCCAAAATTGATCGGCGTGCTGTGGTGGAAATCAAGAGCTATCGTGAACGTTGCGCCAGGCAAGCACATGTTCATGTCTACTACTGCGTATGGCTTTTCACATTTTTTGAATGCGGATTTGGAACCTGGCAAGCGTTACTTCGTACTCGCGAGGTATATGTATGTGGGCGGTTTTCAATTAAGGCCGATCAAGCTTAATGGGCCAGCCGATTTCACACCGGAAAATTCCGGCTACAAATCCCTGGTTGCCGGTACGACGGAAAGTAAGTTAACACCGGAAATCGAAGCTTCCTATCGTGGAAACAAAAGAAGTCAAAAGACGGTGGCCAAGTACCAGGCAGAATCCTGGGAAAAATGGCTCGCAAAAACACCGGAGCAACGCGCCGAGTTAACTCTGAACAAAGAAGACTTTCTCGATTGAAAAATAATGCACCGAATTATTTTCCTCTTCGAGCCTGCATCGAAATTAATCTCGAAATCACGATGGCCAGATACAACACGCCAATCAATTGCTGAATCATCACCATTGAACGTGCGTGGTCGCTGACCGGCGTTATTTCGCCGAAGCCGACGCTGGTCAGGCAGGTAAAGCTGAAATAAAGCATTTCGAACCAGCTGAAAATGCCGTCGGGGTTATTGCTGGCGTTGATATAGAAAGATCCCGGCACCAGATATTCGACTACCGAATACAAATAGGCAAAAACGAATGCCAGCATCGCGTACAGCGAACCGGCCGCAAACAATTCGTCGAGCGTCATGATTTCATCGCTTAGTACGTAGCGAAACAGGCAGACGATCACGAATGCATGCAAGGCTGCCTGGAACAGCAATACTACGACATGGATACCACCTTCGCCGGTGAGTGCGCCCGTGGCTTGAAGAACGATCGTCGGTAACAAAAGAGCATAGCCAAGATTTGTCTGCACACCGGTCGACTTGGCCGAGCGCAGCGCAAGTGCCAGGATCGCCCAATCGAATGCAATAACCGCTACCCGGCCTGACTGCAGTCGCTCAAGAAACGGGTAGAGCACGACCAAGGCAACCAGCGCCAGCAGTAATTGCACATTGGGTAACGCTATGTATTTCTTCATGCCGGGATATTACCGCAAGTTTGATTGAATTCATGGTTGGACGACTATCATCGATCAGCGCGGTGGTAGTAGTATTGTTCCGATGAAAAATTTCATTTCCAGACTCGTATTCATGCTTGCCGTGCTCGGCAGCGCGGTTTGTTTTGCCGAACCGGGCCACTAC
>JBOHYG010000031.1:0-43804 GCA_050737875.1 Arenimonas sp. | reverse complement strand
AAACCGAAAACCATGCCGCAAATTCTGGAAGCAACACAGCCGAGTGATTGGCGCCAACTGGATCCGAACAATACGATTTATATGGAGCTGGCTTCCGGTCGCGTGATTATCGAACTGGCCCCGACCTTCGCACCCGAACACAGTAAAAATATCGTAGCGCTCGCCAAAGAAAAATACTTCGATGGTTTGAGCATCAATCGCTCGCAGGATAATTTCGTCGTGCAATGGGGCGACCCAGAGGAAGATGAAAAGAAACGCCGTTCTTTCCGACTGGCCAAACAGCATCTGCCGGCCGAATTCATCCGTAAAAGCGACGGCCTTGCCTTTACGACACTGCCCGATGTCGATGGCTGGGCCCAGCACGTCGGTTTCGTCGAAGGCATGCCGGCAGCGAAAAATGCCGTCACCAACCAGGCCTGGTTGACCCATTGCTATGGCATGGTCGGCGCAGGTCGCGGTGGCGAAGCCGATAGCAGCAACGGTTCGGAACTATATGTGGTCATCGGCCAATCACCGCGCCAACTCGACCGGAATATCACGGTGGTCGGACGCGTGATTCAAGGCATGGAACAGTTGTCGATCCTGCAACGCGGTACCGGCCCTCTGGGTTTTTATGAAAAAGCCGAGCAGCGTACCCCGATCAAATCAATTCGCCTGATGTCGGAAGTACCGCCGGAAGAACGTACCGCCATTGAAATCATGCGCACCGACACCGACAGCTTTACCCAGTTGGTCGAAGCCCGCCGCAACCGTAGCGACGACTGGTATCTGGCGAAAGCCGGCCATATCGATATCTGCAACGTGCCGATCCCAACCCGCCCGATCAAGAAATAAACCGATTTGATTTCCAGCGACGAAGTCCCGGTTTCTTTTTGCGAGAAATCCACATGGCTTCCGGCAAATGTAAATTAAATCAACAAGGACTTTAGCCATGTTAAACGTAGGCGATGCGATACCCGATTTTCACTTGAACAACGAGGAAGGCAAGACGATTAGCAATGCCGGGCTTGAAGGCCAGCGCTTCGTTTTGTATTTCTATCCGAAAGACGACACGCCCGGTTGCACGAAGGAAGCCTGCAGCTTTCGCGATAACTTGCCGGCATTCGACAAGATCAAGGTACCGGTCTTCGGTATCAGTGCTGACGATGAAAAGGCCCATGGCAAATTCGTCAGCAAATACAAACTGAATTTCTCGTTACTGGCCGACCCTGACCATGCCACCTGCGACGCCTTCGGCACCTGGGTTGAAAAAAGCATGTACGGCCGGAAATACTTCGGTATTCAACGCTCGACTTTCATTGTTTCCGCAAAGGGCAAGATCGAACACGTCTGGGAAAAGGTCAGCCCTGAAGGCCATGCCGAAGAAGTACTTGCCTTTCTCAATGGCAAACCCCTGAACAAGGCTAGCAAGGCAGCTGCACCTGCCAAGAAAGCAGTTGCTAAAAAAATAGCTGCAAAAAAAGCAGTCGTGAAAAAAGCGGCTGTCAAAAAAGCCAGCCCAAAGAGAGCACCCGCAAAGAAAGCCATCAGTAAAGCCGCAGTGAAGAAAACCCCGGCAAAGAAAGCACCGGCAAAAAAGCGCAAAGCCTGACGAGTTCAGGCGCGAGAATTCGGACAGACACACCGGGCAAGACCTGGTGTGTCTATTTGCTTGAATGCCATGGCGGCAGCCTCTACACCGGAATTACCAACGAACTTGCACAGCGCTACATGGCTCATCAGCAGGGTAAAGGGGCCCGTTATACCCGCTCGTTTCCGCCCAAACAATTGATCGGCAGCCTGCCTTTCGAAAACCGGTCGCAAGCCTCCATCGCCGAATACAAGATAAAACAGCTCAAACCCGCCCAGAAACTCGCCTTATTCAAAAAGCGGCCCCCCTGATTACTTGCCATAAAAAGCTGATGGGGCCACACTCATCGCATTGGATTTGCGGATAATTTAATCAATGAGCCTGCTAGATCGACTAAAACAGCTGTTCGCCGACGCCAAGCAGTCAAAAGAGCCGGTCCCCGAACAACCGCCCGGTCCAATGGTCGAAATGCCCGACGGACAGTCCAGCATTACCGAAAGACGCCGTAAAAAACGCATCAATGCCGTTCCGGGCACCAAAGTCCTGGTGATCGACGATTCTGCCACCATCGTCGCGATGTTAAGCAGAATGCTCCGGCAGAATGGCTACGACGTATACGAAGCAGAAGATGCCGAAAAAGGCCTGGACATCGCCTATCGAAACAAACCGGGCATCATTTTTCTCGATATCGTGTTGCCAGGTATGAGCGGCTTCACCGCCTTGCGGCATTTCCGCCATGACCACCGTACCAAGGATGTTCCGATCATCATGATCAGTGGCAATGAACAAGCGACCGAGCAGTTCTATGTACAACGAATCGGCGCCGACGATTTCATGAAAAAACCCTTTTCGCGTGCGGAATTGTTTACACGTCTCGAAAAGCTGCTGAACGAGAATTTTATTCCGGTTCGTTTCAACGAATTCGTGCATAAAACCGAGATGGAAACTTACGAGTCGGAACCGATACCAAGCTCGATTTTGCCTGTTGCCGACAGTCCAGAGCCGATTGCAGATGCGTCACAACCTGCAGTCGATCAGTCGGAATCGCTACCAAGCTCATCAGAAGCCGCAGCAGAGCAACCAGAATCGGTATCAAGCACGTCCGAATCAGCAGCCGAACAATCAGAATCAGTATCAAGCACGTCCGAACCTACAATCGAGCAACCAGCAGCTTCTGCTGAAATAACTCCGGAAGTAGCAAACACTTCCGAAAAGACGGGTTAGCGAGTGAATCAGCGATGAAAAACATTCCGCTTGTTTTCGTCGCATTGATCTACTCGTGCATTTTTTCCGTTACCGGACTTTCCCAGGAAACACCCGCAGTACAAAAAACCGTATCGGTTGAAAATAAACCCGTTATCGGCGTGCTGAAATTCCAGGACGAAACCGGCGCCATGTTTTTACAAGGCGGCGTTGGGCGTGCGTTGACCACCATGTTGACCAACGAGCTGTCTTCCCGACCTACACTGACGATCGTCGAACGGCAAAAACTGCGTGCGGTTCTGGAAGAACAGAATTTGTCTGCATCGGGCATGGTATCGGCCGAAACCAGCATACAAATCGGCAAACTGACCGGCGCACAATATTTGATCACCGGCACCATTACCGCTTTCGAAAACCAGGTGGAAACCAAAGCCAAGCGCGGCTTTTTGGGCTACGGCGGCGGCGTTGAATCGATTTCGCATGGCGGTTATCTTGCCGTCGATCTTCGCGTGATCGATACCACCACCGGCGAAATCCGCTACTCGCGTACCATTGAAGGCCGCACGGCACCGAACGACAACACCTCGATTCAGACGGAACGCCCACTGACTGGCAATCTCGACACCGGCCCGGATTCACGTGCCGTGCGTGCCGCCGTTATCGAAATCGTCGATTACCTGGAATGTGCGATGGTAAAACGCGACGCCTGCGTTGCCGAGTTTGAACTGAAAGAAAAAACCCGTATCGAGCGCACGCGGCAAGCAATAAAAATCAAATAAGATTTAGCACAGCCCGCATCAATCCCCCATCAGTTTCATTGCCTGATAGCCGGGTGGAATCTCAAAACTGGATTCGTCGATCGGGGTGTTGCCAATCTGAACCTCGATGCGCCCTACTTCGTTACCGCTGGGTGCAAAGCAAACCTGCGACACCAGGAAATCCTTATCGGCAGGATCTGACACGGATGCTGCCGTGTTAGTGGCCGGCATCAATTTATCGGTCAGTCCGGTCATGGTTTTTGCGTGGCGGTACAGGACTTTCAAATTCCTTAGCAGATATTTTTTGTCCTTCTCCAACATCAGAATATCTTTGGGTTCGACATAACATTCTTCACTGATTTTGATGCCGTTCTGGAAACGGTCATAGGTTTTGCATGCCATTCCGGCGACCGTCTGCTTTTTATCGGATTGTTTTACCTCGATTACCGGCATTTGCTGAGCCGACATGGCTTGCACGCTTTGCATCATCGAGGCCATATCAGGCATGTTGGCGCAACTAAAGCCCTGCTTTTCCATCTGTGCGCATTGCTGTTTCATTTGTGCCTGCATGGTGTTCATCTGGTTTCCGATATAAGTACCGGTACTCGACATCACGTCTGCGTTGTAATCCAGGGCATCTTCATCGACTTCAATCTGGTAAAAGCTATGGTTTTGATGATCGAGTGAAGTCACCATGTCTTCCAGCCCGTCGAAAAGCATGGAAAATTTATGGCCCTGCATCGGGCTGTCGATTCGCATGCGGCTGCCCGCAACCTGGATCGACAACATCTTCGTTTCACATCCTGCCAGTTGCGGATAGGTAAAGCTGACATCCGCCAATGCGACACCGGGAACAATCATGAAGCAAGTTATCAGTAGAGTCGTTTTGTTCATGGCAATTTCTTAAGAGCCTCGAGGCTCAAGCGGTTAAGTATCTGCCAACTTTTGTTATCCGACTGCATGGTGTTGACATGCATCAGCAAAAGGAAGGATTGCAAATTGTGTCGCTTCGACAAGCCTGCACTCGATGAAAAGGCATCACCCCATTTCGCCAATGGTGCCGGTTGCACAAGCTTGTCCATCCATGCCTGCCATTCCTGCTCGCTATGCAAATCGCGTTTTGCGATATACAAAACCGGCCTCAACAAACGTTCCGGCTCACCGTGGATATAGGAATGAACCGTCGGTGCTATCTGCTGACTGGCCGCACCGAGTAGCGAATCCAATTGATTCTTTTCCATGGCGGGATTCAGTGCAAGTTGCATGGCGAGATCGGAGGCATGCGCAACCCCGTGGCGCCAGCCATGTTTGTCGTCAAATCCTCGGTAGTCGCTGACTCCGGCAATATAGTTGGCCGTCAGAGTCACCAGATGGTTTCGTTGCTCGATGCTCATCCAGGGCTTGATGCGGTCGGTTCGCGCGACCTCGGACAATACTAGAATGGAAAATGGCGCGAGAAATCCGTTTTCGTCGGATTCATTACCCTCGACATTCAACTGCAATCGTTCGAGTATTTTCTGGCGAGTCGCCAAACTCAATTGTTCTTTGCGTAGCCACACGCTCATTGCTTCGAAGCCGATGCCATCTCGCAGAAGCGGATCCGTCGACACCAGGCATGGCAGCAAGTTCAAGGCCAGTGATTGTCTCGCTTCGTCGTCCGCCACGAGAAAGTCGGACTTTTTCAATACCTGCAAACTTTCCTGCGTTTGACCCGATGGCGGGCATTGGGCAAATAAAACTGCCGGAGAAAACAGCAGGCAAAAAAAACCTGCCGCCATTCTCGAAGTTGAACTTGTCGGAATGCGGCAGGTATTTTTCATCAGGTTTAACCCATGCAGAAGAAATTCAGCTTATTGCCATCCGGGTCGCGAAAATAGCCAGCGTAGAAACCTTCTCCGCGTGGGCCGGCTGGACCTTCATCCGTCGCACCCAGCTCGATAGCTTTTTTGTAGAGACGATCCACTTTGTCGGCACTGTCCAAGGCGATGGCGACCATGACGCCGTTGCCGACGGTCGCGGCATTGCCGTCATACGGGTAAATCAAACCGATTCCAGGAGCCTCGGGCCCGGTACCCCAGGCGATAAATCTTTCAGACTCCATGAAACGACCGGCACCGATTTCGGCCAGCAGTGCATCATAAAATTTCGCCGCACGTTGTAAATCCGAAGTACCTAAAGTCACGTAACCAATCATCTACGACCTCCGTCAGCTTGATTATTTATTTCAATCGCGAACGCGTTTCGGAAAACCGACCATGCGCTGCAATTCCTCGTCCCACAATTTCAGTCGTGCGCATTTCAAACTGGTCCACAAGGTCAGACGTGGTGCCAGTTGCAGCAACGGGCTCGATTCAAAAGCCTCACGCAAACGATAGTTCGGCACGCGACTGGCCAGATGATGGATGTGGTGGTAACCGATGTTGCCGGTGAACCAATGCATCACTTTAGGCAGGTCATAAAACGAACTGCCGGCAATCGCTGCCTTGTGTGCGTCCCAATCTTCCTTGCGTGTCCAATAGGCATCTTCGAACGTGTGTTGTACGTAGAACAGCCACACACCCAATGCGCCGGCAATCAGGACGATCGGCAAGTGCACCATCAAAACGGTGTGCCAGCCAATCCAGAAGCCAAGCGCAATACCCACCACCAGAATCATGAAATTATTCATCAACACACTGGCCCATTCCTTTTTCCAGGAAAACGGCAGGTCAAACGGGAAACGATGCTTGATGATGAATTGATAGCACGGGCCGATACCCAGCAAGACCGGCGTGCTGCGGTAAAAGCGGTAGCAGAAACGGCCAAACCAGGAACGCGATTTGTATTCGCTTACCGTCAGTGTTTCGATGTCGCCGATTTCACGGCGGTCCAGATTGCCCGAAGTGCCATGGTGGATGGCGTGGGTTTTCTTCCAGTATCCGTAAGGGAACAAAGTAATCAGGCCCAGGATCGCGCCGACTGCGTGATTGGCTTTTTCATTGGCAAAAAACGAACCGTGCCCGCAGTCATGCTGGAAAATAAAAATGCGCACGTATAAACCGGCTGTCGGCAATGCCATTAGCAACGTCCAGCCATAACCCCATTCACCGACGACACTCCAGGCCATCAATGCCCACAACATGAAAAATGCCGGCAAAGTATTGATCAGTTGCCACAGCGCACGGCCCAGATGTGGTTTTGCAAATTTACTCAAGAGTTGGCGAAGATTTACTGTCGCCGCTTGCGGTGTTTCTGTTGACTCGATTTCCATATTAACTTTGCACCTTCAATGTCTACGCCTATTGTCTGATTCAGCGTGGTGATAAGCAAATGAATTTGCGACTTCTGCGTACCAAGACAGTGCTTTAACAGTAAGTTAATGAATATTACCGTTCTATGTCGCCATAACGCTGATAAATAAAGGTTATATGCGCTTCAGTATGGTGTATTTCCGCAAGTAACAAACTGAGTGCTTCGTTCATGTGTTGACTAAATCGCGAACTCTATTTAGCTAATACCGCAAGACACAAACCCGTCAACCCGGAATGCCGCTGCCATCGTCAACCAGCGTGCAATTACGCCCGGCTTGTTTCGCTGCATACAAAGCGGTGTCTGCTCTTGCCAGCCATTCCTGCCTGTCTTCACCGGGTTTCAATACGGCACCGCCGATTGATACAGTGACGGTCTCATCGCGGCAACGCAAATGCTCTTCGATATATTTGCAGTGATGTTCGATGATCGTGCTTAACGATGCCGCATCGGCACCGGGAAGCAGCAAGACGAACTCCTCACCACCCATACGGAAAAAACGATCCATCTTTCTGGAATTTCCCCTGATGTAATTCGAAAAATCGATCAACACATCATCGCCTTCTTCATGGCCATACTTGTCGTTGATGCGTTTGAAGTGATCGAGATCCATGATCGCCAGGCCGAACGTGCTTCGATCACGCGCCTGCGTCTTGATGGCGATATCGAGTTCCTGGTCCATCGCGCGGCGATTCTGGCAACCGGTGAGTGAATCCAGAAACGCCAGGCCTTCCAATTGCTTTCTCTGCGTCTGGGTGCGATAGGCGAACATGAAAGCCAGCAAACCGACCACCGAGGCGCTGACCAGAAACATCGCCAATTCCAGATTGGAATCGAACGCCTTGCCATGCCAGGTCAAAAATCCAAGTGTGCACAAGCTGACAATCAAGGCCGAACGATGGCCAAGTAGCAGGAAGTTCACCAACAACACGGGGAATGTCCAAAGCAAGCCGGCAAGTCCCAGCAAAGTAGCGCTGGCAATGCAACCGAGATTGGTGGCTACCGTCATAAAGAACGCAGCGCGTTTGGTATTGCCGCTTAACCACGCATGCGCCAACGCCAGACCAATGCCCAGGACAATGGCGATATCCATCAGAGCTGCCAACATATTGCCGGTGTAGTAGCGATAGACTGCAAAAGGCGCAATTCCAATCATCGCTACACCACCAAAAACAGTGACGATGGCCAGATCGAAATCATTGCGCATGCGTTGCAAGATCATCCCAAGCGCCCCTCCCAAGCCACGTTGGAACGTACATGGTCAATGTATCAGCTAATTGGCGGCCGTGGGTGTTTCGCAAAAAAACAAAAGGCGGGGTTTCCCCCGCCGTTTTCTGCCTTGATTTTCGTTTAGTGCTTGCGGGATTCAAGCACATGAAAACCGATCATGCCCAAGCCTGCCGATGCGAACAAAATACCCCAGGATGCCGGGTCTTCAGGGCTCAGGTTCAGGCCGTCAATCAGGCCAAAGGCGACACCGATCAGTGTCAGTACGAGGCCCCACTTCAGGGCTGACATACGGCGGATTTGCTCGTCGGCTAGCAGCATCGCCTTGATTAAGTCTTCGGTCGCATGGGTTTCCGACAGGCGGCGGCGCAGGCGGGTTTCCGCAATGATTTTTATCGATGCCACGATGCAAATAAACATTACGATAGGGATAAGAATGGTGAAGTCCATGGGTAAGTCCTGTGATGAGGGAATAATCGATTCGTATGTATAGAGACAGCCAGCATCGCCCGGGTTGCAGTTTCAACACAATTATTCTGAACCCTGACTTCCCTATGTGCACATCACTGCACAAACCGAAAATCAGGGGCAGAAAACTGCAACCTTATGGCAGGTGAAGGTATCTCAAGCCTTATGAAAGACGACCGGGCTATGGTGCAGGCGGTTCTTGAGCGCGCCCCGGGTGCGTTCGAGCGCCTGGTCGTGCAACACCAGAATCTGGTTTGGCATATGGTTTTCCGTATGGTGCAGCAACGCGACGACGCCGAGGAATTGAGCCAGGAGGTGTTTTTGCGGGTACACCAGAAGTTGCACCAATTTCGTTACGACAGTGCGCTTTCCACATGGATAGGGAGTATCGCGTTCAGCATTGCCACCCGTCATCTGCAACGCAAGCGCATTTCATTGGCCGAGGAAAGCGAAGATGATGAAGGCGGCGTACTGGAACGCATCGGTGATGATTTCGACCTGGAAGCGGCTCATGCAGACCGGGAATTACACAGCCATGTCGTCGATGCCATGAATAAATTGCCGCCTATCCAGCGTACGCTTATTACCTTGTATCATCTTGATGAAATGAGTCTGCTGGACATTGCCCGCATGACAGAGCTACCGGAAGGCACCGTCAAGAACTACCTTTTTCGGGCCCGCCTGCGACTACGGCAGGCGCTTGAAAAAAGAATTGGAGTATCCGCATGAACACACCGATGACACCGCAGGATATCGAACGCGAATTGCAACGGCAGCAAATGGCCGAGCAACGCGAGCATACGCAAAGTACCGATCACGATAATTCCTCGATCGATCAATATCGATTTATCGATCGCGTTCTGAAGCAGGCAAGCATTCCCGCCCTGCCAAAAAACTTCGCCTCGCAAGTCGCCCGTCAGGTACAGGATTTTGAAGAACGTGCCCAGTTCGAAAACTATGCGCTTGGCGTACTGATCATCACTGCTGTGCTAGCCGGACTATTTTTTGCCCTGCCGCTTTTGCTGAAAGTTGTTCAGAATTTCGCTTTGACGATAAATCTGCCCTGGCCAGCCTTGTCGGCTGTGGCTCTGGCTTTGGGTTTCGCAGTCATGATTGATCAGGCCTCGTCAAAATACCGAACCCTGCAACGGCACTGACAAACTCATGGCACAGGCGGCATTCATGCCCACTGTCTAAGATGCCCACATGCATAAAGCCCTCCTGCTGCCGATATTCCTGCTCGCCACGCTGGCCACCATACCGGAGGCAGAAGCCCGCACGGTTTATCGCTGCGTGCAAAAAGGCACTGTCAGTCTGGCCACGGCGCCCGAGCCTGGTTCGAAATGCACTGCAAAAACTTTCGATGACAACGCCGCGAAAGTGCCCAATCTCTGGGAAATGAACGGCAAGCAGAGTGGCGTTCTTTACCAGCGTGAACAAGATGGAAAAACCGTCTACAGCACGAGAAACCTGCCGGGTTCTACACCTGTTCTGACATATACGGTCACGCCGCCGCCGGGCGCATTCGCCCATTATGGTCTTGGCAAGGTCGGCAAACCGAAACCGGATGTGCACGCCGATATCTTTTCCGCCGCAGCCAACACCAACAAGATCGAAGACGCCTGGTTGCGCGCGATCGCACATGCTGAAAGTGGTTTCGATGCCAATGCCGTTTCGCCGAAAGGCGCGCAAGGCATCATGCAAATGATGCCGACTACATCTGCACAATACAAAGTTAAAGATCCTTTTTCGCCGAAGGAATCAATTCAAGCTGGTGCAAAAATGCTGAGTGAATTGCAGCGTCGCTACAAGGGTGATCGACGCCTGGCGACGGCCGCCTATAACTCGGGCATCGGTACTGTCACCCGTTATGGCGGCGTCCCGCCTTACGCGGAAACCCTGATGTATATCGAGAAAGTCGACGCCTTGTACGAGCTGTATCTGAAAGCGCTCAAGCCGGTCAAAAAGAAATCGTCGCGTAAAAAAAGCCGTTAGTCTTTCCTGAAAGTCACCACAAGCACATCACGGTAGGCTGGCATGCTCAGCAACAAAGGCTCGACCGGAGTAACACCGTGACATGCACGTGCGTCGTCGACCAATGCCGCATCGAATGGTTCGATCAAGGTGAAACTGCTCGACAAACTCCCATCCAGTGAACCAATCATCGTGGTACCGCTCGCGATATTGCTGCGTTTGACCAACAACACCAAAACGTAATCCACACCATCGCGATGCATGCCTTCGGGTGTTGGCAAACCCGGGGCATCGACGCTGGCTTCAATGCGGAACTGGTGCACTTCCACTTTCCAGCGTTGGACCGTGCTTGCAGGACTCGAAAACAAATCCCGGCAGAACGAAAGAATCGTTTTCAAACTTCGGCTTTCGGCTTGTTCGTCATTTACCGGTTCGAACCAGCGTTCGATACCACCATTCAAGACGTTGTAGTCGAGCGTTTGAAAATGTGGCTGATGCGGGAGTCGCCGAATACCATCTGCTGTCGCTTCGAATACGGCATGCCGGCGACGTCGATATCGACCGTTGTCGGCCATGTAAGTATCGAGACCGAGATCATTCCAGCTATCGGCAAACGCTGGCCAATCCGATAAATCACCGTGTGCTTCGAGCACGATCCGCATTTCATCGGCGTGCGCAAAAGCGTACGCGTCGTGGCGTAAAGCAGATTGGTAATCGGGCAATGACATGGCAGTGTTCTAAATGACTTCGCACATTATGCCGTACGCAAGGCTTGCACCCAAACCAAACTAAAAAACGATCAACCGCCCGGTTTGAGCTGGCCTATCGCTTCAAGTGATGCGATACGCCGCTGTTCTACCTCATTGAATTGCCGTGCACGCAAGGCAGCGATGGCTTGGGAGCGGGCAGCCGCCGACAAACCACGATTGGCATCAATGCGCGAGCGCGCGAGCAAGTACTGTTCGATTCTTGCATCCCACTGCGCTCGCTGTTGGTCAAGCTGCGCCAACCTACCGGCGGCTTCCTTGCCCCATAAGGCTTCACGCTCGGCCGCACGTTGGGCATCGCTTAACTTGAGCGCGTCGAGCTGACGGTTTTGCTCCATGATCAATGCCGCAGTATCGGCTTCGGTACGCGCCGAATAACCGGCTGAACTATCCAGCTCGGCCAATAACCGGGATTTCTCGTCCGCGCTTAGCGTTTTGTCGTTTGCAATCGCCATGCGTTTCAAGGTCAGTGCTGCCAATGCTTCTTCTTCGGCAAAAAATGCCAGAGCCATCTGTTCGCCCAGCATTTTTTTTCGCAAGGCGGACACTCTCTCCAGTCGCTCTTCCGGATTGGCCAGTCCGCCGATATTCAATGCCGACAATGCATTCAGATAATCGGTGTAGCGATCAAAATATTGCAGAGCCGTTTCGGTGCTGGCGGGACTGTATTGCGTGAGCAATTGATCTTTCAATAACTGGCGGATTTGAACGATGTCGCGCTCGCCGACCAGGCTCAGGTAATAATCGAATAAACGGCGCATGCCGATGTCGATTAGCACCTGTCCATTGGCGTCCAGCAAGATACCGCCATCGATCTCGGTACTGCGTAGCGAGCTGGTCTCCAGCGAGAATTCTTTTTTGTTTGCAGTTGCTATCGAATCGCCTGAGTTGCTTGCAGACTGTGCAGCGGCATCTGCCTGGTTTTTAGTCGATTCACCCGCAAGATTCCTGCTCGAGTCATTTTTTGCATAGAAGAACAAACCCAGCGTTGCGATGCCGAGCACCGCAACGCCGAGAATGAATGGCGACTTCCTGCTCACAGACCCAGCGTCTTCAGGCGATTGGCTTGTGCACGCAACACGCTGGATGGACTGGATGAGAACAATCCGCGCAGACCGAGGAATTGATTCACTTCGTCAAGGTGATTCCAGGAATAGTCATCACGCAAGACCGTGCCCCAATGCGAGGAACAACGTCCGACCAAGCCGTCATTTTGTTCGAAACCAAACACCAGGCTGCCGGCCCCCATCAACGGATCGCTGACATCAAAGACATTGGTCAAGACTGAAGTGCCGCTTAGCGAGTAATAGCGAACGCCGTTCACGAGATTGGCACCGCTGCCGCAATAGCTGCTTGGCTTGCCTTGCGGATGGCGGGTGTTGAAAGTGTTTGAACCGGCAGTGCTCAAGGACGCCAAGGCACCCAATGAATTTTGTGGATCCGAATTGCCGGAAATCGCACCTAGAAAAGTGCTCAACGCATTCACGAATCCGGAAACGATGGTTCGCGATACCGAACCTGGAGGCAGAGTCGCGTTCAACAAGTCCGCCATCGGCGCACCGTAGTTCGGTGAGCCAAGCGCAGTCACCGAAGCCACCAAATCAGGACGTACCGAAGCGACGTATCGAATGGTCGGTCCGCCATGGCTATGACCGATTAAATTGAATTTCTGCTGGCCGGTCACGGCGCGCAAATTATCCAGATCACGGATTAATTGCTCGCCTCGCACTTCGGAATAATTGCTGGCCGAAACGCTGGCGGTATAAACCTTCGCTCCGCCGGACTTCAGTTCGCCACCTATGCCGTACCAGTAGTCATAAACACCAAGCACGGAATCGAAACCGAGCAGGCCATGCACTAAAACGATGGGATGTTTTGTCTGTGTGTAACCGGTTTGTGCGTTGGCGCTTAATGAGCACAAACTCAAGAGCAGTACCGCCAATAGACGGCCAAGGAAATTCCGATTCATGCGCTCCCTCCCAGGAGTGTAATCCGACGGGTTAATGGGGTTCAGGCTTCAATACGGTGCCGAATGGCAACTTGAATGTAGCAGCTTTTCAGAACCCGTCATCTTGCATAGCAGCATTCACTTGAAATCATACAAGCCGTTGATAATGTTCAACATCGAAGCGTCGGGTTTTCTGCCGATAGACGAAGGTAAAGTCAGGCCAGAGCGTCGTATTCCGACCGTTGCTGGCAAGGTACCAGCTCGAACAACCACCGGTATTCCAGACCGTTTTTGAAAGTCGTTTCTGCAGGGCATCGTTGTAGTCATCCTGCATTTGCTGCGGAATATCGAAGGCTGTGTTTGTCAGTCCTTTGAGTTGCTCCAGAGCAGACAACACATAATTGGCCTGCGACTCGATCATGTAAATCATCGAATTATGGCCTAGCGCAGTGTTCGGTCCGGTCATGATAAAAAAGTTCGGAAAGCCATTCACCGTAACACCCAAATAGGCAGACGGATTATTTTTCCACTGTGTATTCAATTCACGATTACCGATCCCGAAAATCGGAAATGGCGAGCCCGCCTCTGCCGCAAGAAATCCTGTACTGAAAATAATGATGTCCAATGCATGCTCGCGACCATCGCGGGTACGCACACCATTTGGCGTGATGCACTCAATGGACACGTCAAGCAAATTCACATTCGGTTTTTTCAATGCCGGTAAATAATCATTCGACAACAAGATGCGTTTGCAACCAATCACGTAATTCGGCTTGAGCCTCTCACGCATTTTTTTGTCGTGGATATTGAGCCACATGAAAGCACCGGCAAGTGCCTGCATGGTTTTCAACAATACGGGGAAGCGCGTAAAACCGACTGCCCAGCTCTCGTGCCAAAGATAGGTATAGGTACGATTTATCTTTTGCAGTACCGGCAATCTCGCTCGCAGCCAACGATGCCATTTTGAAATCGCAAAATCCGGTTTGAAAATAATCCAGGGCGGCGTTCGCTGGAAAACGTCCAATCGCTCAACTTTATCGGCAATTTCCGGCACGATCTGGATAGCGCTGGCACCGGTACCTACAACCCCCACTCGCTTGTGTTCCAGATTGATATCGTGACGCCAACGTGCTGTATGGAACAATTCTCCGCCAAAGGTTTCCAGCCCGTTGATATCCGGCATGCGTGGACGACTGAGCCCGCCTACTCCCATCACCAGGCTTCTCGCTTCGAAAGACTCCTCGCCCCCATTCACTTCGACTCGCCAGATTTTCCGCTGCTCGTCAAAATGCGCAGCGCTTACCTGCTTGTTGAAATGGATCTGCGGCCTGATTAGAAATTTATCCGCACAGGAATTCATATAGTCCTGAATTTCGGACTGCATCGGATAAGTCCGTGACCATTTGGGATTCGGCGCAAAGGAAAAACAATACAGGGTCGACGGCACATCGCAGGCGGCGCCGGGATAGGTATTGTCGCGCCAGGTCCCGCCAAGACTGCCGGCCTGCTCCAACACGATATAACTCATGCCCGCCAGCTGCATCTTGATGGCGATACACAAGCCTGAGAAGCCGGAGCCAACTATGACGGCATCCAGCAGCTGCTTGCAGGCATTCTCGGTATTGGGATTCATCAGGTCCGATAGTAAGCGATTTTTATTTCTCGATTTTTATTTTTTGAGCCTTGTGATATTTCATGCTCAACCTGCGAATAACAGTTTCAAGGGCATTCTGGCCCTGGAATTGAGGAGCATAAAGATGAGTTCACACTTGAGTGTGTCGGCTGACAATGATCGTTTGCATGGTTTGGATGCCATACGCGGGCTGGCACTGTTACTTGGCGTTGCCTTGCACGCCACCATGTCGTATCTGCCCGGCTCGCAGTTTTGGTGGATCGTGGGTGACGACCGCAGCAGTGTATTGTCCGGCCTGTTTTATTGGGTACATATGTTTCGCATGCCGCTGTTCTTTCTGATCGCCGGCTTCTTTGCACATCTGTCGTTTCACCGCCTCGGCATGAAGGCCTTCATCAAAGATCGCTTCAAGCGGATCGTGGTGCCGTTGGTGACTGGCTGGCCGATGGTATGGACCGGGATTGTTATGGTAATCATCTGGATAGCACTGATTAAATTTAATGGCAGTTTGCCGAAAGAATCACCGCCCGGCCCCAAATTTACGCCGGATGATTTCCCGCTGACGCACCTGTGGTTCCTGTATGTACTGAGTTTGCTTTACGTCGCAATCTTGGCATTGCGTACTGCACTGACGAAGCTGGACAAGCAGGGACGGATTCGTGCAGGCCTTGATGCTTTAATGCGTGGGTTGATGCGCCCGGGTGCCAGTCTGGTATTGGCTTTGCCGCTTACCATCGGCCTCTACCAAGCGCCGAAATGGATGATGTGGTTCGGCGTCCCCACACCGGATAGTTCTTTGTATCCAAATCTAGCTGCCGTGCTCAGCTTTTCAGTCGCGTTTCTGGTGGGCTGGGGTTTGCATCGTCAACTCGAATTGCTGGAACAACTGAAAAAATATTGGCTGATCAATTTAGCGCTGGCTGTGTTGGCGACAGGAACAAGCTTGTCGATGATTGGCTTGAACCCTGTCATGACGCCTGCGCCCGAAGACAGCCAAAAATTAATCTATGCATTTACTTACAGCGTTGCCGCGTGGAGCTGGACGCTCGCCCTGATCGGGATCGGGTTACGTTTTCTGTCCAATGCCAGCCCGAGTCGCCGTTATCTGGCCGATTCTTCGTATTGGGTCTATATCGTGCATTTGCCGATCGTGATGGCGCTGCAAGTAGCTGGCTCCTTGATCAACTGGCCATGGTGGATTGAATACCCGCTGATGTTGACGCTCGGTTTTGCGGTGATGCTGGGCTCGTACCAGTTGTTTGTACGCTACAGTTTTATCGGTACCACCTTGAATGGCCGTAAAATGCCGCGTCCAGCAAAAATGAAACCCGGCTGTGATATTTCCGCCCTGGCGCGCGAATAACGGTTACAGAGGAGCGCTGAGCTCACATATGTGGATAAAAAAATGAGCAAGGCGCGCGAACACGAACAGTTCCTGCAACAACTGGAAAAGCACAAGGCCATCCTTTACAAGGTGGCCAATGCCTACTGCAATCGTCGCGAAGATCGCGGCGACCTGATCCAGGAAATAGTGGTCGAGTTATGGCGGTCCTTCGAACGTTTCGATGGCCGTGCAACCTTCTCGACCTGGATGCACAGGATAGCGATGAATGTCGCCATTTCGTTTTACCGCGGCGAGAGCCGCCGGGTTCGCGATGCGCTGCCGATTGAAGAATTCGGCATGGACCTGACAGCAGCCGATAGCGTGATGAATGCACAGAATGAAGATCTGCACGCGTTACACCAGTTGATTTCGAAGCTGGATGAAATCAATCGCGCACTGATACTGCTTTATCTGGAAGGTTATCCACAAGACGAAATTGCCGACATGATCGGCATTTCATCCAGCAATGTCGCGACCCGAATTAATCGCATCAAACAAAAGCTGCAGCAAGATGTCGCTGCAGCAGAGGAAACAGCATGAACGGCCTTGATCTGGACAAATTGAAAGCGCAATGGACGCAGGAAAGCCGCAAGCTGGACGATAGCTTGACGCTGGATGTCGCTGCAGTTCGCAATGCACTCGGTCAAACGACCACCAAGGCGTTTCGCCGCCATTCGTTCTGGCAGGTCACGGGATTGTTTTTCAGTAGCGCGTGCCTGATTGCTCTGCTGATATTCATGATCAATCACTGGGACGAAAAAATTTACGTGTTGATGGCAGCACCATTGGCAATGCTGGCACTGGGCGAAGCCATTACCGATTTCAGGGAATGGCGTGTCGTGTCACGACTGGATTTCGGTTCACCAATGCTGACACTAAGCGAAACGCTGGATCGCGTTCGTGACCGCCGCTTGCGCATGACGAAATGGGTTTTCCTGACTGCCATCCTGTTGTGGTGGCCAATGATCTTCGTCGCGTTCAGAGGTTTGTTTGGCGTCGATCTGCTGCCTTTTTTCCACCCAAGCTTCCACATGGTCAATACAGTTCTCGGACTGGTCTGCATTCCAGTCATTTACTGGGTGATGCGATTTGTTTCCAGACGCTACGCCAAATCTCCCGGCTTCAAGAACTTTCTCGAAGAAACTGCCGGTAAAAGCTGGAGCCACGCACGCAAGCAATTGGATGCCCGCCAACGTTTCGAAGACGAAGTTGCAACTCATGGTGATGCCCGAGCATTGCAGCGCCATGAAAAAAATAGCCTGTTGTCCCCTGCTGCGAACGCATCACTGCGGGTACTGAAAAAACACGTCCTCGTCTCTATCTTCTTTTATGGCGCGTTGATTTTGCTGATCGGCCTGTTCAATGCCCAACATGGTGGTCAATGGCAATTCATTGCGCCGGGCATATTGCTGAATTTGTTCTTTGTCGCGCATATGGTCAGCGGCATTACCCATCGTATTGCACTGACGCGTCTCGATTTGGGTATACCGTCTGAAGAAGTATGCAAAGACCTGGTTCACCAGACAGATATGCGCTTGGCATTTGCACGGGCAGTCCTGGCAATGACGCCGATCGTCGGCACTGCGTTATTGCAGGTATTCACGGAAGTCCTGTTCGGATTCGACTTGATAGAACAAGCTCCGGTATATCTTCTGTTCGGCATTATCCCTGTCTTGGTTCTCACTGCCGCTGCGATATACCGAAAGTCTAGCAATGGGGCCGTCCAGTCATATGCAAACATTTCAAGTCTTGGCGTATTGAAGCGTAGTAAAATACTGGTCGAAACAATCAAGCAGGCATCAACGGAATGAATATCCTCGAATTCACCATCGAACCCGACCGCGACTATGTCGAACTGAATCAACTACTGAAACTGGTGGGTTTGTGCGGTAGCGGCGGCATGGGAAAAGCCATCGTGGCCAGCGGCGCTGTTTCGGTGAATGGCGAAACCGAACTGCGTAAAACCCGCAAGATTGTTATCGGTGACATTGTCCAGCTTGATGACCACGAAATTCACGTGATTGGTTTGTAGTTCGCAGGGTGCGCTTGAGCGCACCTTATGCCGGCCTGAAAATCTCGTCGCGATGCATGGTCGAAGTTGCGTGCACCCAGGCATGGGTTACGGCTTCAACATCCAGATTCGATACCACCACCAATTCAATTTTGTCGATCAACTCGACAATGTCGTGCTTCATGCGCTCAAGCGTTTTTTCCGGTTTGCATTCCGGCGTGGCCGATATACCGACCCAACCATTGCGCCCAGCACGCTTTGCGGCATACAACGCGATATCGGCAATTTCGACAATCTCGTGCCATCCCAGTGCCCGCGGCGAATGCGGCATGAATGGGAAACATGCAAAACCGATCGAGCATGACTTGGTGAGACTGATGCCGTCACCAAGATCAAAATGATTATCGACGATATGCGACCGCACCCGCTCCGCCAGAATATGTGCATCTTCCGCGGCCGTTGAGCGCGTGATGATCAGGAATTCTTCTCCACCCCAGCGGATCAGGTAATCGGCTTCGCGGAACACGTGCCTGAGCCGTTGCGAGACCTCCACCAAGACGGCGTCACCGGCAGCATGGCCCTGGATATCATTCACTTGCTTGAAGTTGTCGATATCGATCAGGAAGAACACCATGCCTTTGACGCCTTCATGCACTGCATTGACGTCACGACGCTCATCGTGAAACCGGAAACAATTTTCTATATCGGCCTGAATATGCTGATCGAAGAAACGGCGATTGCGCAGCCCGGTCAGCGGATCTGCCAGGCTCGCTTCCTCGAGCGCCCGTGACTTATCGGCCAATGCATGCGCCATGGTTTCCAGTTCGTTGGTACGCTGCAGCACTTTTTCTTCCAGCTCGGCGCGTTTGCTACGCAGATAAGTCGTGCGTGCGTGAATCAGCGCAATGATCGAAGCCACCGCCAACACCGCGCAAACCAGAAAGAACCACCATGTTTGCCACCAGGCCGGCAGCACCTGCACCGGAATTTCGAGAATCTTGTCGCTCCAGACGCCATTGCGGTTGCTGCCGCGGATCTTCAGCAAATATTTCCCGGGCCATAGATTGCCGTAACTGGCCACCCGCAGGTTCGCATCGGTTTCTACCCAATCTTCGTCCTGTCCCACCAATTGAAATGCATAGCGATTCAGGCGCGGCGACGTGAAATCCAGCGCCGAGAATTCAAGACTGAAACCGCGCTGTTCGGGCAATAGTGTAATGCCGCTTGACGATAACTTGGATAGTGATTGTCGCTCGCCACTGACCCTGAGTTCGGTTGCCACCAAGGGCGGCTCGTATGACCAGGGTTTGAACCGTGCCGGATCGATGATCAGCAGGCCCTGACTGCCACCATACAAAAACTTGCCATCACCGGTCTTGGCGTAGGAGCGAAACCAACCGGTACCGAAAAAAATTCCGTCGGCACGATTTAATTCATATACCGAGTGTTGTTTTGGATCGTAAATAAATTTGTGCGTCCAGATCCGGCCTTGCGAATCTTCCAGCAGATTAGCGCCGTAGGGTCCGCCGGCAATCTTGTATCGGGCACTTACCGATTCAAATGCGGCTTGCTTGCCATTCCAACGCAGCATCCGATGCAGGCCATGCGGTGTGTCTACCCAAAGTCCCTGCTTTGAATCGACCAACAAACCGACAACGGAAACATGCGACAGCGCGAACCCTTTTTCGAATTCGACCTGGACCAGCTGGCGTGAATTTGCTGCCCGGTAATACAGGCCGGCATTGGTACCAACCCACATTCCGCCATCGGTGGTTTCGGATATTGCATTGACCGATCCGGTGACGCCTTTTCCATTGATGTCGGCAATTCGCGCAATGGTCTGTTCATTCGCTTCGACCACGAACAATCCATCCGTGCTGCCAATCCATAACTCGCCATTCTTGCCGGCCAACATGCGGCGAACGGAAGCGCCTTGCAAACCGTCACTGGTGGTATCGCGCTGTAAGCCGCTGGTCGAATCCACATAACGGAACAAGTTTCGTTCGGTGCCCACCCAAACCGTACCGGCAGTGGTTTGTGCCAAACCGGTAACCATATCGTCGCTGATGCGTTCGCCCGGCAATTTTTGATGCAGGGTAACGACCGGTTTCAGCGAAGGATCGAGTACCGACACGCCATTGGCCGCAGTACCCAGCCATAACTGGCCATTCGCCAGCTCCAGTACGCTGGTAACACTCAATACATTGACTGTGTTGACTGCATTGCTGGCGCTGCGCTCTTGTCGTATCACGCGGAAACTATCGTCGGCCATATTGACGCGCTGGATACCGCCGCCAAAACTCCCGACCCACAAACTACCCGCGCGATCCATCAACAATGCACGGATTTCGCTGGCCGTCAGACTGTCGGGATTGGTTGGATCATTGCGAAATGAACGTATGAGTTTTGTTCCATCCAGATCGTAAACATCAATACCGCTGGTATGTCCTACCCAAATGCGATCTCTGACGGGCTGTGAAATAGCCAAAATCGTGCCACCGATCAGCTGGCGCGACTGGACACTACCGGCATCCATCATGTCGCCGGAATTCATGATGATGACTTCACCATCATTGGTGCCAATCCACAGGCGCCCGTCATTTGCGGTAAAGACGGTGCGAATCGTTTTGCCGGCAAGGCTTCCCGGGCTTGTTGTATCCGAATAGATGGCTTCAAACGTATTGCTGCCACGCTTCAGGCGGCTAAGCCCGTTCCAGGTTCCGATCCACAGGCTTCCTTTCGAATCGATATGCAAGGAAGCGATGCGGTTATCATCGGGCGCGCTTGCTTCACCACCCTTGTTGTCGAAACGCTGGAATTTTCCGGTAGATTTTTGAAAACGGCTTAGTCCGCCGCCAGTACTACCCATCCAGATTTCCCCGTCCGCACCTTCGGCCAGCGAACGTATACTGCCGGCCTGCAACGAGGTCGGATCGTTTGGGTCATTCATGAATCGACTGAAACGACCGGTGGCAGGATCGAATACCGAAACACCGTCGGCATCGGTACCAATCCACAGTTTTCCATCGCCGGCCAACAACAAGACACGTATGAAATTGCCACCGATCGAATACGGATCCGATGGGTCAAAAGCGTAACGGCGGAATTGGTAACCATCGAAACGAATCAATCCGTTCGGCGTTCCTATCCAGATAAAACCCGAGGCATCCTGGGCCAATGTCGTGACGACACCATCGTATATGCTGCTGCGGTCGCCGATGGTTTCGAAGTTCGCATCGTCAGTGGCACCCAACTCGAGTGCAGACACTGCCGTCACGCTTGCAAGCATGAGTGTCAGCACACACAAAAAGTGCTTAAGGATTAAGCGCATAGGCCAATAGTAGCCTGTGCTTGCGACGCACAACAGCTCCGTTTGACGGCCAGACTGTTACGTCTTGTGAACTGGCAAAAGTGTTGTTCAGAAACATGAGCAGGCACTGCCATGCTGCCCGTTCGATGCCACGGATGGTTCCGGCACTCTCATGGCCAGAAATACAGGAAAGCCAACGCACGTAAGTTGAAGTAGATTGCTCATCTTCATTCCCCATTTTGTTTATTTTGTTCGTCTTGATCCTCGTCCTCTTCCATGTACATCTCGTCGGGTATGGCACTGGGCGGCGCCAAGCCCTGCAACCGAATACGCAATGACAGGTCGGTACGCGAATCCGCCGCTTCAACCGCATGCTGATAGGTAATTTTCCCGGCCGCAAATAGTTGGAACAGAGCTTCGTCGAAAGTTTGCATACCGATCTCGGTACTGTTTTTCATCGATTCCTTGATTGCGGAAATTTCGCCCTTGATGATCATGTCCGAAACGTACGGACTGGACAGCAATATCTCCACCGCCGGGATCCGTTTCGCCGACGGATCGGTGCTGTGCAGCAGGCGCTGGGAAATAACGGCTTTCAGGTTCAGGGACATATCCAGCAATACTTGCTGCCGGGCACTGTCGGGGAAGAAATTGATGATGCGATCCAGTGTCTGGTTGGCATTGTTGGAATGCAGAGTAGACAGGCAGAGATGGCCGGTCTCGGCATAGGCGATGGCTTGTTGCATCGTGCTGGCATCGCGAATTTCGCCAATCATGATTACGTCTGGCGCTTCGCGCATCGCGTTTTTCAGGGCGTTCGCATAACTCTTGGTATCGAAACCGATTTCACGCTGGTCGACGACCGAACGCTTGTGCGTGTGCAGGTATTCGATCGGTTCTTCGATGGTCAGGATATGGCCAGTCTGTTCCTGATTTCGGTAATCAATCATTGAAGCAAGCGTGGTGGACTTGCCAGAGCCGGTAGCGCCAACGCACAGGATCAAGCCCCGCGGCAGCATGATTAACTCTTTGAGAATCGGCGGCAGATTCAATTGCTCGATACTGGGAATGGTACTGGTGACATACCGGACTGCCATCGCCACATCACCGCGCTGCCGGTAAATGTTCACCCGGAATCGACCGACTTTGTTCACTGCCAGGGAAAGGTTCATTTCCCAGGTTTCCTCGAATTCCTTCTGCTGCCTCTCATTCATTACCGAAGTCGCCATCGCGCCGACTTGTGCAGCCGTCAGGTTCTTTGCTCCAACGTGCCTGACCAAGCCTTCAATCTTGATGTTGGGCGGCGCGCCCGCGCTGAAAAACATGTCAGACGCCTGGCGTTCAACCATCATCTGAAGATAACCGTTGAGGTCCATTCTCAATCTCCAACTAAAAGTCGATGATCCGCGGTACCGCCAGCCTACCCCTAAATCATCGAGTCCCAAGTTCTGCGGTTTTTACGTTATTACTGTTACACGTAATCTGGATAGCCTGTACGGACAAATGGCGTCCCGTTCCAGACCAAACACTGACCATGCCAATTGAACAGGATTAGTCTATTGTGCATGCCATTCAACATACCCGAGTTTACCCATGTTTTTTCGCACTATTCTTATCCTGATTACTGCTCTGGGCTGCTATCTACCGACCCTTGCGCTGGCACAGGGCGCAAAAGCCTCGGCGCCGATCGACACTCCACTGGACGAATTGAAGCCCGGCGAGTTCATCTGGGCTCCGAAATTGGTACCGGATGGCCCCTTGGTGATGGTCATCAGCATCGCCGAGCAACGGGGTTATCTATATCGCAACGGAATCCGCATAGCGGTCACGACCGTGAGTACCGGCAAGAAGGGTAATGAAACCCCGACCGGTGTGTTTACCATTCTTCAGAAACACAAAGATCATCGTTCGAATAAATATAACGATGCACCGATGCCATTCATGCAGCGATTGACCTGGGACGGCGTTGCGCTGCACGCCGGGAAACTACCCGGATATCCTGCGTCACACGGTTGCGTTCGACTGCCATACCAATTCGCCCGCGTGTTGTTTGAAACATCCGACTTCAGCATGACGGTCATTGTTACTGACGATACGACTACGACTACTGGTGAAGGCTCGCCCGGCTTATTGGTACCGATGGAGTTTGCTTCCGGCGAAAAAGTACTGGAAGCGCCGAGACTTTCATGGTTCGAGAATTACCGCTGGGCACCCGAGAAAGCACCTGCCGGACCATTGTCGATCTTGATCAGTACCACCGATCAGCGTGCAATCGTTATGCGAAACGGAATTGAAATCGGGCGCTCGAAAGTAGGTATCACGGAGAAAACATCATTCGGAACCCAGGCATTTGTATTGCTTGAAGGTGACAGTGATCAACCCAGCAAAATCGTGCCGGATAAAAAAGCGAAAAAATGGATGAGCATTCCGATGCCTGGTTATGAACCAGATGCAGCTGCAGCCAAACCAGCCGATGCAACGAGCGTAAAGGCAATCGATGTAGCGAGTGCCAAGGCAATCGATGCAAGCCTTGCCGCCGCTCCCGCAGCAAGTCTGGGCAAACCACTCGAAGTACTCGATCCGACGGTAGTTAAACGCATCGTGGTGCCGGTCGATTTTGCGCGTTCAGTGTATGACGTGCTCACACCGGGCACTACGCTGGTACTGACCGATGCCCGGGTTTTGCCTCGAACTACGGGCAAAGATGTGACGGTGATCACAGCTGGAACCCCTGCAGACGAAGAATTGCCACCGTGGGCTGAATCATCCGACGATTAAGCTTGCGCGTGAATGATTTTTTAACTACCCCACCCCTACAATTGCGCGTCCTTATTGAGTATAGGCGCGCATGCAACCAATACAGATTGTCCTCACCGGCTTGTTGCTGATCTCTGCTTCACAGATACATGCAGAGACATCAAAAACAATGCTGACGCGTTTGGCACCCGAGGCCGATCCACGCGTATTGAACCTGGCATTAGAAGCACGAGATTGTGCCGCCAAAAATTTAGGTATCGCTCCTTCACCACGTCTTGCAGTGATTGACTATTCACTGCCCTCCACTGCACGTCGCCTTTGGGTATTCGATCTGGAAGCCGGCAAATTATTGTTCGCAGAACATGTCGCGCATGGCCAGGGCACCGGTGAAAATTTTGCCCGTGATTTTTCCAATCGCGATGGCAGCCATCAAACCAGTCTGGGCCTGTTCAGAACCGCCGATACCTACAATGGCAAAAACGGTTATTCGCTGAGAATGCAGGGGCTGGAACCAGGCACCAATGATGCCGCCATGTCACGTGCGATCGTGATGCATGGTGCACCGTACGTAAATCCGTCCGAGGCAAAACAGAAAGGCCGTCTTGGTCGTAGCTGGGGTTGCCCTGCGGTACGCCCTGAAGTTGCACAAGCGGTTATCGATAGCCTGAAAAATGGCCAGATGATTTTTTCCTATTATCCCGACAATAACTGGTTGGCTCGCTCGCCATTCATCGATTGCCGCCGCAAAGGCAGCGTTGCTTCCCTGTAAGAAGCAACGCTAGTCAGCTCAAGCCTTCTTCAAATCATGGTGACCGAGTCACCATCGGCCAACACGTTTCCGTTACTGTCTTTTACAACGATCATTTCAGTTCCTTTGAAAAATCCGCGCCCAACTTGCCGGCATCGTAAGAAGCCACTTCGTATTCCAGATCCGGCACGCCTTTCACTTTTATCTTGATGTGCTTTGCGGTCTGCAAGGCTTCATAGAAAACCTTTTCGTTTTCGATGAACAATGCTGGGCCAGTACCGGTATCGGCCTGTTTGCCAGGAAATGTCTTGTAGGCACCATCGTCGAATGAAATTTGCATCGTGCATGGCGAACCGCATTGGAACTTGCTTTGTGCCAGGACCAGATAAATGCTGTTACCCCATTCCGGGTGAATGCGGATAATCAGCCGCGCAGCGGGTGGCAGATCGGTTGGCTCGCCACCGAACATTTCCTGTTTGCTGTAGATGCCAGCGGAAAACTGGGTTTTCTTGCCGACCGCGACTTTCTGGTAATCCCAAAGCGTGGCGAGACGACGCTCCTCCTGCATCGCCTGTGCCTGTTTGCTGATTTCGTCGTAACGCAGTTTCACCGCTTTTGCTTCGGCGCTTTCAGGAAAGCGGGCCATCAATACATCGGCATTTTGCAAAGCAAGCAACCAATTCTTTTCTTTTTCGGCCGCCTCCAGGTCTTTCATCATCGCGACCGCTTCGGCATTGTTTTGCGGCTCGGGCGCAGTGCCGGAATCACATGCACTAATTAACAACAAACACAAAAGGATAATTTTTTTCATCTTGGACCCGTTAATTAATCGCCACTTGGGCACTGAGTTCTTCCAACATCGCCATCTCGATCTCGCCGAAACCGGCAGCATTTCGTGCAGGCAAATTATACGGCCCGCGAATCGATGCTTTCGCCAGACCGGTAATCAAATCACTGAAGGTTTGCAGCGGCTCCCGGTTTTCCTGCTGGCAACACCATAAAAACCAGCGCGTACCGGCAGCAACGTGTGGAATCTCTTCCTCGAGAATTATTTCCAGAATATCGGCCGACACATGGTCGCCGACACTGCGCAGGCGCGCCATCATGCCAGGCGTGACATCCAGGCCGCGTGCTTCCAGTACGCGCGGCACCAAAGCCATGCGAGCCAGGCAGGAATGCGCGGTTTTCTCGGCCATTTCCCACAACCCGTTATGGGCTTCGAAATCGCCGTACTGCATTTCCATTTCATTCAATCTATTCGACAACATCGTGAAATGGCGCGCTTCGTCGGAAGCGACTTTGACGAAATCGGCATAGAACTGTGAAGGCATATTGCGGAAGCGGTACACCGCATCCCAGGCAAGATTCACCGCATTGAATTCGATATGGGTGATCGCATGAAGAAAACAGGCGCGTCCTTCGGTCGTGCCCATGCCACGCTTCGGCAGGTTTTTCGGCGGCACCAGAACAGGCTTGCCTGGACGCCCCGGAGCCTTGATGGTCTCGACTTCGTTGCCATCATCGTCAAGGCTCAATTCGCCACGAAAAAAAAGTTTGGCGTATTTTTCTGTCAGCGCCACTTTTTCAAGTGGATCGCTGGTTGCCAGGCACAATGCTGCGGCTTGATAAAGCGACATCATTATGAAATCACGCCGTCTTTTTTTTCTTTTTCGAATCGTCGCCGCGGGCTTGTTGCAAACGCTCGAAATAACCCGGCTCGATACCGGTCACGTATTCGCCGTTGAAGCAGGACGAATCGAAAAATTCCAGTTTCCTCTTTGGACCTGACACTGCATCTTCCAGGTCAGCGATATCCTGGTAAATCAGCCAATCGCAACCCAGTATTTGCTGGATTTCATCATCAGTACGGTCATGCGCGATCAACTCGCTGACGGCAGGCATATCGATGCCGTACACATTCGGATATCGAACGGCGGGTGCTGCCGACGCCAGATAGACTTTCTTGGCACCTGCATCGCGGGCCATTTGCACGATTTGCTGCGAAGTCGTTCCGCGCACGATGGAATCATCCACCAACAGCACGACGCGATCCTTGAACTCGAGCGGAATCGCATTGAGTTTGCGGCGCACCGATTTCACGCGTTCGCCCTGACCCGGCATGATGAATGTACGGCCGACGTAACGGTTCTTGATGAAGCCTTCGCGATATTTCACGCCCAGCGTATTGGCGATTTCCAGCGCAGCGTCGCGTGAAGTATCGGGGATCGGAATCACGGTATCGATATCGTGGTCGGGACGCAGGCGCAGGATTTTTTCGCCAAGCTTCACGCCCATCCGCATACGTGCCTTGTGCACGGACACGTCATCCATCATCGAATCGGGGCGTGCGAAATACACGTACTCGAAAATGCACGGAGTGTGTTTTTCAGGTGGCGCGCAGATTTCGCTGAACAATTCGCCGCGTGCCGTAATCACCACGGCTTCGCCAGGTGCAACATCACGCAAACGCTGGAAGCCGAGAATGTCGAGCGCAACCGATTCGGATGCAACAGCATATTCATCGCCCTGCTCGGTTTCGCGCTTGCCCAATACCAGCGGACGGATGCCGTGCGGATCTCGGAAAGCGACTAGCCCCAGGCCAAGCACTGCACTGACAATCGCATAACCACCTTTGCAACGACGATGCACGCCTGCAACCGCTTTGATCGCATCTTGCGGCGTCAGGCTATTTTGCGCCTGCAGCTCGTGGGCAAAAACGTTCAGCAATACTTCCGAATCCGATTCGGTATTGATGTTGCGTTTATCCAGCTCGAACATTTCCCTGCGCAAAGAATCGGTGTTGATCAGATTGCCGTTATGCGCCAAGGCGATGCCGTAAGGCGAGTTCACATAGAAAGGTTGCGCTTCATCCGAACCTTCCGAGCCGGCGGTCGGATAGCGGCAATGGCCAATACCGACACGACCATGCAGTAATTCCATTTGCGGCGAATCGAATACGTCACGCACCAGGCCATTGCCTTTGTGCAGGCGAATCTTGTTGCCATCGACGGTCGCGATACCGGCTGCGTCCTGTCCACGGTGTTGCAGCACCGTCAAACCATCGTACAAAGCCGAGGCGACTTCACTTACACCCACAATTCCAATAATGCCGCACATGTTGTTCTCTTAATCTTAGGGATGTATTTTGACGATGCCGGTTTTTCCGAGCTTTTGAGTCGCTTCGTCACGTAATTTGTTTGCCGCGTCGCGATCGGCTACCGGGCCGAGACGCACGCTGTATAAAACGCCCTTCTCGGTTTCAACGCGTTTCACGAAAGCATTGAAGCCCAGGCTGCGTGCACGATTGCGCATTTCCTCGGCCTTGGCATTGTCACTCAAGGCTTCAAGCTGCACGGAAAAGCCGCTGCTGGTAGCTGCCGGTTTTGCCGTTGCCGTAGCAGCAGGCTTGCTGACAGTGGCAGTACTTGGTGCGGCATCTTGTGCATTTACCTTGCTGGTACCGCCGGCGATTTCATCGGCTTTTAATCTCGCAGCTTCGGCACTGGCACGGTCAGCATAAGGGCCGATGCGAATTTTCAGTGCTGGCTTGCCGTTGACACTGATTTTTTCGGTCAACACCGGCAATTTCTGCGCTTTCAGGCGGGCGACCAAATTATTGGCGCTATCTAGATTGGTGAAACTTCCCACAGTAATCGTGAAATTCCCTGCGGCAACGGCAGCGGGTTTTACTTCGGCAGGTTTTTCGACAACGGGTTTCTCGACTACCGGTTTGGTTTCAAGCGGTTTTGTTTCTGCCGGTTTTGCCGGTTCGACACTTTTGATGACGGGGTTTTCCGGCGTTGTTTCGGCGGGTGTCGTGGCGCCCGAAACAACCGGCGGATCAATGACTGGCACTTCTGCAGATGCACTGACTGGCGGCTTGGGCACGCCTAGCACACCGCCAGCCGGTGTTTTGCCAGTAGGCGCATTCAGGGGCAAATCGCGCGTTTCAAATTCGGATTCCGGCGCTTTCGGCATATCCAGCGCAACCTCGGAAACATCCGGAGCCTTGACGTCATTCGTCAGGATCAGGGGCAAAAAAAGTATGGCGACCAATGCCAAAACCAAAGCCCCAATCAGGCGCTGCTTAACCGGCGTTTCCATAGGGTGAACACTCGTCGAAAACCAGTCCCAATTATAACGCGGCAAGCTATATTTTGAGTGCCTTGATTGCAGCGGCCACAGTATGGAAGGAACCGAAAACCAGTATGCGTTCCGCCGGCCCAGCCTGCTGTTGTGCAGCCTGCAAGGCTTGGCCAACACTGGCATGGCAGCTTAAGCCTTGTTCAGCAATCTGTGGCTTCAAGCGGGTTTCCAATTCTTCTGCCGTTAAATTGCGCGGCCCTGCGTCGTCAATTCCGGCCAGATGCCAGTATTTGATATGCGATTGAAGCAGCGAAACAATCGTCTCGATTTCCTTGTCGGCCAAGGCTGCGAATACGGCATAGGTGCTTTTGGGATGTTCGCTTAGCCATAACGCCAATTGCCTGGCTGCCTGCGGGTTATGAGCGACATCGAGGACGATATCGGGTTGCTCGGAAATTTTTTGCAGTCTTCCGGGTACGAAGGCATGGCGCATACCTTCAACAATTGCGGTATCCGTGATGTCATCGCTCAACGCGCGCAACGCGGCAATTGCCGCTGCGGCGTTTTCAATCTGCACTGGCGCTGTCAATACGGGCATCGGCAATTCGATTTCATAACCCGGTTCGCGCCATCGCCAACCATTCTCAAGACGATCGATCAAATAATCCGAATGGCCACGAATGGCGGTTGCTCCCAACGCATAGGCACGTTGCAATGCGGAAGACGGCGGATCTTTCTCGCCGAAGATCACCGGTTTCCATGCGCGGATAATGCCGGCTTTTTCAAAGCCAATCGTTTCCCGGTCTGCGCCCAGATAGTCCTGGTGATCCAGATCCACAGTCGTGATCACGGCAACGTCCGGCTCGATGATTTGAGTCGCATCCAGACGTCCGCCTAGCCCGACTTCGAGAATCGCCAAATCCAGATCGTGCTCGGAAAATATCAATGCAGCGGCCAAGGTGCCGAATTCAAAATACGTCAACGCGATCGCAGGCGCTTGTATGCGTGCGGCTTCGATTCGCTCGAACGCCGCAATAAATTCATCGGCCTGGGCATTGACGCCATTGATGCGAACACGTTCGTTGTAATCGAGAATGTGCGGCGAGGTATATGCACCAACTTCCCAACCCGCAGCGAGTGCGATGGCTTCGATAAACGCTACGGTCGAACCCTTGCCATTGGTACCGGCCACGGTGATTACGCGTTGTGCGGGTTTTTCAATTCCAAGGCGCTTTGCGACTTCAGAAATCCTGTCCAAACCCATATCGATGGACTTTGGATGGATTTGCAGTTGGTAATCAAGCCAGTCGTTTAGTGTGCGTGTCATCTGCACATTATCGCGTATTTTGATATTGATCGGTGCGCCACAGGCGCACCCTATATGTCATCACAAGGCCCTATGCACGGCCTCGCCGAACAATCCCGTGTGGTGATTGCAATCATTCAAGCGGACCACTTCGAGCGTATTGACCGACGACCCTTCCAGTAAATTCAAGGTGGTCGGCGCCTGCCGGAACGACCAAAGTTTCGCAAACGGCAAACCCAGGATTTTGCAAAGCAAAACACGGTTTACCGCATCGTGCGCCACTACCAGCAAAGTATCGTCATCTTTCAAGCCTTCGCAGGCACGTGCGAATGCCGGCCATGCTCGGTCAAATACCATTTGCAGATTTTCTCCACCATCACCAGGCATCAAGACCGATTCAGGTAGTTCACGCCAAGCCAGCAAACGCTGCGGATCACGCTCGCGAATTTCATTCGCCAGCAAGCCTTCCCAATCGCCATGCGCAATTTCTTTCAGCCCCTGATCAAATTGCAGCATCGCAGCGCGTTTATCGCCGAGCGCCAATTCGGCAGTGACCCGTGCCCGTGAGAGCGGCGATGCCACGGCTTTGGTAATAGAAACATCATGAAGACGTTCGCCCAATAACTTCGCCTGCCTGATGCCATTATCGGATAAGGGAATATCAATCTGTCCTTGATAGCGGCCTTCCGCATTCCACGGTGTTTCACCGTGTCGAGCCAATAAAATTTTCATTCGATTTTTCTCAAGATAATTAAACTTCCCGGGACACGACAGGGCAGTGCCCCGGGTTGCGAACTCAAATCATTTCCAGGGACAAGATGCCCGGAATCGCACGCAGGGAAACCAGTTCGACTTCCGGCACGTTTGCACTGACGGTAATCGCGGCGACCGCTTCACCATTGCCTTTCGCACCAAGCGAGAAATTGATGATGTTGATACCGGCTGCACCGAGATGCGTACCGACCGATCCAATCACGCCGGGCACGTCTTCGTTCTGCATCAACAGGATATGCGCGCCCGGATCGAAGTCGAGTTCAACGCCATCGAGTCGAACTACACGCGGGCCGCGGTGCAAGGTTGCCTCGATTTCGCGAACATCGTTTTCACCCTCGATTCGCAGACGCAGCAAACGATCGAAACCATCGCCATCGCCACCTACGGTTTCGGCGACTTCAAGTCCACGCAATGCGGCTTCATGCAAGGCATTCACCGGAGTTACCCGACCGGATGCTGCACCCATCTGAGCCGCCACCAGCAAGCGTGTCAGAGGTCTTGTATCGAGCGCTTCGGTACGGCCCGCGTACGTGATGTGAAGTTTGTTCGGCGCCGGAATCAAACGGGTTGCAAGTTTGCCGAGTGCAGTCATCAACGGCATCCAGGGGCCCACTTCTTTTGCCGCTTCAGCGGTCAGGGGCGGCAAGTTGACGCAACCGGCAACAGCACCGGTTTGCAGGAAATCAATCATCTGCTTTGCCAGAATCGTACTGACTGCCTGCTGTGCTTCACTGGTCGATGCGCCGAGATGCGGTGTCAGGATAAGTTTTGCGTTATCGCGCAATTTGGAATCCGCTGGCAATGGCTCGGTAACGAAGGTATCGAGTGCGGCACCTGCCAAGTGCCCGTCGTCGAGGCATTTCAACAAGGCATCTTCATCGACCAGGCCGCCGCGTGCGGCATTTATCACGTACGCGCCTTTTTTCATTGCGCGCAAACGGGTTTCATCGAGGATGTTGGTGGTCTCTTTCGTGCGTGGAATATGCAAAGTGATGATGTCGGCTTTCGCCAGCAATTCATCCAGCGATTTCATCGGCACGCTGCCGCGGCCTGCCGCTGCGGCTGGTAGAAACGGGTCATAGGCCGCCACATCCATGCCAATGCCCTGCGCTTTACGTGCGACGGTCGCGCCGATTCGACCCAGACCGATGACGCCGAGCTTTTTTCCTTCCAATTCAAAACCGGTGAGACCGTTCTTCGGCCAGCCACCGGCTTTCATGCCTGCGTCGGCTTTTGGAATATGCCGTGCAAGCGCAAATAAAAGCGAAATCGCGTGTTCTGCAGCAGCGAGTGTATTGCCGTCAGGCGCATTCATCACGGCGATGCCACGTGCAGTGGCTGCTTCGACATCGATCGTATCCACGCCGGCACCGGCACGGCCGATTACCTTGAGCTGGGTTGCATTGGCGATCGATTCGGCCGTCACTGCCGTGGCGGATCTCACCAAAAGCGCATCGATTCCCTCAAGTTTTTTCGCCAATACGGCGGGATCTTTTATCGGCTCGGAAATTTCCACTTCCCAACCGGCTTCCCGCATCAGAACCAAACCATCTTCATGAATACCATCGCAAGCCAGCACACGCATTGTCGTTCTCCATTGTTTAAAAATTCACGCACGGCAAAAACGCCGCAAATCAAATCGAATTTTTGGAAAAAGACGTCCGGGCCAGGACTTTCGTCGTAGCCGTTTCAAAACAAATGGAGTGTGCCGTCGCCTGCACCGGTGAAAACCGGGTGGCTAGATGCGCCATTAATCTGGCGATATGTATAAGACCTGAGAACCTGCGCACAGACGGAGCTGCTTGCATTCTTCGGGTCTGGAGACGGGGCTTCATAAGCATGGGAGTCCAGAACCAACGCCCCGACCTTAGCATTGATTTTTTGCGCTTACAAACCCGGTCCAACAAAAACTTAACCAAGCCATCGGACTACAATCAATGAAATGCGTGAAATTTTTACGCTAAGTTATTGATTGGGAATGACCATGAGGTCGATACCGGAAGCATGACCTTCGGCCCATCGTAAGTCCCCATTATGTGAAGTACATTCGCGCGCCTGTCAGCTGTTTTCAGCTTGGTCTTAACTAACTGCCCTCTGGGCCCGGAGTCCGTTGTGTCAAAACGTCTATCAAATTCGCGTTTTTTATCGCCGCTATCGCTGGCCGTCGCCATGGCGATTGGTTTGTCTGCTTGCGCCAAGAAAGAAGAAGCTGCACCTGTCGCCGAAGCCGCCAAACCATTAACCATTGATTTCTCGAAACTGCCACAACTGCCTGCATTCAATGCAGCCGACCTCGATGCAAGTTCCCCGATCTGCGTGGACTTGAATAAACACGTGAATGGAAAATGGCTCGCCGCCAATCCGGTCCCTAGTGACAGAACTACCTGGGGCAGTTTTGAAATGCTCGGTGAGCGCTCACTCGCGGTACAGAAACAAATTGTCGAAGCCGCTTCCACCTCGAAGCCTGCGCTTGGCAGCAATGAACAAAAAATCGGCGACCTGTACGGCGCCGGCATGAATGAAGCCAAATTGAACTCTGAAGGTGCTGCACCGCTGAAGCCGTTTTTGGCAGAAATCGACGCGTTGAAAGATGGTGCAGGCATTGCCGACTACATGATCGGTAATTTTGCCAAAGGCCAGCAATCGGTATTCGCATTTGGCCCGGGCGAAGATTTCAAAGACGCCAAGAACGTCATTGCCTATGCTTTCCAGGGCGGAATTTCGCTTCCTGAAAAAGCTTATTACAGCGACGCGAAATACCAGGAAAAACGCGATGCATTCGTGGCGCACGTTGAAAAAATGCTGGTGCTTGGTGGCGTAGATGCCGCAACCGCCAAAGCGCAGGCGCAAACCGTGTTGAAATTCGAAACCCGTCTGGCGGCTGCATCGCTGGCACCGGTTGAATTGCGTGATCCGGCCAACCAATACCACTTTGTCAGTCTCGCCGATGCCGACAAGGCGACGCCACATTTCTCATGGACAAAACTATTCGCGGCACAAAACATCCAGGGTGTGAAAGGCTTCTCGCTGTCGCAGCCGAAATTCTTTGCCGAAATGGACAAGATGCTTGCAGATATGCCGGTCAGTGATTGGCAGTCCTATCTCCGTTATCACGTCATCGCCGATTCGGCGCCGTACCTGTCGGATGCCTTGTCGAATGAACGCTTTGCTTTTTACGGCACCACCATGCGTGGCCAGAAAGAGCAAAAACCACGCTGGAAACGAGTTCTCGATAGCGTAAACGGCGTCGCCGGTGAAGCGCTCGGCGAAGTTTACGTGAAGCAGGTTTTCCCGGAAGAATCAAAGGCACAAATGCTGCAGTTGGTGACCAATTTGCGAGAAGCACTCAAGGCCCGTCTGGAAAAACTGGAATGGATGAGCCCTGAAACCAAAGCGAAAGCCCTGGAAAAATGGAACACTTTCGATCCAAAAATCGGCTACCCCGACAAATGGCGCGACTACTCCGGCCTGACGATTGATGCCGGCAAGAGCTATTTTGAAAACCTGGTTGCGGCTACCGCATTCGAAAATGCCTACCAAATGGCCAAAGTCGGCAAACCTGCTGATCGCAAGGAATGGGGCATGACACCGCAAACCGTCAATGCCTATTACAACCCGCTGAAAAACGAAATCGTTTTCCCGGCAGCCATCCTGCAGTCGCCTTTCTTTGACGCGAAAGCAGATCCGGCCTTGAATTACGGCGGTATTGGCGCAGTTATCGGCCATGAAATGCTGCACGGTTACGACGATCAAGGCAGCCAGTTCGATGCCCAAGGCAATAACAACAACTGGTGGACTCCGGCCGACCTGAAAGCATTCCAGGCACGTACTGGTAAATTGGTTGCTCAGTTCGACGGCTACACTGCCATCAATGATCCGAAAGAAGGCGCATTGAATGTCAAAGGCCAGTTGACCCTGGGTGAAAACATCGCCGACCTTGGTGGCTTGACGGTCGCTTACGATGCATTGCAACGCGATCTGGCCAACAAGAAAGTTGCCGCCATCGATGGCTTCACGCAAGACCAGCGCTTCTTCATGAACTGGGCAACCGTGTGGCGTCGTAACTTCACGACGGACGAATTGAAAGTTCGTTTAAACACCGATCCGCATTCACCGGCTGGTTTCCGTGCAAACGGTGCGCCTTCGAATTTGCCGACATTTGCCGCAGCGTTCCAATGCAAAGCGGGCGATGGCATGGTACGTGCCGAAGATAAGCGCGTTTCGATTTGGTAATTATTGTTTCTGAACCCCTGCTTTAGGAAAAGGGCCCGCAAGGGCCCTTTTTTTGTCGTTGCCTGCCGATGGGTTTATCATTCATGCCCCACTGATGGTTGTGCATGGAGCGGTAATGATCCTGACTTTTCGCCTTTTGGTAGCCACTGTCGCTATCGCCTTGTTCGTCAGCCCCGTTCAAGCCAAGAAAATGGCGAGCGCCCCGCCACCACCTGCCGCCTGCGCCGATTTTTATGGCCACATCAATACTCCCTGGCTACGATCCAATCCGCTGCCACCTGGCGATGCAAGCCGCAGTTTATGGGATGAATTGAACGAACTAAGTGCACGTCAACGTGAATCGCTCTTCACATCGCCGTTACAAAATACCGGTGTGGCGCAGAGCAAACTCAATGCACTGATGCAAAGCGCGGACGAAAATCGCGTTCAGGCCGATGGCCAAAAAATCCTGACACCGCTGCTTGCCGAAATCGAAAATATCAAGAAACCGAAAGATGTATCGGCGGTAATCGCCAACATGCATGCACGCGGCCTGTCGATTTTGTTCGAATTCGACACCGATAACGGCAATACCTTCAGCGCCAATGCAATCGGACTGCCCGAACCTGCTTTTTACACCGCATCGGACGCCGCAATTGCCGAGGCGCAAACCCGCTATCGTGCATACATCGAAACCCTGCTGATCTTGAATGGCGTTCCGAACGACCAGGTCAAAGCATCCGCAGGCCACGTCTTCAGTCTTGAAATGCAACTGGCTGCGGTCTCAGGCGATTCCCCGTCGCAATTGACGTCAGTGAAGGATGCCGCCAAGCAATATGGCAATTTGCAGTTCGGAAATTATCTGCGCGTGCAAAAAAGCGGCGCCGACAAGATCGTGTTGGCGCAACCAACCTTCTTTAAAACGGTAAACGGACTGATCAACGCAAAAATGATCGAACAATGGAAAAGCTACCTCAGATTCCATTTGGTGAACCAACTCGCACCCTATTTGAACGACCCGTATTTCTCGGCCTACGGACAGTTTTATCAAGTGTATCTTGAGGGTCTTCCGGTAGCAAAATCACGCGTGCAGAATCTACGCGAGTTAATCGAGGCCAATGCGCCGGAATTGATTGATGCGGCTTATGCGGAACGCTATATCCACTACGCCCGCCATCAACGTGCGCGCGCGGTAACCGATGCAATCTTGCAATCCGCCGAACAGGCAATGACACGCAGTAGCTGGATAGCAAATGAAGGTGAAGAACGCGACTTGAATGTCCTGAAAAGCCTGAAAGTCGAAATCGGTCGCGACACAAGCAGTGCTGCATCGATTGATACCGGCGACAGCCTCGCCTCGTCGGCCATGAAATTGCTGCGTAGAGGCCAGGTCAACAAGAACAGGAAAAACGCCGATAGCTGGCCAGGCGATATTTCCGACAGCTCGCCGTTGGTTGTCTATATCGCCAAGGACAATCGAATCATCATTACCAGCGCCTTGTTGCAGGCACCGGTCTTCAATGCAGAAGGCGGAGCCATGGACTTCGGCGCATTCGGTGCCTTGTTCGCGCAGCAATTGAGTCTCGCCCTGTATCAAACCAGCTTTAAAAACGTGACCGCACTGAATACGCAACGCACTTCGATAATCGCGCAATACAACGGCTACACATTGAGCGGCAAGAAAAAAGTAAATGGCACCTTGACCTCGACGCAAAACCTGGCGGATTTATCCGGCCTTGAACTTGCATTCCAGGCATATATGGCTACCGGCACCCGCGACAAAATTGCACAACAGGATTTCTTCAAAGCCTGGGCGAATATCTGGGGCCGCGTCGATCGCGACAGTGCTTTACTCGCATCGTATGACAAGTCGATTCACGCACCTGCCAAATGGCGTGCGAATGGACCGTTGGCGAACATGGCTGCGTTCGGCAGTGCATTCTCCTGCAAAGCCGGTCCGATGCAACGCCCGTATAAAGAACAACTGCGTCTGTGGCCCTAATGTCATTTATTCCCGGTCAACGGTGGTATTCAAGTACCGAACCTGAATTAGGCCTCGGTACCGTCCTGCGTTTGTCGGGGCGGCAGGTGCAATTGGTATTCACCGGAAGCGGCATGCTCAGGCATTACGCGGTTGGTACCGCGCCGCTGTTACGGGCAGCCTTCCGTCCCGGTGATCGTGTGCGTGTAAGCGGTGCCGAAATTATTATCGAAGCCGCCGAAGAAACCGACGGCTTGATTCATTACCGCTGCAGCCAGAAAAGTTTTTTTGAAGGCGAACTCGATGCAGAGCAACCGGTTTCGCAAGCCGATACGCGCTTGCTGGCCGGCCATGTCGATCGCAACGATCAATTCGAATTCCGCCGTGAATGTTTGATGCGCAGCGCCGAAGCGCGTGCTCATGCAGGCTGGGGAGTTCTGGGCGCAAGAATCGATTTGATTCCGCATCAATTGCGCGTTGCCGAAATTGCCGCAAAACGCCGGCCGCCGCGTTTGTTGCTGGCCGATGAAGTGGGACTTGGCAAAACCATACAAGCCTGCTTGATCGTCGCGCAGATGCTCGCGTCGGGACGCGCATCGCGCGTTTGTGTGGTGTTGCCCGAGAGTCTGGTCAATCAGTGGTTTGTCGAATTGCTGCGCCGGTTTAATCTGAGTTTCGCGATCTACGACGAAGAACGCTGCGAGGCGATCGAACTCAATAATTCCGGCCACAATCCATTCGAAGACGAACAATGCATCATCGCGTCGGTCGATTGGCTATCGAGCCATGGCAAGCGTGCAAAGCAATGCCTGGATGCCGGCTGGGATTTGCTGTTGGTCGATGAGGCCCATCACCTGATATGGACGGAGGAATTTTCCAGTCCTTCCTATCAATTCGTCGAAGCCTTATCGAAGCAGACACCTGGGCTTTTATTACTGACTGCCACGCCTGAACAATTGGGCCTCGGCGGCCATTTTGCGCGTTTGCGTTTGCTTGATCCTGCACGCTATACCAACCTCGCCAGTTTTGTCGGCGAACAGAGCCGTTATATCTCGCTGTCCAGCCTGGCCGATCGCTTGTTGAATCACCAGGACCTGACCACCGGCGACATGGAAGCACTCGCCCAGTTCATGCCCGGTGAGAAAGACGGGCTTGCCCATCGTCTGGCAAAAATTGCCGAAGGCGATGAACAGGAACGTCAGGAATTATTGAACGATCTTGTTGATCGACATGGCACTGGACGCGTCATGGTTCGTAACCGTCGCGCATTGGTCGGTGGCTTTCCGCAACGCATTACCCATATCCAGGCACTCGCGGAAAGCGAGGACGATCTTTGGCTTGCGCGTTTGAATGCGGAATTCGTACACGACATCGGCGATAGCGATGACGAACCATCGCACGATTACACCCGCGACCCGCGCACCGATTGGTTGATGGAAATTCTTGACCAAATTGCGCCCGCGAAAGCGCTTTTGCTTTGCCGTACGCGCGCCAAGGTACAAGCACTGGACGAGGCCATTCGGCTACGCAGCGGAATCGCTGTTGCGCGTTTTCACGAAGACATGAGTTTGCTGCAGCGTGACCGCAATGCTGCCTATTTTGCCGAACCCGATGGCGCGCGTTGTCTTATCGCTTCGGAAATCGGTGCCGAAGGACGTAATTTCCAATTCGCCCAGCACCTGATTTTCTGGGACCTTCCCTTGCACCCGGACATGCTCGAGCAACGTATCGGCCGTCTTGACCGCATTGGCCAGCAAGGCGATGTGCATTTGCATTGCGCCGCCCTGCCCGGCAGCCCGCAGGAAGCATTGCAACGCTGGTATCACGAAGGCCTCGATGCATTCACCAATGTGATCGCCGATGGTCGCGAATGCTTGCGTATTCATGGTGACGATCTTGTCAGCCTCGCCGAGCAGGACGGCATTAGTCGTGAGCCGGCACTGACGCAATTAATCGAAAAGACAAAAATCACGCATCGTGAACTGGCGGAAAAAATTGCCGCCGGCCGCGACCGTTTGCTGGAACTCGGCAGCCAGCAAGGCGCCGATAACGGCGAACTGATGTTGGCCTGCCAACAAGACGACGAGCTGATTGCGCATGATGATTACGCGCTGCGCCTACTGGAACAATTCGGCATCCATAATGAAGCCCTGAGTCCAAAAATCTGGTTGCTCGATCCGGAAATGTTGACCATGGATGGCTTCGAAGAACTCAAGTCAGGCCCACGCCCGATCACCTTTGATCGCACCACGGCACTGGCAAGAGACGATGTCCTTTATCTTCGCAATGACCACCCGATGATTCTATCGGCCCAGGAATATCTGTTGTCGAGTGACAAGGGCAATACCGCACTGCTGATCGACGACTCGTTGCCGCAACGCACGGTAATCCTGGAAGCGGTGTACGTATTGGAATGCATCGCCCAGAAAGGTTTGAATATCGAACGTTTCCTGCCGCCGAAGCCATTGAGTATCGCCGTCGATACCCGTCTGCAAATTCGTCCGGATTTTTCACCGAACGAACGTGCCGCACATCGCGCTGGCGATCGTGCTTTCGACCTGAGTTCGATGCGGAAGATCTTGAATGCGCTGATTCCGCCGATGCTGGAAAAAACCCGTGTCCAGGCGCAAATGCAGGCGCAAAAAGAAATCGGCAACGCAATGAATGCGGCCGATGGTTTTCTGCGGCATGAAATCGAAAGATTACGGGCACTGGCAGCGAAAAATCCGGCTGTCCGTCAGGAAGAAATCAGCGCACTGGAAAATGAACTTCAGGATCTGCAGAAAGCGCTTCCGCAATCGCGTCCGCGACTCGACGCATTGCGTCTGGTGACCAGCCCCGATTTCCTGTCGATGCGGCGTTGATTTTTACTTGACCAATCTCGGCCCGCGTTTCCTGAAAGGCGGTTGGCCGCGCCAATAGCGAATCATCAGCCAGCCAAACAACATGCCGCCGAGATGGGCAAAATGGGCAATGCCGGCCTGCGTGCCGGTAACGCCCATCAGCAGTGAAATAACGCCGAAAATAATTACCATCGTGCGAGCTTTCATCGGGATCGGCGGAATGATCAGCATCATTTGGTGATTCGGAAACAACATGCCGTATGCGAGCAGCAAGCCGAAAATTCCACCCGACGCACCGACTGTCGGATAGATTCCACTACCCAGGATTCCGCTGCTGACTAATAGCAATTGGATACAGCCGGCACCGATCGTACATGCCAATAAATACTGGATATATCTTTTCGGACCCCAGGTTTGCTCAAGCACTGCACCAAATTGAAACAAGGCAATGGCATTGAAAAACAAATGCGCAAAGTTCTGCGTGTCGTGCAGAAACGCGTAGGTTAATAATTGCCAGGGGTAAAATCCCGTCGTTATCAAGCTGCCGTCAGTGGCAGTGCCGATGGCATGCTGTCCCCAGGGCCAGAGTGCAAAATACGCAAACAATTGTTCTGGAAATACCAATTCAAGCAAGTAGACGCCCGTCAAGATGAACAGCAGCAGCTTGGTGATGCGGGGTAAATGCACGATGTCATCTCCGGAGAACAGTCGGTATGATAGCCAATATGAGTGCGAAGTCGTCAGACATCAAGGTAATCAGTGAAAAAATTACCCGGCACGCATGGGCCGAGTGCGATGACCTGTTTGACCCGGAATTAACGGGCCAATTATTCAGGGAAGCTCTTCAACATGAAGCCGAGCATAGCTTGAAACTTGCTTCGGTAGGTCACAACGAAGGCAAGACGCTTTCATCGTTGCGTGGCGATTCAACCCTGTGGCTTGACGATGCACGCTGCGGTGAAGCATCCAAATCGTTCCTGCTTGCACTCGAAGCGTTGCGTGAAAGCTTGAGTCGCTCGATGATGCTCGGGCTTGAAACGGTCGAAGCACATTTCGCGGTTTATCCGGAAGGTGCTGCGTATGCACGCCACCGGGATCGTTTCCGAGACGACGACCTCCGCATACTGTCATTGGTCTGTTATTTGAATGCGGACTGGCCGGATGACGCCGGCGGTGCAATACGCCTGCATCTCGACGAAGGCATGCATGACATCCAGCCCAGGATGGGTACCAGCATAATTTTCCTGAGCGAAGAAATGGACCACGAAGTGCTGCCATCAACGCAAACCCGCTACAGCATCGCCGCCTGGTTTCATCGACGCGAAATTCAACTGCGCTGAGACTTTTTGTTTTTTGCAGGCAATGGTGGTGCCCAGAGAATTTCATCGAGTGTTGCAGCTGCCTTGAGGCCACGCACTTTTCCATTGCTTACTTCAACACCTTCCGCACGCAATCTCTGGACTTGTTCGGCATACTGGCTTGAGTCTTTTGGGAACGCGATGCTGCCATCCGATCGTAAAATACGATGCCAGGGTAATTTGCCATCTTCGTTGCCGGAAAGAATCCGTGCCACCATCCTCGCGCGCCCAGGCAACCCTGCACGACGTGCAATTTCGCCATAACCGGCAACCTCGCCTTTTGGCACTGCATGTATTGCAGCAATGATTTTCTCGGGGGCAGACTTTGCGGCCATAGAGGGCTAGAATATGCGTTCCGAGGAGAACAGTCATGCGTAGTTTTGAATCAATCCGCAGTCACGTGGAAGGCAAATATAAAGTGACTGCCCGCGAGCCTTATTTGGTCTGTGTCGAGCTATCCCTGGACCAGGGTACCCGCCACCAAAGTATTTTCCTTTCCGAACTCGAAGCCGAAGACAACCGCAAATATTTGCGCCTCAGCACTGCAATTGCACCGATGACCGGTCTTGATGCAAAGAAGATGCTGGCCTTCAATTGGCAGAGCCGCGTGGGTTTCATGGCGATTGGCGAGCTGGATGGCGTGCCTTATTTGCAACTCTGCGAAAACCGCCCATTCGATAGCCTGGATGCCGCCGAACTGGATCGCCTGATTCTCGAAATTGGCGGTGTTGGCGACAATCTGGAACGCATGCTGTCAGCTGGTGGCGATTTGCATTGATCCGTTGATCCACCACACTAGAAATAAAAAGGGCCTTGCGGCCCTTTTTTAATATTCTGAAATCGTTCGTTCCGTTTAGCCGGCCCAATTAAAATACTGGAGTAATTTCACCAGGCCCCAGGCAAGGCCGCCGGCCGCTGGAATCGTAAGCAACCATGCCCACAACATGCGTTCTACCACAGTCCATTTGATCGAACTGAAACGCTTGGCAGCGCCGACACCGATAATCGCCGAAGAAATATTGTGCGTCGTCGATACCGGAATACCCAAAGACGATGCAAGCAAGATCACGCTCGCACCACTGGTTTCGGCTGCAAAGCCGTTGATCGGATCAAGCTTCACCATCTTGTGACCCAGCGTCTTGATGATGCGCCAACCACCTGCTGCAGTACCCGCTGCCATTACTGTGGCACAAGTCAATTTGATCCATGTGGGGATTTCCATATCCTTGCCGCCGTCTGCAGACGGCAAGCTAAGAAATTGCAGCCAGCTCGGTGCATTTTCCAAAGTACCGGCACTCGTTGCCGCAACCAAAGCCAGCGCAATAATGCCCATGGTTTTTTGCGCGTCATTGCTACCATGTGCGAAACCCATATAACCGGCAGAGACAATTTGTGCTTTACCAAAGAAAGCATTCACCCAGCGTGGGCGCATGGCGCGGGCAAACTTGCCTCCGAGATGCGCAATGCCGGCGATGATGGCAAACAGCAAACCCATGATCAGCATGCCGGCGATAAATCCCAGCAGCGGCGAAGTAAACATCGGGAAAATGACTTTCCACAACACCCCCTTGCCCTTCCAGAACGGATTGTCCGGTTGCGACCAGATGATTGCCGCCCAGTTGTTATGCGATGCAGCCAGCGCCGCGCCGCAAAGACCACCGATCAGGGCATGCGATGAGGAAGATGGCAAACCCAAATACCAGGTCACCAAATTCCAGATCACTCCGCCGAGCAATGCGCAAATCAAAATCTGCGAATTGATATCGACGATGCCAGTGTCCACCAAACCCGATGAAATGGTTTTAGCAACTGCCGTTCCCCACAGGGCACCAATCAAGTTCGTGGCAGCCGCCAACATTACCGCCTGTGTCGGCGTCAGCACCTTGGTGGCGACGACGGTGGCGATCGAATTGGCGGTATCGTGAAAGCCGTTGATGTACTCGAAAACGAGCGCGGTCAGAATAACCAGCAATAGAAGAGTGAGCACGACTGGCTCCTCAGCTATTTTTCAGGACGATTTGATAGATCACGTTGCCGGCATCGCGGCATCGATCGATGGCTTTCTCGAGAATCTCGAACATGTCCTTGAGAATCAGATAACGCATCGGATCGGTTTCGCGGGTATAGCTGTCACGGTACATTTCCAGGATCAAGCGATCCGCTTCCGCTTCGATCGCCTGCATCTTGTCGTTCAAGGC